>DATFXM010000020.1:0-18061 GCA_035315885.1 Blastocatellia bacterium
ATCGAATGGTTGACGTAATCGCCAGGCGGCCCGACCGTCCCGAGCTGTTTGCCGCTGCGGTCAAACCAGGTGAGTTGAAAGTTTCTGCTGCTCCCCCTCCGATAGACCAGCACGCCCGTTTCCGAGACGGAGAAGTATGCATAGCGCGGTTCGGATGTCATTGGAAGATCGACCTGTTCGGCGACGGGGAACGGCTCGCCCCTGAGCTCGAGCCTGTCGGCATCGAAGCTCTGCGCCATCAGCGTCCGCTCGCGCATAAACAGCAGGTAGCCGGGCCGCGCGTAAGCCGCGGCCTGGTATGCGTTCACCAGCAGCTTCGTCTCCTTCGAGTCGAGCGAGCCGACGAAGATTCCGCTGTTCTCGCGCTGCGCGCTGATGGCAAGGTAGATGAAGCGGCGACCGTCGGGTAAGAATTGAGGGTAGACGTGCGCAACCTCTTTACGTGATGCGTCTAGCGTGGTCAGCGGTGCCGGCGCGCCGCCCGCCGCCGACACACGATAAAGTGCGTCCGAGAATCTCGGGTGAAAAATGATCACGCCCTCCGCGTTCCACGCGCCTCCCGACGACCCCTGAGGCGCGTCACACAGCGGCTGCGCCGGCCCGCCAGTGGCCTCTATCTTTTTGAGCTTGCCGCCCGAGAAAAAACCTATGAAGCGGCTGTCGGGTGACCAGAAGGGAAGGGTGGCATCTTCCGTCCCGGCGAGCGGCTGCGCCGTCAGCGAGTTGAGCGCGCGCACCCACAGCAGAGTCTTGCCTTCGGAGGTGCAGCGCAGAGCCACGCGCCTTCCGTCCGGCGAGACAGTGAAAGGGCCGCTGAAGGTTGCCTTCTCCGGCGGGTAGATGAGGAAGCGGGTAGCGGCAGCGGTCGTCTCCGACGGTGCACGCCGCAGATGAACAATAACGATGGGCAGCACAGCAAGGAGCGCAAGAAGAAAAATGGCCGCCGCGATCCAGGCGATCAACTCCCTTCGCTTGATCCATCGAGGCCCGAGCGTGGGCGTTGCCGCGGTCTGAGTCGACGTCGGAGTCGATCCTGATAGAGCTTCAATAGCGAACGCCAGATCTCTCGCCGAATGGAATCGCTCTTCGGGATTCTTTTCCAAACAATGCCCAACTACGCGCTCAAGCGCGGGCGACACGTTCTTGTTGCTCTCTGAAAGATCTGGTGGATCTTCTCTCAAGATCGCGCTCATTGTCTCGGCTGCTGATTCACCGTGAAACGCTCGCTTGCCGGTGAGCATCTCGTAGAGGATCGCTCCGAACGAGAAGATGTCCGCGCGATGATCTACCGGACGACCGCGCACTTGCTCCGGCGACATGTAGCCAACTGTGCCCAGCACCATGCCAGGATCGGTATCGATGCGTCTGGTCGGAAGATCTGTTTTCGATTGTCCGACGGCCGGCTCCGTCAGCTTTGCCAATCCGAAATCCAGAATCTTCACCCGCCCATCTTTGGTAATGAAGATGTTATCCGGTTTCAGATCGCGGTGAACAATTCCTTTCTCGTGCGCGGCTGCCAGACCGCGCGCGATCTGCAGAGAGTATTCGATCGCTTTGCGTTGCGGTAGAGCGGTGCCAGCCATTCGCTCACGCAGCGTCTCGCCTTCCAGGGGTTCAGAGACGACGTAGGAGGAGCCGTCATGTTTGCCGACGTCATGAATTGCGAGGATATTCGGATGATTCAGCGCGCCCGTTGCGCAGGCTTCTTGCTCGAAGCGATGCAGCCGCTGCTCATCGTCGGAGAAAGAAGAAGGGAGTACTTTTACAGCGACCTCTCGACCGAGACGAGTATCTCGCGCGCGATAGACTTCTCCCATTCCGCCCGCACCGAGGGGCGAGATGATTTCGTAAGGCCCGAAGCGTGTGCCCGTCGCAAGACTCATCGTTTCAAATCCGCCGTCCAGTTGACTACCACCGTGAGTGGCTGAGCGGAGACCTCGCCCACCGACTTGATGATGAGGAAACGCTGTCCGTCGGCCGTCACCGCGTAGTGATAGCGGGTGAGTTGATCCGCCGGGATGGGCGCCTCAAAGAGGGCCTTGGGAACGCCAGCTTCGAAGCCCGCGCCCCATTTCACCTCCACCGACATCAGTCGGCGATCGGCCGCGAGGTAGAAGAGCTCTTTGCCATCGGCCCGCCATCGCGGCTGCGCCCCGCCCGCGGTCGAAACCTGCGACTTGGCGCCGGAAGCTGGGAAGCTCTGGACGTAGACTTCAGGGTTTCCTGATTCGTTCGAGGTATAGGCCATCCACCGCCCGTCGGGCGAGAGCCGCCCTTGCGTTTCGCTGAACTCTGTCTGGAGAAATGGGCGCGGCTGCCTCTCGCCCGACAGTCGTAAGACCCACAAATCCGCCCTGGTCTTTGGATCGGAGGTTTGATAGACGATGAAGCGTCCGTCCCTTGACCAGTCAGTGGGGAATACGGGGTAGACCTTGAACAGCAACTCGTCGCTGCCGGCGCCGCTCGCCAGCTTTTGATAAATCCCGCGCGCGGCCACGCGGCTTGACGCGAAAGCGACGCGGCCCCCGTCCGGCGACCAGAGTGGATTGTAATCCCACTCCGGATCGGAGGTGAGGCGCGAGCGGGAGCCGCGCGACAAGTCAAACACCCAGATGTCGCCCACCCCCGTCTGCGGCTCAATCACCTCCACCGCGACCCGTTTTTCGTCCGGCGAGAGCTCAAGGTGATAGTAAGTGCCCGGCGCGCCCGACGCTTCGAGCTGCTTGCCTCCCCGGTCAAACCAGGTGAGTTGGCCGCTCGCCGCGCCGCCGCCGTGCCCGTAGACCAGCACGCCGTTGTCTGAGACGGAGAATTCCGCAAGCCTGTTGATCGAGTGCCTCATCTGCCCGGCGACGGGCAACGGATCGCCGGTGACTTGCAAGCGGTCGGCGTCGAATGGCTGGGTATAGAGTGTCTCCTCGCGCACGAAGAGCAGGTAGCCGGGTGGGGCGTAGAGTGCGCCCGTTTCGGAGCGAACCAGGAGTTTGCTCTCTTTCTGATCGAGCGAGCCGACATAAATCCCCTCGCGCTCCGGTTGCGCGCTCCGCACGAAATAGAGGAAGTGGCGGCCATCAGGTAAGAAGGAGGGCGCGCGGTGAGTATCCTCCTGACCCGAGGGGTCGAGCGCGGTCATGGGCGTGGGTACGCCGCCCGCGGCCGAGACGTGATAGAGCGTGCTGCTCTCAATATTCGCAAAGACGATCACCCCGTCGCGGTTCCAGGTGCCACCCCGGCCTTGTGACGCCTGACAGATCGTTTGCGGAGACCCGCCTGTGACCTCGACCCTTCTGAGATTGCCCCCGGCGAAGAAGCCGATTGAGCGACTATCCGGCGACCAAAAGGGCGGGCTCTGTGGAAAGGCGCCTTCCGTGCCGGCAAGCGGCTGCGCGACGACGGAATCGAGCGAGCGCACCCAGAGCTTCGTCCTGCCTTCAGAGGCGGCCACAAACGCCAGATAGCGGCCGTCGGGCGACACGGACACCTGCCAGAACGGCGCAAGTCCCCCTAATATCACCTTCTCCGGCAGCGGGATGGTAAAGCGCATGGCACGCGCCTCGACCGGAGCGCGCCGGAGATGTTGAATTGTGAAGGGCAAGGATGCCAGCAACGCGAGCACCGTAATGCCCGCGACTATCCAGGCGAGCCGCTCGTTGCCGAACAATCGCGCCGCGGGGGTTCGCTCGGTCACCACGGGCAACGCCGCCGCCGTGTCTAGTCTGGAACCTGAGGGCATCGACAACGCCTCGATCGCAAAGCATAAATCGCTCGTCGACTGAAATCGCTGCTCGGGCTTCTTCTCCAAACACCGCCGCACGATCCTATCCAGTGCCGGACTGACCTTCACGTTCGTTTCTGCTAAGTCCTGCGGCTCTTCTTTCAATATCGCGTTCATCACCTCAACTGCAGAGTCTCCTGTGAACGCGCGCCGCCCGCTCAGCATTTCGGACAAGATCACCCCGAACGAGAATAGGTCAGAACGATGATCTGCAGCTTGTCCGCGAACTTGCTCGGGTGACATATAGCCCACAGTGCCCATCACTGTGTTCGGATCGGTGATAGCCTTCTGCGTGGCAACACCTGAATCTGCCGATTCGACGCGCTGCGGTCTCAGCTTCGCCAATCCGAAGTCGAGTATCTTCACGCGCCCATCAGCTACGATAAAGATGTTCTCCGGTTTGAGATCGCGATGAACGATGTTTTTGGCGTGGGCTGCCGCGAGTCCGCTTGCGATCTGTTGCGCGTAATCGATCGCCTTGCGGTACGCAATCGCTCCCTCGTTCAACTGCGCGCGCAGATTTTCGCCTTCGAGCAGTTCAGCGACAAGGTAAGGCGAGCCGTCGTGTGTGCCGAAATCATGAACCGTGAGGATATTCGGATGATTGAGCGCAGACGTGGCGCGGCCCTCCTGCTCGAATCTGGTAAACCTGTCAGCGTCATTGGAGAACGATGCTGGAAGGACTTTGATTGCGACCTCGCGGTTCAATCGAGTGTCACGCCCCCGATAGACTTCTCCCATCCCGCCCGCACCTAGCGGCGAGAGGATCTCGTAGGGACCGACCCATGTGCCGATGGCAAACGTCATTTATGTACTTCTAGTTACAGATCGTGCTCGCGATGTCCTGCTAAGAAGCGCCTTTGACTCTGAGACTCTCACAACGCGTTTAACTTTTACAGCCCCCGGATCTGAGCTTTCAAGGGGCTTGCAGTATCTGCGTACGGGGGCAAAGAGGTAATAGCCAGGATCGGAGAATTCAGATCACCGCTGAAGTCCGACCGTCGCAGCAGGTCTGCGTACCGTTTGTCTAAACCAACGGTATCGTAATGCGGAATGATACGTAACGTAGATCAACACCGGGCTCCGTGCCCGGAAATATGTTTCTAGCCAGCTGAACACGTCCTTCTCCCCGAGGCAGCGTACACCACCGCGAAATTAGTCGCGGACGACTCGTGCTTAGCATGCTTCTATCGAGTTCTTTCAAAACGGCTATCCGTTCGCGAAGACTGTTTGTTGGCATGAATACTGACTTGGACCGGTGTGGATCATAACGTGGACATAGGACTCATAGCAACCATCGGTCAAGAAAATCGACCGCTTCACCAGGGTTCAAAATAAACCCGATTATCCAGGTTTTATTTTCCTGTTGATTGATCAAGAAGATTAATGAGCAAGGTGATCTTCGCGATAAATCGCCGAGGATTTGGCCATCTACAAAATGATCTGCAGTGGATTCTCGGTCAGAAGAGAGAGGCTGTAAAGGCTTAAGAATAAAGATACACCCGACAGGAATCTGCGACCGCGGCTTAGAAGGCAGTTCTTAGGTAGAAATCAAGCAGCCGCAAATTCCAAGCAGGTAATTCCACGTTCGAGCCCCGAGCATCATACAGTCTCGAGCCCCCGGCATTATACAGTCTCGATCGCCGGCTTACTCAAATCAAGCTGAGCTGAAATCATCATCCGCAGTCGGCACTTAATACGCGCCGACGTCGTATGTGGTTATCTTAAAGCCGGTTCCTTCCACGTATTTGAACTCGAAAGCGTACTCGGAGTGTCCGTCTCTCCAAGATGTAAACCATAAGTCAGGCGTCGACTGCACCTTTGCTTTTGGCAGATGCAGCCGCATGTAATTCGTGAAGAGCACATCGAACCTCGCGAGGAAATCTGCCTTGTCCTTGATTGAGACTTCCTGAAGATCTCTCTTTGTCGCGATCGACCACGACGACACCGGGTAGGCAATCATGTCGGCGATCTTCTCCCTGTCGTTTGCCTGAACGGCTTTCACGAAAGCAGCGTAAAAGGTCCGAAACTCGGGTTCATGGGGTCCCTTTTGTTGTGCCAGGCTCGGCATTATCAGCGCTACGAAAAGCATGATCGCGCACGCGATCAATCTCAAACTGGTTTTCATTTGAGTCCTCTATCAGGCTACTAGTGGGGGGAGAAGGCGATGGGCCCTTGAATCATATCAGAGCCATCAGCAGCAGTCACCTCACAGAAATGTCCGAAAACAGGTAACCATTTTTTCACCGATTTAACAATAAAGATACGCCCGGCAGGACTCGAGACGGCCGCGAAGAAAGAGTAGCGAAGTTCAGTGAATTCGTGCACCATGTCTCAGCTTCGACGGAGATGTTCTCCTCCATCACCCGCTCCGCTTCTTGTTCCGGAAGGCTTAGAATATCCGGCCGGAATCAGCCGTCGCCTAAAGACCTGGGAGGTATTGATGAAAGCACTGATCTTTCGCGAGACCGGTGAACCGAGTGGCGTATTGAAACTGGCAGAGATCCTTACTCCGCCCTTGGCTCCTGGCGAAGCGCTCGTCCGAGTGGTCCTGAGCCCGATCCACCCATCGGATCTGCACATGGTGCGCGGGCGCTATGGCTATCAGCCGGAATTGCCAGCCAGCCCGGGCATTGAAGGCGTGGGGATTGTCGAGGCTGTAGGTCCGGACGTGCAAGCTCCGACTGTTGGAACTCGCGTAATTTTCGTCGGCACGTGGCAAACCTGGCGCGAACAGATCATCTGTCCAGTGGACAGACTCGTGCCCGTTCCAGACGGCCTGGACGATCCGGCCGCCGCCACTTCCTGCATTAATCCTTTGACCGCATGGGCATTGACGAAATCAAGTCATAAACTCAAGGAGGGCGACTGGCTCCTACAAACAGCAGCTGCATCCACCGTCGGGAAGTTGGTGCTTCAATTGGCGCAGCAGTATCGATTCAAGACAATCAACGTCATCCGGCGGAGCGAGCAGGAAACGATCATACGCAACCTCGGAGGCAATGAGGTAGTCTGCACAGACGACGAGGATCTCAGCGCACGCCTGCAGGAATTGACCGCGGGCAAGGGCGTTGAACGAGCCATTGACTGCGTTGCCGGAGAACTTGGCGCTGAGATCGCCCGCAATCTTGCTCCCGCTGGAACCATGCTTGTTTATGGAGCCCTTTCCAGTCATCGGCAGACGGACCCCGCAAAATTCACGATGCCGCTCTTCGCTCCACGTTTGATTTATTCGACAGCGACGGTTCGCGGGTGGTGGCTTCCGCGTTGGGTGAGTTCCCGGCCGCTCGCCGAAGTGCGGGCAGCGACGAGCGATCTCCTCACCATGCTGTCGAACGGAGCACTTACGGCGCCAGCGACTGTGCGTTATTCATTTAAGGACTTTCAAGAAGCAGTACGCCTGGCCGATGGTGAGGCTGGACAGCAAAAGGTGTTGCTGGACTTCTCCGAAAGGGCTCCATAACCGCTGGAGCGTCATGGCGTTCGTCGCGAACCAGGCAGTTGCGTTTGACAAAATGAAACCTCATCTCGCTATTCATCTCGTAATGCAACCATAGGATCAACTTTGATCGCTTTCCGCGCAGGAACATAGCAAGCGAGAAAGGCAACCGCGGTCAGCAGTAGCGGAATACTTACGTGCGTAAAGAGGTCAGTCGGGCTGACCTTGTGCAGCAAGCTTGACAAGACGCGCGTCAAGCCGAAGGCCAGCCCCAACCCTATCACCAGCCCAACGACTGTAGGCGACATACCTTGCCTTATGATCAGACGTAACACGTCAATTCTTTGAGCGCCCAGGGCCATCCGAATCCCGATCTCATGCGTGCGTTGTGAATCGGAATAGGCGATCACCGCGTAAATCCCGGCGCCGGCCAATAGTAGCGCGGCAACGCCCAGGAAGCAGAACAACCGCATGTACAAACGCTCGGGAGCCACCAATTGATCGGCCTCTTGCTCCATTGTTCTAATGTTGTAGGCCGGCTGGCCGCGGTCGACTTGCAATACTTCCCGCCGCACCGCATCAGCCAGATTTAACGGGTTGGAGCCGGTGCGCACCACAAGGGTGAATTTATACATCGGGGCCTGCACGAATGGCACATACATCAGAGTCTTTGAATCGGCATTAATCTGGTAATCGTTCACGTGTCTGACCACGCCCACAATCGTAGCCGATACCGGCGTATGCATATCGGTAAGGTCGAGGAGTTTGAGTCTTTTGCCGATAGGGTCTTCTTCGTGCGTGAATAGTTGGTGCTCCAGGTTGTCATCGATTATGGCAACCAGGGGAGCCTCTTCCGCATCACGCACAGTGAAATACCGTCCCTTGAGAAGAGGGATGCCCAAAACACGAAAGTAATCGTAGCTGATCAGCGAATACTCTGTTGATGCGTCCTCCGTAGATGTGTGCTGTCGCCCTTCGACGACTATGGGCGTTTCCAACCCCCCGCCGGGCAGCGCCGGAGGAGAAGCAGCGCCAGCGGCCTGGACGCCGGGCAGCACTTCGATCCGGCTCAACATCTGCTGATAGAAGGCGCTGCGCTGAGCGTGAGTGCCATATTGGGTAATCGGCAGCGAAAAGTTCATCATCAACACATTCTTCGCATTGAAGCCGAGATCAGTTGCGCGCAGACGTAAGAAGCTCTTGATCATCAATCCTGCGCCGACCAGCAGCACGACGGACACTGCAACCTCAGTTGCCACTAGAACGCTACGCAAGCGACTGAGCCCTTTACACGGCGTCACGTTCCTCGCTCCTTCTTTCAGGGCTACCGCCAAATTTAGCTTGGAAGACTGTAAGGACGGCGCGATGCCAAATCCTACGCCGGTCAGGACTGAACAAAACAACGTAAAGCCGAGCACCCGGGCATCAACACCGACTTCTTCAATACGCGGCATATTCTTGGGCAAGATGCCGATTAAAAAATGGACGCCCCAGAAAGCCAATAGCAACCCGAATACGCCGCCCGTCATAGCTAATAACACGCTTTCCGTTAGGAGTTGGCGAATGATTCGCAACCGACTCGCGCCTAACGCCGTGCGGATTGCCACCTCCCGGTGTCTGGTGGTTGCTCGGGCCAGCAACAGGTTAGTGACGTTGGCGCAGGCAAGCAACAAGACAAAGCCTACGGCACCGAGGAGCACCAGCAGGGCCGGGCGCGTATCTTTGACCACTGCTTCATAAAAGGAGACCATTCTGACTCCGATGCCGGTATTGGTCTTGGGGTATTGCTGTTCGAGCTGACGGGCGATGGCCGCCATGTTGGCTCGCGCTTGCTCAAGGGTGACTCCCGCTTTGAGGCGCGCTATCACGCTGGCGCTAGGAAATCCCCGGTAGTTCATGTCATACGTCCAAAGGCTCACAGGCATCCACAGATCGATGGGACGCATCGGGCCATCGCCGGTTGGCCCGTAGAGTCTGAAATCACGAGGGATGATTCCGATAACCGTGTAGTCTTGAGCATTAATGGTGATCGTTTGCCCGATCAGATTAGGGTCGCCGGCGAACTGGCGCTGCCACAGCCGATAACTCAAGAGAACGACAGGCGTACCATGGGCCTTATCTTCTTCCGGTAAAAAGGTCCCGCCGAGGATCGGATTTACGCCAAGCAGAGGGAAGAAATTGGAGGAAACATACCAGCCGTCGAGAAGCTGTGGGTCTTCAACACTGGTAAGGTTAAAGGCTTGCCAGCGATAGGCGGCCATTTGCTCGAAGACTTGGTTCTGATCCCGCCAATCAAGAAAATTCGGCAAAGAAACGCCATTCAATTCGCCGTTCTCCGATTCTTCAAAAAGGCTTACGAGCCGGCCTGGGTCTTGGTACGGAAGCGGGCGAAGCAAGACACCATTGACGACACTGAAAATCGCCGTGTTCAAGCCGATGCCCAACGCAACGATCGCGATTGCCAGGGCGGTAAAGAGCGGCGTCTTCAACAGAGCTTTGCCACCGTAGCGCAGATCTTGCACAAGTATTTCCACTACACCCTCACCTCGTTTATAAGCGGTGACCCGGCGATGCTGCCGCACAAGTCTGATTCAAAGAATTGCGAGTTGCAAAACTTTTTGGCTACCGACTTAGCTGTGTGCAGCATTTAAGTTTCATGAAAAGATGATTCTTTTATCGCTTACGCAAATACGCAGCGAATTCTCGTGAAAGATACACCTTGGAAAATAATGGAGGACTCAATGTCTACAAGTTATCTACAGTGGGCTTTTCGCGATCCTTAGAAGAGGCTGGAAACTACTGAAAACGAAGGTACGCCGGCAGGACTCGAACCTGCGACCCCCTGCTTATTAGGCAGATCCCCCATAAGCTCAAGAGTGCCCTTTTACGATGCTTTTTTAGCTTTTAGATTCTATGGTTATGAGCAGCCTGTAGAAGCACGTTGAAAGTTATTGACCTTTGAGGATTTGACATCTACAAAATTATCTACAGTGAATCGGGTGACGTATATTGTCAGCCATGGCGACTGCGGCAACTAGAGTGATCTCACAGCGCGTCGCCAATGACATGGCACCGAGAATATTTTCGTGTTGTGAGGTAAACGGTCAATTTGCAAAAACCCTCGGTTCGTCAGCCCCTGCGATGGTTTTCTGTTGTCATACTTGGCCTTTCTACCGTACTCCGATTGTGCCGGCTGTTGATTGATCGCCGTGTCCTTGTGCGGTCCGCAGGAGTCTGCGTGATTGCTCGACGCCTGACACTGGCAGGTTGCCCGGGTCCAACAGACCCACTTGCACGAGCACCGATGCCTGGTCCCACCAAACATGCTCGTGCGCAATTTTCCCGTCCTCAAATTTCATTACCACGATGGTTGGAATCTCGACTCGCTTACCCGTCGGCGGGACTCCCGGCAGTATGTATTCCCATTGGGTGTCGTGAGTAAAACTGACGATTAATTCGTCTACCACCTGGTCTTTGCCGATCGTGCGGGAAATAGGCACTACCTTCGCGTCTTCGGGAATCTGGTTTATGAATTGATCGGTGTAAAATCGGCGGACGTCCTGGCCGCCAAAGCCACCTGCCATTGTTGGAACAGAGTACACATAGGGCTCGGAGATCATAGTTTCCATGGTTGCGTCGACATCGCGATCCTCAAACTCCCTGGCAATGTGCCCATCGAAAAGCGCACCTAAATCTGGTGACCTCGGGTTGACTGTAGACATCAGCATTCCTCCTTTTTGGACTTTTATCAAATCCGAATTTTGCACGGTTTGATGGACAACCGAGATAAAGATCTCCAAGAGCGCTTTTTGGCGATCACGATTAGGTCTCTCGCAACCTTAGTCGTTCACGAGTTAGTTGGATGTTCTCGGTCACCGCCGTGGTCGTTGACCACTGCTAGCGCCTCCTGTTGGTTCAGCCGCGCGCCGGCCGCGAATACCTCGTTGAAACGCTTCGCTCCTAAGGCTTCGCGTCCGCGCGCCACAAGGTCGGCCTCTGATTGCCGCATCATGGGCCATAGTTTGAGGCCAACCCGTTGCCGTAGGCCCTCGGCCGCACCCGACAAGAGCGCGGTGCGCTGCGGGTCACCTTCCACTAACGCCAAGCGGGCAAAACCGTCCAGGCAAAGCGACAGGTTGCGGGTGCTGTGCGATGCGAGGCTTAGATCGAGCCCTTCGCTCAACAACGCACGGGCCTCATCTGGCCTGTCAACCGACATGGTCCCCAGTTGTACTCGGGTCCAGGAAACCAGCCAGGTATAGTCGAACTGCTCTGACAGATCACGTGCCTCGTGAAGATGACTCAGGGCCTCATTGCACCGACCAATGGCTGACTCCAGGTAGCTGGCGGTGAGGAAAGCCACAGCCTTCCAGTATTGCTCGTCCTGGCCGCGAAAGTGGTCCAGGGAAGCTAACGCGCCCCGTAAGGCAGCGTCGAAGTCTCCACTGATTGGGTAGGTCCACGCCATCGCCAGCTGAGAAAGCGCCTGCATGAAGGGATCCTTGATAACCGGCAGCAGCGGCTGAAGTCGATCGCGCGCTGCCAGGGCCGCGATGTCGTCGCCCACTTCAAGCGCTGTCACTGCCGCAGTCCACTGCAATTCGGCCGTGGTCTGAGAGTTCAGCGAGCTGGTGGCTGTTAGGAGCTGTTCGACCCAAACGCGTGCCTCGCTCAGGTGATCCCGTAGCTCCCAGAACTGCCATAGGACCCGGAACAAGTGGGGAAGCGGCGCAGGATCGTTGGCAAGATACCACCGGATCGCGGCGGACAGGTTCTCAGCCTCCGTCTCAAGCCGCTCCAGCCACTCGGTGTTGCCGATGCTACGCAAGGGTCGGTCAGCCTGCTCAGCTAACACCCGATAGTAGTCGGCATGTCGTCGCTGGATCTCTGCGATGTCGGGTCGCGCCGCCAGTCGTTCGGCCACGAACGCGCGTATGGTCTCGAGCATCCTCGTTCTGGTGCCGAGTTCCGTGTCGTCGGCGTGGAGCAGGCTATGACTGGCCAGCGTCTCGGATAGTTCGAGCGTAAGGTCTTCACCCAGGGATGCCACATCAGCGGCGGCGTCAATGGTCCAGCCGTCGACGAACACGGCAACGATTTCCAGCAACGATCTCTCTGCATCGTCGAGCATTTCAACGCTCCACTGAACCGTGGCTCGCAGGGTACGTTGGCGCTCTGGCATGTCCACTGTGCCTGTGCCTAGAGCATCAAGTGACCTTTCCAAACGGCGCAACAACGTGTCGGGATCAAGCAGTCGAACGCGGGCAGCCGCCAGTTCGATCGCCAATGGCAGGCCTTCCAGTCGGCGGCAGATTTCCACCACGGCCGAAGCGTTGTCATTGGTGAGGACGAAGTCGTGACGCACCGCTCGGGCACGATCCATAAAGAGCTCCACCGCCGGTTGCGACTGGAGTTCCTGGACCGATAACTTTGTGGGATCAGGTAACGGAAGTGGCGGCACGCGGTATGCTCGCTCGGCGCGCAGACGCAGCACTATTGTGCTGGTGACAAGAATCGAGAGACCGGAGCAGCGTGCCAGTAATTGGTCCAAGTCACCAGCGGCGTCCACCACCTGCTCCAGGTTGTCAAGAATGAGCAACCACCTGCCATCGACGAATCGTTCGACCAAGCCTTCGAGTGCCAAGCCCATCCCGACCAGGTTTGTCCCCACAGCGCGAGCTATGCTGGCAAGGACTAGCGTGGGCTGACTGACTGCCGCGAGTGGTACGAACACGATGCCTGAGCCGAAGCGTTTACGCACTCGCTCGCCAACGGCGGCGGCCAAACGGGTTTTGCCAATACCGCCAGGCCCAAACAGAGTAAGAAGTCGCACATCGGGCCGATCAATCAATCCAGCCACTTCGTCGATAACCTGAGCACGCCCAATCAGGGATGTGGTGTCCAGTGGCAACGAGCGGGGGTCACGGGAGACTGACGTCGGCGGTGAACCTGACTCCGTGGCCTCGGTTACGGGGCGCTGGGTGGCGAACCGCTCGCTCAGCAGCGTCGCGAGGTCGTCGCGCACCAGTCGACTCAGTTCACCAAGCGTGTTGAACTTCCGATACGAGGCTTCTTGCTTGATGCGGTTCACAAGATCCGTGAGGCGCGACTCGCGGTCAGGTGCCGGCATCTTGACATACAGGAGGCGAGGTAAGGAGCGCGAGAGTTCGAATTCCTCCTCTAATCCTGAAATCTGCATACCAGGAGTAATCCATCCGTAACTTTGCCAATATAGGCCGATGAAGATATCGCTCTGGGCCAAGTAAGCCCGATAGAGGTCCTGTGGTGAGTGAGGCCGCGCACCCAACTCGAACATCACTGGCGTAAGCCGCATTGTCGATATAGCACGTGAGACCACTCTTCGCTCATCGGCGAGCTCGCCAAGCGTTGAACTAACAAAAACGCGCAAACGCTGGTCAGGTGTACGAATCACCGGCTCGCGGGAAGAACCATCGTTCACAGTAACCCCTAGTAGGTCCAGGCGTGAGTTACGCGACCAGGTTGATTGCTCCACAACACCAACAACGGCCGATCTCCTTATCGTTGAGTCACAGCCGCCACGCGCGCTCGCTAGATCAAATCCTTTCGGACATTCGCCGATCAACTTCCATGAAAATGCTGGAGTTAAAACTTCAAGGACTCAAAGCGCTTTTAAGCGAGCTCGTTTGGTCAACGATTCGTTAAGAAAGCTTATACCCGAACCGACGTGGCATCAACCAACTGCCTCTTCGCGGTGGTACTAGAGCACGAGAGATATTGAGTGTCGCTTCGAATTCGCTATACACCGCTCGACACTCTTTCCATCGGGAATTTGAGGAGGCTACAAATTCTTGAAAATAAGGGTATGCCCGGCAGGACTCGAACCTGCGACCCCCTGCTTAGAAGTCCGATTCCGGTAAAAATCAGAATCGCCGATTTTCTTAGGCAATTTTGAGCTTCTATATTCTACGAGTTACAGCACCCTGTAGAAAGGTGTGGAAATTTATTGTCCTTTGAGGATTTGACCAGCTACAGAATTATCTACATTGATCCGGCCGTGGAGGGAGAGGCTGAGGACTTTGTGCCCGACGAAAAATGGATGCTCGAATCGCCAGGGTGCGAGTCCAGAAACTTCGGCGACACTGTGTGGGCGACGGAATCTAAGCTAAGGATCGACTTCGGTCCTGGCTATCGAGTCTACTTCGTCATCGACATTGATACCGTCGACGTGCTTTTCTGCGGCGGCGACAAGACCGCGTGCTTCGAAGCCTGCGCAGCGCGCGAGGGCAGGGACCAGTTCCTTCGCGACCTCGCTCGCCGATCCATAGCGATCTCGAGGATCCTTGGCCAGACATCGTTGCACGACCGCATCGAGCGCTCGAATCTCAAACGACGTTCCAGGCAAATGGTACTCGCTGTTCAGCAGCGTCGTGAGTACCTCGTGCGGCGTCTGACCGCCAAAGGGACGTTCGCCAACGAGCGTCTCGACGGTCATTACTCCGATAGCGAAGATGTCCGCCCGCTCATCAACAGTACCGCCGGTGAAGACCTCGGGCGCTATGTAGCCGAATGTGCCCATGACCGCGCCGGCCTCCGTCAGCGACTCGGTGACTTCCGCTCCACTGCCGACAACTTTCGCTAACCCGAAGTCCATTATCTTTAGCTCGTCGGCACCACCTGCTTCTACGATCATTACATTCTCCGGCTTTAGGTCACGATGAACGACACCCATGTTGTGAGCGAACTGGAGGCCTTCAAGGAGTTGACGGAACAACTCAGCAGCTCGTGCGGAAGCAATCACGCCGGTGCGCTTGAGTTCCTCTCGCCAGGTGCGCCCGGCAACAAGTTCCATGATCAGGTATGCGCCGCCTGAGCCGATGGCGCCGTAGTCATGCACTCGCGTTATGTGCCGGTGATCGATCTTCGCGGCGGCGCGCGCCTCGCGCTCGAATCGCCGGAGCGCCGTGATATCGCCAAAAGACGATCCCATCATCACCTTCGCCGCCACTCGGCGCCTGCAGCCTAAGGTCAGACGCTTCGTACACGACGCCGTAGCCGCCGCGTCCCAGCGCCCGTTCAAGTCGGTACTTCCCATCCAACGTTCGTTCTATAGGCAGGGTTAGCGTTAACTCTGCTCCGTCATTTGCGCAACGATCCGTAGTACTGTCGTAGCAGACCGAGCACTTCGGGCATTCCTTGAGCAGGGTGACGCCGCGCTCCTCGAGCCGCCCAAGCACATCGCGCCGAACGTCGGCGTCCATTCGCACGCGTTCTCGCAGGTGCTGATTCTCGTACACGAGACCGATCTGCGCGGCGATCCCTTCAAGCAAGCGCCTGTCTGTCGTGGAATACGGCTCGTCCGACATTCGCAAGCCCAGCAGCAGCACTCCGACCAGCCGGTCACGAGTTCCGGTGATCGGAACAACAAGGCAGACGCTCAAGTTCTCAAGCCAAGAGCGCTCATCTTCAGGCAACTCGCTGAAGTCTGACGGAAAATCGCGAATCGCTTTCGAGCCCTCCAGCATGCGAATCAGAGCCTGCTGCTGCGATAGACGCTGTTGAGCCGGAGAGTCAGCAGTGAGGCGCGCGAGTGTCGGCTGCACGGACAGTATCTGCGGCGCTGATATTTGTTGCGGCGGCCTGGAGCTGGTTGAAGCGCCGCCGGAGATGAAATCGCTATCTCCGCGCTCGCGATAGAAAATGTGCAGCGACGTCGGGTGCAGCACCGAGTCGAGCCTCACTCCCACGAGCTGCGAGATCTCCGCAAGCGAATCTCGCTGCCGGACTTCATCGATGAGGTACACGAGCACCTGCTCGTGTTGATAGTCCTCGCGGAAGAATCTCCGATCGAGCCAAGTCTGAAATCGACGCCGCCAGCGCAGAGTCGCCGCGATTGCGCCGATCAACACGATGTTCAGCCAACCTGAACCCTGAGTCAGAATCTGAGCGACTGTACGGTTTGGATTCGAGAGGATTGAGATCGCCAACAACGCAATCGGAAGCGCGAGAAGTATGCGAAGCGCGGTGCGGGCAAACATGTACTGGAGGCCGCGTCGGACGAGCACGCGGATGTCGAACAGTTGTTCTTTCCATACCGCTGCCCCGATCGATGCCGGAATGCAGAGCATCGTCGTAAAACTTACCGGATAGTAGAGCCAGTATGTCTCGGGGCCGATCCACGCGGCGACGTTGAATGCGAATGTTAGCCCCACAAATGGGATGAATGCGATGATCACCCCCGCCACTACCCAACGGATGCGCCGCCGACTGTCGCGATCGCGCAGGTGGCGATAGTTGCGCACAATCACGATCAATGTCAGCACAAAACAGATGATTATGTACGGAAACAACCAAGAATTTATGATGTAGCAGCCGGCTGCGAAGAGCGGCGGATGCGTAAGAACAAACCGCGATACCCCTTCGAAGATTCCGAAGTTCAAATAAATAAGCACCCACGCGGGCCAGATCACTAGGATGAACATTGCGTACAGCAACCACTGGATTCCACGCCAAAAAAGCCCCGGACTTTTACCTTCAGGAAAGTGACTAAAAAAGTGATACGCTAGCGGCAACGTCCACAAGCAGGGTGGTATCACGCCATAATGGAAGATCCGTTCCCAGCCGACGAGAAGGGGATACGTGGCCTGCAAAGGCTGGTGAAGCGTGATGAACCCGACCGACATCAGGAATGCGCCAGCCAACCGGACCCGAGGATCGTGAGGACGCAGGAGGGCCAACGCGGCGCCACAGATGAAGAAGGCCAAGCCGACTAATCCCACGATCGGCGTAAGCCGTTGGCCGGAGACTAAGGGCAACGGCAACTCGAATGAGACTCGTTCACCACGGCGGTCCAGATCAACGCGATAGGTCTTGCCAGCCTCCACGAAACTCCATACAAGCAAACCCTCGACGGCGTAACGCTCGTCGCCGTTAATCGACATCAACCGATCACCGCGCTGGATCAGACCAGCCGCTGGTCCCACGTCGTCAACGTTTGAGACGTACCAGACCCTGCCGTCGGTTTGAGCATCCCAGCCAGGAGCTTTTTCGACCCCGTAGTGACGAGCGACAGCGTAGCTCGTGAACGCGAAGTAGCCCGCGTACACCACACAAATCAGGAGCACGAGCCAGAAGAATACCGGTCGACGGGGCTGCTCAGTCATTGAGTTCACTAGGGCGTGACCAAGTTTCGAGACGCGGAGCGTTGCTCATCGTCATTTGGAGCTTATTGACTGCTGCCGATTGTGTAAAGGAACGAGCTCAAAATCATTAGTTTGCGAATGAGATTTTGGATTCAATAAACACATTTCAATTTTGAACCCCTTTGCTAAAGCTGCTTCTAAATGTTCGGGCGTATTCGTTAGATAGAATAGGCTGGTCCCTATGAACCTCAGATTTGTGCCGTTTCGGTTATTTTTCACGATTTTATCAATACTATATTTTTCAAGTGCTGCATTTCGATCTTGGAATATTTCGACAATGCCTAAGCTCAACAGCTCCCCAAGTCAAATTTTGAAAATTAGCAAACTCCGTTTTCAGCAGGTTATGAAATTGTCCAAAATGTTCTTGCGCAATTAGCTTCTCGTAGATCAGTTTGATACTGAATACGCTGGCGAGAGTGACGCCTATAGTTTCAAGTCCTGTAGTAACAAGAGGATGCCATTGGTAAACGTGCCCAATGATAGACAATAGAATCAAGATTGCACCAACGGAAATGAAAACCCACGTCCAGAGTTTTGTCATAAGTCTCCATTTCTACTGCTGAGGAATTCGGGCTAAGCTATATTTAGGCAACCTGACGTTTTCGGCAAGGTCCTCACTATGATTGAATGCTAATGTTCACAATCCCTCAGTTTTGGTCTCGGACA
>DATFXM010000021.1:0-27313 GCA_035315885.1 Blastocatellia bacterium
CGGTTGTGAACTGTGGTCGTGACCCCGCATACTAAGTGATTCCAAATAGGGCCGCGCCGGCAATTCAACAGGCGTAGGACCAGCTATGAGCAGCGTACCCAACAAAGTGATCTATTCGATGGTCGGCGTGGGCAAGTTCTACGACAAGAAGCCGGTCATTAAGGACATATATCTCTCGTACTTCTACGGTGCAAAGATAGGAGTGATCGGACTGAACGGCTCGGGCAAGAGTTCGCTTCTGCGGATCATAGCCGGTGTTGACAGGGAGTTCGTCGGAGAAACGGTATCGTCGCCCGGTTACTCCGTTGGCTACCTCGAACAGGAGCCGCGCCTCGATGATTCGAAGACCGTCCGTCAAATCGTCGAGGAGGGCGTCCAGGAAACGGTTGATTTGCTTAAGGAGTTCGACGAGATCAATGCCCGATTTGCTGAGTCTCTTACTGACGACGAGATGAATGCACTGCTCGAACGTCAAGGCACGGTGCAGGAAAAACTGGAGAGTGCCGGAGGCTGGGATCTCGACAGCCGTCTGGAAATGGCGATGGACGCGCTGCGCTGCGCGCCCGGCGAGACGCCGATCGCCGTTTTGTCTGGCGGAGAGCGGCGGCGTGTGGCGTTGTGCAGGCTATTGCTGAAGCAGCCGGACATCTTGCTGCTCGACGAACCTACAAATCACCTGGACGCTGAATCAGTGGGTTGGCTCGAACAGCATCTTCAAAAGTATGCCGGTACGGTAATCGCAGTGACGCACGATCGCTACTTCCTGGACAACGTGGCAGGCTGGATCCTCGAGCTGGATCAGGGGCGCGGCATACCGTGGGAAGGAAACTATTCGTCCTGGCTTGGGCAGAAGCAAGAGCGATTGAGGCGTGAAGAGAAGACCGAGAGCCAGCGTCAAAAGACACTCGAGCGTGAGCTGGAATGGATACGAATGGCGCCTCGCGCGCGACACGCAAAATCGAAGGCGCGAATCAACGCCTACGAGCAGTTGCTCTCGCAGGAAAGCGAACGGCGCGGTCGCGAGCTGGAGATCTTTGTTCCTCCGGGGCCCAGACTTGGAGATGTGGTCATTGATGCGAAGGATGTGACAAAGGCTTATGGCGACAACCTGCTGATGGAAGATCTTTCGTTTTCGTTGCCGCCTGGCGCGATCGTCGGAGTGATAGGACCCAATGGGGCGGGCAAGACTACATTGTTTCGGATGATCACCGGACAGGAACAAGCTGACTCGGGCAGCTTTCGTGTAGGCGAAACCGTCAAGCTCGGCTACGTCGACCAGAGTCGCGAACTCGACGCTGAAAAGACGATCTGGGCCGAGATCTCGGGCGGTGAGGAGATGATTCAGCTCGGCAAGCGAGAGGTCAACTCGCGAGCCTACGTCGCGAGATTCAACTTCTCCGGTTCTGACCAACAGAAGAAAGTAGGCATGCTGAGCGGGGGCGAACGGAATCGCGTTCACCTTGCGAAGATGTTGAAGGAAGGGGCGAATGTAATTCTGCTGGATGAGCCTACGAACGACCTGGACGTCAACACGCTGCGCGCGCTTGAAGAGGCGTTGGAGAACTTTGCCGGCTGCGCGGTTGTGATAAGCCACGATCGATGGTTTCTGGATCGACTGGCGACACACATTCTGGCGTTTGAGGGAGAGAGCCGGGTTGTGTACTTCGATGGCAACTATTCGGAGTACGAAGCCGATCGACGGGCCAGACTTGGGGAGAGCGCATCGCAGCCGCATCGAATAAAGTACCGCCACCTTACGAGAGGATAGTTCTGAGTCCTGAGTTCTGAGTGCCGGACGTGGAAAGATCACTCATTAAAAACTACTCAGAACTCAGAACTCAGAACTTCGGTGTGACTCAGAACTCAGAACTTCCATGAGCGAACAACAGATCCAGGTTCTGGCTGACGCACTCGGAATCCCAAAGATTCGACGGCACATCTTCCTTTGTTGTGACCAGACCAAACCCAGATGTTCCGAAAAGGAAAAGAGCCTGGAATCGTGGGAATATTTGAAGAGACGATTGAAAGAGCTGAACCTGCTCGGCGACGGAGGAGTCTACAGAACAAAGGCGAACTGCCTTCAGATTTGTCAGCACGGACCGACTGCACTGGTCTATCCTGATGGTGTCTGGTATCACTCCTGCACGCCAGAAGTGCTCGAGCGGATCATTCAGGAACATCTTATCGGCGGTGTGCCCGTTGAGGAGTATGTTATCTTCCGTCATCCCCTGGAGACTCCGCGCGAAAACGAATGAATCAGAGCCAGGATGTCATCGCATACACGGACGGTGCTTGTTTGGGAAATCCCGGCCCGGGCGGTTGGGGTGTCGTACTTCTTTACGGCGATAACCGCAAGGAGCTGTCGGGCGGATTCCGTTTGACTACAAACAACCGCATGGAGATCACGGCGGTTATCGAAGCCCTCAGGGCGTTGAAGCGACCTTGCCGAATCACTGTACACAGCGACTCGCAATATGTGGTGAACGCGATCATGCAGGGTTGGGCAGAACGATGGCGCGAGAACGGATGGAAGCGCAACAAGAAAGAAAAGGCGATCAACCCGGACTTATGGGCCGAGCTCCTGGAGCTGGTTTCGCGGCACACGGTGCGCCTGCAATGGGTGCGAGGACACTCCGGCGTTGAAGAGAACGAACGTGCCGACCGGCTTGCGATGGCCGCCGCACAACGCAAAGATTTGCCCCGGGACGAGCAATACGAGCGTTCTTGAGTCAGAGGCTTGTATCATCTCCATTGTAAGCGAGCAACCGCTTTGAAAGCTCTTCAACAGCTTGCAAGTCTTCTTCCGGATATTCCTCGTTGGATAGAAGTCAGGTCGATGCTTCTCGAAGGTAGCTGTGAGGTCGAGGGCCTGAAGCCTGACCAGCCGGACGCTTGCTTTGTGCTTTGGAATCGGCGTAGAGAATTGACCGCGGTGGTCGGCCGCCCTGACAGAAATGCGATACAGGAAACATTGGTACGGGCTGAGAACAAGGGCGTGGTGATTTGTGCGCCCGAGAACACAGAATGGCTCGGAGCGATTCTCGAGGGCTGGTCAGCAGGTTCGGCAACGCTTCATTTGCTCAAAGATTCGTCCCGTTTACCTCGGCCTGATCCGAATTCTGTCCGCTTTATCGCGGCGGATGAGATCGCGACTCTTGGATACTTGCCGCCACCTTTGCTTGAGGAGTTGGAGGTAGTTGCGCCGACTTGTTTGATTGCGGCTACATTGGTGGACAAAATGCCAGTGTCTTTCTGCTACGTGGCTTGGGAAACTGAGACTCTGTGGGACATTTCTATTGAAACGTTGCCCGGGCATCGCGGAAAGGGTCACGCAGGTGTTGCAGTGTCTTTCTTGATCGGTCATATGAATAGGAAGGGAAAACAGCCAGTGTGGGGTGCGGAAGATTCAAATTCTCCGTCGCTGAAGCTGGCGGCAAAGCTTGGCTTTGTTCCTGTAGACCGTCTGACAGTCTTTCGAAAATAGGAGCGAGAAATCGAGAACGAGGAACCAAACTCAATCAACGAGAACCCCGGACTTTTCGCGGCGCTGGTGGGAGATGGTGGTCCTCTGTTGACTTTTGTCGCCTTGAGCCTGATTTTCGTGGGTGCGTTCGCCGTATTCCTTGCCGCGACCGGCCACTTTCTTCCGCAGGACGTAGCCTATCTGGGAATGACCGCCGATGAACTCTGCCGTCTGCACGGATGTCGAGTCGTTCATTTCATGGCCCACGATCGAGTCTCATTCGGAGGGGCACTAATAGCGGTCGGAACGATGTATCTCTGGCTCGTCGCATTTCCGCTTAAGAGAGGAGAACCGTGGTCATGGTGGGTGTTCCTGCTAAGCGGCATTTCGGGGTTCGGTAGTTTTCTTGCGTACCTTGGATATGGCTACCTCGACACCTGGCACGGAGTGGCGACGCTCGTTCTACTGCCTATATTCATTGCCGGGCTGGTGATGTCTCGAAAGCGGTTGACCCGGCCGAAGGGGCTTGCGTCTATCCTGAAACCAGCTATGCGACTCTCTCTCAGCACCTTCCAGGGGCTTGCGCGGATTCTTTTCGTATTTGTAGCGCTCGGCATGGTGGCCGGAGGGTTGACGATAATGGTTGTGGGTATGACCAGAGTGTTCGTTCCCCAGGATCTCCAGTTCATGCAGATCAGCGCCGACCAGGTTAGGGCGATCAATCCGCGGCTCGTTCCACTGATAGCGCACGATCGAGCTGGATTCGGCGGTGGAATTTGTTCGTGCGGGCTCACGGTTCTGCTGTCGGTCTGGTGTGGTCGTCCATCAAAGAGTCTGTGGCAAGCGTTGTGCGTTGCAGGTTTGGCAGGATTTGCGTCGGCGATCGGTGTACATCCGGCCGTTGGCTACACCAACCTCACGCATCTGGCGCCGGCGATCGTTGGCGCGGCGACATTCGTCCTGGCACTAGTGCTTTCGTGGAAAGGCATGCACAGGCATCATCTTCAGCCCGAAGTCGATACTTCCAGCCAGAGAGTGGAAACGGTCAGCGAGACACTATGATTTCGTTTCACTGTTGGACGGGTTTGATCAAGCGAACTTGTTTAAGACGCAGGAGCCTTTGCGCGTCTTGGCTTGCGCTCGGTGATTTCGGGCAAGTACTTGTTAGCCACCCTGTAAGCGAGTAGAAGCACCAACACAAGACCGAACATAATCGGCTCGCGCGTATCTGCCTTGACCAGCATATAGTAGTGAATCACTGCAGCGGCGGCGGCCGCATACGTCGCGGTGTGAATCCTGTTCCAACGCTTTCCTCCCAGCCTTTTGATCCAGCCTTGAGTCGAAGTGACCGCGAGTGGCATCAGTAGAACGAACGCGCCCATACCCATTGTAATGAAGGGTCGCTTGAGGATGTCCTGGCCGATTGCAGGGAAGTCAAAGAACTTGTCGAACCAGACGTACGTGAGAAGATGAAGCGTCGCATAGAAGAATCCGTAAAGGCCGAGCATGCGACGGAGCTTTACCATCCAGGGCTGGCCGATGATCTTCCGCAGCGGGGTGACGCACAGGGATAACAGTAGAAAGATCAGCGCAAGCACGCCGGTTGTGCGAGTGGCAAACTCGGTAGGGTTGGCGCCGAGATGATGATAATAGGCATCCAACCCGAGAAGCGTGAGCGGTACGAGACTGCTAACGAAGATTACGAATCTCGAAAACTGCGTGTCGGTCATGGTTGACGGTTTCTAGTTTCTGGTTTCTGGTTCTTATTCTCTGCTCGACTACAACAGTCGATTGGTTGATTGACGAAAGTACTCAACACTTCGAAGCGTGCTCGGGTTCTCTCCATGGGCTGGCATTTGTAGGGCAATTCGTCAGGAACGAGAAACCAGAAGCCATAAACCCGAGACCGATCATCAAAAGTATTTTTTCAAATCCATTCCTGAATAAAGGCTCGCGACCTGGTCGCCGTAGCCGTTAAACAACAACGTGTCTCGAAGACCGAATTCACCAATGCGCCTCTCTCTTTTCTGACTCCATCGAGGATGATCGACTGCAGGATTCACGTTCGAGTAGAAGCCGTACTCGCTCGGTGCGGCGAGATTCCAGGTCGTTCGCGGCTCCTCGGCAACGAGCCTGATCTTGATAATCGACTTGATGCTCTTGAACCCGTACTTCCACGGAACGACCAGCCGTAGAGGCGCGCCGTTTTGCGGCGGCAGCGTCTCCCCGTAGAGACCGTTCACAAGAATGGCCAGCGGATGCAATGCCTCATCAAGGCGCAATCCCTCAACATAAGGCCAGTCCAAAACTGAACTCCTTATATTCGGCATCTGGTTGCCGTCAGCCAGCGTCACAAATTGAACGTATTTTGCGGCAGAATTCGGCTGCACCTGCTCCAGAAGCTTAGCCAATGGGAAACCAACCCACGGAATGACCATCGACCATGCTTCCACGCACCGGTGTCGGTACACCCGCTCTTCGAGCGGCGCCAGCTTCACTATTTCGTCGATATCGAAAGTTCGCGGTTTGTTGCAAAGTCCTTCGACTTCAACTGTCCACGGTCGCGTGACGAAGTTCCGCGCTTTGCTTGCTACCGCACGCTTGTCGGTAGAGAACTCATAGAAGTTGTTGTAGTGGGTGATGTCGTCGTACGAGGTCTTCTTTTCGTTTGCGATCTCCGGAGCCGGCGACTGTTCGCCGGAGCCCGATTGCTGAACGCCCTCGATTTTGTTGCCGGAGGTCGATTTCTGATCCGGCGTGGCGAAGTAGCGGTAGAGCAGGCCCGTGCCCAGCACAGAACCGGTCAGCGCGGCCCCTCGCAGAAACGTCCTGCGACTCATGTAAACGCTTTTGGGCGTGATCTCGCTCGATTTGATGTCTTCGGCTTTCTTGATAACCATCGCAATTAATCAGTTGCTTCCCTTAGCACTCCAACCTTAAATCCCCGCGGGTTCCGGTTTTATTCCCATCGCGACAATATTGATTGGATACCGTTTGAGCTAAAGACGCAACTTCTAAAATGAGCAGGGCGCCGAAGCGCCCTGCGTTGTGTTTGCATTAAGACCGGTTCATCAGGCTATCTTTCTCAAACCCCTTCGGTACAGTAGCCTCATTAACGCCTTAAACCTACCGTACCAGCGCGGTGTATAAGGAAACCACCACCAGTCGCTTTTCATCGGAAACAAATCCCAGTTCAAGTGTTTCATTCGAACAAACTCGAAGAGTCCTGCCTCTCCATGCGTGACCCCAATCCCGCTCTCTTTGACGCCAAACCAAGGGGTTTGCGCAGCGCCGTGAGTGTACAACGCATCGTTGATAATCACCGTGCCTGCCTCGATGCGGTTCGCGATCCTCCGGCCGCGTTCGTTGTCGGCCGTCCACACTGAGGCGAGCAAACCATATCGCGAATTGTTGGCCTCGCTAATTGCCTCTTCTTCGGTCTTCACGATTTTTATTGGAAGCACCGGCCCAAAAGTCTCATCGGTCATCACTTTCATCGAATCGTTAACGTTGACCAGAACGGTAGGCTCGAAGAAGTAGCCTCCGAGATCGGGACGCTCTCGGCCACCCGCGAGTACCCGAGCGCCCTTTGCTACGGCGTCGGAAACGTGATCAACCACCACCCCCAATTGACGCTCATTGACCAGCGGCCCAACATCCGTAGAGCAATCGGGCCCTGGTGCACCCACTCGAAGCTTCTTCACCTCCTCGACAACCGCGGCTATGAATTTCTGCGCGATCGGCTCCATCACGTAAAGACGCTCGACCGAAGCGCAGACCTGTCCGCAGTTCATAAACGCGCCCCACACGGCGCCCTTTACCGTCCGTTCGAAAGGTGCGTCTTCGCACACGATCATCGGATCTTTGCCGCCGAGCTCGAGAACGATTGGCAACAGCCGCTTTGCCGCAGACTCGGCAATCCGCTTGCCCGTTCTGACCGAACCCGTGAAGAAAATCTTGTCGACTTTCGATTCGACGAGCGCAGCTCCGGTACTGCCGTCACCCTGCACGACTTCAAGAACGCCTTCTGGAATTCCGGCCGCGGCAAAAAGGCGCTTGATAGCGTCACCGACCAGCGGAGTGTATTCCGACGGTTTGAACACCACGGCGTTACCGGCCATCAGTGCCATCACAATCTCGCCCACCGGTATCGAGAAAGGAAAATTCCACGGGCTGATGACTCCCACAACGCCGAGCGGCTCGTAAACCAGCATCGAGCGCTTGTTTCGCATCACTGCCAGCGAGAACTTTTGAGACTTGAGGATGCGCTGTGCATTAGTGGCGAAGTGGCTCATCAAATCGCTCACCATGAACACTTCAGTGGAGAGAGCTTCAAAGGGAGGCTTGCCAGTTTCGTCGGAGATGATGCGGACAATCTCTTCTTTTCTGTCGAACAGTTCGCTTTGTACCTGCAGAACAATGCGCGCTCGATCATTGAAACTCAGCGCTCCCCACGCGGGCTGCGCAGCTCGTGCCCGGTCTACTGCAGCGTTCACCTCGGCGGCGGTGGTGATATGGAACCGCGCGACCTCTTCGAGCGTGGCGGGATTCAGCGATACGATTTCGGCACGGTGCTTATCGATGGTCTTCGGACTCGCAGTCATGGGAGATCTCCTGGAGACGCCGGCGTGCGCCGGTAACAAGCTTCAACAAAGCTAAACAGGTGGATAGCAAACCGGAGCCCGGTCATCGGGCCAGTAGCATCCTACTACGATCGGGGCGAAGCTCATAACGGGAGATTCATCCCAGCATCTCCAGCAGGTCGGTAGGTGAGTCGAGGGTGAGATCCGGCACTGCATCAATGAGGCGCTCGCGGGTGGACCCGCCCCACAAGGCCGCAGCGGTTCGAGTGCCCGCCGCACGACCCATCAGGATGTCCGACGGACTGTCGCCGATTACGAGCGTAGCGCGCGGATCGGCGTTCAGCTCGCCCAATGCTCGCAGAACGCCATCCGGTTCAGGCTTCGGACGAGCAACGTCGTCTCCCCACACGGCGAAGTCAATGCGCGACCTGAGTCCGATGATATCTAACTCGAGCTCGCCCGCGCGACGGGGCTTGAGCGACACGATGCCTACGCTTGCGCCACGCTGATTGAGTGAATCGAGCACGCGTTCCACGCCGTCGTAGGCGGTGAGGTGCTGATGGTGCGTTGCGTAGTAGTGTTCTTCAAAGCTCGCAAGCATCTCATCCACCATCTGCTCGCCGTAGCGCTTGAGAACCTCGTGCGGGGTGACGTTCCAGAAATCAGTGAAGTCCCGTTCATCGGGAGCTGAGCCGGTGTGACGTTCAATCGAATGCAGGAATGCTACGCGATACGCCGGTTCAGAATAAGCCAGTGTTCCATCAAAGTCGAACAGGA
Organism: Blastocatellia bacterium; assembly: GCA_035315885.1. Classification (GTDB taxonomy): domain Bacteria; phylum Acidobacteriota; class Blastocatellia; order UBA7656; family UBA7656; genus DATFXM01. Next base: position 8,824 of record DATFXM010000021.1, read on the forward strand.
AGCAGTTCAAGTTCACTACGATATTCTCCTCTCTCTGTGCGCCGCTGCCAAGGGATAGGGAGTACTGAGTACTGAGAGACTTCAAGTCCGCATCGGTTGCAACTCCAATCTCAGAGTTCCATACTGAGAACTTCCCATGATCGAACTCATACAAGGCGACATCACTAGTCTAAAAGTTGATGCCATCGTGAATGCCGCAAACGAGTCGTTGCTCGGAGGCGGCGGCGTTGATGGCGCAATACACCGTGCGGCTGGTCCCGGCCTGCTAATTGAATGTCGCACGCTCGGTGGGTGCCCAACCGGCGAGGCGAGAATCACGCGCGGATACAAATTGCCGGCGCGTCACGTAATTCATACCGTAGGTCCGGTATGGAATGGTGGCGGTCAGGGCGAGCCTGAGCTTCTGGCGTCCTGCTACCGCTCGAGTCTGAAGCTCGCTGTTGATAATGGCGTGCGGTCGATTGCATTTCCCGCCATCAGTTGCGGCATCTATGGGTATCCGCCTGACAAGGCGTCAGAGATTGCAGTTTCCGAAGCCCGAGAATTTCTGCGCTCGACTTCGGATATCGATCGAATCGTGTTTGTGTGCTTTGAGAACCAGGTCTACGAGGCGTATCAGCGGTTGCTAGCAAAAGTAGAGGACCGGTGACACGGAAATACTGCTACGACTATCCAAGGCCGGCGCTTACCGTCGACATTGTGCTGTTTCGAAGAAACCACGATGTTCACGAGGTATTGTTGATTAAGCGCGGTCGAGAGCCTTTCAAAGACAAGTGGGCTTTTCCGGGAGGGTTTGTTGATCAGGACGAATCCCTTGAAGATGCCGCCGCGCGAGAACTCGTTGAAGAGACAGGCTTGACCTCGATCAGACTGGAACAAATCGGAGCGTTTGGCGATCCGGGCCGAGATCCAAGAGGTCACACGGTAAGCGTCGCGTTTGGCGCAATCATTAACGGCGACGTCAAGGCGGAAGCTGGCGATGACGCGGCTCAGGTCAAATGGCATTCCGCCGCGCGGCCCGGACCGCTCGCTTTCGATCACAGGAAAATCCTGGCTGTTGCGCTCGATCACTTTCGAGTCAACGGAGCGCGACGCGCGGTGCGAAAGAAAGTTTGAGTTCAAATATCGCTTCAGGGTCGACAACCCACAGAGTGCAAAACTCGGGTCTGCACGTCGCGTTGATCGAGCCCGAAATACCTCCGAACACCGGCAACATCGCCAGACTCTGCGGGGCTACCTTTACGCCGCTTCACCTCGTAGGCAAGCTCGGGTTTCGCACGGATGACAAGGCGCTGCGCCGCGCGGGCCTCGACTACTGGCAGCACGTTGAGATTCATTATCACCTCAACATCGGCGAGCTTTACAGATTCCTGCCCGGTTCGCGCTTCTTGTATTTCTCTACGAAAGGGGAGAGGCGCTACGCGGACTTTGAATATTGTGCGGGTGATTGTCTGGTATTTGGCCGGGAGACGAAAGGACTGCCCGAAGAGTTATTGCGAGAGAACTGGGACCATTGTCTGACGATTCCGATGCCGAATCCACGCATCAGGTGTTTGAACCTCGCAACGTCTGTAGGGATCGTCCTCTACGAAGCTCTACGACAGCTTGAGTCGTTCAGTGAGTCGTAGAAATAGCTCGGGCCGTTGCAGGAGTCCCTAAGCAGCGGCCCGGTTGTTTTTTCGACAGCCTCGAGAATCGCGTTATGGATTCTGCGGAGGCTTGTTGGGGTTATCGGGCGGTTTGCCGTCAGAGTCACGTCGCTTGAGTGTCGGTTTCTCCTTTGGAGTCTCTTCACCGGACGAAGTACTCTGAGTCTGATCATCCGCATCTTTGCGCCGCTTGAGAGTGGGTCTCTGAGGACCTGTCTGGCGGTTGCCGTTTGCATCAAGAGTCTTCGAGTTGGTGATCGCGAGCAGCCTGGACTTCACCGAATTGAAATCCGAGGTGGTCACCATGTACTCGTCGCGATCGGGAAAACGCGCAAGAAGGTCATGGACTTTGGTGATGCGATCGGGTGTAGGCGGATGCGTTCCGAAGAGTTTCGACAGAGTGCCGGGTTTCCCTTTTTCCTTCTTCTCGAGTTTCTCAAAGAAAGTGAGGAACTGATTCGGGTCATAACCGGCCGCCCAGAGGTATTGAGCCCCGAGCCTGTCTGCCTCGGCTTCGGCGCCGCGAGTGAATTTTAAGAACGTAAGAGGAACGCCGATCTGGTAAGCCTGATACGCTATGGCGCCAAGTCCGCCGCTCAGAAAGATGAGCGGGATGAAGGCGTAGTTGGCGATCGTAGCTTTTGAGGCCTGTTCGACTCCGTGACGCGCCGCCACGTGACCGATCTCGTGGGCCATAACTCCGGCGAGCTCTGCTTCGTTGTCTGCGGCAAGGATGGCGCCCTTGTTCACGTACAGGAAGCCGCCCGGCAACGCGAACGCGTTGACGTCATCGGAATCCAGGACCTTGATCGTGAATGGAATCTTTGCGTCGGAGTGCAGTGCGAGGTTTTGGCCGACGCGGTTGACGTATTCGGTGACAACCGGGTCGTCGATGAACTTGCCCTGCCGGTCGACGTCGGCTGCTAGTTGTCTCCCAAGCGCTACTTCCTTATTAAGAGAGTAGAAATCAATCTGGTGCTTGTTTATGTTGCGCTTCCCAATAAGCAGGGGGTTCTCCTCTTCAGAGAGCTTACCCTTTGGAGCAGAAGCATCGGCTTGCGATGCGGCAGTCTTGTCGTCGGGCTTCGTTGCCGTTGGTTTGTTGTCTTTGCTATCCGCAAGTAGCGTCGTGGGGAGGGCGAACAACAATGCGAGCGCGATAGCAGCCACGCGTTTCAGAACCGGTGCGTTCATCGCCGGGACTCCTTTCGTCAAACTACTGGAGGGTCCACACAGGCAGGCCGCTCACGACACAAAGTGTAACACACCCTGAAACTGCGTCAAAAATAAAATGCAGCTCTAAATGCAAGCCTTTAATGTAAGAGCCGAGGGCTCAGGGGTGAGCGCTGAGGGCTCCGGCTGAGTGCTGAGTTTGTTGGTCTCTCGGTACTCAGCACTCAGCACTACTCCTTAAGCTGTGTCATCCCGAAGATCGTTACCACGTCGAGGTGAAGTCGTACCGGCGCTTCATCGTACCCTGGCGGCTTTTCGTCCATAGTGCTGAAGAAACCGTTCCCCAGATTGCCGCCGCTTACGCTTACGTTGCCGAAAATCCCGAGCCCGCTGATCCACACTGCGGCGTCATCGGGAACGAAAAGGTCCACGGTCCCAAAAATCGAAACAATTGACAGGTGAGTTTCGCCTTCCGGCAAAAGATCAGAGCGTAAGTCGATGGCTACCGTGCCGAAGACTGCCACCGCGCTGTGCCCGTTCAGGTCACGGCCGGCGTTCGACAGCTCCTGACTGTTGAAGATCGCGAGAGTACTGCCGCCTCCGCGCTGCACTCCGACCGGTCGCCCGGCCAGAGGCTCGCCGAGAGCGCCCATAACAGGCTCGAGGTTTGTTCCGCAGGCGCGGCAAAACTTTGCGTTGAGGGACTCCGCGCCGCACTTTGGACAGAACATTCGGTGGATTCCTCCGCAAGTCGAAACCTAACGATTATAGATACTCAGGTAAAAGTAAAGGTTAGAGAGGCCGTAGTCCTCGTTTGGTTCTGACTGAACAAAATCGTCGCTGCCCCGCTAGTATCCGCGAGGTTAGAGAGAGATTTTCTTGACCCGGAGCGCCTGGTCTATAATTGCCGAATCTACCTCGAAAAGGGAGCCCTCGATGACCCGGCGAGTGATCATCACGCGCACGATTGTACTTCCCGCGGCAACCTTGTTTCTTTTGGTCGTCTGTGGCGGGTTCGTTAGCGAATCAATGCAGCAGAACATGATCCGTGGAAAGGTCCGCGCGGCGGATGGTACCACGGTTAACAACGCCATAGTCGAACTCAGAATAGGCGGCGGGGGAATGATATCTCAGAAGGTTACTCACAACGATGGAGACTTCGCGTTCAATGGTCTCGCAAGCGGCGAGTACGAGGTCGCGGTGACTGTAGCGGGATTTGAGCCGGCGGCGCAGACCGTCAGGTTTACTGAAAACGATCGCATGAACTTCATGGAAGTAGTCTCCGTGGAGATCATGATTCGCGCCAAGCCCGACCCAAATGCGTTTCTCTCACCGCCGGGAGTGAGTTTTGTTCAAGAGGTGCCAAAAGCGGCTCGCAGCAGTTATGAAAAAGGCGTCGGCAAGCTCAAGGAAGGGAAACCCGACGAAGGCGTAGCGCTGTTGCGCGAAGCCATAGCCGGATTCAATGACTATTTCGATGCGCACTTCTCTTTGGCCAAGGAGCTTTTTCGGCAGGGCAAAGATGCCGAAGCTCTCGAGGAACTTGAGCGCGCCAGACAAATCAACGACCGCCAGGATGCAGTGTTCTTCCTATTCGGCATGGTGATGCTCAAGCAACAGAAGTTTGTCATAGCCGAATACGCGTTTCGCGAAGCGCTGAGACTGAATCCCAACAATGTGGGCTCGCGGTTTTACCACGGCGTAGCGCTAATTGAAATCGCCGGTCGGAGCAAAGATCAGACGCAGAGCGTTTCGGACCTCACTGAAGCAGAGAAGGAGCTCAATCGCGCTTACGATATGAGCGAACGGAAACTGAGCGCGGTTTTTTACCAGAGGGCGCGGATTTGCGAGCGGCGCGGCGACAACGCGGGCGCCGCCAGGGAACTGGAGAACTACCTCAAGGCTGATCCCGATGCCAAGAACGCCGCACAGATTCGAGAGAAGATCACCAAATTGCGCAGCCGGCGTTGACAAAGGAGAGTAGGCAGTAGGCAGTTAGTTTCGTGGTTTCTGGTTCCTTCTTTCTGGTTCGCGTGCGTGTCTGATTTCTTAGAGCCTACTGCCTACTCTCCTGTTGACGCATCCGTTCTCTTCGCTTATCATCCGTCAATCTCGCGTGTTTTTCAGTCGTCAGGCCTGAAACGCACCATCGCTTGCAAGTTTCGAAACAGCTCCCGAGTCAAAGCCATTGGAGGTCCTGGTTATGCGGTTACGTGGAGTCTGTTTGTTCGCGGCCATCGTCGTGGCTAGTTCCATTGCAACTGTGCGGGCCCAGGGATCTGATCCCTACTCCCGCAACATGCAAAAAGAACAGCGGATCATCGATAAGCTAAAGGCCATTGCGCCGCAACAAGTCGACAACTTTACTGCCGCCACCAAGGCAATCGATCGTGCAGATAACGAAACGGCCGCCAAACTTTATTACGAGGTGTTGAAGGCAGCACCCGATTTCGATCCTGCTATGAGGCGCCTGGGCGGCGCATTGATCAGCTCGGGACATGCACGCGAAGGTTTCGCTCTGTTGAACCAGGCGGTAGCCAAGAATCGCAGCCCGGAGAATTTGATAACCCTCGCGCAAGCCTTGGCCATGTCGGGGAACGACACCAACACCAAGAAGGAAGAGAGACAGCAAGCGTTGTCGTTGGCTGCGGAAGCCAATCACCTCAACGAGGACACAACTGACCTCGGCTATCCGTTGGTGCTCGCAAACGTGAGCCTTCAGCAGCGGAATGAGGCCGAGTTTCGCTTCGCGACATCGCTGTTGGAGTCGCGGTTCCCCGACTTGATGTTCACGCACTACTGCAAGGCGCTGCGGGCCGCGATGGACGAGAGGTGGATCGAGGCCGAGAACGAAATCAATAAAGCACAAAAGCTGGGACTATCGCCTGATACGGCGGCCGCCTTTCTCAACGACGGCGTGCATACGCGCGCTCAAATGTGGCGATACGGATATCTGGCCGCGTTCCTTGTGATAGCGTGGCTGACCGGCCTTCTGTTGTTGCTGGTGGGCGGCAAGCTGCTTTCAGGTGCGACGCTGAAGTCGATCGAAAACTCGGACCCTAACTCGACGATCGCTGGCAAAGAAATCTCTCTCAGGCGTTGGTACCGAAAAGTGATCAACGTGGCGGGAGTGTATTACTACATCTCGTTGCCTTTCGTGATTTTTCTGGTCCTTGCACTTGCGGCGGGCCTAACGTACGGGTTTTTGTTGCTCGGCCGAATTCCCATCAAGTTGCTTTTGATCATTGATCTGGGCGCGCTCATCACCGTGTACAAGATGATTCGATCGTTGTTTATCAGGATCGAAGCTGAAGATCCGGGTCGCAGCCTTCAAGAGCAGGAGGCCCCTGGGCTTTGGAGTCTGGTCCGGCAAGTAGCCGATACGATCGGCACACGGCCAGTCGATGAGATACGCGTGACTCCGGGAACCGAGCTCGCAGTTTACGAAACCGGAAGTTGGCGGGAGCGCGCCAACGACTCGGGGCGTCGCAAGCTCATCCTGGGTGTAGCGACCCTGAACGGGTTCAAGCAGGACGCGTTTCGTGCAGTGCTGGCGCACGAGTACGGGCATTTGTCCCATCGGGATACTGCCGGCGGCGATGTTGCTCTCCGAGTAAACCAGGACATCATGAAGTTCGCCAACGCGATGGCTTTGGCAGGACAGGCGGTGTGGTGGAACCTGGCGATTCACTTTCTCAGGGTATACCACTTCATCTTCAGGCGGATCAGTCACGGTGCTACAAGGCTTCAGGAGGTCTTGGCGGACAGAGTCGCCGTGCGCAACTTCGGGCTGGCAGCGTTCGAAGAAGGACTCACTCACGCGATTCGTCGTTCGTACGAATTCGAACACGTGGTCACCGGTGAGGCGAGCGAAGCCGTTCAGCAACGCAGGTCACTCAGGAACCTCTACGGCCTGCCCGATGAGACGACGGTGTCAGTCGAAGACAAGATTAAGGAAGCACTCAACCGCGAGACATCGGAAGACGACACGCACCCAAGTCCTGTAGAGAGGTTCAGGCTTGCGAGGCGTATACACTCGAATTCTCCAGAACCGGCCCCCGGGCTGGTCTGGGAACTGTTCGTCGATCGCGAAGGTCTCACCAAAGAGATGAGCGAGCTCGTAGACCGAGAGCTTCATTCAGTTTCCTGAACAAGCAGATTCTGGAACGAAGAACTCTTATTTGTCGCTTCGAGATCCATCTACCGGCGCCTGAAGAGACGATAAGAACTCGCGAACAACTTGTTTGACGTCGCGCTTCTCGCCGTCCACCGCGTAGTTCAGCTTTCGCATGTCGGCATCAGTGATCTTGCCAGCCAGAGACTCCAGCGCGGCTAATATCTCCGGCGATCGCTCCAGCGTCGCCTTTCGGAACACGGGCGCTGCCTCGTACGGTGGAAAGTAGTGTCGATCGTCGGTTAGTTGATAGAGATTCAGTTTATCGATCAACCCGTCTGTAGAGTTGCCGGCGATCACGTCTACCTGGCCGCCTGCAAGAGCTCTGTACGTTAGCGAAAGGTCCATCTCACGTGGAGGCTCGCCGAATCTCAAGCCGTAGGTGTGCACCAGACCGGGATAACCGTCCTTCCGATTGATGAAGTCCTGACCGAAGCCGGCGTGCAATCTCGGCGCGACGGCGGCGAGGTCCGAAATGGCTTTTAGATGAAGGTTGGCCGCATCCTGACCTCGCACCAGTATTGCAAAGGTGTTCTGAAACCCGAGTGGTGAAAGCCACTCAAGTCCGAACTGCGATTGGTACTCGCTTTTGACTTGATTGTAGACTTCGCGCGGATCGGTTAGTGGCTCGTGCTTGAGAATCGCAGTAAACGCGGTTCCGGTGTACTCGACGTAGCCGTCGATCTCGCCATCCACAAGCGCCCGATGACAGAGGTCACCCCCGAGCTCGAACTGGCGTTTGACCTCGATGCCGGTTCGGGACTCGATGAGCTGAGCAGTCATTTCGCCGAGAATAACCTGTTCAGTGAAGTCCTTCGATCCAACTACAATTTGGTGCGTTTCAGTCCTGGAAAAAACAATGCTCGCCACGGCTACGGTGGCTATTAGAACCGTTGCGCCAACGAGCCTGCGAGCGCGGTGCTGACTTCTTATCCTGGACGGCGCGAGTGATCTCTCAACCAGCCCGAGCAAGAAGTCAGCCGCAAGGGCCATCAACGCGGCAGGAAGTGCGCCTGCCAACACCAGAGTGTTGTCACTCATTCGGAGGCCGCGAAAGATAAGGGTGCCCAGCCCGCCCGCGCCGATTGCCGCTGCGATAGTGGCAGTGCCGACGGCGATCACCGTAGCGACGCGGACGCCTGCGATGATTACCCCCATCGCCAGCGGCAGCTCTACCTGCAAGAGCATCTGCCGGTCGGTCATTCCCATCCCGCGTGCGGCTTCTTTGACCGCGGGATCGACGCCATTGATGCCCGTGAAGGTGTTGCGGATTATTGGGAGGAGAGAGTACAGGAACAGTGCGATTATTGCCGGCAGGCGTCCGATGCCGTACCTGCCCAGTATCGGAATCAGAAAGCCGAACAGCGCCAGACTCGGAATGGTTTGAAGCACGTTAGCGATGCCAAGCACCGGTTTGCTGAGAGATGGCTTGCGAGTCAATAGAACGCCGATCGGCAGGCCAGCGGCGGTCGCCGCTGCCGTTGCAATCGCAACCAGGATGAGGTGCTCGAGCGCAAGTTGCCCAACCTGGGTCCGATTGTTGATCAGGAATTCGAAGAGTCGGCTCATTATCACTCGGGGCGGTTTAGAGTTTAGGGTTTAGGGTTTCTGTTTCGAGTTTCTGGTTGCTGGTTCCCTTGTCGCGGCGCTTGGTTCCTGGAGCTTCGCGCTGTCAATCAAACCAGAACCAGAAACCCGAAACCCTCTACTGCATCGTCTCCACAAAAGCCCTCGCTTCCGGATCGTCGAGTTTCAGGAATTCTTCGGTGGACGTAAGTGCGATCAAGTGCCCGTCCTTGAACAGACCAATTCGGGACGCGAGAAGGAAGGCCTCGCGTACGTCGTGTGTCACAAACACGATCGTCTTGTTCAGCCTCTTTGAGAGCGCCGCAAACTCACGCTGAAGCCCTGCGCGAGTCAGCGGGTCAAGCGCTCCAAACGGCTCGTCCATAAGAATGATGGGCGGGTCGCCCGCCAACGCTCGAGCCACACCGACTCGTTGCCGTTGGCCGCCCGACAACTCCGCCGGCGAACGATGCGCAAAGGACGCGTGATCAAGTCCCACCAGGTCGAGTAGCTCCCGAACCCGCGTTGCAATTCTTTCCGGAGCCCAGCCGTTCAGTGTTGGCACCAGTGCAATGTTTCGTTCAACCGTGAAATGCGGAAACAGTCCAGTCTCCTGAATCACGTACCCAATATGACGCCGGAGTTTGATGGCGTCCCATAGAGTCGTCGGTTTGCTTTCGACCAGGATTTCGCCCTCAGTCGGGTCAAGAAGCCGGTTGATCAGTTTTAGAGTCGTAGTCTTTCCTGATCCACTGCGGCCCAAAAGCACCAGAGTTTCGCCGGCGGACACCACAAAATTCAAATCGGAGACAAGGTTCTTTCCTTGTGGAATGGTCAGCGTGACATCCCGGAACTCAATCGCGGCGGCGGGTACATCCCGTTCGTCTGTTCGGGGCTGAGGTTTTTCCACCTGAGCTAGTCCACTGAAAGGAGGTTGAAGCTGAACCGACGACCAGCATCAAACCAGGTCCGCGAGAGCTTGAAACCACCCCTCCTCGCGATCTCGCCCAGCTTGTCCAGATCGTATTTGTACGAGCTTTCGGTGTGAACCGATTCACCGGGTTCGAACTCGACTTCAAGGTCGAGCGCACCAATTCGAATTGTCTGCCGAATCCGACTCACAAGGTGCATCTCTACGCGGCTGAGCGCTTCGTTATAACACGAGCGATGCTCGAACTCTTCCAGCTTGAAATCGGAGCGCAATTCGCGGTTGATGCGGACCAGAAGGTTGAGATTGAAAGCGGCAGTGACGCCGAGGGAGTCATCGTAAGCCGGTATCAGCACGTCGGGTGATTTCTTGAGGTCAGCCCCAAGCAGGAAGGCATCACCGCTATCAAGCAACTCGCGGACGGCGCTGAGAAACGATACAGCTTCGTCCGGGTCGAAGTTGCCGATGTTCGACCCGAGAAAGAGCGCTACTGTGCGCTCGGAACCGCCGTGTTGTGCGCGCTCTCGCTTAAAGGCTTCCAAAGCGGTGAAGTAGTCTGCTGCGTACGCGGTGATGCGAAGTTTCGGGTAGGCGCGCAGCAGCTCCCGGCTGCTTGTCTGAAGGCTTGCCGGCGAGATGTCTACGGGCAAGTAATGGAGCTCCGTTTGACGACGAAGGAACGCCTCGATGAGGAGGCGCGTCTTCTCGGCACTACCGCTTCCGAGCTCGATCAGCCGGACCGAAGGGCTGGAATTCGCGATCGAGGTTGCGATTTCGGTGGATCGCTCGCGCAGAATTTGGCTCTCGGCTCGCGTCAGGTAGTATTCAGGCAGGCAACAGATCGCTTCGAAAAGGCGAGACCCCAGTTCGTCGTAAAAATACTTTGGAGGTAGATGTTTGGGTTTTTGAGTCAGCCCGTTGCGCACATCGCGCCCTAGCGCGCTGCTGTCGCCTCCGTCCGCAAGTTGATGGATGATCAAGCGATCGTCTTGTTGAGGATATGTTTTTTGCGCCACCTGCCCCTCACCTGGACTATCTCCGGAAGCCCCGCAACTGCTATGGACATCTCGTAATGCTACCGTAGTTCATTCATCGTGCCAAACGAGAGTTCTGAGTACTGAGTTCTGATTTAATGGCCCTGAGTAGGAGATGAGGGGATTGAGAGAGCCTCTGCGGCCTTTGCGAACCATGCGGCCTTTGCGTGAAACCCGGATTTGCCCCCTGCAGCGGATTGTGGACACAGCGCTTTGTCCCCGGGGTCAACAGCTTGGAAGTCTGGTTTCACGCAAAGACCCCGGAGGCTCTCCTCATCCCCTCATTTCCAACTCAGCACTCAGGACTCAGCACTAAGAACTGAGCGACCGGCAGCCGTAACTACCTCTACCCAGAGCGCATTAGATCGGCGGGAGCCAGAGAAAATCTTACACGGGGCGCCTGTAACAATTACCGGCTTGCAGGCTTTTGGCCGGCCGTAAACGCTCAAAATGCTGGGGATTTTGGGGAGACCGGCCCGGCACAGGGATTGCGGAAGACTCAGTGGGGCAGAGATACGGGTGATGAAAATCATTTCCGGTCTCTTATTCGGTTACTGTGGTGAGGACGGTAACCAAAGGCGATGCGGGAATCTCGCATCGCCTTTATTCTCATTTCGACAGGCAGCATGAAAGGGTTTATGACGACCAGACTTGGCCGTGTCATTGCGGTCAGTTTACTCGCGACAGCCTGCTGCGCTGGGTGTGCGACTAAGAAGTACGCAAGAAATCGGGTAAACGAGCGGGTTACCCCGCTCGAGAGCCGAACCGGGGAACTCGAGGAGACGTCCAGGCGCAACAGCCAGGACATCTCGAGGCTTGCCGGCGACGTTACTGATGTTCGGCGGCGAGCCGACCGGGCTCAGGCTCAAGGCGAAGCAGCTACGACTCGCGCCGAAGAAGCCAGCCGTCGTGCCGGATCCGCTGAAGCAGCAGTCGGCGACCTGAGAGCGAACCTGGATAAGTACTCGCTCCAGAAGACCGCCACTGTAAACTTCAAGACCGACAGTTATGAGTTATCTCCTGACGCGCGGGCGGTCCTCGACCAGCTTGCTGCCCAGATTAGAGACCGCGAGAACTTCATATTCGAAATTGAGGGCTTTGCCGATGCTCGTGGCACCGATGCTTATAACTTTCAGCTCACCGCGAAGCGGGCCGACGCGGTTAGGCGTTACTTTGCGGAGCAGCACAAGGTTTCCCTGTTCAGGATGCACGTCCTCGGGATGGGCGAGTCGAACGCGGTAGCTGACAACACCACTATCGAAGGACGAGCACAAAACCGGAGAGTAGAAATAAGGTTGCTGAGCCGAGAGCCGGCGCTGTCACAGTCAGCGCGGCGTGCGTCCCCCGATAAAAATCAGTGAGTCCTGACGCAGAGTCGAGGCTAGAACCCAAAGCCCTCGTTCGCCCCCAAGAAGAAAAGCGCATCGCTGATGCGCTTTTTTCTTTTGGTTCTCCTGGTCAACGAAATGGAAAAACGCGCTCACGACAACCGATCGTGAGCGCGTTTCTTTCTGCGCGGTGGATTCTGCAGGGGTCCGCGCAGGTTTAGAACGTGAACTTCACTGCAAGCTGCAACTGACGCGGATCGCCCACTCCGACTCTCAGAAAGCCGTCGAAGTTGAACAAAGCCGGCGAGACCAGCGGGTTGACGTTGTTGTCATTATTAAACGTGTTGAACATCTCGACCATCGGAGTCAGGGTCATTCGATCGTTGAACTTGAATGGGCGCAGCAGCCGCCAGTCGAACGAGAAGTAATCGTTGTTCTTCCGGATGCTGTTTCTTCCCTGATCAACGCCGTTCACCACACGCGGGTTCGGAGTGATGGGTTGCGCGGAATGAGCTTGCATTCGAGTGTTCAACTGAAAGCCCCAGCCGGGTTCGCAGTAGGCGAAGAAGTTGAACTTGTGCCGCTCGTCCCGGTCCGACAGCGAGTAGTCTTTACCGAAGTCGTTGTGATCAAACACTCGGTCGGTGAACGGATCGCGTTCGTTCGAGTCGTCGTCCAGATCCTTCGAGTACACGTAATTCCCTTCGAGCTGGAACCGGTTGCTGAAGCGCTTCCTCAATCCAACGGTGAGTCCGCGATACAGCGATTTCGCCGAGCTCTGCGTAACGAACACGTCGCCCAATTGAGGTCCGAACGGCGCAGGTCCTTGGTTGATGTTTACAAACCTGGTAAGGTGTACGCCCTTCGAATGGGTGAAGTCGACATACGCCGCCCAGTTCGGAGACAGCTCCTGTTCGAAAGCTACATTGGTCGTGTAGATCCTGGGATTGGCGTAGTCTTTTGAAAAGACCCGCACACCGGTAAACAGAGGGAAGGTCCCCGGCGGAACGTCGGGTATCGGCGCAAGCCCAGGCCACGTCGGAGCGCTGGCAAACCCCTGACGAATCAGATCCGTACTCGCGAAGTTAGTTCGTTGTTGAGCGCCGTTGGTTGTGATCGAGCCAACCTGGCTGAGCATATTCTGCCGGGCATTGTAGATGCCCCAGCTCGCCCGCAGCACTGACCTGCCCTTCTTGCTTATGTCCCAGGCGAATCCGACGCGCGGCTGAAACATCTTCCACTGATCGTGCAACGTGCCGTCTGACGGGAACCGCGGATCGTTCAGGAAAGGACCGTAAGCAGTTTGCTCCGGAGGCACGACAGCATTAGGAAACACCTGGGCTTCCCATCTCAGGCCGTAGTTGAGCGTGAGGTTTGGCAGGATCTGAAACTTGTCCTGCGCGAAAAATGCGATGTCATCATTCTTGATTGTGGACGCGCCTGGAGGGGGAACACCGCTCAGACCGCTCGGTATTCCGTCCTGCAGGTAGAACAAGAGAGGACCGCCGCTCGTGGCCCCGCCCGGACACGTTGCCGGCAACGTCACGAAGGTTCCGTTGGAGCAGCCGATGGTGTTTGGCCCAAACCCTCCGGGCGCGGCGGGTGACGCGTAACGAAGGAAACCGGTGACGCTGTCGAACAGGTAGCGGCCGGTGAAGAATCCGCGAAACACCTGGTCGTTCAGCGTGTGAATCCACTCGCCTCCCATCTTAAATGTGTGTTTTCCCTCGATGATCGAGAAGCTGTCCCGGAGCTGCGTTCGCCAGATCAGCTCGTCTACATTCGGCTGCAGGAAGAACGGATTTCCGAATCTGAAAGTTGGAACGAAACCCATTCCGGTGTCCGCAAGAAGGTTTGACTGTGTCGCCTCACGCGGACGAGACTCTCGCGAATAGGTAAAGTGAGCTTCGTTCAGCTTTGTTGGCGAAAGCGTGCTGAACAGGTTGAGGTTGAACACATTGATCTTCGATGGCCCCTCAGTGCCGTTCGCCGACGTTCCGTAAGTCGCCACGTCGAAGGTCTGGTTTTCATTCTTCGAGTGGTCAAAGTTGTACGACGCGCTGAGCTTGTTGTTAGCCGTCAGACTCCAGTCCAGCTTGCCCAGGACAGCGCTATTTCGAATCGGGTGTTTGACCGCCAACCCCTCGTTTTGTCCAAGCTTGCTTTGGAAGAAATTCAGCAGCGCAAGCCGCTGACAATCGGGGCTGCCGTTGATCAGCGCTTCGTTTGCGGGCACGGTAGGAGCCGCAACAGGGCATGGCGTTCCGATCGGAATGCTGAGGTTGGAGCGAGTGAGATTCGAAATGATCTGCTCAAACGCACCGAAGAAGAAAACCTTGTCTTTTATGATCGGTCCGCCGATGGTTCCGCCGAACTGCTCTCTATGAAAATCGGTGAGTGGCTGGTGGTCGGAGGTCTCGGCAGAAAGACCCTCAAGCCGTTGATAATGAAACAAGCTGCCGTGGATGGTGTTGGTGCCCGATTTCGTGATCACATTTATAACGCCGCCGGCGGTTCTGCCGAACTCGGCGCTGGCTCCGCTCGAGATCACCTGGAATTCCTTGACCGCCTCCAGGGTGATGTCGATCGCGGCGCGTTGACCACCTGCCTGTTCGCCGAAGAATCCATTGTTGTAGTCTCCACCGTCCAGGCTGATGTTATTGAATATGCCGCGCTGTCCGGAGAAGTTAATTTCGTCACCGTCCGGGCCCTGGGTGATGGCGACGCCTGGGGTCAGCGTAAGCAGGTCCTCAAACTTGCGCCCGAGAATCGGAGTTGTGCTCACCGAGAGCTCGTTCAGGGTCGTGCTCGATTCAGTCTTGACCGTATCGATGGTTGGGGCCGCGGTGATTGTGATCTTCTCCTCTAGACGGGAGACTTTCATGTTGAGAGAGAGCGTTATTGCCTGCCCGACCGTGAGCTCGAGGTTTTGCTGAATCAGCGTTGCAAACCCCTGTTTGCTGGCGGTTAGGGTGTATTTCCCGGGTTGGAGCTGAAGAAAAACGAATCTTCCGTCGGAGCCGGTTTCCAGCTTCTTGCTGAAGTTGGTGTCCAGATTCAAGACTTCGACGCTCGCTCCGGCGACAACCGACCCTTGTTCGTCGAGCACCGTTCCCTGGATTACTCCGGTGGTGATCTGAGTCTGGCCTGCAGCCGAATGCACGAGCGCGAGCATGAGCAAAACTGATAGCAAGATTCTTGAGCGTGCCTGAGCTTTTTTCATGTTCCGCCCCCAATATGTTGTAATGGTGTCTGCGTTGGCGCGCATTCTATAGCGGCTTTGAAACACACGTCAACGAGTAAGAGTACTGATTTCTGAGTCATGAGTTCTGATGGGTTAAGGGAGATGATGGGTTAAGGGAGATGAGGGATGAGGAGATGCGGAGATGAGGAGACTCAGAACTCAGAACTCAGAACTTCCCATTTGCCTTTTGGCTCGTCAGAATATCCTTGACCCTCCCGTCTTAGGCGATACCATGACGGGCGCAGAGATCTGAATCAACGCTGCGAGTAGTTCTTCGAAAAGCCCGTCGTGGCAAGATATGACGTTCCTGATAATTATTCTCACATTGGCAGTTGCGGCATCCGCACTGTTTCTGTTGTTTTGGGCCCGTACTTCAACTGCAACTCGGTGGGATCATCAGCTCTACCCTCGCGAACCGGTCAGTCTCTTTGAGGCCCCGCCGCCGGAGGACGAGCCGATCCCTGATCAGCAACGTGAGTCATTGATTGAGCGCGCCCGTCAAGGCGAGTTGACAACCCTCAGCGAGGCCAGCAGGCACGGCGACGATCTGTACGAAGAAGTACTCGATGTGCTAGCCGAGTCTCGAAGCAAGGAACAGGAATTCGCCGAGTTGACCGAGTACATCTCACAAACGAACGGCCTGCGTTCAAGCCGGCGAGTCGCGCGGCTTGCGATCGAGCGCTGGAATGCATCTCCTACTGTGAGCTCGACCGCCCGGATGCTGCATATTGCAGCGCTTTCTGACGATGCCGAAACCTATCATCGAGCCGTGGACGCGGTGCGTGATGTCTGGAATGCCGACAAACTCAGGATCTCAGCAAACGATTTGAAGCAACTGGTTGAAAGCCAGTTCTGGGTACTTTCACCCGAAGCGCGCCGAAGCGGCGCGGGATTTCAACTGAAAAGAAGGCTAGCAGGTTTTCGCCGCGAGCTGGCGGCAGCGACTGCTGCGCGTTGAACGCACACTCACACAGCCAGCAAGAGGTTTCTCATGAGCCGAAACGATTTCCCATCGATAATTCCTCTCCTCGTGTTTGGGGTTATAGGATTTCTGATTCTTCTGACGATCCTGCGAAGGATTCTAGTCAACGTTGGCGGTCGAGAGATCGCAATCAAGGAGCGGCGCTACATCGGAAGTCGCATGCCTCCGGGCCGGGTCGTTGCGATTGAAGGCGAGATAGGAATCCAGGCCTACGTGCTCAAACCAGGCCTGCACGTAATTAAATGGCCGTTCGAACGCGTGCTCCAAAAGTATCCTCTGGTAGAGATTGGCCCCGACGAAATCGGAGTGATCGAAGCGATCGACGGCGAGCCTATGCCCACAGGCCGATTCCTCGCGCCTGATCGAGCGGAGAACGCCCATAACAATTTTCAGGACCCCGTAGCCTTTATCGAGCGAGGCGGCATAAAGGGCGTGCAGCTCCGCACGCTCCCGCCGGGTCTCTGGCCGATACACCCTTACCTCTTCCGCGTATCGATGGCAAAGGTAACCGTTGTCCCGCAGGGTAAGGTGGGTGTTGTCAGCGCTGCCGACGGCGGCCCACTGGATCAGGGACGGCTGCTCGCGAAGGCCATTAAGGGTCACCGGAACTTCCAGGACGCCGAAGAGTTCATCTCGTCGGGCGGCCAGAAGGGTCCCCAAGTCGAAGTATTGACACCCGGGACCTATCGTATCCTAACGGACTCGATTCCCCTCGACGGACGCAACGAACGCAGGCCCGGGTTGTTTGCGGTCCGTTTGTTCGACGCCAGCATTATCTCCGAGAACCAGATTGGACTAGTTGAAGCTCTGGATGGCTCGCCGCTCGATCCGCGAGACTACGTCGCAACTCAGGTTGCCGGTCACGACAATTTTCAGGACGGATTCGAGTTCATCAACGCAGGCGGCCAGCGTGGACCGCAGAAGGACATCCTTCTCCCCGGCACCTATTACGTCAATCCGCTGATGTTCAAGGTCATACCTGAAACGGCTAAGGAGGTGAAGCCCGGCGAAGTCGCGGTAGTGGTTTCGAACGTCGGCAAAGATCCGTCCGAGGAAGTACGCCGAGCGATGGCCGCCAAGGTACGCGAGCGGCTTGAACGCGAGGAACAGGAACAGATGGCTCAGGCTGCGGCCCGGCTGGACAAGATAGACCGGGAGGACAAGACCGTTCAGGAGATTAAAGAAGACCTGGCGCTGGCAGATCCGGCCGATCAACGGCTGGATGAAGGGGCGCACGAGGCCTACGTCGTCCCGGACGGCTTCCGCGGAATTCAGGAGATGGTTGTTGGGCCGGGACGCTACTACGTCAATACGCTGGCAGTGACTCCCATCGTGATACCCACGACCAACCAGACGGTCGAGTGGACATCCGGCGAAGTCCAGAACACCTTCAATCCATTCGAGGTGATTTCTAAGGACGGCTTCTCGATGCAGTTGGAAGTGCGCGTAGTGTTTAGGGTCAAACCCGAAGACGCACCGTTCATGGTTGCCAAGATCGGTTCGGTGGATCGGCTTATACAAAACGTCATGCATCCACTGATCGACTCGATATTCAGAAACCAGGCTTCTGAGTCTTCGGCAATGGCGTATCTCCAGAACCGGCACGAAGAACAGGAGCGCGCGGAAGCACGAGTTCGAGCGCACCTGTTGAAGTATCACGTGGACGTTGTGAACGTTTTGATCTGCCACATTCACTTGCCGGAAGAGTTGATGAAGACTCAGACGGAGAAGATCCTGGCGGAACAGAGACAGAATATGTACAACGCCCAACGGGAAGCCGAGGAGAAACGCATACAGCTTGAGAGGACGAAAGCTCACGCCGACAATCAGCGGGATCTGATGGCGGCAACTGTAGGCGTGGAGATTGCGGGCAAGCGAGCCGAGCAGCGCAAGAACGAAGCTGACGGCGAGGCTCACTATATCCTGGCGACCGGTAAGGCAGAGGCCGAAAAGGTCAGGCTTATGGGTGAGGCGCAAGGCGTTGCCTACAACGAGCAGGTTCGTGCTTTGGGTGCTTCTGGTGTCGCGCTGGTTGAGACGCTGAAGGTCATTGGCGAAAAGAACGTTCGAATTACTCCGGACGTGATGGCGACCGGCGGGGGAGCCGAGGGCGGTGGCGGCGGCATCGGAACTCTGCTGCTGTTGAACCTCTTCAGAGATCGCCTGGGACTCGAGAACGACAACGGCTCGAAGATGGTTCCAGTTCCGGTCCCGGTGAAATCCTCCAAGCCGTGACCTGACTCAACAGGACATTGAGGAGCAAAAAGAGTAGGGCCGCAATTTACAAAGAGTAATTGCGGCCCTACGTCTCAGTAAGCTTGCGGTGAAAGCGTTCGTCAGCGGCCCAGCACGTCGACCAGCTCTTGAACCGCGGCGGCTGAACGGTTGAGAGACGCGCGCTCGTCGGTGCTC
>DATFXM010000022.1:0-3217 GCA_035315885.1 Blastocatellia bacterium
GGATCTCGTCGCTCTCGATCAGGCGCTCCAGTCGCTGCTGATATGCAGACAGCCGGAAGAAGAAATTCTCTTCCTCTACTCTCTTCGGTGCCGTTCCGTGGTCTGGACAAAGCCCACCGACCAAATCCTTATCGAGATAAAAATCCTCACAACCCACACAGTAAAGGCCAGCGTAACGCTGGGTGTACACGTCATCAGATCTTAGTCTTTTCCAGAATTCCGCGACTCCTCGACGATGTCTTTGTTCCGTGGTTCTGATGAACGAATCAAATGAAATATTCAGCCTCTCAGCCAGAGAACGAAAGGTTGCCGCGTTGCGATCGACGAGTTCCTTGGTTGGCAAGCCAACGGATTCTGCGGCTAGAACGTTCTTGAAGGCGTTTTCATCCGTTCCGGTCTGGAAAAAGACTTCGTATCCTGCGAGACGGTAATGCCTCGCAAGAACATCGGCCTGGATCAACTCAAGCGCGTGCCCCACATGAGGCTTCGAATTGACGTACGGAATAGACGTGGTTAGATAAATTTTCTTTGGGAAGGTCATCGATTCATCTCCTCGTGCAGAGGCACAGAAACACGCAAGCAAAGTTATGCCGCCGCCAGTTTTTCTGAAATTGGTTTGGGATTTACAAGGGAGATTAAGAGGTCATGACATCCGAGCGAGCAGACAAGCAAGAGTCCGCCCCGATGCAAGTAGCGGCGCTCTTCCTTTCTAAGCTCAAGCTCGGCATGACAACCTCCTGATGACTTATTCAATATCACCCAAGAGCCGAAGGGATTCAAGGGCAAACGGCATGAACCGTCTCGGACGAGCTGACTAAGGAAGGTTTACGAAAGAGGAGTAGCCCGCGTTGCGGTTGCCTTTGCGCGGCGTGTTGCTATCGCGAGGACAACTGAGCCCAAAATGACTACGCTCGCAGAAATCAAGCGAATAGTAATGGCCTCGCCCAAAAAAGCAACTCCACCGAGGGCAGCAATCACCGGTACAGACAGCTGGACCAGAGCTGCTCGAGTGACAGTCAGGTACTTTAATGCCGCATACCACGCAATGTAGCCAAGGCCAGAGGCCAGCACTCCTGAAGCTGCGCCGAGCACGACTCCTCTAACGGATAGCCACAACCATGGCCATGCCAGCGCTACTGCGGGCACAACCAGGAGCGCCGCACGTTGGAAATTTCCAGCGGTTACCGACGCCGGCTCATCAGCTGTCTTGCCTATGATCGAATACGATCCCCAACAAACCCCCGCGGCTAACATAAGTGCGGCGCCTATCGGCTTAGGTGCCGTCAATCCCGGAGACACGAGATAGACAACTCCACCCAGAGCGCCCACAAAGCCTAGCCATTCAACAGGCAGAAGACGCTCGCCGGATCGGAGTCCGCTGCAGATCATAGTCAGCTGAACAGCTGCGAACATAAGTAACGCACCGATACCTGCGTCAAGCTGGACATATGCTAGAGAGAAAGGCAGAGCATACATCACCAGAAAGAAAGCGCCCCGCCAAGAACCCTTCATTTTGCCGCGGTGCGGCTGTCGCCAACTGTTCAGGAGTAGAAGAGCTAACGCACCTGATCCAAGCCTAACCGCAGTGAAGGAGTATGCGTCGATGGCCCGACCTCCAAGAGCCAGTCGACAGAGGACTGAGTTCCCCGCAAATGCCACGAGCGCAGACAGCGTGAGAACGAACGCGAGAACACTGGACTCCCTGCCCGTCATTTCGTGACCGCGTTGCGCGCGCAAGTTTTTAAGGGTTGCCCTTCGGCGTCCGGACGATTTCTAATGCGTCCAGTTTGGTTCCACCTTTCATGCTGAAAACCTGAACGGTGTCTCCGACCTTGAGATCGTCAATCTTGATCTCATTCTCGCCTTCCTTAATTACTGTCTTCGAAGAAATCATCACTTTGTAGTTCTTCGGAAGCGGAGCGGATGCTCCTCGCGATGCACTCGGCGCGGCGCTGCCACCACCGCCACCCCGGCGACCTCCACGACCACCTCCACGTGCGGTCCCGCCTCCGCTACGACCGCCTCCGCGTGCTCCGGTGTCATTTCCAAGGTTAGCGATCTGCTCAATGTTGTATGAGGTCGCATAATTGATCGTGATGGACTTGCTCTTCACATCAATCTTACTAACTTCACCGATCGTTAAGAATTTCGACTCGGTCGCGTCGTTGTGGTCCGCAAAGCTGGGCTCCAGGAGCCCAATCGCAATCAACATCATCACGGCTACTAAATTCATTCGCTCTTAGACCGATGACTGCCGTGTTCGTCATCAGATGGTTCTGACGTACAGCTAGTCGCGGCTCGAGCTGCGGACCTGTTTAAATTGCGCTTCCAGAAAATCAAGCGCCGATTTCCGCGGCACAGGCCTCTCTTCGATTGCATCACCAAACACCATCAAGGTGTCGCTCTGTTCACGGTAAGCAGGCCAATTTGGCACGCCGGCGCCGTTGGGATCACCCTTCCGGGCGAAATTCACCCAATAGGAAGACATGGTATCCGCGACCTTGCGATCCACATCCTGAAAAGGCCTGGAAGACAACCCGACATTATTAAACGCGTAGACAATCTCGGCGGCATGTGTGGCGCACCGGCAAACGGCGTCGGGCGGAACCCGATCGAACATATATAAATACGCGGCCGCTTTTCCGGTCTTGCGCTGCAGACGAGCCCATGTGCGCATCTGCAGTCCGAACACGGCATCGCCGAGGTACTGCGTGGTTGACGTTTTCGCCTCATCGTCGGTGGTGGCCGGGTACAGTTTTAAGAACGCTTCCGCCTGCGGGCCAAAGGCCTGCCGCGCCTGTTCGCGAGCGGCATCCGCGCGAACAGGCTGAGGCATGAACAATGCGCCTTCAGTCGCATTCGACCCGATCAGGATAGGCACGTCGTTTTGGCGACCGTTCTCGAAGATGTGGACGACGCTATCGGGTAATACCCAGCCGTCAATGGTGGCGCCGAATGGAGCTGCTAATGGATTCCCAGGTGGCACCGCGGCCTTCAGAATTTCGCCTGCAGACTTGGCCCGTAACTCGGATAGAGATCGAGCACCCGCAGACTGGGCCATTTTTACGCCCGTCTGCTCTGCTTCCGACAACGACTGCCCATTGACGGCAAGTAGACCCTCCAGATTTTTCAAACCGAGCAAGAGCGCCCCGCTCTCACCGATGGCGCGGTGAAAGAGACCTTTGGCCAGCGGGCTCGCAACGAGCAGGTTGACGCT
>DATFXM010000023.1:0-2079 GCA_035315885.1 Blastocatellia bacterium
CCGGCAGAAGGCCGCCTGGTACTGCGATACCATCGCCCTCGACAGCCCCTATGACTATGAGCCGCTCTGGCGGCGGTGTGTCGAACTCGGCGTGGCCGTGACCCAGCACTCAGGCAGCGGCCGCTGGCAGGACCGCGCCTCAATCAGCAACTTTACTTACAACCACGTCGGTCACTTCGCCGAATCGAACCACGCGTTCGCCCGCGGCGTTTTCCTCGGCGGACTCGTACACCGCTACCCAAGCCTCAACTTTGGCTTCATGGAAGGCGGTATCAGCTGGGCATGCCAGATGTGCCTCGACTTGATCGAACACTGGGAGAAGCGCCGCCGCGCGGGCCTGCAGTACCCGAGCGCAACCAGCGTCGCCGAACTGCATCAGTTTATTGACCGATATGGCGATCAAAGACTGAAAGCCAACTCCCACGCGATCATGAACCACTTGGATGTATTCCGCCCAGACTGCAGTCTGGAAGAGCTCAGCCGGCCCGAGCACGTCGTGGACGATTTTGAGGCGGCAGGAATAAATTCGAAAGAGGATGTCCAGGCAGTCTTCTCCAACAACTTCTATTTTGGCTGCGAGGCCGACGATCGAGCAACGATGTGGGCCTTCGATCCGCGCATGGGCGTTCGGCTCCGGCCGGTCTTCAGCTCCGACTTCACGCATTTCGACGTGCCCGATTTTAAAGAGGTGATTCCGGAGGCGTTTGAGATGCTGGAGAAGGGTTTCGTGACGGAGCAGGATTTTAAAGAGTTCACGTTCACCAACGCGGCGAGTCTGCACACCCGCAACAACCCGGACTTCTTCAAGGGCACCGTCGTCGAGCAAGCAGTCGCCGACGAGCTTGGACTGAAGACGCCGCTTGCAGCAGCGACGGCCTAATCGGACGTGTCGTTTCTTGGTGTTGGAGCCGGGATCGACCGCCGAAGTCCTTCGGTTTCAATTGTTGTATCGCAAGAGCTGCACCTCAGGACCGCGTGGTCGACGAGGAAACCGCATAATTTTACCAATGCTGGGATGCCAGCAAACACTTCCGGCGTGTATTGCTGGTGTCCCTCCGTAATCAAGCTCCGCGCAAGATCACAAAACAAACCCGCGCTTCCTCGCCTTTGAATCGGAAAATCCACCATTCTTTTTGCCCTCGGTTCGAATGAAACTCTTTCGGCAACAGAGTTTTAGCTACCTCTGGGACATTCACGAAATCGGGAAGCGAATCTATGACGCTCCGCTAGAAGGTGTCAACATCTGATAAGACGTCAATGTCGTCTGCAGCTGTGACGGGTCTGGCGGCCTGGCGCCGAATTGCTTCTCTTTAGTTTAGTTTCTCGAACGAAATGTCAAAGGTAAAGATCCGACCCCAAAGACGCGTTTAGAATTTCCAGTTACGCTCAACAATTTCACACATCATCCCCAGAATGAGCAGCTGATCCAGTGGTTCAGTCGAGAAGTCCCCAGTTCGGCGTTTCAGGGAGCCTACTCCTACTCTGATACGAGCTTACTGTTGAGTCCGTCAACTCCGTGTAGTAGTTCTGTCGCATCGAACTAAGTGAGACGTGGTCATAAATATCGTCAAGACCCCGAACTTGCCCGAGATTCGGCCGCGACTTTGCTCCAATGCTGCCTCGATCAGTTACCTTGAGCAGCCTGAGGAATAGGGCCTGACGAACCCATGCGCGCGCAGAGGAAGGCGGTTCGCTGGCGACCTGATCCGGAGATCTTGGCACGCCTGCACGTTGAGAGGCTCTATCTCGAGCGACGTTCGAACGTCGACATTGCTCGCGAGCTCGGATTGTCCGAGTGAGCGGTCTATGGGGTCGTGCTTTCTATTCTGGCGTTCCTGGCTTGATGAGAATCGAGACCCGAAATTGTGTTTTCTACTCCCAACAGCCAGTTTCCCTCGATGGCCTTGAGGATTCAGCGCAGCTCAAGCTCACAACAAACGCGCCGGAACGACAGTGAACCCTTCCTTATGTCCCGCTTCACGCAATCGCGTATCAAAAGAGACGAGTTCTTTGCTAATAGTATGTCTCTGGCACCATTGGATTGCCGCGGATAACTGAAAAGCATCGGCCGCTCTAAGA
>DATFXM010000024.1:0-31362 GCA_035315885.1 Blastocatellia bacterium
GTCTGTCAGAGCGAGCCCGCGCAGCGGGCGACAGGATGTAGCCCCCGGTGAGTCCGCGAACCGGGGGTGAAGAGACAAGAATGGACACGAGCCCGCATAGCGGGCGGCAGAACGCCCCCCGGTGAGTCCGCGAATCGGGGGGTCGGCGTCCACAGCATCCGTCAGAGGTGAGGCGTTCGACTCACCAGGCCAATGAATTTAGTCACTGCCACCGGTTCGCGGACTCACCGGGGCTACATTCTGTCGCCCGCTGCGCGGGCTCCGGTCTTTGTTGGTCATCTTTTCCCCGGTTCGCGGACTCACCGGGGGCTACATTCTGTCGCCCGCTGCGCGGGCTCCGGTCTTTGTTGGTCACCTTTCCCCCGGTTCGCGGACTCACCGGGGGCTACATTCTGTCGCCCGCTCCGCGGGCTCCGGTCTTTGTTGGTCATCTTTCCCCCGGTTCGCGGACTCACCGGGGGCTACATTCTGTCGCCCGCTCCGCGGGCTCCGGTCTTTGTTGATCATCTTTCCCCCGGTTCGCGGACTCACCGAGGGATAGCGTTCTCTCCCCCGCTCCGCGGGCTCCGGTCTTTGTTGGTCATCTTTCCCCCGGTTCGCGGACTCACCGGGGGCTACATTCTCTCGCCCGCTCCGCGGCTCCGGTCTTTGTTGATCATTCCCCCGGTTCGCGGACTCACCGGGGGCTACATTCTGTCGCCCGCTCCGCGGGCTCCGGTCCTTGTTGGTCATCTTTCCCCCGGTTCGCGGACTCACAGAGGGATACATTCTCTCGCCCGCTCCGCGGGCTCCGGTCTTTGTTGATCATCTTTCCCCCGGTTCGCCGCCTCACCGGGGGCTACATTCTTCGCCCGCTCCGCGGGCTCGGGGTGCGGTGGCAGTCGATCCATTTACCCCACAGGCTCTTCGCGATTGATCATCTATTCCGATGTCTACGCAGGGTAGCCGCAGACGGCAACCCTCGGCTGGAGGCGCAACCCTTCCGGGTTGGCACTCAGGACTCAGGACTCAGCACTTCCTAAGTTCGAAGGTTACTGCTCAACTCGGCGTCGCGGCGCACTCGCCATATCTTGCTGTCGAGGTAGTAGTGAGTGAATGCCCCACCCCAGATGAACGCCATCCAGAATGTGTCCGGCTTTACTATTGTGTAGTGCGGTATGTGATAGGCCGCGCCGAACAAGATTGCCCAAACGATGTAGGTCCAGACTGACCTGTTGATTCGACTCGCCATCCCGAAGTCAGCCGCCCCAGACCGGCGATACTTGTTGTTATTGTGAAACCAGATTATCCGGTGATACTGGAGGTTGTGGTAAATCGTGAGCGTGGACACCGCTGCGAGCGCCGCCGCGCCCGCCGGCTGAACCGGCTCCAACACCCGCAATACAATCCAATGCATCGGCACGCAGGCCCCCAGTAGCAGCAGCTTCGGCGCATTCACCGGAAGCTTCAGCAAAGCACGCTGAATCTGCCGCCCTATCAGCAGCGCCAGCGACACCACAAACGCAAAAAGGACCAGCGACTGAGCCCACCACGCGAAACCTGCATCAGGCGAAAGATGCATCGCCTGCAAACGCTCTCTCGCCGCCGAGCTGTGCGCAAGGAATCGCACGAACGGGTAGGTCATTCCGAGTAGAATGAACGAACGGTCAATCAGATTGTCGATCTCCTGAAGATCGTTGTTCTTCTTCTTGTACAGGATCATGAACCCGTAGTGCTGTTTTACCAGATGGTAGTAAGCCCACAGCGAGGCGAAGAAGAAAAATGCCGGACCCCAGATGTCCGTTCCAAATAGATTGACCTGGCCTGCCACCACCATCAAAGGCCCCACAAGGAACAGCCCGAGCGTACCGTAGTAGAGTCGCGCGCGCTTTCGGCGCTCGACGTTGTCGGCGTAGGTTCTCGAGAGGGTTCCAAAGACATGCGGGCCGTCGAACCCGAGAGCCCAGATCCATGTCACAAGCATCACAGAGAAACCCAGCTTCAGCAGGATCAGGTTCCCCGCAAGGAACGCGTAGCTGGTCAGAACGCTGCCGATGAACCAAATGAGGTCGTCGCGCTGGCTGATGATCCATCGCACTGACAGGACTTCCTGACGGCTCTCGTTGACCGCGACCGCTGCCGATGCCATCAATCGTTTCCTCCGCGAATAGAGTCAATCCTGCGGTAACCGGCTTGTAAGCGGCTCAGTCTATCACAGGAACTTGAGAGTTCCGAGTAACGGTACCCGGTCTACCGTTACGGGTTTCTGATTCCCGGTTTACCGTTCCTGGTTTCTAGTGAACCGTGTCAACCGAATCGCCGGTGAATTGCTTCATTTGCAACCACCTGATAGCCAGGAAGGCGGTCCGCCCTGCGTAGGAGCCCGGAGCATAGCCCTTATGTGCCTGCAGGCACGTACTAGCGATGACGCTGATTCAGTCGATTGGTTCCGGATTTCTAGTTCCTGACTTATGATCGAACCGGAAACCGGAACTAGAAACCGCAGCGAGCAAACCAGAAACAGGAGATTTCTGGTACGCTAGTCGCAGGGGTAACATTAGTTGAGGCCGCGACTATGTCCAATAAAGCTCATCAAACCGATACGACCGTACCAATTCTCGACCGGGAACTCTTTTTCGGAGACCCGGAAATCACAGCCGCCGAACTGTCCCCCGATGGTCAGTTCATCGCCTTCATTAAGCCCTACAAAGGCACTCGAAACGTCTGGGTCAAACGGACTGGCGACCCCTTCGACAAGGCAAGACCGGTTACCGCGGACTTGAAGAGACCGATCCCCGGCTATATCTGGAGCCGCGATGGCCGCTATATCCTCTTCGCTCAGGACAAGGCCGGCGACGAGAACTACAACGTCTGGGCAGTCAATCCCGCCGATCCCCCCGCGCCGGGCGAGGAAGTTCCCGCCGCTCGAAATCTCACTCATCTCGAAGGCGTCCGCGCCCAGATCTATGACGTGCCGAAGAAGGATCCCGATGTCGTCTTCGTCGGTCTCAACGATCGCGACGCGGCCTGGCACGACCTTTACCGCGTCACAATCTCAACCGGCGAGCGCACGCTGCTGAGAAAAAACACCGACCGCATCGCCCAATGGTTCTTTGACAACGGCGGAACTCTCAGGCTCGCACTGCGCATCGCCGAAAACGGCGACAGCGAGATCTTGCGTGTCGAAGAAAACAGGTTTACCACGATCTACTCGTGCACTGTATTCGAGACATGTTTCCCCGTTCGGTTTAATGCCGACAACAAGCTTGTCTATATAGTTACCGATAAGGGCGAAGAGTCCGATCTCACGCATTTGTC
Organism: Blastocatellia bacterium; assembly: GCA_035315885.1. Taxonomy (GTDB): domain Bacteria; phylum Acidobacteriota; class Blastocatellia; order UBA7656; family UBA7656; genus DATFXM01. The sequence continues at coordinate 3,298 of DATFXM010000024.1, forward strand.
TTTGTTGAATCCGGACTCCGGCGTCGAGGAGTTTGTCGAGTCCGATCCGCTGAACCGGGTAGACTTTGGCGCGGCGACCTTTTCGGAACGCACCGATGAATTGATCGCAACGATCTATGAGGACGAACGCACCAGGCCTTATTTCAAAGACAAGGCCTTTCAGTCGGACTACGATTGGCTGCAGGAGCGCCTGCGGGATAAGGAAGTCAGTTTCATCTCGGGCACCCGGGATGAACTGTTGTTTCTTGTTGGCGCTCACAGCGACCGCGAGCCAGGTGAGACATACCTGTTCGACCGCGAAACAAGAGCGCTGACTTTCCAATACCGGATCAGGGAGGAGCTGCCTCGCGAGTATCTATGTGAGATGAAACCGATTTCGTACCGATCTTCGGACGGGTTGGAGATTCCGGCCTTCCTTACGCTCCCCGCAGGCATCGAACAGAAGAATCTACCCCTCGTAGTGGTTCCGCACGGAGGACCTTGGTTCAGGGACTCGTGGGGTTACAACCCCATCTCGCAGTTTCTTTCAAATCGAGGTTATGCAGTGTTGCAACCAAACTTTCGCGGTTCGATCGGGTACGGCAAACGGTTTCTAAATGCGGGGAACAACGAGTGGGGCCGTAAGATGCAGGACGACATAACCTGGGGAGTAAAGCACCTCGTGAGTCTAGGTATTGCCGATCAGAAGCGAATAGGAATTCTGGGAGGTTCTTACGGGGGTTACGCCACGCTGGCAGGTCTAGCCTTCACTCCGGACCTTTACGCCGCGGGAGTTTCGATCGTGGGCCCATCAAATCTTATGACGCTGCTTGAATCCATACCTCCTTACTGGGAGTCGGGTAGAAAGATCTTTGAGGTTCGTTTGGGAGATCCGTCAAAACCGGAGGGAAGAAGACAGCTTGAAGAACGTTCGCCTCTCAACTCTGCTAACAACATCAGGGCTCCGCTTCTCGTGGTTCAGGGGGCAAACGATCCGCGAGTCAAAAAGGCCGAATCGGATCAGATCGTGGTCGCTCTTCGCGATCGGGGATTCCCGGTGGAATACCTCGTAGCCGACGACGAGGGACATGGATTTGCAAAGCCGGTGAACAACCTCGCGATGTTTGCTGCAGCGGAGAAGTTTCTCGCGACTCACCTTGGAGGGAGGTATCAGCCGACGGCGACCCCTGAGACGGCTCGGCGACTAAAAGACATTACGGTAGATGTACGTTCGGTTGAAAGGTGACCAGAGATGCTTGCCCGAAGAATAATTCCCTGTCTGGACGTAGACAGAGGCAGGGTCGTGAAGGGAATCAGATTTGTCGACCTGATCGATGCGGGCGATCCGGTTGAGCAAGGCCGGAGATATGATCGGGAGGGCGCCGACGAGCTTGTGTTCCTCGACATTACCGCCTCCGCTGAGAGTCGCGACCTTGTCCGAGATATGGCGCGGCATGTCGCTGACTCGATCTTCATTCCGTTCACCGTAGGCGGGGGAATCCGCACCGCTCAGGACATGGGAATGATGCTCGCAGCCGGCGCCGACAAGATCTCAGTCAACACCGCAGCTATAGAGAATCCATCGATCATCGCTGAGGGAGCCAGAGCATTTGGCTCACAGGCCATAGTGGTTGCGATCGACGCGCGTAGAAGACCTTCCATGAGCGGCAGGCAGACGAGCAAGACCGGAGCGTCTTCGGCAGCGGTTGCGATTGATGGGGTCGTTGAAACGCCTCGCTGGGAGGTCTACAGTCACGGCGGCAGAATCTCCGCCGGTTTGGATGCAGTTGAATGGGCGAGGCAGGCCGAGAGGTTGGGGGCCGGAGAGATCCTGTTGACGAGCATGGATCGAGACGGCACTCGCGACGGCTACGATTTGGAACTAACACGCACGATTGCGGAATCAGTATCAATTCCGGTGATCGCTTCAGGTGGGGCGGGGACGCTCGAGCACCTGTACGAGGCGCTGAGCGAAGGGAAGGCTTCGGCGGTACTGGCTGCCTCCATTTTTCACTTCGGCGAGTTCACGATTGCCGAAGCGAAAGACTACCTTCGATCACGCGGCCTGCCGATGAGGAAGTAGGGTTTAGGGTTTAGGGTTTCGAGTTTCTGGTTTCTAGTTTCTGGTTGCGTCTTCCTTGAGTTCCGCAAACCAGAAACCAGAACCCTAAACCCTAAACCCAACTGCCTACTGCATACTGCCTACTGCCATGACTGAACTAAAATTCGATGAGCAAGGCTTGATGCCCGCCGTGGTTCAGGACGCTGCCACCGGCGAAGTCCTTATGGTCGCTTATGTCAGCCCCGAATCCCTGAATAAGACCCTCGAAACCGGAGAAACCTGGTTCTGGAGCAGGTCCCGAGAAGAGCTCTGGCACAAAGGAGAAACGTCCGGCAATACTCAACGCGTTGTATCCATCGAGGTGGACTGCGACGGTGATACGCTGCTGATAAAGGTCGAACCAAAAGGTCCAGCTTGCCATACCGGCGCGCGCACGTGTTTCTTCCAAAACCTCACTGGTAACTTGTAATTCTTTCACAGTCCTGGCGACTCCGGTCGCGGTGACCACTGTCGTTCGATGAAATTCCTCCGAAAACGAGGCTCTTGCACAGAGCCCTAGCGGCACGATCGTTGCTCTTGCCCGACTTCAGGTAGCTTGAAGTTTGAGATGGCCCGAGGTGAGTTGGGGCAACTTATGGCGCAATCGCAAACAAAACATGGCGCGGTGAGTGCTAAAGAGATGGTCGTTCTTGCAGCCCTGCTGGCAGGTTTGACGGTGACGCTGCTGTTGACACTCGCCCTGCTGACCGCAGCCGCGACCTAGGGACCTGGCAAAGACCGCGAGCCTTACCTTCACCGCAAAGTTAATTCGAGGCACTTCGCGGCGTGGGTCTTGGCGTTGAGAACCTGGTGTTGCCCGCTAGGAGCCGCCGCGCAGCTTGTACAAATCCCGCGTGCCGACATCCACCCCGCAGAGCTTCAAGCAAAAGAAGAGCTGATGTTTGTGGTTGACGAGGTGCTCAAGGTTCCCGAGCAGGATCGTGAACAACGGCTCGCCACGGGGCTCAAACACGGTTGGAATACTCCGCCGCAGATCGTCTTCCGTGAGAACCTCAAATCCTCTACTGATCGCGGACATGTACTGGGCTAGTCTTGGGCCCGCCTCATCCGGAGTGCATATATGGTTTACGGTCAGCGTCTTCAGCTCGACGAAGTCGGCTAAGGCGTCAGGACGCGCGGTGTAGAGAGCAGCGCAAAAGCCTGCAAAACATTCAAGCAGGTGACCTAGAAGCTCACCGAGCGAAAGCGAATTCTGGACCGGTCTCCAGTTCAGTTTGTCTTGGGGAATTTGCTGAACAAGCCCCTGAAGCAGTTCATACTGCTCTAGAATTTTGGAGAGTAACAGACCCGTCATTGGAGTTCTAAGCTCTGAGTCTTGAGTTCTGAGTGCGATGCTGCTCGAAGTGGAACCTGGAGCGCACTCAGTACTCAGACTCAGAACTCAGAACTTCTCTTAGGCGTCAAAATAAAGCTGGAACTCAAGCGGGTGCGGTCTCATTCGCACCAGATCTACCTCTTTCTTCCGTTTGTAGTCTATCCAGCGTTCGATCAGTGCTTCATTGAACACGTCCCCTTTGAGTAGAAACGCGTGATCCGCTTCAAGGGCATCAAGCGCGCGATCGAGCGATCCCGGAAGCGTGGGAACTTCCTTCAGCTCCTCAGGGGACAGATCGTAGATGTCCTTGTCCAGCGGCTCGCCCGGGTCGATACGGTTCTGAATCCCATCAAGCCCCGCCATCAACATCGCCGAAAATGCCAGATACGGATTGCAGGACGGATCGGGAAATCTCACTTCCAGCCGTTTGGCAGCAGGCGATCCCGAATACATCGGGATCCGGATTGCCGCCGAACGGTTGCGGCGCGAGTAGGCAAGGTTAACCGGCGCCTCGTATCCGGGCACAAGCCGCTTGTAGCTGTTGGTGGTCGGCGCCGCCAGCGCCGCTATCGCCGCGGCATGTTTCAATACGCCTCCGGCGTAGTGCAGAGCCATCTCTGAAAGCCCGGCATATTTGTCACCCGCAAATAGTGCTTTCTCGCCCTTCCAGAGGCTCTGATGGCAGTGCATTCCGCTGCCGTTGTCGCCGAACATCGGCTTCGGCATGAACGTGGCCGCCTTGCCGTAGTAGAAGGCGGTGTTCTTTACGACGTACTTAAACAGGAGAACGTTATCGGCAGTGCCGAGCAGCGTCGAGAACCTGAAATCGATTTCGCATTGCCCGCCGCTCGCTACTTCGTGATGGTGCATTTCAGGTTCGATGCCCACCGACTGCAGATTCTGAACGATGTCCGATCTCAAGTCGTGCAGCGAATCAACTGGAGGCAACGGCACATAACCTTCTTTTGTTCGCACTCGATAACCGAGATTCTCTTCCCGCCTTCCTGAGTTCCACAGTCCTTCGCCCGACTCAAAGTGATATCCGGCGCCGTTCACGTCATTGTGGTAGCTGACCTGATCGAAGATAAAGAACTCCGCCTCAGGGCCGAAATAGCAGTTGTCCGCAAGACCCGTGAACCTGAGATAGTTCTCCGCGCGTGTGGCGACGCCTCGCGGGTCCATGTCGTAGCTCTCTCGTGTTATCGGATCTACAACCGCAGCAAACAAACACAGTGTCGGTTCTTCGAAGAACGGGTCGATCCAGAAGCGGCGTCCGTCGGGCATGAGAAGCATGTCCGATTCGTTGATCGAGGCCCAGCCTCTCAGGCTCGACGCATCGAATCCAATACCGGACTCGAACGAATCTTCGTTGAAGACTCCGATTGGCACTGTCACGTGGTGCCAGGCGCCCGGCAGGTCGGTGAATCGGATGTCAACAAACTTTACCTGCTCATCGACTGCAAACTGCAATACTCGCTTGGGGTCCATCCTGCCAGTCTCCCTCCTGTAATCGCTTTAGCATGAGACTTCGTTATGAAATGTGCAGGCTCAGAGAATAAGGCCCGAGACAGTACGCGTCAAGAAGCGCGCGGGACGCGGACAAGAGCGAAGGGGCGAATGGGCGACGGAGACGCGGAGTGGAGCGACGCGCGGAGAGGGCGAGTGGCCGGCGCTACGGTCATGGCGTTTTTCCGGTCGCTCCTTCGTTCTTCTCCGCGCCCCTCCTCCCCGCGTCTCCGGGTCGCCCCTTCGCCCATTAATTAACGACCAACGAGATCGAAACCGGCACCTCGATTCGCTTTCCGTCATCCGTCTCTGCGGTTATCGATCCGTTGTACCTCCCCGCCTTAAGACCTCGATCGGAATCGACGAAAATGCGAATCAGATAATTGCTCCCCTCAACAATCGTTTGCTGCTCCAATCTCAAAAACCGCAGAGTTGTGGCGATAGACTTGAGACGCATTGTACCTGCGTTCTTTCTGATTCCGAGCCGCGCGACTTGCCTGCCGCCGCTCTTCAAGCCTTGCAGAGAGACAGCTTCGATCTTCAACTCGCGCGGAGTTGCGACGACGTTGTCAGCGACCACATTGACATCGAGCCTGACATTGAAGGTCTCGGGGGGAGCAGAAACAAGCTTGACAGGTATCACCTGTGAGAAGGACTTTGCCGGCGACTCGATCGCAATATCCAGCCAGTAGCCATCTCCGTTTTCTTCTCGTCGCAGCTTGTAAGAGGGTCCGACGTCGCCTGCCAGCTCGAGTTGTCCGGTTTGACCGGGCACTTTTGGCCTGAGCCGCAATGAAATGGAAAAGCGTTCGCCTGCATCTACCGGAACAACCGGATGCGCAGAAGGCCACACAAGAAAGGGTCCATTCTCCGCCGCTCTGGCAATCTCTGCGTTAGATATCCGTTTCACAAACGCGGGCATCGGCTTGACCGTTCCAGCCACGCTTACGCGCAGACTTCGGCGCTCCGGGTCGTTTGTCTTCAGCTCGAAGCTTCGGTCGAACCGGCCGCTCATATCGCCTGTGTGAATCTTGATTCTGATTACTCCAGCCTGACCAGGCTGTATGACTTTCTCGAAATAAAAGTCTTTGGCCTCGCATCAGGTAGGGACAGGCCGAAGCGATCTGATGACCGGCACCTCACGATAGCGCGCTCTCGTGCTTAAAGTCGCTGCCTTGACTGGCGACTGCTCGGCGAGCTCCAGCGGCGCTGTTCCAGTGTTTGCCACGGAGAACACCTGCTCGAGCTCTTCACCCGCGAATACGTCGCCGAATTCGCGAGACACCTGAGCGATTTCCAGATGAGGCACGATCGATTGTTTAGCGGTCTTGTTGTCCTGCGAAAGCGCGTACGGACAATTCCACATCGTTAGAAGAGCAGCAACTAATAGTGTCTTCATTCTCCTCACTGGATGAATAGATGCACCGGTGTGTTTCAAATTGGGGAACAGGAATAGTAATAAACCACGGGGGATTTGTTCAAGGAAACGCGACCGGACTGGCTTGCTGCTGCTCGCGCAGTCTTCTCCTTCGTTCAGATCCGAGATAGATCGCCGCACCAACCAGGTTGGCCACTACTATGACTCCGCTGATCTTCGCCGCAAAAGACAACCGGCTCTCAACCTGCACGATAGGCAAGACCGACAACACCACGTATAAGACGGTCATCAAGAGCCCCGAGGCTGACGCTGCTTTCAACCACCGCGCGGAGTTGCCCCCGGCTCCTGGCCGCCCAAAAAGGGGAATCGCGAACATCACCAGATAGGTAAGCGCATAAAAAATTCCGCTGGCATTCCAGAGGAGCTGAAACGCTTCCTGTTCACCGACTCCAACGAGTCCAATCAAACCGAGTATCAACGTCATTATTCCAACGAACGCGATCGAGTTTATCGGCGTCTTGAAGCGAGGATGCAATCGGGTGAACCAGCCGGGAAGCAGGTGGTCCCATCCGGCGACCATTGGCAGTCTGGTGTTGCCGGTGAACATTACGCTCGATTGCGCGATTCGAATTGCCATAAACCCGAAGATTGCCATTGGTACGACATTGCCCGCGAAGCCCAGCGACTCGAATCCTACTCTCAAGACCTGAGGGATCGGGCCGATCAAATCGATATCGTCCGGCTTTAGCAAGGCCAGCACGGAGCTCGTTCCAAGTATGAACATCAACGCGATGATGGGTGCTGCAAGAGCTACAGACCGCCCGATGGCTCGTGACGGATTCTTGCATTCGCCCGCATGAATAGCTACGTACTCAAACCCGCCCAGCGCACCGAAACCGAGTTTGCCCAGAATGTTGAGGTTGAACAGCGAGACCGACGGCACTGACGTTCTAAGCGGATGATACTCAGTCAGGCTGCCGTGATAGAGATTCAGCAGGGGCAGCAGCAACAAGAGCGCGAAGGTCAAAAGCATCACCGCGGCTCCCGTCTTATGGAGCCACTTTCCAACACTCAACCCTACGACTGAAACCGTCACGAGCAAGCTGATTGTCACTACGTTTGCAGCAGTGATGAACCACTTGTTGCTGGCCATCCATTGGAACCTCGACCCGAGCGCATAAGAAAGGCTGGTCGAAAGCTGGAGTCCTATCTCGGACGTATTCAGAATCGCAAACAGCCACAGGTTCCACGCTACCAGGTAACCGGTCAGTTCGTTGAATCCGAGTTTCGCCCACTGATATAGCCCGCCCTCGAGCGGCATTTGACGGTTCAAGTGGATGACTACCGCCGCGGAAGGGAGGTAGAACAACACGATTGCGAGGAGCCAGAATACTACGTGCGACGAGCCCAGCTTGCCGGCAGTACCTACCCACGGGAGCCCGACAATGAACAGTATCTGCGTGAGTGCAAGATCTGTTAGGCCTAACTCCTTTTTAAAGACAATGCTGCGAGCCTCGATCTCTCGTTCAGCAACTTTGATCTCGACATCTTGAGCTGGTCGATCAGACATACTAAGTTCTGAGTTCTGAGTTCTGAGTACTGGGAACTGGAATACTGGGAACTGGAATACTGGTATTGAGCTCTGATCAGAATTCAGATCTAAATCTCAGATCTCAGATTTTCAATGCTCAGAACTCAGGACTTCCGCCCGACTCCGGAACCTCTGTTGAGAACTGTCTCGAACAAGCCGGAAGGTAACCATCGCTTCAGTGCGAGGGCCAGCTTTGCATGAAACGGCGCGGCATAACGCGCTCGAGGATGTTCTTTGGTCAACGCCTTAACGACCAGCTCTGCAATATCATCTGGCTTGCCAGCCAAGGCGCGCATGCGTTGAAGTCCCCGCCCTGCGGCATCGAAGAATTGACGATAAGGGTTGTCGGTCTGAGTGAAATCTCGAGCGCCATCATCTGCAACGCCGCTGAACTCCGTCATGATGAACCCGGGCTCTATGATCACTACCCTTATGCCAAATCCGGCAAGCTCTCCGCGCATCCCATCGGAGATCGCTTCCAGCGCGTGCTTGGTCGAGTCGTAGACTGAAGACAGAGGTCGCGCGATTCTGCCCGCTACTGAGCTGATGTTCACAATCCGGCCGTACCGGCGCTCACGCATAACCGGGATCACAAGTTGTGACAGCGCTATCAAGGAAAAGAGATTTGTTTCAAAATTACGGCGAATGTCCTCCACCGGGACCAGCTCGATGGGCCCACGCTGCCCGTAACCAGCGTTGTTGACCAGCGCATCAATCCTGCCAAACTCACGCAACGTCTCTTCCACGAGGATCCGTCGATCCGGATCCGACGTGACGTCGCCAACAACTGCAAGAGTTCGACCTCCATCGGATTCAATGCGACTTAGGACCTGCTCCAGCCGATCGCGGCGCCTCGCAGTGATTACAACGCTTGCGCCGAACCGCGCGAGCATTAAAGCTACGGCTTCGCCAATGCCCGCCGATGCACCGGTCACTATCACGACTTGTCCGTTGAGTGGTGGCATTGAGGTTATGCTGCGGTCAAAACTTTGACTCGAGATAGTAGCGCATCATCTCGCGCCAGGTCGGCCAATCGTGAGGCATGTCAAAACCCCACAGGTCCAGCTCGTGAGGTATTCCCTTCTGCGAAAGAAGCGAAGCCAGCCGCCGCGAAGCATCAGGATTCTCATACGCGCCCTGACCGGTCACGATGTGAATGTGCCGTTTGTTTCGCAGCATTCCCAGGTAAGGCCCATCCAGATTCGGCAAATAGTCTACCGGGTTGTTGTAGTAGACGTTGTCGTCGTAGTAGTCGCCTTCGTAGTAGCCTCGGATGTCGAAAGACCCGCTCATCGCAAGGCAGCCGTCGAACAAGTCGGGCCGGCGAAAGAGCTGGTTGGCGCAGTGAAATGCTCCAAGGCTTGCGCCCCCGGTTGTGATCTGGACCCGGCTCTGGCAACTATTCCAGATGTAGGGCACCACTTCGCGAATGATGTACTCGTTGTATTGAGCCTGGCGTAATCCTTTGTACCTGATTGGAACGGAGCGGTTGAGCCAGCTTTCGCTGTTGATGCTGTTTATCGAAAAGATCTTGACTTTGCCCGAGTCTACCGAACCCCGGATTGCATCGATGACTTGAAATCGCTCGTACTCCAGATAGTCGGCGGCCGCTGTTGGGAACATCAGAAGCGGAAAACCATAGTGACCATACGTGACTATCTCCATCCACTTGCCGAGGCTGGGACTATGCCAGCCATCAAGGAATCGCTGCATTAACTGGCCCTCTATACGAAAGGTGATTTGTGCGGCAAGCGTGTAAGCTAGCCATATCGCGCCGTTATTTCAAGAGGATTTCATTGCAAGCAAGCCTGCTACCCGGCGAAATCTGCGAGCGAGAAGCCGGCACTTAAGCGAACACGCCTAACGCAGCGGGCGGCACTTCCAGTAGTAGTTGATGAATCCGTCCGCCTCGTAGATCCGGCGAAACGTCATCTCGACCTGCTGGCCGATTCGCACCTCGGAAGGGTTGCGGTCGGTCATCATCATGTAATTGCGACCTCCACCTTCAAAATCCACAATGCACATCACCGTAGGCGGATCGAGATCGGCATTCAGGAAATCGATTGTGTAAGTAAACAACTCCGCTCGTTTGTTCGACAGCTTCACCGTCTCAAAACTGTCTCTCGTCTGGCAACTGATGCACACCCGCTGTTGCGGGTACTGCACCTTGTTGCAATTCAGACAACGAGACCCGTGCAGCCGATAGATCTCATCTCGTTTTCGCAGGGTTTGGGCCGCCGATGCTGACGGCAATTGGCGGCGCGGCGCCTCAACCTCAATCAGCTCTTTAAACCGAGCGTACTTTTCGTAGCTGTCCAACGCCGTCTTCGAATTCAAATATCCCTTCACGCCTCTTTGTGGTGATTTCTGCGCGGCGACGATCTGATCTGTCACTTCAAAAAGCAGCGCATCGCAGCCCGAACCGTAACCTGCTACGAGAAGCTTTTCACCGGGCTTGGCATCTTCAAGAACCGAGCTCAGAACAAACAGAGGCATCGCCGCTCCGGTATTCCCGACACTCCCAAACAAATGGTCCGCTACTTGTTCGGGCTTGAGCCCGATGCTCTTGGCCGTCGCCGCCAGCGTTCCAGGGTCGGGAGCGTAGAAGATGGCTTTGGAGATCTCGGAAGGACCGACCGCGTTGCGCTCAAACAATTCGTCGATAGTTTGTTTGACCACGCGCTGGTAACCCTGGGTAACCGCAAATCGCTCTTCCCAGTTTGAGACAAATCTCTCGTCGCCCGCGCGCCAGAAGTCGACCATCTCGTCGACGACAGAATGGCTGGCCACCAGCTCAGCCGCTACACGCTCGCGACCGAGTTCAATCGCGGCGGCGGCATCTCCAAACATTCTCTCCCCGGCCGATCTTGGCTGGGCTAGCCTGGTGTCTGCTGCGGCCACCGCGACGTTGGACGCAGACGCCGCCTTAACCGCATCGACCGCCGCTAGAATCGCCGAGGTGCCGGCGCGCGTGGAGTCCGTATAATCGGCTGTCCGGACGTCGTGGCGCAGATCGGCGGCGTTGGCGATCACCGCCGATGCCTGCTTCTCAGCATAAGGGGAAGTCGTGGTAGCAAAGAGAAGACCGTCCAGCGTCGAGCCTTCACGGCCTGCGAGCAGATCGCGCACCGCCTCGACTGCCATTGTGACCGAGTCCTCATCGACGTTTGCGACCGACCGCTCGCCGTCGGATGCCCTGCCACCCCACGCTCGCGCAATTTCTTTGTGCGCGAGTCGATAGAAAGGTATGTACGCTCCGAATGATGTTATTCCAGGCATGGTGAGTTCTGAGTTCTGAGTTTTCAGTTCGAGTATTGAGTTCTGGCGGGAATAACTTTCGCGGCAAAACACTCAGAACTCAAAAACTCAGACTTTCGCCTTTCTCCTTCTACTTCAAAAACTCCCAAACGCGGGGGAACACCGTGTCTATCGCGTTGAATTCACCCGCATGATCGAGTCCCTCGAATATTTCGATCTCGATTCCCACTTCACCAGCCTCGGCTCGTCGCGCAATGAGCACATCCGAAGCAGCTTTGTTCAATGAGCCTGAATACAACAGCGCGCGACATTTTAAGTGTGACGGTTCGACTGGCGGCCACACACTCATTGCTCGAGTCAGCGCGGCCGCCACTTCGAGATCAGCGTGCTCAAAGAATTTTCTCCGCTGCTCGTCCGCAACAAACTTATCAAGCTCACCGCTAGCCTTCGCAGCCGCGGCCTGCTGCAACATCGAAAGGCTCGCTTCCGACTGTTCCCGAGTGATCAGCGGCCCGAAGTATGAACCGGCGACAACCGCTCTCCGCAGGCGCTCCGACCGTGAGGCCGCGTGAAGGGTTATCGTGCCGCCCAGCGAAAACCCCCACACTGAAAACCGATCGGCGCGAACCGCCTCGGCAACAGCGTCCAGGTCCTGGCAGAGCTTTTCAATTTCATAAGCGGCCGGCTCGCGCGGCCCGTCACTTTCCCCGTGACCGCGCAGGTCTACGGTTATGACCCTGAACTCATGTTGAAGACGGGTCACGAACCCTGCTTCGTGCCAGTTTAGTCTGGTCTGGATGAATCCGCCGTGGAGAAGCATCAGCGCTGGGCCTTCGCCGTTGACGTCAAAGGCGATGCGGGTTCCATCCGCCGAGCTAGCGAAGCGCGTTTCAGCCATTCACGTCCTCTCGGTCAACTTTGGACGGTAAATCGCCGTATGCCGAACCTGCTGAACAATCCTGCTGCTATTGGCGATCAGCAGCACGTCCATTACTACGAACTCGTGTCCGCCGCGCTCGAAGCAATCTCGTATACGGCTTCGAACGGAAATAAGATCGCCGTGACGGGCGGTGCTCCAGTTTACAAGTTCGCTGCCAACGTGAATCCATGGGCCTAGTTTGAAGTTTCGCATCAGCGCCTGATTTGAAAGCGAAAGCAGGACGTAAGGGTGAGCTACGGCGGCGGCTCCGCGATAAAAGGTCAGGCGATCCTGTATCGCATCGATGGCGGTGGTATCCCCGAGATCCATCATCTCACTGATCGTTCCCAGCGGCGCACCGGGCACGAAAGCCTCGGGGCAGGCGTCAGCCCGATCGGCCTCGCACGGAAGCGGGCACTTAGCGAAGCTTTCGATTCTGGGTTCGCCAAGGGGATTGGGGCGGTCTCCGAGCCACGCCGTGCCGGTGGCGCAGAGCCTGCCGTCTTTGCGTTCGACCCTCATCGTAGCCTCGGTCAGGCCGTCAACCGCCTCGACCTCGGCTCGCACGACCGCGTCCTCACCGTCGTAGATCGGCTTTAGAAAACGCACCTGCATAGATCCGCGTTCCAGCCACTTCAAACCGTATTTCGAAACAATTGGGGCGGTCATGTACGCATAGACAGTGACCCCGGGCACGAGTCCGCCCTTGAAGCCATAGGCTGCGGCTACGGCATCGTCGTGAATCTTATTCTCCGAATCCAATGCGGTATTTCGAGCCTTTACCCTATAAGTGAGCAGCAGCAAGCAGTGTTAACCTCCGTTAATCGGTCGGGCGGATGGGCAGATGGGCGACGGGGCGACGCGGAGAGGAGAGACGCGGGGACGCGGAGACGAGGGACGCCGGGATTCGGAGCGAACCACGAAAACGGCCAACGCTGTAGTCGTGGCGTTTTCCGAGGTCGCCCCTTCGGCCATTTGCCCCTTCGCTCCGCATCTCCGTGTCTCCTCTCCGCGTCGCCCCTTCGCCTCATCACTGGTAATACCTAACAAGCCACTCGGCGGCAAGTGCCGGTTTGCTGCCGCCTTCAACCTCAACCGTCGCAGACCAGGTGATCTGCCAACCGCCTGCCACGTCTTCGACGTTTTGAAGGTTGAATCGCGCCCGTACCCGCTTCCCCTCGGGAACCGGCGATACAAACCGCAAGCGGTTCAGCCCATAGTTGATCCCCATCTTGAAGTCACCTTCAACCTTGAATGCGCGCGCGGCAAGGACCGGCAAAAGAGAAAGGGTAAGAAACCCATGCGCGATCGTCGACCCGAACGGCGTCTCTTTTTTCGCCCTCTCCACGTCGATGTGAATCCACTGGTGATCTTCAGTCGCGTCGGCGAAGTCATTTATTCGCTGCTGTGAGACTTCGAACCAGTCGCTCACCGCTACTTCTTCTCCCGTCAGACCCCTCAACGCTTCGATACCTTCGATTATTCGCTGTGCCATCGCAGATTGCTCCTCGCCATTAGATCGCGCCGGCTTCTCGCAGCTCGGCGATCTCGGACTCTTTGAATCCGAGATCCTGCAGAACTTCGGCAGTATGCTCGCCCAGCATTGGGGCCCTCGTGTTCTTAACCGGTTGTCCTCCTAGCCGGACCGGAGTCGCAGCAATAGGGACCGGCTTTGTTCCGCCCGGAAACTCGACCTGCTGAACTATCCCTCGCGCATGTACCTGTACATCCGACAGCACTTCCTCAAGATCATAAACCGGCCCGCAGGGCACTCGAGCCTCCTCCAGTGCCGCAATTGCCTCGTCGCGGGTAAGCTTGGCGCACCATTCGATCATCACGTCGTTGATCAACTCGTAGTTATTTCCTCGGCTGATATCGTCTCTGCACCTGCGATCCTCTATCAGATCGGCACGCCCGACGACTCTGGCCCATCGGCGGAACATTGGATCTCCGATCGTCGGTACTATGATCCACCGGCCATCTCTCGTCTGATAGACGTCGCTCGGAGCCGCATAGTACCCGGTGTTTCCCTGCTGCTTACGCTCTACACCGGTGGTGCTCAGTTCCGCCAGCAAAGGCATCATGAAAGTCAGTCCGGTTGCCAGCAACGATGCGTCAATCAATTGACCTTTACCGCTGGCCTTTCGTTGATAAAGAGCAGCCATCGCAGCAAACGCCGCGTGCAGCGCCGTGCCGTAATCTACCCATGACACGATAGAGCGCACCGGCGGGCCCGGAAACCCGGTCAGGGACATCGCCCCGCTCATCGCCTGAACTACACCGTCGAATCCTACTCGATCCTTGTAAGGCCCATCCGGCCCAAACGCCGAAGCCATGACAAGAATGATGTCGGGCTTTATCGACCGCAGCGAGTCGTAGTCCAAACCGGTCTTGCGCAATACGTCGATCGGAAGATTGGCGACTACAATGTCGGCGCTTGCCACAAGCCGTCGAATAATTTCACCGGCTGCGCGGTGCGACAAATCGAGAGAGATTCCTCGCTTGTTGCGGTTTACGTTGAGAAACAGACCGCCTTCGCCGTTCTCCGTAACGGGCCCGAGTCTGCGATCCTCGCCTCCGCCCGGCCGCTCGATCCTGATCACGTCGGCGCCAAAATCCGCAAGCATCATCGCGCAGTAGGGGCCGGCGATGAAGCGCCCGAAATCCAACACCCGAATGCCTTCGAGGGGTCCTGTCATACGATTTCCAAGCCTTGAGCAGAAGCAGGCATCCTAACCGTCCGGCCGGTCGATTTCAATACTCTCTCGTGTAGTACAATCGTTAAGCCCGTCGTTAGGGCCAATAGAGCGATCTCATGAATACCCGTGAAGGCGCGACGAACCCGCCCGAGCTGTCGATGCTTACCAGAAGGGCGAACCTGGATCGGATGTCGCGCGAGGAATTTGACATTGTGGTCATCGGCGGGGGTATTACCGGCGCGGGGGTCGCTCTTGACGCCGCCGCGCGCGGGTTACGAGTCGCGCTCGTCGAAAAGAGGGATTTTGCCAGCGGCACGAGCTCCAGGTCTTCAAAGCTTATCCACGGCGGATTGCGATACCTCGCTCGGATGCAACTGGGCCTGGTACGTGAATCCCTACTCGAAAGAGCGGTACTTCAGCGAGTGGCCCCACACCTCGCGCGCAAGCTTCCGTTTGTTGTTCCGATCTACGAGCCACCGGCGCGCTCCCCGCTGGGCTCGAACAAACTGAAGCTGAGCATAGGCCTGACAATCTACGATCTGCTCGCGGGTCGCGAGAATCTGGGACGTCACTTCTGGCTCGAGGGCGCGCAGGGTATCGCCTTTGCCGCGGGCCTGGAGTTGCAAGGTTTGAGAGGCTGTTTCATCTACTACGACGGCTTGACCGACGACTCTCGACTGGTCATCGAAGTGATAAAAGAAGCTGCGGCTCAAGGCGCGCTGGTTGCAAACTACGCGGCTGCGGTCTCGGTGCTGAAAAACGGCGGCAATGTCTCCGGACTGGCGATTGAAGACTCGATCGGAAAGAACTCGCTCGAAGTCCGAGCAAAAGTCATCGTGAACGCCACCGGAGTCTGGTCGGACGAAGTAGTCAGAATGCTCGACCACTCGGCAAAAAGGACTCTGAGACCTTCGAAGGGGATACACATCGTCGTCCCTCATGAAAGAGTACCGGTGACTTCAGCGGTGCTTGTTCCTTCATATGGAGAGGACAGGTTTTTGTTCGTGATTCCATGGCACGGACGAACCCTGATAGGAACCACGGACGCGGACTACGACGGAACCCTCGACGAGCCCGAGCCTGATGAAGGTGAAATCGCGCGAGTCGTAGAATCTACAAACTCTTGTTTCACTCGATCCGGGTTGGTCAGGTCTGACGTGATCGCCGCATTCGCAGGGCTGCGCCCGCTGGTGAGCGACAACGGGCACCCCACTAAAGACCTTTCGCGCAAAGAGAGAATTCTGGAAACCTATCCGCGCATCATTTCGGTAATCGGTGGAAAGCTGACTACGTACCGGCGCATCGCCGAGCGCGTGGTGGATCGCGTTTGCAGAATACTAGGCAAGGCGGCCGAATCACGCACGGCGAACATCGTACTTGCAGGCGGATCCATTCCGCATTTGGATTCGCTGGAGGTCATAAGGCAGAAAGCGGATGCTTACTCGGTAGAAGCCGATGTAGTTTCGCACTTGATGCGAAGCTACGGCGCGCGCTACGAATCAATCCTCCAGATATCGCGCGAATCCGCAGACCTCAAGAAGCGCGTCGTCCAGGGTCTTCTCAATATCGAAGCGGAATTCATCTACGCCCTACGATATGAGATGGCGACGAACGTCGATGATTTGCTGGCGCGGCGAACGCGAATCAGCCTGCTTGCGGGGAAAGACGCGCCGGCGCCGGATCGGATTGCTGCAATGATTGACCTGGTAGAGAGGCCGGAGTATCGTTGACGCGCCAGACGATTCCCGCAGTTTCTTTCAACGTCATGTCTGATCAAGATTTTCCTTTCCTGGAGCCGGATCATCTTCAATTGTCGGATGACGTAAAGAGCTTGAACGAGTCGTCTATTCGAGTGGCTATGTCTCGCGACGACGAAGACGAAGCGGCACTAGAGCTTGTTAAAGTGCTGGCGCGAGGGGGCCTGCTGAATTACGCGGCGCCCGACGAATCGAAGGGCGGCAAGCTGGATGTAAGGTCCGTCTGCGTGATCAGAGAGCAGCTTTCATATGAATCCTCGCTGGCCGATTTGATGTTTGCGATGCAGGGCCTCGGGAGCTATCCAATTTCGATTGCGGGGTCGCGGGATTTGAAAAGCGCATTCCTGCCGCGCGTTCGTGAAGGGCGGGCGATAGCGGCGTTCGCGATCACCGAACCTGACGCGGGCAGCGACGTCGCATCGATGCAGACGACTGCTCGGGCGGACGGTGATCATTTTGTTCTGGATGGCACAAAGACTTTTATTTCAAATGCAGGTCTGGCTGATTTCTACACCGTATTTGCCAAGACGAAGCCGGAGCTCGGAGCAAAGGGAATTTCGGCTTTCGTAGTTGAGAAGCAGTCGCCGGGGTTCTCGGTTGAAGAACGGATTCAACTCATTGCGCCGCACCCGATTGGACGGATAAGGTTCAACTCCTGCAGGGTGCCTTCGAGCAATCTATTGGGTCGCGAGGACGAGGGGCTAAAGGTGGCTCTGACGACTCTGGACACGTTTCGTCCATCGGTGGGGGCCGCCGCGTGCGGCATGGCGAAGCGCGCGCTGGACGAGGCGATCAAGTATTCGAAGCGACGGGTGCAGTTCGGAAAGCCAATCTCGGAGCACCAGGCGATTCAACTGAAGATCGCCGAGATGGCGACAAAGCTCGAGGCTGCGAGATTGCTGGTGTATCGAGCGGCACACAAAAAGGATCGAGGTGCGTCTCGCATAACTACGGAAGCTGCGATGGCGAAGCTCTTTGCGACCGAAGTGGCGCAGTCGATAATTGATGAGGCGGTGCAGATACACGGCGGGGCGGGTCTCGTTCGAGGGGCAACGGTAGAGCACCTTTACCGTGATATTCGAGCCTTGCGAATCTACGAAGGAACTTCGGAGATACAGAAGTTGATTATCGCGGGAAAGCTGCTCAGCGAGTGATTGATTCCAGGTTCCTGATCGTTGGTTCGATGTCCCCTCGATAACCGACAAGCCGATTTTCGGGTTTTCACTCAAAGGACGCAAAGACCGCCAGGTTCGCATTTCTTGCGTCCTTTGCGAACCTTTGCGTCCTCCGCGTGAAATCCTCTTATGGGCTTGCCGGGCACCCAGGGGACATGGAATCCTCGTCTCTTCATTTCACTGTCTCGATTCAAGGCAAAAAACCTTTCACCTTTGGCATCGTAGTTGCGGCTCCAGGAATCGAAGATTTGAATAGTTTCTCGAAGGACATAGATTTTTCGCCAGTTACATTAGTTGTGCCCAGGGAGGTGTGTATAAAATGCAGACATCAGCCGGCAAAATATTCATAGCGGTATTGCTGGGGGTCGGACTGGCTCTGGGTGGTACGACTTGGTTGTCCAGTCGAAGCCAGGGGGTCCGGGCGCAAACTGAACCGGCCTCTGCGCCGGCGACAGCTACGGCGCTCGCTGAAACCGCACCGCAACCTGGCCCGAGTGCTAATCAGGTAGAGGCCGCAACCACCGATAACGCGCAAGTATCCACTTATGAGCAGGGCTATCGCGCAGGCTATCAGGACGCCCATCGCGATTGCACCGTGAGCCGAACAAGCGGGGCCGGGTATGCACCGCGAAGAGCTTATTCTGCGCCAAGAGCCCGAGTGGCGGGCGTACGTTACGTGCATGAGAGGCCGCGCGGGCATTCGACTCGAAATATGATCTTGAGAATCGCGGCGCCGGCCGCGATTGGAGCGGGTATCGGCGCCATTGCAGGCGGCGGCAAGGGTGCCGGCGCCGGCGCACTGATAGGCGGTGGCGCGGGTGCGATCTATCACCTGATCAAGCACTGAACTTCTCAGTAGATTTTTCATCGCTCTGTAGCAGAGCCCCCCACAACGGGACGCGAAAGCGTCCCGTTTGCGTTTTCGGCTAAACCTCGCCGCATAACGAATGGCGCGACACGCGACGAAAAGGCGACACGCGCAATGTGAGATTGCGCCGTAGCGACTTTGCGTTAATCGGTTCGCCGCATTTATAGTTTTCCTTGCGCTAACGGAAATCATCCACACTTCCGTCGCAGAAGTACGCCAGGAGTCACGCACTAAATGAAGAAAGAATATCTGACCTACGGGTTGTTGGGTGTCATCGCCGGTCTCGTCCTTGGCTTCAAAGCAGGGAATTGGGCCACGCCCGCGCCCGGCTCCGCCGGTCCGCCTTCAAAAGGAAGTGAGGCTCAATCGGTAAATAGCGGCGGCCCTTCCAGCGAACTGCCGCCCAATCATCCTCCTATCAACAGTGGAGAGGTTGTCCCTGCACCAGCGCTTCCCGACAACACAGGGGCAAGCAGCACGGGAGCGACAGCTTCAGCCGGACCCGAATTGCCTTCACTTGATCCGCTGCCGGCATCCAGCAAGGAAGAACGCACCGAACAGAAGTACAAGAACATTCAGGTGCTGAAGGGCCTTCCCGCCGAGCGCCTCATGAAAATCATGTTCGCGTTCAAAGGGTCGCTCGGGGTTGAATGCACCTACTGTCATATCAAGGATGAGTTCGATAAGGACGACAAGCCAACAAAGCAAATGGCTCGCAAGATGATCGGCATCGTCCGAGATGCAAACGAGAAGATCGGCTCGGCAGGCAGAGTCACGTGTTTTACTTGTCATCGAGGTCAGCAGCGCCCCGCGCAATAACAGGCTCCTGCCGACATCGCAACCGGAACCACGGCGATCGTATGAACGTGAAGGATCTCAAAGACGAGAGAAGGTTCTCGACTGAGAAAATGCAGAAGGTGAATCTTTTCGAGACTGAGCGTATGTTTGCGGACATCTACTGTCTTGAGCCCGGTCAGCAGCAGAAGCCGCATGCTCACTCGGGCGCCGACAAGATCTACGTCGTACTCGAGGGCGAAGGTCGCTTTCGCGTCGGACAAGATGAGCAGGCTTTGATGACCGATCAGATCGTGCTCGCGCCTTCAGGCGTGGACCACGGAGTTCGCAACGATTCGACGTCGCGGCTCGTGCTGCTGGTGTTCATGGCTCCAAATCCGAACATTAGCTGAGACCTCCGGCGCGACTTCCATTTCGCAGCCGATAATTAGCCCCTCGCGCGATCTCGCGTACCAAAGAATTCAGTGGCCGAAGCGATCGCCCCTGGTTACAAGTGGTTACAAGTGGTTACAACTGGTTACAACCGGTTACAACCCGATTTGCAGTTCTGGAGAATGCCATGCGACACCCGACCGGCAAAGCAAACGATTCAAAAGCAGCAGCTCTCATCGCCTTCCTGGCGATCGTGTCGCTTGTTCTGAGCGGCAGTTCATTATCGGCTTCCGCGTCAGACAGGCCACGCTGGGTTGAAGCAATCAAACCCGGCCGCTCCGCAGTCCGCGCGAAGCACGGGATGGTAGCGTCCAGCCAACCCCTTGCATCGGAAGTGGGACTGGATGTCTTAAAGCGCGGCGGCAATGCAGTGGACGCGGCGATCGCGATGGCTGCCGTTCTCAACGTGACCGAGCCAATGATGACCGGGATCGGAGGCGACATGTTCGCGCTGGTCTACTGGTCAAAGACAAACGAACTTAAAGGGCTGAACGGAAGCGGAAAAGCACCTCGAGCGTTGACTCTGGATCATTTCAAGAAGAACGGTCTGACTCGCGTGCCTCTCGAAGGCATGGAGCCGATCACCGTACCGGGTGCATTCGACGGCTGGGTCACGCTGCTCGACAAGTACGGAACGATGAAGCTCTCGGACCTCTTGCAACCGGCGATTGAATTAGCAGACAACGGCTTTCCGGTTATGGAGAAAACTGCGGAAGACTGGGGATACGAAGTCGATAAGTTGAAGAGAAACCGTGCCGCGCAGGAAAACTACCTCGTAGAGGGCCGCTCGCCGCGAGCCGGAGAGATTTTCAAGCAGAAGAATCTCGCCAGAACTCTTCGGATACTAGCAAAGGGCGGACGCGATGCTTTCTACAAGGGTGAAGTCGGCAAAGCGATCGTCGACTACTGTCAGGCAAACGGCGGGTTTCTTACCATGCAGGACTTCGCCGAGCACCACTCGGACTGGGTACAGCCGATCTCCACCGATTACCGAGGGTACACCGTCTATGAGATTCCGCCGAACGGCCAGGGGCTCACCGCGCTACTGACCCTGAACATCCTGGAGGGTTTTGACCTGGCATCAATCGCCGCTCAACAGGACCGCTACTATCACACGCTGATCGAAGCCACCAAGCTGGCATTCGCGGATCGCAATCGATACATCGCTGATCCCGCCTTCTCAAAAGTGCCGGTAGCTGAGCTTCTGTCCAAGGAATACGCTGCGTCGCGGCGCAAGCTGATTGATCCCGAGAAAGCCATCGAAGCGCCGGTGCCCGGCACGATCCTGAACGACGGCGATACCACTTACTTCACCGTTGTCGATAAAGATCACAACGCAGTGTCGTTCATCAACAGTTTGTTCGAAGCATTCGGGTCGGGAGTTGTCGCGGGCGACACCGGCATCGCCCTGCAGGATCGAGGCGCGGGCTTTGTCCTCGACCCTGGTCATCCAAACTGTCTGGCGCCGGGGAAGCGGCCGTTTCATACGATAATCCCGGCAATGGTGTTCAAAGACGGAAAGCTCCTGATGTCATTCGGTGTGATGGGCGGAGCGATCCAGCCGCAGGGACACATACAGGTGCTCACGAACCTGTTTGATCTCAAGATGGGGCTGCAACAGGCTATAGAAGCCCCTCGATTTCGATACTACGATCACGATCGCGTTCTGCTTGAAGAGGACATGGGCGCCGACGTCATCAGAAGGCTTCGCAATAGGGGCCATAACAAGAGCGGTTCTCCCGGACTGGGCCCGGTCAGGCCGGTGATGGGCGGCGGGCAGGCGATCATGATCGACTGGTCGACGGGAGCATTGGTTGGGGCGTCCGACTCTAGAAAAGATGGCATGGCTCTGGGGTACTAGGAAGTTCTGAGTTCCGAGTTCTGAGTAGCACTCAGCACTCAGGACTCAGAACTTCCTCTAAGTCCTTGCGCGATTCGCTTGATTCCCTGCTCGATGAGCGCAGGTTCAAAGCAATACGATAATCGGAGAAAGCCCTCCCCCTCGCTGCCAAAAGCGCCTCCCGGAACCGTAATCACCCGCGACTCCAGTAGCTTCATCGAGACATCCTCCGACAGCCCATATCGCGAAACATCCAACATGACGTAATACGCGCCGTCTCCCGCAACATAAGGCAACCCCAGTTCCCGATCGATTGCGCCGGTCATCACATCTCTGCGTTGCTTTAGTTGTACACGCATTGCCGCAGTCGCCTGCCTGCCCTCATCGCTGAAAGCTGCAACCGCTGCTTTCTGTGTGATCGCGGACGCACACGAAGAGATGTATTGGTGCATGACCGTGACGTGTCTGATCGGATCCTCAGGTCCAACAGCCCACCCAATTCGCCATCCGGTCATGCTCGCCGACTTGGAAAGACCGGAGACGATGATTGTCTTGTCATAGAACTCGGAGATCGAGGCCGGTGGCTCGTCAAAATAAAACTCACGGTAGATCTCATCAGCCATCACATAGATGTCCGTACCGGCAAGACGCCCCGCGATAAACCGCAAGTCGTCACGGCTCAAAGAGCAGCTTGTGGGATTAGAGGGCGAGTTGAGAATAACGAGCTTCGTGCGCTCAGACACTGCGCCGGCAAAGCTCTCCCGGTCGAGTTGAAATCGATTCGCCGCCCGAAGCTTGTAGTACTTCTGCGGCGCTCCCGCCATCTCGGCGATCGGTTGATAAGCCAGGTAACAAGGGTCCGGCAGCAGTGCCTCATCCCCTGGATTGAGGATCGACATCATCACCGCGAATATCGCTTCCTCCGCCCCATTTGTCACACAAACCGAACGAGTGGATATCGGACTCGCCAGACCTTCGCTGTGATACGCGGCAATCTTTTCTTTCAGCGGCGCGATGCCGGAGTTCGCGGTATACCCGTTATGCTCGCCTTCGATCACCCGCACCGCTTCCCTGCGCACCACTTCCGGTACCACAAAATCCGGCTCTCCGAGCCCGAGATTGATCGAACCCGCGGGCGCGAGGTCAAACAAAAGCCTGGTGGCGCTCTTCTTGATGCCGCTCATTCGGTCTGCTGGTTTGAACATAGTTTTCAGAGGGAGCGAAGATAGATGAGATGACACGCTTCGGTGACCTTCGGGCTCAGCGCTCATCACCTTAAGAAGTCTTCGAGACGTACGGAAGCGTCTGTTTTTTCGTCGCGATACTTGATGATTATCGGCATGTAGATCCCCAGCCCAAGCTCCGGTCCTCTCCCTTTAGTGACGGAGCGCGATCCCGGAACGACCACTGCCCCCGCCGGAATCTCAAGAGGTCCGTCAGGAGTCTTTCGATAGAATTGATCGTTGACCAGATCGTAAACCGGCGTGCCGCCGGTCAGCACCGTCCCGGCCGCCAGAACCGCACGCTCGCGCACAATAGTACCTTCGTACACGCCGCAGTTTCCCCCAACGAGGACGTCGTCCTCTATTATCACCGGTAGTTCACCTACGGGTTCAAGAACGCCGCCGATCTGTGCAGCCGCCGACAGGTGAACTCGTTTGCCGATTTGAGCGCAGGAACCCACAAGCGCGTGCGAATCGATCATCGCGCCGTCGTCTACATACGCGCCTACGTTGATGAACATCGGCGGCATGCAGGTAACACCTCGCCCGACGTAGCAGCCGTCTCGAATTGACGAACCGCCCGGCACGATTCTCACGCCGTCCCCAATCGAGAATGAGTGAAGCGGGAAGGTGTCCTTGTCGAAGAACTGAAACACCCGGTTGATGGAGAAGTCCTGTACCTGCCCCATTCGAAAGCCCAGAAGAATTCCGCGTTTGACCCAGTGGTTAACTCTCCACTGACTGCCGGCCTTCTCGGCGGCCCTTGCCTCGCCCGTATTCAACGCTCGTTTGAACTCCGAGAACAGCTCGCGATGTTCCGCCGTGTAAACAGCCGGCGCATCTTCAAGCAACTTCTGAATCTGGCTCTCTAAGGACATGTAGAACGCGTCGGCCTCAGTGTTCGGATCAAGCTGTCTCTCGATTGCTCTGAGTTCTTGGGCTGCCGATCAGATCGAGCTCGGTCAGGATCTGCCGGAGCCGCTCTGACGTTTCCGGTCTCACCGGCACCATCGGCAGCCGGTAGACCTCCTTGATCCTTCCCATCATTGCAAGCGCCGCTTTCACAGGGCCGGGACTCGCCTCGATAAAATTGCCCTTCATAAGCTGGAACAGTAGCTTGTTCAACCGGCGCGCCTCTTCCCATCGATTCTCGAGCGCGGCGCGCGTCATCTCGGACATCAACCGCGGCGCTTCGTTTGAAGCTACGGAGATGAGGCCAACTCCGCCGACCGAAATCACCGGAAGCGTAACCGAGTCATCGCCGGAAAGAATCTTGAAGTCACCGGGCACTCGAGTCGCTAGATCCGCGATCTGCGAAAGGTCCCCGCAAGCCTCCTTGACGCCAATGATATTCGGTATCTGAGCAAGCCTGGCAATCGTCTCGGGCAACATGTTTACCGAAGTCCGAGGCGGCACGTTGTAGAGAATTATTGGAAGCTTCACCGAGTCCGCAATCGCCCTGAAGTGCTGATACAAACCCTCGGGCGTTGGCTTGTTGTAATACGGAGCGACCGACAACAGCGCGTCTACGCCGAGCCGTTCATAGTGTCTGGCAAGCTCGATGACATGCTTGGTGTTGTTCCCTCCCGCTCCCGCAACTACCGGAACTCTGCCGCGCGCCTGCTTGAACACCAGTTCGACTACGCGATGCTGCTCTTCATCGCTCAGCGTCACGCTTTCGCCGGTGGTTCCGCAAGGCACCAAAAAATCGATTCCTTCCGAGATCTGGAATTCGACAAGATCGCTCAACGCAGTCTCGTCGATTGCAAGGTCCTCGTTGAATGGAGTCACCAGCGCGGTGCCGCAGCCTCTCAGGTTTTGTATGTCAGGCATCAGTGTTCTTTCCTTCTTGCTGAACGAGGGAATCGCACCTCGTCAGCCGGCAAGTTCACGAAATCCTAAGTTGTTGATCGATCACCGTTGAGAACTCAAAAAAGCCTTGCTTCCCCCTGATCCATCGGGCGGCGGCAAGTGCGCCCTCGGCAAAGCCGGCGCGGCTTCGCGCAGTGTGAGTGATCGTCAGCGTATCGGCCTCCGAGTCAAAACCGACGGTATGCGTTCCAGGGATGTGGCCCGCGCGTGTGCTCGCCACCGTCACATCTCGATGGTACAAGGCGTCAAGGTCACGCTTGAGAAAGATCGCCGTTCCGGACGGCGCGTCCTTCTTGAACCTATGATGCGCCTCTTCGACAAAAGGATCGTAAGCGTCGAATCTGCTGAACAGCTCCGCGGCATAACGCGAAACCCTGAACATCAAATTTACCCCGATGCTGAAGTTCGAGCCATACACCAGTCCTATGCCCGCCTGTTCCACCAGGCTTCGCGCTTCGTCGAGACGTGCGTACCAACCGGTCGTGCCAACAACCATTGCAACTTTGGCGGATGCGGCCAGTCTGACGTTGTCGATTACAGTGTCGGGAGTCGTAAAATCGATCGCGACTTCGCAATCGCTGAGACTTCCTCGAGACCCGGCTACCGGATCGACGATGCAGACAACTTCGATTCCTTCTCGCGCGGCCGCCTGCTCCACCATCCGGCCCATTTTACCGTAGCCCAGCAACGCGATTTTCATTGTGCAGCTCCGGTACTTCTTCTCAATTCAGAGATGAGTGTGATCGACTTAATAAATGCACTCGGTGTTCACTGCCAGCCTGCGGGATTCGAGCTTGCTCGGTTGATAGACGATCATCTCAACCGTGTTGCTTTGCCTGCTGAACTGGTACGCCAGGCCGCTGTCACTTACAAAATAATAATGCGAGCGGTTCTGTTCTTCAGTGCATCGTTTGAACTCACGGGTCAACGAGACTTCTTCCTTGGACATCCGGTGCGACGGTTTTACGTAGATCGTGAAGACTTTTCCTACCATTGAGACCGGCGCGTGGTAAATCTTCGCGAGGCTCGGTGTGATGAATGAAAATGTGACTTCGCCATCTTCAACCTTGTAAGGGCCGCTGGTGCTGCCCCCTGCCTCGTCTGGCTCCACGCCGACCACTCGCGCTACGTCAGCGGCTGAAGAATGCAATGGAATCAATCCTCGCCAACTGTTCTTGACCGGCGCAAAGCAAGCGGCGGCGTCTCTTTGCGCGGGAAAAGAACTAACGGCAAACACAAATAACGTTATTGAAATGAATATCCTTCTCATACCTCTGCCTTGTTTCCAGGAACCGCACCGGCCTGGCGCTTAGTGAGACCGATAATCATACGCGAACCGCAGCGGCACGGCTAGATTGTAACTTGCTATTCGAAGATTTTGGGGTCGGGTTTCTTGAAAATCACGTCGTGTAGTCGAGCGATAACCTTTTCTACATCGGTTTCGGAAACCACGAAGCTGAGGGTCAGCGGGGAAGAACCTTGAAGTATCGATCGAATCTCGATATTGCCGATGGCGGTGAAAACCCTGCCTGCAAGCTGGCGGTCAGCCGGCAGCTCTTCTCCAACCAGAGAGATGATCGCGCGACCGCGCTCGGTCTCCACCGTTGCAAAACGACGGAGATCCTCCACCAGATCCCGCTCGGCCGATTCGCTTGTCGTTCGAGCATCCAGCGCGACAGCGATGCTCGACGACGACAGCGTGGTAATCAAAGGCGTTATTCGTTTCCGATTCAATGACAGCAGGATGGTCCTGAAAAAATCGTTTGTCGGTCCGGCGCTCGCTGCGCCTTCGCTCGAATCCGGACGGATGCTGATGATGGTGACGGGCCGCTTGTACGCTATCGATTTTATCGGCGTTGAAGAGCGAGGCGCAGTCGCCGCGATACTGGTTCCGGTCGCATCGGGCTGCCTTGAATTGTAGATGTGAACCGGAATGTTTCGTTCAGCCGCCGGATGAATCGCTTTCGGATGCAGCACCTTTGCGCCGAAGAACGTAAGGTCGGCCGCTTCGCGGTAACTGCAGATCTTGACCGTGCGAGCCGCGTCACAGACATTCGGATCGGCGGTCATCAGCCCCGAGACGTCCTTCCAGATCTGAATGTCAGCAGCATTTAAAGCCGCGCCGATTATCGTGGCAGTATAGTCGGAGCCTTCAAAGCCGAGAGTGGTTGTCGCGCCCTCGCGAGTCGATCCGATGAAACCCTGCACTAGCGGCACTTCATTCTTTTCGATCACCGGCGTGATCGCTTCATCTACGGTCTTGTTTGTGAGTGCGAATAACGGCGAGGCGGAGCCGAAGCGATCGTCTGTCTTGATCAACTCTCTCGAGTCCATCAGCCGAGCGCTGATGCCAGCCTCAGTGAGTGCTCCCGCGACGATCGACGAGGACAACAGTTCACCGTAAGCCAGGATCTTGTCCAAACCGCGCGGCGGAACTTCTCCGAGGATCGCCAGGCCTTCCAACAGTTTCTTTAGCTCTTCGAAGTACGCTTCGATTTGTTCGAACACAAGACGGCCTGCATTGCTTTTTACGAGCCGGCGAGCTTCGCTGAGATGGCGCGTTTTGAGTGAGGCGATCGCTGCAAGAGTGGTTCGGGTGTCGCCGGAGGCGGACGCTTCTGCTGATTCAAGGAGCTTCCGAGTGGTCTTTCCCATTGCCGACACGACTACGAGGGGCTTCTGATCGATGCGAGCCCTCACGATTTCGGCGACTCTCTTTACCGAGGCGGCATCTTCAACAGAGGTCCCGCCAAATTTCATAACAATCATAAAAATAGTAGGCAGTAGGCAGTAGGCAGTAGGCAGTTCGCCCAATCAGAGCTAGACCAAAAAGCCAGCGCCACTTGCGCGAGCGCGCCTGCTGAGCATGTTTAACTTTCTCTGTAACTGAGCATTCGATTAGAAAGACCATTGAGCAATCGCCCCACTTCGGCAGAGAGCGAGAGCAGCTTAGTCACCTCCATCGGGGCAAAATAGTGTAGCCTTTCTGCGATCAGGATCTGCGTCTCGACCTCACGCAATGACCCGTGTGCGATGGCTAGGAACCGCACGAAATCGCCGGGTGCTCTACGACCTTGCCCTTCTGCAATATTAGATGGGACTGAAATCGCCGCGCGCCTCAACGGACTCGTCAGACCGTAAAGCTCGTCCTTGGGAAACTGTCTTGTTGCCCGGTACACGTTTTCAACCAAATCCATTGCCTTTTTCCACACGATCAAGTCCGAATAGTTCTTACCCGCCATTCAACAATTGCCTTTCGTGATGAGAGTAGGAACTGGGACTAAGTGTTGTGAGTATGCAGTACGCGAGATGCTACAGGCAATAGCAGTAGGCAGT
>DATFXM010000025.1:0-14320 GCA_035315885.1 Blastocatellia bacterium
ACCGAATCCGCTGTGCGGGATGGGGAAGGCGAGCCCGGAGCCCGCCACGATAATCACGTAGTCGAAGAGGACCGGGTTGCCAGGCCGGTCGCGAACCGCAAGCCGCCCGGAAAATACGAAATGATTGCGGTAAACATCGGCGGACTTATGACTGGTCACTTTGAAAAGAACCTGGAACTCGAGGCCGGTGATTTGGTGAACATCCCGCCGGCCGATGTCTTTTTCGTGGCCGGGGAAGTTAAAGCCCCGGGCCAGTTTCAGCTCAAGCCGGGAACTACGCTGCGACAGGCAATAGCTCTTGCGCAGGGCCCCACGATTTCTGCGGCGAAGGGCAACTCGAAGATATATCGCGAGAACCAGGAAACCGGGGCCAGGGAAGAGCTGCCAGTTGACATTGGCGCGGTAATGAACGGTAAACACCAAGACATACCGATCAGGGCCAATGACATAATCATCGTTCCCAACAGTGCGATGAAGAGTGCAGGTGTGGCGCTGTTGAGGGCGTTCGGGTTGAGCATCGCGAGCGTTCGTTACTACTAACTCGGCGGAAAGCAGGTGTGATGATGTCCAGCGATGAGAGAACTGCTATCGAGAAGATCCCCACTGCGGAGATTATTCCCGCGCAAGGAGTAGGCGGGTATCCGGCCGGTCCCTACGCAGATACCTTTATCGATGACTATGTCGGCGGTATCCCGAGACAGGGCGGGGCGGCAGCGCTGGCCGAGTTGTGGCGTGCCATCAGAAAACGCAAGCTGATGATTGCAGCGATCGTGCTGGTGGTGACCGTCGCGGCGATGGCCCAGGTTTCGCGAATTCGAAATACCTACTCAGCATCAGTCCTGCTCGAAGTGAAGAAGGACAGCGGCGGACTGCTGGCTGGCGGCGGAGACGCTGATCCCGACAATACGGTCAGCATCAACACCAAGATGTTGATGTTTCAGAGCCGGCCTCTGCTCGAAGATGTAGTAACGAAGCTGGGGCTTGATCACGAAGAGAAATTCCTTGACGTATCGAGCCGGCGCTCGTGGAGGGACGTACTCAAGAGCTGGCTGCCAACTACGAAACAGGATTTGGCTTCAAACTTGAACGCGCGTGCGCCGAAATCGGCGGTTCGTTCGCTGTCGCCGGGTACGGATCAAACCGGGCAGGAGAGTGCCGACTCGGGATCGCCGTCGCCGCTTTTCCCCGGCTTCCCCGAAAGCGACCCCCGGCTGGATCCATACGTCGCGGTGATCCAACGAGGCCTCGAGGTAAACCATCCACGAGACACGCAGGCACTAAAGATCACCTATACTCACACTCATCCTTCTTTCGCCGCTGAAGTGGCCAACGGAGTTGCTCAGGTTTTCATGCGGCAGAACTACGACAACAAGCTGAACAAGTTTCATCACACATCTGACTGGCTTCAGCGATCGACTTCGGACTTGAAGGCCAAAGTTGCGCAGGCGGAACAGGCACTCGCAGACTACAGTCGCGATCACAACATGCTACCGACCCAGGGCCAGACGCTTACCTCAGACAAGCTGGTTCGACTTCATGAGCAGGTGATGCGAGCCGACGTAGATTATCTGCTGAAGAAATCGTTGTACGAAGAAGTCGACAAAGGTCATCTCGATAATCTGCCCGACGCTTTCTCAGATCCGAAGATCAACGAGCAGCAGAAGCGCATCAACGATTTGTCGTTGAGCGCCGCGCAGCTCAGCGTTTCTTTCGGACCTGAGCATCCGAAAGTTGTCGAAGTACAGCAGGCGATGAAGGTCCTGAGAGATCAGCTCACTGCGAGTAAGGATGCGTTGCGAGAGAACTTGAAGGCCGACTATGACCGGGCCTCCAGGGACAAGGAGTCGCTCACTGCGGCTCTCGAGCAGGCGAAGAGCGAAGCCGCGCAGTTCGACCAGTCGTCCATTCAATACAACATCCTGAAACAGGATGCCACCACCGCTCGCGCTCTCTACGACGACTTCTTGCGAAAGACAAAGCAGGCTGACCTGGAGGCTGCCCAGCAGCAGAGCAATATCCTGCTGATTCAACCCGCGCAAGTCCCAAAATCCGCTGATGGGCCGTCTTACGGGTTAGCGGTCCTGATGGCGTTCTTCGGCAGCCTGGGTGGCGCGGTGGGCATCGCATTCCTGCTGGAGCACTTCGACAAGAGCATCAAGGATGTATCGGATGTGAATCGCTACCTGCAACTGCCGACGCTTGGAATCATTCCTGCGATCGCCTACAGGCAGCGGCGTAGATTGAGATCGGGGTTGCGAAGTTCCGGCAATCCGACGCTCATATCCGGCAATGGCGCAGGCGACAGATATGTGAACGCTCCGGGAGCGTCGTCAACTGCACTTCTAACCACCGGCGCGGCAAATGCGGAACCCGACGTTGCCGAAGGCAAGTTTGTTTCGTCAACCACTCTGCCCATCGTTGCCGAAGCTTACCGCGCGTTGCGAACGTCGGTGCTGCTGTCGACTGTGGGCGGACCGCCGAAGACCCTGTTGTTCGCTAGCGGCGCGCCGGGAGAGGGCAAAACTACCACGGTTGTAAACACCGCGATCTCTTTTTCCCAACTAGGTGGCAGCGTTCTGATCATCGACGCCGACTTACGTAAGCCTTCGTCTCGAGATCCACACGAGAAGGGTCTGTCGACTTACCTCTCTGGAAGCGTCGACATCGACGCCGCCATCAAGAAGCTCCATATTCCCGGCGTTTCTATTCTGCCGCGAGGACCGATTCCTCCGAATCCCGCCGAATTGATCAGCTCCGAGCGGATGAAGTATCTGATTACGACACTGTCTGCCCGCTACGATCACCTGTTGATAGACTCGCCGCCTTTGCTCTACGCCACCGACTCGGTAGTTCTTGCGACTCTCGTCGATGGCGTGATTCTGGTGGTTCGTGCCGGAAAGAGCAGTCGAGACGCGGTGTACCAGACCCGCACCGTGTTGAACAGCGTAGGCGCGAAGATATTTGGCATCGTGCTAAATGCGATCGACTTCCGGCGCATGTCGAATCACGACATCGCCTACTATCCATACGGCTCCGAGTACAAGAGCGGAGACGTCGAAGGGGCGAGCGACATTCTGCGACAGTGATCGCAATTGTGATTCCTCCCGCGCAGCAACACCCACTCCGGGTTCACAGGATTCTCCAGATGAAATGGCTGATTCTGTTAGCAACCTTGTTGAGTTCGCTTAACGCCACGCTATTCGCTCAGTCTCCGGTTGTGACGCTGCGACAGCGCGACGACCAGATAGGATTGATCAGGACCGCCCAGGGGATTTCAACCAGGCTGGTTTTTTCTGAAGAGATTCGCGACATCGTCTGCGGGGATCTCTACGATCCAAACAGCGGCAGAGGCGGATTCGTCGTACAGCGCGTCGGAAACGACGTTTTTCTCAAACCGGTTGTGTCGAAAGGAACGAGTAATCTTTTCGTGAAAACCGGTGAGAAAGGCGAAATGACTTTCAGCTTTGACTTGATTATCGTTCCGGTCGAGCAGGCACACCGGGTAGTGAAGGTGATTAATGCCAATCCACCTGCAGCCATTCCTGCTGCGATAAGGAACACTGCCAGGGTTGCTTTCAAGCACATCAGTCCTCCGATGTCGAGGCTCCTCGATTTTCCGGACACACGGGCCGTCCCTATGTTCGCTGTTCCGGCGATCGCCGAGGCGTCTGAGGCGGTCCGCGGACCGCTTCCGTCACGGGTTCCTGCTCTGACCGAGTACGAGAATCCGGCGCCTTCGGTGGGCGCTACGATTGCGGACAACTCTAAACGAAAGGTGATCAATCAAGTAGTCCCCGTTTATCCGGAGGAGGCACGAAGGGCGCGAGCGGCCGGCCCGGTAACTATCGAGGTAACGATAAGTCCGAACGGAGCGGTGACGGCCGCCCGTGCGGTTTCGGGGAATGCTCTATTAACGGCGTCCGCATTGGCCGCGGCAAGGAGATGGGTTTTTGCACCAAGAAAAGCCGGTGAATCGCTGCAAGACGAGGTCACGAGAATACTCTTCTACTTCGGCTCCACTTAAGAAACTCGCTCGACGTAGATGTCTTCCCGCGCGTTGAGGGGTATCACTTTTACAAAACATTATCGACGGCGTTTGGTTTGCGGAACGATGCAAACCGGCGCGTTTTTGTATTTGATCCTGGGATCCCAGTTCTTTCCGTCACAACTCACAATGACTAAATCGAGGAAAGCTGTTCGGCTGAGGTAGAAAAAAAATTGGAAATAAAAACGATGACTGCAAAAGTCGTTTCGGCAACACCAGTACACGAGCGCAGAAAAGCACGCCGGTTTGCCGTTGACTGGAATGTCGTCATTAAAGGTCACGATGGACTCGGCTATCAGATCGAGGAGAATGCCGTCCTCGAAAATCTGAGCTCACGCGGGGCGTTCTTGTACCTGAAGAAGAGGCTCACCACCGGCCAACGGATCAAGCTTTGGATACGAGTGCCCAACGAAGACGAGAGATGGATGCTGTACGTGGCTGATGTCGTCCGAATCGAAGAGGGACGCGGAAGGTTTGGCACCGCGGTCAGATTCAGCAAGATTCGGCCACAGATTGCGTCCGCTCCTCCACCAAACGGTTACGTCCAGAACGATGCGATTAGAAGGTCATCGCGCCGATGAACTCCGTCTTCTTGGAGTGGGCTCGTTCCCTTCAATCACCGGGGAACGGGAGCCGTGCAACGTTTGAGCAGATGACGCTCGCGCCAATCAATGGTCCGCAGTCGGGACATCAACTAACCATCAATGATCAATGACGATCGAACCAGATTGACCGAGGTGCAGTAAACCCCCGGCGGTCACAAAGAGAGTATATGAGTACACCCAGAACATCTGCCGCGTGGATAGAGGTTCCTTTCTTCAGGCCCTCGTTGACCGAGGCTGAGATTGATGAAGTGCTCGACACATTGCGCTCAGGTTGGCTGACGACTGGTAAGAAGGTGAGGCGCTTCGAGGAGGAGTTCGCAGCGCGTGTCGGCGCAAAGCACGCGGTAGCAGTCAACTCATGCACTGCGGCCCTGCACCTTGCTCTCGAAGCTCGGGAGCTGAAACCCGGCCAGGCAGTGCTGGTGCCGACCATGACGTTCGCGGCAACCGCAGAGGTGGTCAGGTACCAGGGTGCAATTCCGATCCTGGTCGATTGCGATCCAAAGACGCTCAACATGGATCTGGTAGACGCGGCGCGCAAGCTCGAATTGCTGAGAAGCAGCCGGCTCGATGGGATAGTACGCGCCGGCAACAGAGAGATCGAGGCGGCCGGCATAATCGCAGTGCACGTGGGCGGGTTGATGATGGACATCGACGCCCTGACGTTGTTTGCGGGACGAAACGGGTTGTGGGTGATCGAGGACGCCGCTCACGCATTTCCCGCAGCGTGGCGACCGAGCACGAGTGACCCCTGGCGACAATGTGGAGAAGGCACCGCGGACGTTAGCTGTTTTTCATTCTACGCGAACAAGACGATCACCACCGGCGAAGGTGGAATGGCAGTGACCAACGATGAGGAGCTATCGCATCGGATGCGAATGATGTCACTCCACGGCCTTTCGCACGATGCATGGAACCGTTATTCGAATGGAGGCTCGTGGGATTACAAGATCGCCGCGCCGGGTTTCAAGTACAACTTGACTGATATTGCAGCGGCCATCGGCATTCATCAGCTTGCGCGAGCTGAGGCAATGCGCGAGGCGCGCGAGGAGAAAGCGCGTCAATATCGGAGTCGCCTCGCAAGCATCGAGCAGATCGAGCTGCCTCCAGACGATCCTAATCGAGTTCACTCGTGGCATCTGTTCCCCGTCAAGTTGAACCTCGATTCCATTTCAATCGACCGAAATCAGTTTGTAGAAGAGCTGAAGAAGCGAGGCGTAGGTTGCTCGGTTCACTGGCGGCCTCTGCACCTCCATCCTTACTACGAGCGCACTTTTGGGTGGCAGCCTACAGACCTGCCGG
This sequence comes from Blastocatellia bacterium, assembly GCA_035315885.1. Lineage (GTDB taxonomy): Bacteria > Acidobacteriota > Blastocatellia > UBA7656 > UBA7656 > DATFXM01. The sequence continues at coordinate 5,953 of DATFXM010000025.1, forward strand.
TTGCGACCGAGGTCTGGACTAGGCTCGTCAGCCTGCCGTTGTTTCCACAGATGACCGAGCGCGAAATCGATCACGTCGTGTCCTCGGTAGCAAAGATCTGTTCGGCTTATGCGCGATAGAAAAAAAAGCGGCTCACCAATAGTCGGACGTGGATTACCACGCATCATTGAGATAGCGGTTGCGTCGACTGTCCTCATCATTCTTGCGCCCGTTGCCGCGTTGGCAGCGGTTGCTATCGCGCTGACTTCTCGCGGTCCGGTGCTGTTCAAGCAAAGACGCGTCGGTCAAGCGGGGAGGACCTTCTCGCTCTACAAGCTGAGGACTATGGTCGCGTCTTGCAGCGGCCCGCAGGTGACTGCTGCTGACGACATCAGAGTGACCCGAGTCGGAAGCTGGTTGCGCAAGGTCAAGCTGGATGAGGTGCCTCAACTTTGGAACGTGATCCGCGGCGATATGTCGCTAGTCGGTCCAAGACCGGAAGTGCCGCAGTATGTAGATCTCGGCAGCGAATCGTGGTCCTTTGTGCTGCAGGCGAAGCCGGGCGTCACCGATCCGGTGACTATACGGCTGCGCAACGAAGAGCAATTGCTCATGCAGATGAACGGAAACCGTGAAGAGTTTTATCTGAAGACTCTTCAGCCATACAAACTAACGGGGTATCAGAAGTACTTACAGCGACGCAACTGGGTTACCGATCTGGTGGTGCTCGCCGAGACGCTTCTTGCGGTCCTTATGCCGGGCAAATATTCACCGCCAAGTATCGAAGACATTCTTGCCTCAAAGAACACCGAACCTGAGTTGCGCAAGACAAAAGTCGAGCCGAGGCACTCTCTGCGATTGCTGAGATTCTGGTCGAGGCTCAGGTTCTCTCGATTGTTCATCAGACAAACGCAATTCAGTTTGGACGTCCTCGCGTTGGCCGGCTCATTCTGGTTTGCCTACCTTCTGCGCTTCGATTTCGCAATCCCGCGAGAGGAGTTGGGTGGCGCGCTGCTGCAGATTTGTTTTGTCGTACCGCTGCAGTTTCTCGTTCTGATGGGGACGGGCGTCTATTCGTTCATCTGGCGGTACATCGGAATGGCGGAAGTCCGCACGTTTCTTAAGTCGGCCTTCCTTACTGCGCTGCCTCTGATCTTGATTAGGCTGATGCTGCCCGCGTTCTTCAAGCCGGTGCAGATACCTCTCTCAATAACCGTGATGGCTACGGTGTTCGGGTTCGGTTCTGTGCTGGGTTTGCGGGTGGCTCGCCGCGCTCTGCATGAAGCGCTGATGAAAAGAAAAGGATTGCCTACGGGCGACATCGGTCCCAAGAAACGGGTACTGCTGATCGGCGCAGGACGCGCTGGAGTTATAGCCGCGCGCGAGATCATCGACGTAGGAAACTCCAACCTTGAGATTCGAGGGTTCGTGGATGACGATCCGAACAAGCACGGGTCGGTCATCCAGAGTATCAAGGTGCTCGGCTCGACATCCGATTTGCCGCGGCTGGTGAGTCAACACAACATTCACCACATCGTCATCTCGATCGCAAAAGCAACCAGACAGGATTTCCGCAGGATCCTCGATATCTGCGAGTCGATACCGATCAAAGTGAGGGTGATACCGGGCATCTACGAACTTCTGCAGGGGAAGGTCAAGGTCAGCCGCATCCGAGATCTGCAGATAGAAGATCTCCTTGGACGCGAACCGGTCCAGTTGGAAGAGGAGGAGGTTAGACGATTCCTCGCGGGCAAGACGGTGATGGTTACCGGCGCTGGAGGTTCGATCGGTTCGGAGCTCGCCCGCCAGGTGGCCCGCCTCCGGCCGGCTAATCTGCTGCTCGTAGAGCGCGCCGAGTTCGCACTGTTCGATATCGACAAAGACCTCGAAATGAAGTTCTCAGCAGTGCCCAGAGTCCCGCTGGTTGCGGATATCTGCGACGATCTGAGAATGCGAGAGATCTTCAGAAACTACAGACCTGACGTGGTGTTCCACGCCGCGGCGCACAAACACGTGCCGATGATGGAGTGCAATCCCGTTGAAGCGGTGAAGAACAATGTGCTCGCGACCCGGCTGCTGGGCGACCTCGCCGGTGAGTTCGGGGTTGAAGTGTTCGTGATGGTGTCCACCGACAAAGCGGTGCGACCGACATCGGTGATGGGTGCGAGCAAGAGGGTTGCCGAGCTCGTAGTTCAGGATCTGGACAAGAAATACGATACACGATACGTGGCGGTGCGGTTCGGCAACGTGATCGGTTCGGCAGGATCGGTGATACCGATCTTTCGAGAGCAGATCCTGAACGGAGGTCCGCTAACCGTTACTCATCCGGAAATGACGCGATACTTCATGACAATTCCCGAAGCCGCCCAGCTTGTGCTCCAGGCCGGAGCAATCGGAGAGGGAGGCGAGATCTTCATTCTGGACATGGGAGAGCCGGTTCGCATTCTGGATCTTGCCGAAGAGGCGATTTCGCTGTCGGGGCTCAGGCCTTATGAAGACATCGGTATCGTGTTTACCGGCATGCGGCCTGGAGAAAAGCTGTTCGAGGAACTTCAGATGGGTGAAGAACAGGTTTCGAAGACCCGGCATCCCAAGATCCTGATCGGAAAGATCGCCGCCTACCAGCCCGCGAAAGTCACGCTCGGGTTGAACAAGCTCGAGCTTCTCGCGCGTAGAGCCGACGAGCGGGAGCTGCGGAGGTTTTTCAATTCATTTCTGCCTGAAGCCCGCATCGATGTGAACGTACCTGAAAAAGCGAAGACCGCAACCGCAGATGAAGCCAGGCGGCTGGCATAGAGCGTGTGCGAAGGCGGCGATATCCAAACTGAAAGAGCGCGATCGAGCGAATCCGAATCTTAATGAGCGAGAACCTGAACAGATCCCAACAAGTTCTTAGAAGCTTTCGACGGGCGACCGGTCTGGGCCGGCCAGCTGCGGCTCCGAACGAAAAACGAGCGAACACGATCCTAGCGCTGTTTGGCACTCGGCCCGAAGTCATCAAATTGGCGCCGGTCATCAACGCCATCGAAAGAAGAGAGTTCGGCATTCGAAGTCTGAATGTAGCGTCCGGACAACATAACGACTTGCTCTATCCGTTCATCAATCAGTTTGGCATTCGAATGGACTACGACCTGCGGATTATGGAGCCGAATCAGAATCCTAATCAGGTCTGTTCGCGACTGCTCGAGCGTCTTGACCCGATACTCGATGTCGAGCGTCCAGACATGATTCTGGTCCAGGGTGATACGACGACTGCAATGGCGGGAGCTCTTGCAGGGTTCCATCGCCGCATTCCAGTTGCGCACGTAGAGGCGGGCTTGAGGTCGGGAAATCCGGAGAGTCCGTATCCGGAAGAGGTGAATCGGCAGCTCATCAGCCGGCTCGCAACGCATCACTTCGCTGCGACGGTTCGCAATCGCGAGACTCTGATTTCTGAGGGAGTTCGCCCCGAAACCATCTTTGTGACAGGGAACCCCATTGTGGATTCGTTGACCAAAATGATTGACGGGCTGACTCCCTCGCCAGATCTCGCGGAGCTCCTCGACAGCACCGCTGGTCTCAAGCGCCTGGTCTTGACGACTCATCGACGCGAGAGTTTTGGGTCGGTGATGACCGACAATCTTGCAGTGCTTCGGAAGTTTGTCGAGATGCACCGCGATGTTGTCCTCCTGTTTCCCGTTCATCCAAATCCAGCGGTGCGCGGGCCGGCTACTGAAATACTTTCGGGTCGTCCGAGAATTCATCTGCTCCAGCCGCTCCACTACCAACAGTTTGTTCTTCTTCTCTCGCACGCGTGGTTAATCGTTTCTGATTCGGGCGGGATTCAAGAAGAAGCGCCCTCGTTAGGCAAGCCGCTTCTGGTATTGAGAGAGAACACTGAACGCCCCGAGGCGATTGAAGCCGGAGTCGCGAGACTCGTTGGAGGTTCTCCAAGCCGTCTTGCAGAGATGCTCGAGCACGCGCTCGACGACCAGCACTGGATCCAGAAAGTTGAACGAGTGGACAACCCGTTCGGCGTCGGCGACAGCGGTGAACGCATTGCAAACATCATCAACGCTGCGCTCAGCAATAAAGAACGGCGCGAGAACTTATTGGACAATCCTCAATCGGAAGGTGTGTGACAATGAGTATGAAGCTAACACACAATCTGCGAAGCGCTTCAGCTTCGTCGCGCGATTATAGTTTTGACGCTGACTCGCCGGGATACCGACCACTCGTTTCGGTGGTGGTTCCCGCATACAACGAAGCGGCAATTCTTAAGAGCAACATTACTACTCTGTGCGATTACCTCCGTTCCCTCGAACATGACTACCGATGGGAGATTGTCCTGGTTAACGACGGTAGCACCGACGAGACCGGCAGGCTTGCGGAAGAAGTAGCCGAGAGTTGTCCAAACCTCCACGTGCTTCACCACCTGACGAACTTCGGTATGGGTCAGGCCTTTCAGTTCGCGTTCAATTACTGCTCGGGCGATTACGTGCTGGTAATGGACCTCGATCTGAGCTACTCACCGTTTCATATCGCGAGGCTTCTGGATCGGATCAGGGAGACGAGGGCGAAGATTGTCATTGCGTCGCCGTATATGGAAGGCGGCCGTGTATCGAACGTGCCGTGGTTCAGAAAGATTCTGAGCGCCGGCGCGAACCGGTTCTTGTCGAAGGTTGCCAGAGGGAACCTCACCACGCTTACAGGAATGGTCAGGGCTTATGACGGGAAGTTTCTCCGCTCGTTGAGCCTGAGATCGACGGGGATGGAAATCAACCCGGAGATCATCTATAAGGCCAAGCTTCTGAAGGCACGCATCGAAGAGGTTCCTGCTGAGCTGGACTGGAAAGTACATCAGAGCGTCGTCGTGAATCGGCGATCAAGCATGAAGGTGCTGCGGCACACAGCGGCGGTTGTCGTGTCAGGCTTTATCTTCAGGCCCTTCATGCTGTTCACGCTGCCCGGGCTGCTTCTACTGATCTTTTCGTTGTGGGTCAACGGTTGGGCTTTTCTTCACTGGTTTGACCAGCTCAAGCTTGTACCGACCGATACATCTTTTTTAGACAGAGCCTCGGCGGCAGTCGGCGCGGCTTATCAGCAGTTTCCCCACACGTTTATCGTCGGGCTCTTCAGCCTGGTGCTGGCCATCCAGCTTATCGGGTTGGGAATCCTGTCGTTTCAAAGCAAACACTACTTCGAAGAAGTCTTTCATCTTGGCACCAATCTGAGCAAATCAATGAGAAAGGATCGAATGACGCAACATGACTAGTCCTGTGCCATCCGCAGCAACAAGGCTTTCATTGCCCTCTGACCAGGAAGCCTCCGGGCGAACGCTTGGCAGCGAGGAGATCGAGCTGCTGACTCGCGCGATTCAGAGCGGCACCCTCACGAGTACGAAAGGAGAGTTTGTCAGGAGTCTCGAGCAGCGCTTCGCTGAGACCCTTGGAGTAAAGCATGCCTATGCGTGTGCGTCGGGAACGGCGGCGGTTCACCTCGCGGTAGCCGCAATCAACCCCAATCCCGGGGATGAAATCATCACGAGTCCCATCACCGACATGGGAGCGCTCTCGCCAATCCTGTACCAGGGCGCCATTCCGGTTTTCGCCGACGTTGACCCCAGGACTTACAACGTCACTGCGAAGACGATCGAGTCGTGTCTCAGTCCGCGCACAAAGGCCATCATAGTCACCCATCTGTTTGGAAACCCGTGTGAGATGGGACTGATCATGGACCTCGCTCAATCGCACGGCATTCCGGTAGTCGAAGATTGCGCGCAAGCCTTTCTTGCAAAATACGACAATCAACTGGTAGGCACCATCGGCTCGATTGGCTGCTTCTCATTGCAGCAGGGTAAACACATCACGACCGGCGAGGGCGGTCTTGTAACCACGAACGATCCTGCACTCGCCAGGCATATGTACTTGTTTATAAACAAGGCGTGGGGTTACGGAGATCCAAATCCAGATCACTATTTCCTCGCGTTGAATTATCGATTGAGCGAGCTTCAGGGCGCGGTGGCCGTCGGACAACTGCCAAAGCTGGAGTCAGTGGTGAAGAACCGCATAGCGGCGGCTCAGCAACTAAACGATACGCTGGCGGGAATTCGGGGAATCGAAACTCCGTGGGTGAATCCAAAGAGCGTACACACCTACTGGAAATACTGTTTGAGAGTCGACAGCAACGTGATCTCGAACGGTGCGGTGGGGCTTGGAGCACTTCTCAAAGAGAGAGGCATCGCGTCAGCTCCCCGCTACATACAGAAGCCAGCATTTATGTGTGAAGTTTTCGAGAAGCAGAAGACCTTCGGCGACAGCCGTTTCCCGTTCACGCTAGCGCGGCCGGAAGCTGTGGACTACTCGCGCTCGCGGTACCCCGGAACGTTTGAGGCGCTCGAAGGCGTGCTCGTACTGCCCTGGAACGAGCGATATACCGACCAACACATCGACTACATTGCCGACTCGATAAAGGAGTCGGTTAACCGGCTACGGAGGTAACCAAACCGATGAGCGCAAATCAAAAACTCAGATTCGGGATAGTGGGAGCGGGCGGCATCGCACAGGCCTACGCCGAGGCCCTCGAAAACTGCGACGTCGCTCGGGCAGTGGCGGTAGCCGACGTTCGAATAGACGCGGCGCGAGCGCTTGCCGAAAGACTTGGTTGTCAGACGTTCGAGTCCCACACAACCATGATGCGAAAGGCAAAACTCGACGCGGCGATTGTTTGCACGCCTCCGGTTACTCACCCGCAGATTTGCATCGACCTTCTTGAGCAGCAGGTAAATGTTATCTGCGAAAAACCGCTCGCGATCGAGGTCAAACACGCAAAGGCAATGCTGGATGCAGCCAGAAGGTCCCGCGCGCGCCTTACGATGGGCTCGAAGTTCCGTTACGTAGACGACGTGATTCGTGCCAAGAGCATCGTCACTTCGGGGATTCTCGGCGAGATCATTCTGTTCGAGAATGCGTTTACGTCGCGCGTGGACATGGGCTCACGATGGAACTCGGATCCGCTTACCAGCGGAGGCGGGGTGCTCGTGGATAACGGGTCGCATTCGGTTGACCTGATGCGGTACTTCCTCGGACCTCTGGCGGACGTACAAGTCGTCGAAGGTAAGCGTACCCAAGGTCTACCCGTCGAAGACACGGTTCGGATATTCGTCCGAAGTGTGCAGGGGGTGATGGGAAGCATCGACCTTTCGTGGAGCATCAACAAGGAGCTTGACAGCTACATCAACATCTACGGCTCCAACGGCACGATCTCCGTCGGCTGGAGACAATCCAGATACCGGCAGTCGTCGAGCAGAGACTGGATTGTGTTTGGAAACGGCTACGACAAGGTGCAGGCTTTCCGAGCTCAGATCTCCAACTTTTCAAGGGCCGTTCGCGGGGAAGAGGCGCTGCTGATCTCCGCGGAAGATGCGCTCGCGTCAGTGGAAGTCATCGAGGCCGCATATGACTCGCTGCGCCGCAATCACTGGACCACCGTCAACGGTGCAGCGAAGAACGGCAAAGGCAACGGACATGCGTTGAGAAACGGCAAGGGGAATGGACACGCTGTCTACGTATCGGGAGCAGCACGATGAGCACCAGGATTCATCCGACAGCCCTCATCGAGGATGGAGTCCGGATTGGAGACGGCACTTCAATCTGGGACAACGTGCACATCAGACATGCGTCAACTATCGGCGAGGAATGTATCGTTGGCGAGAAGAGCTACGTTGCCTACGGCGTGACCATAGGCAACCGAGTGAAGATCAACGCAATGGTTTACATCTGCAACGCGGTGACAGTCGAGGACGGTGTAATGATCAGCGCGGGCACAGTCTTCACGAACGATCGCTTCCCAAGAGCCACGACCCCCGACCTGAAGCAACTGCGCTCTTCGGACCCCGATGAACACACGCTGCCCACGCTTGTAAGAGAGGGCGCAACAATAGGCGCAGGCTGCACCATCGGTAACGACCTGGTGATCGGCCGGTTTGCGATGATCGGGATGGGATCGCTGGTGACAAAGTCGATACCTGATTTTCACCTGGCGATCGGTCATCCGGCACGCTCGATTGGTTGTGTCTGCCGCTGCGGTGAGATCGTCGCGCGCTTCAATGACAAAGCAAGTGCAGGCGTTGAGGAAGCAGTCTGTGTAGCTTGCGGCCGCAGATACTCGATCGACAACCAGGTAGTAACTGAGGTGAGCCCACCCGCACACGCGGAGGCGTCGGCTTAGAATCTTCAAGTCATTATCGCTTGGGCAACCAATAACGCATGACATCTGAAACAGGACGCTGGGCGGTCATCGGAGGAGGTTTCCTCGGAATGACTCTGGCCCGGCGTCTATCACAGCAAGGGAAGCGAGTCACGCTCTTTGAGAGCGCCGATCGGCTCGGAGGATTGGCCGGCGCGTGGAG
>DATFXM010000026.1:0-3246 GCA_035315885.1 Blastocatellia bacterium
TTTACGAGGCACACCGTACCAACCTCGACGCACTTCGGAAGAGCCCATTGGACTGGTCAATGTTGTGCCCCGGCCCGTTGATCGCGTCTAAGAACGGCAAGCCAACAGGGGATTTACGTTTGTCTGTCGACGAATGGCCGACGACACGACCGGCCTACACTTACGTTCTGCCCAGACTGGCCTTGGCGTTCGCTTTCAAGCAAAAAGTGCCCGAGTTGACTATCTCATACGAAGACGCGGCTGAAGTGATCCTCGACAATCTTTCCAAAAGCGGGCGGTTCTCCCGTCGACGCGTCGGGGTCGCGCTTCCGCCCGGGCTGCGCAACTATAAGGATGATGTGCCACGCTAATAACCCAGGGAGATCCGCCGGCTCTGCCTGGGTGGCAGTAGAAGTTTGGCAATTCCGAGCAGCTGGGGCTGTCCACGAGTGCGGTTTGAAAGACCTTGACGCATTGAAAACTCTTCCGGCAATCAAAACATGCCAATGGGGTGCAAGATCATTGTTTGATCAGCAGCACGTTCGCAGTCGTGTGCTGTTACCGTCGGGGCGACCTTTCTAAGCCGTTGGAGTTAGTTGCTCAAGAGGAATTTTACGATGTGTCTTCAACAAAGTTCCTGTGAGGAATCCTGATCACGATGCGATCTATCCGCTGCGGTCCATCCTTCGTATCTGTTGCTCATCTCAATCCGCAGGAACGCTGTCTGGGGGTAATGCCGCCTCACTTGCCTCCTTGCCGACCCCCGACCACCTCTCGACCATATAGAAAATCGCCGGGACGAAGAAGATGCCGATCATGCTGGCCGCCAACATACCGCCTATCACGGTCGTGCCCATAATCTGGCGGGCCACACCTCCTGCGCCGGTTGCGGTCCACAAAGGTACGCATCCGAGGATGAAGGCGAAAGATGTCATCAAAATAGGCCGAAGACGGAGCCTGGCACCCTCGAGCGCAGCGTCCACCAGGTCCCTGCCGTTCTCGTGCTGGTCTTTGGCGAACTCAACGATCAAGATGGCGTTCTTGGCGGCGAGTCCGATCAGCATCACCAATCCGATTTGCGAATACACGTCGTTCTCAATCTGAATCGCATAAGGCGGCACGAAATAGCCAAGGAGTGTACGACGCAGCCACAAGATCGCAAAGGCCCCGAATATTGCAACTGGAGTGCTCAACAACACGCTGAACGGCAGAGACCAGCTCTCATACAACGCAGCGAGAATCAAGAAAACAAACAATAGCGAAAGGCCAAAGATAACCGAGGGCGGGACTCCGTTACGCGCTTTTTGTTCCTGAAAGGAGATGCCCGAGTAATCGAAGCCCATCTCCCGAGGCATGGTCTGCTTGAATACATCTTCGAGTGCGTCGGTTGCCTGGTTGGCGCTGTATCCAGGCGCGGCGCTGCCGTTGATTTGCGCGGACCGGTATTCGTTGAATCGCAGGGTGAACTCGGGACCGACACGCGGTTGGATAGTGGTGAGGGTGGACAGCGGAACTTTTTCTCCGTTCCGGTTGCGCACATAGAATTGACCTACATTTTCCGCTTTAGATCGATCCTGGCCTTCGGCCTCGATATATACCTGCCATTGCCGTCCGAATCGGTTGAAGTAGTTGACAAAGACTCCCCCCATGAAGGCTTGAATCGTACGATATACATCGTTAAGGGGAACTCCCTGTTTCAGCACTTTGTCCCGGTCCACGTTTACAAACTCCTGGGGAACGCTGGGCAAAAAGGTGGTGCTGACATTGCCTATTTCCGGGCGCTTTCGAGCCGCATCAAGAAACGTCGCGAGGTTTTTTGCAAGGAACTGAATATCGCCGCCCGAACGATCTTCCAGCATATACGTGAATCCGCCTGAGGTCCCAACGCCCGGGATGGCAGGGGGCGAAAAACAGAAGGCAACGGAGGTTGACAATTTGCTCAACTCACTATTGAGACGGGTCTTGAGCGCCTGAAACTGGTCAGCGCTGTTAGTACGTTCATCCCACGGCTTGAGGGTTACAAAAAACGTGGCGCTGTAACTCGTGCGAACGAAGCTAAGGAGACTGAAGCCCACGAAGCAGGTCGAGTTTTCGACTCCAGGGGTGTTCATCAAAATCTTTTCGACTTCGGCGACGACTGCCGTTGTGCGCTCCAACGACGCGGCATTCGGGAGTTGCACGTTGATGTAGGCGTAGCCTTGGTCTTCATCGGGAAGAAAGCTGGAAGGTACCCGGTTCGCGAAGAAGACTCCCGCGGCAGCGAAGCCGGCAAGCAGCATCACGACAACCGCTGATTTCCGGACCAGGGCCGCGCTCCATCGCACGTAGCCCTCCGTCGTTCGCTCGAATGCGCGATTAAACAAGCCGAAGAGTCTCCTTACCGGCCCACGGCTCTGCTTCTTCGGGCGAAGCAGCAGCGCCGAAAGCGCGGGACTGAGAGTCAATGCATTGAATGCCGAAAGGAGGACGGAGATCGCGATCGTCACCGCGAATTGCTGGTACAGCTTGCCTGTGATGCCGGGAATGAAGGCGGTCGGCACGAAAACGGCGGAAAGGACCAGTGCGATGCCAACCACCGGCCCGGACAACTCCTCCATGGCCTTCAAGGCAGCGTCCTTGGGCGACATCCCCTCCTCGATGTGCCGCTCAACTCCTTCCACGACTACGATCGCGTCGTCGACAACCAGTCCTATTGCCAGGACGAGGCCGAAAAGTGAAAGTGTATTGATTGAAAAACCGAATAGCGGGAACAGCACGAATGTACCGACAAGCGAGACCGGAACGGCGAGCAGTGGAATCAGAGTCGCTCGCAAGCCCTGCAAGAACACAAACACTACTAGAATAACCAGCGCGAGAGCGATCACGAGCGTGACCACGATTTCCTTTATGCCCTCAGTCACCGCGCGGGTCGTGTCCAGCGAGACCACGAAATCAAGGTCTTCGGGAAAACGCTGCTTCAGTTCCGCCATCAGTTTTTTCACGCCGGCGGCCGCATCCACTGCGTTCGAGCCGGGCAGTTGGTAGGCCGCGACCACGGCGCTGGGCTTTCCGTTTAAGCGGCCAGCAACGCTGTAATCCTGGGAGCCAAGTTCGATTCGCGCGATGTCCCGGACGCGTACGGTTCCGCCGTCGGGTGTTTCTCGAACAACGATTTGTCCGAATTCCTCCGGGGACGTAAGGCGTCCCTGGGCGAGCATGGAATACGTGAACTCCTGGCCTTTAGGCGCCGGCTCGCCACCCGCTTTTCCTGCCGGGTTGACCGTGTTT
>DATFXM010000027.1:0-21248 GCA_035315885.1 Blastocatellia bacterium
GCGCCCTCGGTTTGGCGATCGTTATTTCGTACGGGGCCACCAGCGTGCTCTCGGGTCGGCTGACCACCGGCGATGTGGTTATATTCTTCGCCTACGCCACGGACTTGTTCCGTCCGATGCGTGCGCTGGGCCGGTCTTCTATTTTGTATAACCGGGCGATTGTGGCGGCCGAACGCATTGTCGAAGTCATGAAGGTGGAGAGCGAATTGAAGGATCGGCCCGAGGCGCGCCCCGCTCCACGGCTTCGCGGCCACATCGAATTCCGAGACGTTTCATTCGAGTACCTGCCGGGGCAGCCGATTCTGTCGCATATCAACCTGGCAATCGCGCCCGGAGAGAAAATCGCCATTGTTGGTGGGACGGGCGCGGGGAAAAGCACGCTGGTCAGTCTGGTGTTGCGATTCTATGACCCGACCCAAGGCGTCCTGTACATCGACGGTCAGGATATCCGAAACTATAACCTTCTCTCCTTGCGGGAACAGATCAGTCTTGTCCTTCAGGACTCGCTGCTTTTCAGCGGAACGATCCGGGAAAATATCGCGTTTGGATGCCCCGAAGCCAGCGATGACAAGATCGCTGCGGCGGCGCGAATCGCAAACGCGGATGAATTCATCCAGCGCCTCCCGCACAGTTACGACACTATTGTGTCCGAACGTGCGACCACGCTCTCAGGCGGTCAGAAGCAGCGGACTGCCATAGCTCGAGCGGTGCTGCGTGATGCCCCCATCGTGATCCTCGACGAGCCGACTACAGGCCTGGACGCGGCTTCGGAGCGCCTCGTCCTGGAGGCTCTGGAGCGCGCAGTGGCGGGACGAACAGCACTCATCATTGCTCATCGCCTCGCCACCGTTCGCCTCGCGGACCGCATCCTTGTGCTTGATCGCGGACAGATCATCGAGCAGGGCACGCACGCCGAACTCTTGTTCCGTAACGGTGCGTACGCGCGCCTTTATCGTCTGCAAACCTCCCTCGACCCGGAAGCAACGCTAGCCCCGGTCGCCCCGCCTACCTGCGAGCATCAGGTCGTCAAAGGAAGCACCCGATGATTGCCACTTAAGTCTCGCCGCTGATTTGCAGATCGAACAAAATCTGTGGAGGCAACGCGACTTTCGGTTCTGATGGAACTTGCCTGTCAGGCCGGCCGCGAGAAGAGGGGTTCGTTTTATGTTTTGCCTGGAGTGAAGTTTCTCAAGAGCACAAGATCGGCTGGCCAGAGCCGGCGGATAAAGACCAGTTGTTTGCCATCGGATGACCAGTCGAACATGAGTCGGCCTTCAATTTTGAAGTCCGTTAACTGCTTCGCCTCGCCGTCGCCGAGTGGCTGAATCCAGATGTTGGAAACGTCATTGTGAGCAGCGGAATACGTCAGAGATTGCCCGTCCGGAAACCAGCGAACGTAGGTTGATGGATCAAGAGTCCCGGGAATATCAAAAACCCTGTCGGGTTGCCCTCCCGCAAAAGGGATGACAACGATTTGGTGTTTGCCCTTCGAGGAATAAAAATAGGCGATGCGCTTGCCATCGGGCGATACGGCGGGATGCTCCGTGTTAGCGTCAGTCAATCGCACTGGTTCGCCCCCTTCGATTGGCACTTTCCAGATAGCGTAGAGATTCTGATCGGAAGCGACAGAGTTATAGACTACCCACTTGCCATCAGGTGAACAGTCGGGAAACTTCTCGCCGGGTCCTCTGGTCAACTGCACCGGATCGCTGCCGTCGATGCGAATGCGCCAGATGTTGAACACCCCGCCCCTGTTGGAAGCAAACACTATGTAGCGGCCGTCTGGCGTTACCCTCTGATGGAGGTTGACTCCGGCATCAACTGTCAACTGCTTCTGGTTGCTACCGTCGGCTTCCATGATCCATAAATCCCAGTTGCCGCTGGCCTGGGACGTATACACGATTCTTCCATCAGGCGTGTAGCTGGCATCTTCGTATGACCCGCTTCCGAATGTAACCTTTTTCTTGCTCTGTTCCACCCTCCAGTCAGAGGCAACCCAAATGTCTGAAACCAACTCGGTCTGGACCGCTAGTATTGCCCGCGAGTCGCCACCGACGCTTATGCTTCGATACATCTTCGAATCACCGGTTAACCTTCGGGCGACGCCTCCCGGATGTGAGATGCGCCATATTTGTTCCCGGGCCTCGTGTCGCTCCCGAGCCGTGATCAAGAGACCGCTGCCGTCGGCAAGCCACTCGACGTCATAAGTCGCTGCCCATTTTTGCGGCGTGATCATACTCTGGGTTCCGTCTTCTACCCGAACTGCAACGACGCTGTTATGGATGTCATAGGGTTCGCCGCTTCCTGAAGAACAGGCGATCAGCTTGCCGTCGGGCGACCAGGCGGGGACTTTGAAATAATCGGTTATCGGACGGGTCGCAAGTTTGCGCTGGTTACTCCCATTAACGTCTGCGATGATCAGAGCGCTTTCGTCACTGGAGTTGCGAACAAACGCCATTCGACCGCCATCCGGGGACAAAGTGATACGCGAATCAACATCGGTAAGCAATCTCGTCGGCACTCCGCCAAGCGCCGGCATTCGATAAAGTGCGCGCACCGAGCCTCCCCTATCCGTTCGAAGAAAATAGATGTGATCGCCGTCGAGCGAGAAGGTCAATCCAAAATACGAGACCTCAGCGGGGGGGACGATTTGCTGCGTAGACGGAGCGACAACCTGTCTAAGCCACAGACTCTCGCGCCCGGCTTCGTGCACTGAGTAGACAATTTGTTTGCCATCCGGTGTTACGGCTGCGCTACCGATAGTGCCAGTCCGCGTAAGAGACGTTATCTCTATTTCGTTTACAGAAGTCTCTGTCCGGTTGACTCCGACGATCTCGTAAATCCAGAACGCGATCCCCGCCAAACCGTTTAGCGTAAGCACAAGGACCACTACCGTTATTGTCCGATGACGTTTCAAGAAAGAGATGATGGACTCACCAGATGAGGGCACGGACCCGAATAAAGGCTCGGCTTTTTTTTGAGAGTCAACTCTTCGCGTGGTTGGCGCAGCGGTATTCTCCGCCTCCGGATTGACCGCGATCGAATCTGATTCCGCGATCTGCTTGTCTGTGTGCTGGTCGATTCCGGGGTCGATTCCGGGCTCAAGGGTCAGGCTCGATTGTTCGCTTTTCTCCAGAGCAGCGTCCCCTTCGGGAAACGGCGACCGTTTCACCTCGGCTACAAAGCGATAACCGAGCCCGGGGATGGTGGCTATGTACTGGCTGTCCTGGCGGCTGTCTCCGAGAGACCTTCTCAATGCCGAGATATTCTGGTTGAGGTTGTTCTCTTCCACCACCGCATCAGGCCAGACCTCTTTCATCAGGTCATCCTTTTCGATGGTCTTCCCGCTCTGCCGGACAAGCTCGAGGAGGGTATCGAATGCCTTTGGGGTAAGTGGTATCGGCACGCCATCGCGTAGCAGCCGGCGTTTCATAGGATCAAGACGAAACGGCCCAAACTCGTAGAAGTGCTTTTCCTGCCTGGACATCGCCGCTTTCAGAAACTTTCAGAAAACGCTTTCAGAAAAAATCAACGGCTTTCTAAGTACTCTCAAACCGCTTCTGCATTAGTCTCCGCGACTGTCAATGAGCCAGTGAAAAGCTCACGGCGGCTTGGAAGTGACGAAGGTGGACTCATTCTATCGCACGAATTTTGACCGGAGCAATCCGGCGAAGTCACGCGATACCGATAACCGTGAGCATGGGCTTCGACAAAGGAGAATTGTATGTTCAAGCGAATAGCAGCATTTACTTACGGAGTCATTTGTTACCTGATTTTCTTTGGGACCTTCCTTTACGCAGCCGGTTTTATCGGCAACATAGCTGTTCCAAAGTCGATCGATTCTGGATCGCAGGGAACCTTCATTGAGGCCTTGCTGATAGACCTCAGCCTTCTAGCGCTGTTTGCAATCCAGCACAGCGTCATGGCGCGCAAATGGTTCAAAGGCGCGTGGACGAGAGTAGTTGCTCCACCGGTCGAGCGCAGCACCTACGTCTTGTTCTCGAGCCTGGTGCTTCTGCTTTTGTTTTGGCAGTGGCGTCCGATCGGCATCGTCATCTGGGACGTGCAGCATCACGCTTTGCGCACATTGCTCCGAGTCCTCTGTGCCGATGGCTGGATGTTGGTGCTCATCAGCACATTCTTGATTAACCACCTCGACCTTTTCGGGTTGAGACAAGTCTGGCTGTATCTTGGAGGCCGACGGTACACGACGCTCAAGTTCAGAACGCCGGGACCCTACCGGTTGATTCGGCACCCCTTGTACTTAGGATGGTTGCTTGCCTTCTGGATGACGCCAACGATGACCGGCGCACACCTAGTCTTCGCTCTGGCAACGACCATCTACATTCTGCTTGCGATTCGGTTCGAAGAACGAGATCTGATAGCCGATCACGGCGAAACCTACAAAGACTATCGCCGGCAAGTGCCGATGATCTTTCCTGTCCGCCTGGGCAAGAGCCAACCAAAGCCCTCGGCTAGGAGGGAAACCGAGAGCGCCCGGGACCTGGCCAATACATGAAAGCCGGGGCCAGGCGTGCCCCGACTCGAAAATCCCAACTCAAACAATTAGCTCGAGAGAAAGAGGAACATGCATCACGGATGTTTTCTGACCACGGCGGCTCTCTGCCTCCGGTCACTTCGCTGATCAATTCTGCTGCGGACTATCAGGTCCCGGCAGTCATTCAACAATTTCGAAATTCAAATTAAGGAGAATTTTTCATGACTCGTCTAAATACCCAGTTCGCAATGCCAGGGCCGGTGCACCTGCTTGGTGGGAGACACCCGCACGGACAGTGGACCAAGTCCAGTTTCGCACTCCTGTTAATCGCGTTCATGCTTTTGGGAGCCTGGCCCGCGTCTACCAGGGCCACTTTCTCCACAATCACTCAGCTAACCTCTACGGCTGGCAGCGTCAATGGCAGTCCCTCGATCAGCGACGACGGCACTCGCGTCGTCTTCAGATCATCTGCCGACCTGGCCGGCGGCAATGCAGATGGCAACACCGAGGTCTTTCTCTGCGAGATAGCCTCCGCCGGGTTCACCCAGGTCACCAACACCACTCGAGGCTTCACATTCGGTGGTTCGATCAACGGTGACGGCAGTCGCGTCGCCCTTGATTTTAGTGCCGACCTGACCGGCGGCAACCCCGATCTCAGTGCGGAGATCTTTCTGTATGACACGGCCGGGGCTAATCTCACCCAGATCACTAACTCGACTGCGGCCTTCAGCCGGTCTCCCTCGATCAGTGCTGACGGCACCCGCATCTCGTTTCGCTCTTTTGCGAACCTGACCGGTAGCAATGCCGACGGCAACTCGGAGATCTTTCTGTACGAAGTGGCCACGGCCAACCTCACCCAGATCACCAACGTGACTACCGGAGCCAGCGACCGTCCCTCGGTCAGCGTAGACGGCGGTCGCATCGCCTTCCAATCTACGGCGAACCTGACGGGCAGCAATGTCGATGGCAACACCGAGATCTTCGTGTACGACGTGGCCTCCGCCGCTCTTACCCAGATCACCAACTCAACCACCGACCATAACCAACTCCCCTCGATCAGCGCCGATGGCGGTCGCATCGCCTTCCAATCTACGGCGAATCTGACTGGCGCCAATACCGACGGCAGTGAGGAGATCTTCCTGTACGACGCGGACACGGCCAACCTTACTCAGATTACCAACGCGACTGCGGGCTTCAGCCAGTCTCCCTCGATCAGCGGTGACGGCACGCGCATCGCCTTCAGCTCGACTTGCGACCTGACCGGCGGCAATGCCGATGGCAGTGAGGAGATCTTCGTGTACGACACTGCCACGGCTAAGCTCACCCAGATCACCGACTCCGCTGCGGGCCACAGCTCGGCTCCTTCGATAAGCGGCGATGGCGGCCGCATCGCCTTCAGCTCGACTTCCGACCTGACCGGCGGCAATGCCGATGGCAGTGAGGAACTCTTTCTGGCAACGTGCCCGCTGCCGGCCAGTGAACGCTCAGCAGACCTCCTGGTCAGCATGAGCGCTACCCCCGACCCAGTCAAAAACAGGGAAGACCTGACCTACACCATCCGCGTGAAGAACTTCGGCCCAGGGCCGGCCTTCAATCTGGTCATGTCTGATCCGCTTTCCCTGGGCTCCACGTTTGTCAGCGCGAGCTGCAGCCACGGCAGCCTGACCGCACCTCCAGCAGGGACGGCCGGTACCGTGACCTGCGAGGCGGCTCGGCTAGGCTCCGGGGACACGTTAACCGTCACGCTTGTCGTGAATGTTACTGCGCGCGGGAAAACGACAATCACCAACGAAGCCTCTGCTGCGTCGGACACCGGCGACCAGAACAGCAACAACAACAGTGCTGCGGTCCAAACCAGGGTCTTCGGCTCGAGGCGCTGATAGCTAAGAACAGTTCGTGGACGGCCCCTTCGCGGAGGAAAAACGCCGGGGGCCTTACACCGAACAATATTACGACTACTTCGCCGGCCCATTGCAACGCCTGGCGAAGATTGAACGCCCCACCGCGGGCTGAAAAGGAGAAGGTTATGAACACCATGGTCGCAATGAGAGATCTGTTAGCAAGAATACCATTGATACTCATCACCCTGTCGGCGCTGGCCGCGGGCGCATTCGGACAGTCCTTGCTCGTCTCGGATGCGCACACGTCAACCACATCGGCGAATGCGAATTTCGGAACAAACCCGTCGCTCAACGTTTCAGCCACCAACACGGCATACGTCAAGTTCGACATCGATCGCACGCTGCCGCCAGGCAGTAAGGCTGACGACGTTGCAATGGTCACGGCCAAGTTCTTCGTGAACAAGGTGACGACTGCCGGTAAGTTTGACTTGTACCTCGTACTGGAAGATTGGGACGAGAAGAGCATTACTGCCAACAACGCGCCTGTAGTCGGGCCGGTCGCGCAGACGACAGAGCAGATCACCAAGGACCTGCAAGGTAAATACTTAGTGATCGACATCACTAACATAGTCAAACAATGGGTTGGTGACGGTACAGGGCAGAATGCGCTTCCCAACTATGGCTTTGCGCTCATGCCGCACCCGGTCGATGCGGACGCGCCGCAGGTGGCCGACATCAACCTCGACAGCAAGGAGAATTCGCAAACCAGCCACGACGCATTGCTGAGCCTTCAACTCAAAGCGGGCATAGCCGGGCCTCCAGGGCCGGAGGGTCCAATGGGCCCAGCAGGCCCACAAGGTCCGGCAGGACCTCAAGGACCGACAGGAACTGAGGGTCCCGCAGGGCCGCAAGGTGCAAAAGGGTTGAATTGGAAGGGGCCGTGGGTTGCGACGACCAACTACGTGGAAGATGATGCGGTCGGCTCCAGCGGCTCATCCTGGCGAGCCGTTCGCGCCAACACAAATGTGAACCCGGTCGAGGGCGCTGACTGGACGCTTATTGCCAAAAAGGGAGACACCGGGCCGCAGGGAAGCGGCAGCGTGATCGGGGTCACCGCAAGCAGTCCGATCCTTGTGACAGGCAACCCCACCATGGTTCCTAACATTTCTCTCGGCGTAGTTGGGGCACTAAACGGCGGAACAGGACTAAATTCCGCCGGCGCCGCGGGTAACTTCCTTCGCAGCTCGGGTGGCGGGTGGCTAAGCATGCCGATCCTAAACATAGACATTCCACCCGGCAGCGCGCATTACATTCAAAACGGCACGAACATCCAATCGCTGGCGAATTTCAACATCAACGGCACCGGCAAGGCCACTATCCTTGACGCTCAACAGTTCAATCTCGGAGGAGCCCGAGTCTTAAGACGAGTAGCTGACAGTTTTATTGCCGGACCCTTCGCAGGCAACAGTCTCACAACTGGGTCAGGCAACTCATTTTTCGGAAACTCCGCTGGATCAGGGAATCAGACCGGAAATGACAACTCTTATTTCGGACTCAATGCCGGATCGTTCGCGACCGGCAGCGGCAATACCTTCGTGGGAGCCAATGCCGGCGGCGGCAGCACCGGGAACGCGGACGACAATACGTTCATCGGACGTGACACCGATTTCCTCGGAACTCTCCACACCGGCGATCACAACACGCTGCTCGGCGCCAACGCGAAGTTAGACCAGATTGGGGTGAATCCGTTGCAATATGCAACCGCCATTGGCGCTGGCGCACGAGCCCAGTTCAGCGACATGGTCATCATCGGCAAGGAGGCCGGGACCTACGACGGTGTTGCCAGACCAGCCGACATCGTCAGAATTCCCGGGATATTGCAAACGGGCTTTGCCTCCACCGGCGGGAGGCCGCTCTGCGACAACAATGGAATCTCACTCTGTTCACCGATCCCGCGTCTGATCCTGAAGTCGCCTGCCGGGTTTTGTTTCGAGCTGAAGGTTTCTGACGCAGGAGCATTGACGACGTCTGGGTCCCCGTGTCCGTGAGGGGATTCCCATTCAGCTTTTGACAACGTTGCCGCACGATCGGTCGGACTGCAGGCAGCATCTTTATAAAGTGTCCCAAAAAGCGGGGGCTGGATGTGCTCAAACATCCAGCCCTTATGCCACCGACTACTCTGCGAAGATCTAAGCGAAGTTCTTATCCAAGTCAAGCCACTCCGCCGCCGGCTTGGATGTTTTGACCTGTTATCCAGCCTGCCGACTCGCTCGCGAGGAAAGCTGCTACCTCGGCAACCTCCTCGGGAGTGCCGATACGATTGAAGGGCGAGAGGCTCGCTCCCGACGATCGGAATTGCGGTTCTTCCGGCAACATGTCCGTGTCGGTGAACCCCGGAGAGAGAACGTTAACCGTGATGAATCTAGGACCAAGCTCGTGCGAGAGCGAACGAACGAACTGCTCGACTGCACCCTTGCTTCCGAGGTAGAGCGAGAAATCGCTGAAGTGCATCCGGGTACCTGCACTTGAAACGGCGACAATACGACCGCCATCGTTTAGGCGTCTCGCAGCTTCTCGGAGCGTTAAGAAGACGCCCTTCGCATTCGTGTTGAACACCTTGTCGTAATCTTCTTCGTTGCTTTCGGCGAGCGGTTTCCTGAGAATTATCCCGGCGTTGGCGACGACGATGTCGGGCCGTCCGTTGAGTTTTTCTGCTTCATCGAACAGCCGTCGAATCTCGGCCGGTTTCGAGACATCGGCTTGAATCGCAACAGCATTGCCGCCTCGATCAACGATCCGCCTCACGACTTCATCTGCCTGTTTGAGGTTGCGAGCATAGTTGATGACAACAGAGACACCATCAACGGCCAATCGCTCGGCGATTGCGCGACCGATCCCGCGCGAGCTACCGGTTATGATTGCTGACTTCTTGTTGGTGGACATGACATCTCCTTCAATTCGAACATGGATTTAGCAAGTTCTGATCGACATCACTGCTACTACGGCAGGATAGCGGAGAAAGTTCAACGCTTGTTTAACTATTTAGTTAAGCGGTGGTTGAAGTTTGTTGTAGCGTTGTGCCTCTGTTTTGCGTACTATGTCGGTGTGGGAAAGAAATCGAGCACATCAAAACAATTCAGCACAGAGCAGCGCGCGAAGGTGTTTAAAGCGCTCTCGGATCCGACGCGCTTGCGAATGGTAGAGATGTTATCGAGCTGTGAGCAGATGTGCGGGTCGGAGATTGCCGAGCGACTGGGAATAAGTCTCGCGCTCCTGTGTCATCACTGGAAGACTCTCGAGCACGCTGGACTGATTGTGAAAAAGAAAGAGGGCCAGACCGCTTCGATTTCGCTGAATCGAGAGCTGCTCTCGGATTGCTTCAGCGAGGTAATCGACTGATGGGCGTCGTCGTGCGGGGCAAAAGTGTCTTTAAGTTATGTCCACTTAATGCTCAGCGTTCGCCAAAGGGCTGCGTGAGATCATTCGTTAAAAGATCTGCTCTCGCAATATTGTTTGCGGCTAGTCTTAGTCAAGCGGTCGCGCTGTCCCAATCACCGCCGCCTCCGACCCGATCGAGTCTTTCCAGGATCTCGGCCCTGGTGCGTGTCTGGGCAAATCGCGTGATGTCCAACAACCCGAAGGTCCGCGCAAGCGCCGAAGCCGCACTGGTCAAGGGTGCCAGTCGTTCGCTGCCCCTGCTGAGACGATTCCTCACCAGTGACAATGAAAACCTCCATCAGCAAACTTTTGAAATCATCCGACGAATCGGTCCGCCGGCCATTCCGCTGCTGGTCGAACTGCTTCGTCGTGAGGACGTGTCCTTCCGGCGCTTTGCCGCTGATGCCTTTATTGACCTGGTGCCCGATACAGAATCGATTCAGCCGGCGTTGAGACGGGCACTGAGAGACGAGGATTCGATGGTAGCGGGCGATGCCGCACGTGCCCTGGGCGCTTTGGGCAAGAGGGCCAGTCCTTCGGTACACGCTCTAGTTAAGGCTCTATCGCACCAGGAACCACACGTCCGGATTTACGCGGCAGAGGCCTTGGCGTCCATCGGTCCGAAGGCCAGCGCGGCGACTAAGGATCTCGCCAGAGCCTTGGGTGATCCGATTCCCGGCGTCCGATGGGCAGCGGGTGAGGCCCTCGCAGGCATCGGCCCGGCCGCGCAGTCATCTGTCCCTCAGTTGATCGAAGCTTTGAAGGACGAGTTCCTCTATGTTCGCATCTGCGCGGCCGGGGCGCTTGGAAGCATCGGGCCGCAGGCACAGACATCTCGGGAAGCGTTAAGAGCGGCCGCAAACGATCCCGCATTACGTAGCCAGGCTGAGTGGGCGTTGAATCGCATCGCCGGCATCGAGTCTGAAAAGCCTGTCGTCTCACCCGATGTGCCAGGACCTTCCGTCCCGCTCCAACCCCAGACGACTGTGACTCAAATGGGCAATCCTCCCGTTGACTGGGATACGGCCACGGGGCGGAACATCGTCTGGAGCGTCGAGTTGGGAAACGAAGTGTATGGCCGTCCCGTGGTTGCCGGCGATGTGGTCTATGTGGGTGCCGACAATACCCGGCAATTGAACCCCGCCTTTCAGGAAGATTCAGGCGTGCTACTGGCCTTTCGGGTGAAGGATGGCGTGTTCCTTTGGCAGGATGTGGCTCCGCGGGTGGAGCGCGGCCTAAGGGAGTTCCTGTTGCCTTCGACGACAAGTGCTCCTTATGTTGAAGGCAACCGGTTGTACTATGTCACCGCCGAGTGTCAACTCCGTTGCCTCGACACACAGGGTTTCGGGGATCGTGAGAACAATGGTCGACATCGGGACGAGGTCTTAAAAGACAAAGCTGCAGCAGACATCGTCTGGCAACTGGACATCCCCGCCTTGGGCGTCTTTCCACATGAAGCCTGCAATAGCGACGTGTTGCCCCTGGGTGATCTGCTCATTGTCGGTACCTCCAATGGCCAGAATGAAGGCCATACGGGCGTCCCATCGCCGCGCGCTCCAAGTTTGATCGCGGTGAACAAGAACTCGGGCAAAGTGGTCTGGCGCGCCATCGGACCCGGAGATCGAGTGCTGCACGGCGCCTGGTCCAGCCCTGTGGCGGCCAACGTCAACGGGCGCATGCAGGTGCTCTTCGGCGGAGGAGATGGCTGGCTGCGCGCCTACGATGCAGCGTCGGGTGACGAAATCTGGCGATTTGACGGCAACCCGAAAGACGCCCGCTGGCTTCCCCGCCCCGGTGTGCTTTCGCGGAGCTCTATCATTGCTTCACCGGTCTTTGCCGACGGCCGCGTCTTCATTGCCATGGGGCAGTCTCCTGGGCACGGCAACGCACCTTCGTTTATTTATGCGATCAGTCCGAACGGAAAGGGAGACGTAACTAAAAGTGGGCTACTGTGGACTTCGCGCGAGGTCGGCCGCGTGGTGGGAGCGCCCATCGTGAAGGACGGCCTGCTATACATTGGAGACCTGGGCGGAACCGTTCATTGTCTGGATGCAGCAACCGGTGCTCACCTATGGAAGCACGAGACGAACGATGCTATCTGGGGATGCCTCCTGCTGGCGGGCGACCGCCTTTACGTTGGGAACGCCGGAGGCCTCATGACCGTTCTTCGTGGGGGCCGGCGAAAGGAATTGCTGGCGCAGATCGAAATGGATGCCCCGCTCTATTCTCGTCCGGCTGTGATCGGCGATGCACTCTACCTGGCCACCGCGAGCCGGCTGTACCTCATCGCCGCCAAGCCTTGAGGAGACGCGAGCTCGACTTGGCGCGTCATTAGGTTCGATGTGAACGGATAACTCTTCTTCGTGGCCCCATTTCGCCGAACTAGGCTGGCAATCTCGACCAAACCGAAGTCATCCTCTGCGTGCCAGAGTGCGCTATCGCCCGTCACGGACAAAGTTCGGATCCGCCGTTGTTGAGAAGAATGCGAACGATCTCAAAGTATCCTCCAAAGACCGCCCAGAGTAGCGGAGACATTCCCACGCTGTCATGGTGTTGGCTAGCGCGCCGTTCCTCAAAAGACTAAATACAGTATCGGCATCGCCGCGCTGCACGGCAGTGTGAAGCGGGAACTCCGATTGCCATAATCGCGCATAGTGTTTATCGAATCGCCAAAAGGTCTCATACAAAACCGTTGTCCATAGCGTAGAAGCAGAACCATGGACGCAGAGCCACGCCGGGCGTGGCCGTGCGGAAAGAAACGTCTACAATTCGCGAGGCGGTAAAACTCTCTCAACGTTCAATTCCCCATCTATGGCGAGCACCTCATGTCGAGTCGTTTCACCTTCGCGCCAGAAGCGAATGTCGATTGTCGCACCGCCCACACGAAGGTTGCGAAGAGTTATGTCCGGCAGCCAGCGTGGAAGCGTAGGATTGATCGATAGAGTTTTCTTCCGGGCGTCAGCATCTAATCCCAGCATGGCGCGAAGCATGTGAAACACACTGCCCGCGGCCCAGGCCTGAGGCACATTTGCGCCGACGTACTGGACCGGGAATGTCCCTGGCTCACGCCTGGTGCCCGCGTACAGTTCCGGCAGACGATTGTACGTAAAGTAACTGCCGGCCTCGCTGATGTCGCGAGCTATCATTGCAGCTTCTTTCGCGAATCCATATCGCTTGAAGCCCAAGGCGATGATCCCGTTGTCGTGCGGCCACACCGACCCATTCTGATAAGAGAATGGATTGTAAGCAGGGTTTCTCTCAGACAGTGTCCGAATTCCCCAGCCACTCCACATATCAGGTTCAAGCAGTCGCCGGACAATTCGTTCGGCACGGTCCGGACGCACGATACCGCTCCAAAGGAGATGACCGGCATTGGAGGAGATGGTCTTTACCGGTTGCTTTTGTCCATCCAGCGCATATGCGTAATAACCAATGTCTTCACACCAGAAGCGCTCCTCAAACCGTTTTTGCAGATCCGCGGCTTCTCTTCGTAGTCTTGCGGCCTGGTCAGGGTGACCGAGATATTCGGCCCCATCGGCCGCCCGAAGTTTTGCGTCAAAAACGTAACCTTGGAGTTCGCACAGCGCTTTCGGCCCCTTTACGAGCGAGCCATCCGGATAGATAACCGAATCACCGGCGTCCTTCCATCCCATGTTTTCGTAGCCGTGTTCGGAGTGGGTTTGATACTCCTGGAATCCATCACCGTCGTTATCGCCATAGCGGTCGATCCACTCCAGGCATTTCAACACCACTTCTTCGTAGTGTGGAAAGAGCAGGTCATCTCCTAACCATTTCCAAGCCTCATGCAATGCAATAATGTACAGGATGGTCGCGTCGGCTGTGCCGTAATATGGGGTGTGCGGAATGCGCTTGAAGTGGGCCAACTCGCCAGACCGAAGTTCGTGAGGAATCTTTCCGGGCTCGGCATCTCTGTGATCGTCCAGCTCGGTCGCTTGTAAATCCGCCAGGCGCCGGAGTGTGCCCCGGGCGAAGTCCGGGTAAACAATCATGTTTTGCAGGCTCACGATCAAGCTGTCGCGACCGAAGATAGCTGCAAACCATGGCACTCCGGCGGCAGCGAGTAGTTCTTGCGGATGGTCATCGTCACGCGGCAGGCGCAGGGCCGCCATATCTTCAACCGCTTGCCGATACAGCCGGTAAAAATCCTCGTTCGATGTCGTGATCTGAGTGGTCACGCGTTTCCAGTCCGCGAGGTTCTCAGCCGTTACAGATTTGTCGAAACGGTGGGCACACTCGTCGGAGGCTCGCCGCGGACGATTGTCCTCGATGTCATATCGGCAGCAGGCATGCCACACTGCGCCGGGCGCAAGATCAACCGCAAAATTGATGCGTCCATTTCCGTAGACGGCCTTCGACTCGCAGTGCCCCACGCTCAGAATCAGCGATCTGCGAAAGTCACGGTTAGAATAGCAGCTGATCAACTGCTGATCGTCACTCCTCCATTCGGTTTGGATGTCGCCTCTGCGTACCAGTTCTTTTGCCTTGACTTCGAAGATGTCGGCAAAGTCGGTACGAATCAATATCTCGAGATTGAAGTGCAAGTGCTCAGAACTGTAGCTCCGAATATCCAGGTCCTCGTGAAGCCCCTCTCCGACGACGCGTGTCAGAACGAGCCCTATGCTTGCAAACTTAATTTCTCCGTGCTCGGTGATGACCTTGGGATTGACCAGGTATGTTCTGGACGCGTAATACGCAATCGCCCCGGAATTCAGGAGGGCCCATGGCCTGCCTTCAAAATAAAGCTGATAGTGGCTTATCAACCGAGTATCACGCGAATAGAGTCCCTGGTCGGAAGCATTCGTGATAGATCCATCGAATTCGGAAACCAGGAACGTGTATCCATGATTAATGGTAGTGACGGGTGGGCCAACAGTGACTTCCAGTGCCATATCGATTCCCTCCAGGGCGCATTCCGTCGCGCAATCTCGCCATAAAGTATGATGAATCTATCGAATTCATAATCGGGATAAAAATCCCAGTTGAGGATTCGGTGAGGGTAAACTGATCATCATGTTAGGCGGATAGTCTCTTCTGAGAGCCGCAATGTCATGCTCCATGCTTATCCGCCAACGAGCACATATTGATTCTACGTTGACGATCTGTTCTTTTGCCATCTCTGGAGTCTAGCCGGCTGATGGCTCGCGGGAATGATGGGTCAACTTCCTCCAGATGCTTGCCGGAGTAATCAGAGGCGAAAGTCTTCGATGATTGAGCGCGTCCTTTGTACCCTCCGCTCCTGCCGATCTCTACCATCTCCCGCGGACCTCTGCCACACCGAGAGGTGCGGTTCGAGCGGGGATCGTAGAGCGAGCGAACAAGCGAAGATCAGAATTGAACCCGTAAGTGCCGGAGTGGCGTGAGGCCGGTAAAAAAAAAGCTGGCGGCCTCGGAATCATCATCGGATTCGCAATCTTCAGTTTTCCAGGAGAGAGAATCCAATGAAGCGCAGGGTTTGCATCGCGCCACGGCCGCCGCACGAAGTTGTTGCAAACATCAAGCACGATCTCGGTACCTACGTTGACTGCGTCAACGACCGTCTATTCGGAACAGGACGGCTTGTTTCGGTCTTACTAATTTCAGTTTTTCTGTTTTTGCCTGTTGCGAACGCGCAGGAACCACACACTCCTGAATCGGCGCTCAGTATACCGATGGATACCGACTGGACTATCGACCCAGCCTCGCCTGAAGTCGGAGTGAACGGAAAGAATCTTCACCCCAGTGTTTGCGTCGAGAGCGACGGGTCGACGTATCTGAGCTTCCAGTTTCCGCGTTCGCCCCTCAGTGATCCCTACGCTACAGGCACCAGGTACGGCTACATGGTTCATCCGGTGAGCCGCCCAATCAGTGGCAGTCATCTCGTGATGGTGATCCGCGAAGTGTTAAAGAAGGGTCAGCCAGAGTTCAATTCAGATGACCCGTTGACTGATCCTCGCTGCCATGCGTCGGCGCGCGTGCGGTTCTTCATTCAAAGAGGACGGACTCTTTACGGGGGGAGCGAGTGGTACCGGCTCTATTCGAATCCAGTCTCGTACGATTTGAGCACGGTGTTGGAGCACAGCGGCGAGTACGTCACGCTGACAGCCCCGATTGATCCCTCGCAGTGGTCGAATGTCAACGGGCACTTCGGAAGCCAGAATCCGTCGGAGTTCTGGGCGACGATCAATAATCCCGGGTATATCGGGATTGTATTTGGTGGTTGTTTCTTTGGGCACGGCGTAAACGTATCGCACGGGAAGGTCAAGTTTCAGGTTTATCAACTCTACAGCTATTGAGTGGTGCCGGCCCCGTCCTCGCAAAACACTGACCTATTCAACTCACGAAAATTCCATCACCTCGAACATTCGTAGAACGAGAGGATTAATCTCTTGCATCTTACGAGCGCAGCAGGTCACCAACCTGTGTTTGAAAATGGCAGTGAGCGGCGCTAAGATCTCCGCATCACGCTACTGTCAAAAGGTCACTTGTAACATCTCAGCAGGAGGTGGCCTACGATGCCAAGGATCAAAGAACTCAACTTTCAACTGGACGATCGGCCGGGTGTTTTTGGAAAGGTCTGCCAATCGCTTGCCGATCGAGGAGTGAACATTCTGGCCTTTCAAGCCAACGCCCTGGAAGGCAAGAGCCTGGTGCGACTCGTCGTGGACAACCCCGCCGCGGCTAAAACTACCATCGGGGGCCTGGGAATGAAGTGCAATGAGGCCGACGTCGCGCAGGTCAGCCTTCCGAACCGGCCTGGCGAGTTGGCGCGTGCGGCCTCTCAATTGGGCAATGCCGACATTAACATCGAGCATGGCTATACCGGCGTGGACCCAACGGGCAAGGCCACGTTTTTCTTCGGCGTGAAGGATGTCGACCGAGCTGTGGAGATCCTAGATCGCGCTGCTGCAAGCACCGCCCGAGGATAGTACGCATAGCTGACTAAAGTGGGAGACCGAATAGACCTTTATTGAAGGCAGCGTGAGCAAGTAGTAGTGTATGCACGGCTCCATGGACGAGATCTCAGACTAACCCCTCGCCGATTTAAACGCCAAATTGCTTTGCGGTGATTCGAGGGAACCCCGACGACCAATCTGCAAAGCGGACGAATGTTCTCGCTTGTTCGCCCTTGGTTTTGTTCCGGTCCAACAGGTCCAAGTGGGTTTGAGTACGCCGGTGTAACGTTGAGGGAGAGCTTCGAGATGCAACTGAAGCAATAATAGCGACAGCTTCAGCTACGATCGTATAATCCCAAGTGGAATAGAATAGAAAAATACTTGCTGGTTGGTCTGCCGCCGAACACTCGATTCACCGAAGGCAGGCCAGCAGAGGCTTCGACTACCACCAATGTTACAGGCCGGCCCGGTGATCGCGGCCATTCGGCATCCAGCCCGGCTGGTTCCGGCCAAGAAAAGCATCATGATGGACCTTGAAACCTACAAGAAGCGCGTCCGTGAGTTTTGCCCGGATCTCAATATTGAAAGCGCGGAGCTTAATAGCGAAGGGTTGCTGAATGATGTTGTGGTCATCAACCGCGACTTTGTGTTCAGGTTTGCTAAACATGAATATGGCTATAAGGACCCAAAAGAGGAGGCTCTTGTCCTTCGTCTGTTGCGAAGGTACATCTCGCTGCCAATTCCAGAGCCCTTTTTTGATAGTCATGATGCGCTAGCTTACCGATTCATTCCCGGAGAGGCTTTGCGCCGTGACATGCTCATGAAGCTGACGGAATCGAACCAACAGCAGATAGCTGACCAGTTGGCGCGTTTCTGTAGAGAACTGCACAACGTGCCGGTCAACGGGACAACCAATGACGAGCTGCCGATGGCCGATGCGTTGATGAAATATGAAGGCTGGCTGAATGTCTATGAGAGAATCTGCGAGAAGGTTTTCCCTCTCTTACAACGACACCAGCGTGAGTGGGCAACGGAACACTTCGAGTCTCAACTAGCAGATCGAAGTAATTTCGAGTACGAGCTCAGAATGGTGGACACCGATTTAGCGCCCTACCATATTATGTTTGATCAAGAAAAGAGTCGGATCAGCGGCATCATTGACTTCGGCTGCGCTGGTCTTGGTGATCCCGCGATTGACTTCGGTGTTGTCATAAACGCATATGGTGAGTCATTCCTGAATCGGTTCTATGATGTGTATCCAGAGGCAGAAGGATACTTGAAGCGCGCACGTTTCTACGCTGGAGCTATTGAACTACGTTGGGTTCTACAAGGCATCGAAAGAGGGGACCAGATCTGGTTTGCGGCGCACATCGGAGGTGCAAGAGACATGAAGTATGCCTGAGAACGAAGGCTATGCCGAACTCTAGCATCGAGCGGATCGGGCCAAAGCAATCTTGTTATGCTTCGGCAGTTTCTCGGTGGCGCGCCCGCTGATGCCGAGGTTATTCTTCGTCGACACGGTTCACAGCTCCAACTTGTAGGCATCACTTTGCAACCCGCCACAATTCGACATTTTCGTTCCAGCCAGACTTGTCAATTGCCTGGTTTCCACAAAGCATCGCGTAACTCCAGTAACGCCCTAACTGCACACCCAACGTTCAGCGAAAAAACATGCCGGACTTCCAGTATTGTGGTTTACAATTAACGAATCTTCATGATTTCCTTTGAAGGAGAACACCGGATATCGAGGGGCTGCTTCTGCATGCAGCGTAATCCGTTGAGCTTAAAGAAGGACGCTATCCAATTTTTCCGACAAGCATCACTTTTTGTCGGTTAGCCCGCAACTGAGGCCGTTCAGTTAGCGGTTTGGCAGTCCCTGGCAGACCTGCATTTCACAGGATCGAAAACGACAGTGCTGGTCGCCGAGTCCTCCCCAGATTTTGCGAGAGTTCGTGGGCTGAGTCTCTTAAGCATACGCCGCTATGAAAATGTCGAAGCGTCTGCCTCGAGTCACCTTGCGAGCAACCGAAAGCTCAGCTGCAACCCACTCGGCTGCAACCATTCGGCTGCGAGAGTGATGTAACCAGGCCTTCGATAACAATGCGCTTGCCTCATGAAATGATCTGGGCAGAAATCCCTTAAGTGAGTGGGTAGACCTGCCCAAAACGTCGGTTGCCGGACACCCCAGGCGATAAGGATCGAAAGTCATGTCATGGGCAGACAAGCACGGGATCGCCACGCGTCTAACGCTCGGCGATGACAATCCAGAACGTTTGCCGCTAGTTCTGTGCGGGCCAATTCTTCGGCGTACTGAGCCCGACTCGGTAACGGTGTGGGTAGCCTTGAAGAAACCTCGCAACGTTACTTTGCGCTGCTACTCTCAGGCGCCGCCGCCTTTTGAAGGCTTAAGAGAAGAGCTGCGGGGCACGCGCAAAAGTGTGCGACTGGGCCAGAATCTTCACGTCGTCGCAGTGACAGCCGAGCCCGTAGATGCCGATCGTCCGCTGACGCCCGGAACGGTCTACTTCTACAACCTCTTCTTTTCGGTCAGTGACGAGACTCCGGTTCCTGAAACTGAAGAACACCTCAATAGCCCGAATATCTTCTCGCTCGCGGGGGCGCCTACATCGGCCGACGACCTTCTGCCGACTGGCTTGAGTTACTCTGACAAGCATAAGCTGCCCGGTTTTTCACTCCCTCCGGACGAGCTCAACAAACTGCGCATCATCAATGGCTCCTGTCGACAGCCACACGCAACAGGACTGGATGCGTTGCCGGCGCTGGATGAGATCATCAAGCTTGACGCTTCAAAACCCGACGATCGTCCCCACCTGTTGCTGCTCACCGGCGACCAGATTTATGCCGACGACGTCGCCCCCGGCCTTCTCTTCGTGTTGATGGAGGCCGACGAGGCATTGCTTGGCTGGAACGAGCGCGACCGCTTACCCGACGTCCCTCCTGAGCGGCTAGACGAGCTCGACCCCGGACATCGAAAGCAGCTAGTCCGCAAGACTGCGGGATTCACAACCGAAGACCCCGAGAGCCATCTTGTTACTCTCGGCGAATACTACTCCATGTATCTGTTCACCTGGTCAGACGTACTTTGGCCGATTCAGTTTCCGGAATTCAACGATCTGGAGGACGACTCGCTCAAGCACCGCAAGTTCAACACCGAGCGCAAGAAGTTGCTGGCCTATCGTAAAGCCATACCTCAAGTGCGCCGCGTGCTCGCCAACGTGCCCACTTACATGATGGTTGACGACCACGATATCACCGACGACTGGAACATGCTTCGAGACTGGTGCGAGCAGATCTACAAGCGTCCGCTGGGACGGCGTGTAGTTCAAAACGGTCTGCTGGCGTACGCCATCTTTCAAGCGTGGGGAAACACGCCCGACAGCTTTGCACCGGGCACTCCCGGTGATGATCTGCTGGCGTCTGCACGAGCCTGGTCCGCGGCACAAGCGGTGAACCCGAACATCGACCAGCGAATCGCCAGACTGGTGGGTGTTCCCGGCACTCTATCCTCTGGCGGCGAGTTCAGCGCGTTCTTTATCGAGGACGAAAGTGGATCCTTACAGCTGGCGACCGCGGGCTCGTTGACATGGCACTACACAATCAAAGGTCCGAAGTTTGAGATCATCGTAACCGATTCGCGTACTCAGAGGGGCTATAGCAAGACAGATAAGTATGCTCCGGCGGATCATCTGGGGACGAACGCATTGGAGGAGCAGGTTCCCCTGGATAACGTGGACCCGAACAAACTGATGATCATTGTGTCCACCAACAACATATTCACCCTCCCTTCATTCAACGCGGACACTGTCTATGGTCACAACTTCATTTGGGCGTGGTGGTACTTTGTTTTTCGCATCGGCACCGATTTCCTGCTGCCTTTATTGCAAGCGATTCACATAGCACCACAATTTACTCACTACAATCCGGATAAGAACGAATCATGGGTACCTCAAACCCCGGGGTTTGAATCACTCTTATCGCGGCTTGCGAGACGCGCCGCGTCGGACGACGGTATTCGAAAGTCTCGAATTCTCCTTCTGACGGGCGACGTACATTTTAGCTGGGCGTCGCGAATGCAATACTGGGCCGACCATCCCTTTCAAGCTCCCACTTCCGACGCACAGCCTGTCGAAGCCATCATTGCTCAATTAGGCTCGAGCCCGTTCAAAAAAGAAGAGACCTTCGCTGATAAATTCCACTCGTGGGGCTACATACCGATGACCGACAGCCTGCCGGGACCTATTCGGTGGTTCGGGTGGAATAACCCCGGCTCACTCATCATCGCTCCCCAGGACTTGAATCGAATGGTGGATTGGGCGCAGATGAAAATTCGCCTTCAGAACCATAAGCCGCCGATGCTTGCCCTCATAGACGTTCCTGACGCGAGCACAAACTTGCCACGGCCTGACTGGCGCTACCGGCTTGATTTCATCCTTGGGGAAGGAATACCCAACGGCTCCAGCCCAAGTCAGCTTGGGAAGCCTGGTCCCACTGACGCCGAGGGATGGATGGATGTTGCGAGCGGGGCTCAACGCAGGCATCGAGAATATGCGCAGAAGT
>DATFXM010000028.1:0-2058 GCA_035315885.1 Blastocatellia bacterium
GAGCGAGTGAAAGACTGGTGGGGGGCGGACCTGCCGGTCGGGCGCGGGCAGAACAATTTTGACATCGTGCGCTACGAATATTACCGCGATCGCGAGGTTGCCTTCGAGGGGTTCACTGCCAGAAGCTATCTGTTCCGGGAAGAATTTACATCGCGGGCTTGGGCGACACGCTACGACTTCCCGGCGGTCCGCGAGGGGTACGTCAAGCGCGATGTTATTCCGGACGATACCCCCTCGGGCGCGCAGGGTTGGTTCTTCAATACGCGACGAAAAAAACTGCAGAACAAGCATCTGCGGGAGGCCTTCATCGATGCATTCGATTTTGAATGGACCAACAAAAAGATCATGTACGGGTCCTATCAGAGGACCCATTCGGTGTTTCAGAATTCCGACATGATGGCGGTCAGTAAGCCCTCGGCGGACGAACTTGCCCTGCTCGAATCATTCGGCGGCAAGGTGCCCGATGAGGTGTTCGGAGAACCTTTCATTCCGCCGGTTTCCGATGGATCAGGTCAGGATCGTGCGCTGCTGCGCAAGGCCAACGCGCTCTTGAAGGAGGCCGGCTTTGTTATCAAGGACGGCAAGCGGGTGACGCTGCAGGGTGAGCCAATCAGCGTCGAATTCTTGATAGACGAGCCATCGTTTCAGCCGCATCACATGCCGTTCATCAAGAATCTCGGGACGCTGGGCATCGAGGCGACTCTGCGCGTTGTTGACCCTGTACAATACCGCAAACGGGTCGATGATTTCGACTTCGACATCACGATTCAGCGGTTCGGCTTTTCGAGCACGCCCGGCGACTCGTTGCGGAGTTATTTTTCTTCGCAGGCTGCCGCGATGAAGGGCTCACAGAACGTCGCCGGCATTTCTGATCCGGTGATCGATGCACTCATCGATAAGATCATCGCAACCGATAGCCGCACGAGCCTGACGACAGCCTGCAGGGTGCTCGACCGAGTGATCCGCAGCGGCCGCTATTGGGTTCCACACTGGTACAAGGCCTCGCACTGGCTCGCCTATTGGGACGTGTTCGGCCGGCCCGCGACCAAACCGCGCTACGCACGCGGCATCCCTGAGACCTGGTGGTACGACCGCGAAGAGGCGGCGAAGATAGATCAGTAAACCACGCCCACGATGTCGAGACGGGGCCTAACGGGCCCCACCGTACCTTGATGGAGTTGAGAAAGCTCGTCTGATTGGTTGCGATCTGCTCGCATGCAATTCGATCAATTGAATCGCCGCGAATTCACATTCGGTGCCCTGTCAGCCGATTGCAGGGATATCGGATTGCGAAAGTCAGTCAGCGGTATACGCCATTTCGAAACCGACCAAATGCAGGCTCAGTCCGGGGATAAGCAGACCTGAACGCTTCATCACCGGCATGTCGCACAAGTTTCCCTTCTACATTTGATGCGGTGCTGGGTTAGGTTTGAATTGCAGGGGCTGCCAACCCGCATCGCCCTAAGTGGGAGGAAACCTGTGCCACAATACATCATGCTGGTGAACTTCACTGACCAAGGGCTCAGGGGCGTCAAAGAGGTCCCAAACAGGCAGGACAAGTCGGGCGAGACAGCAAAGAAATTCGGTGTTGAGCGTAGGACCGCCAACAACCTCTTCGCTTCCTCCTGCGACAATCGGCGTCCGATCATCGCCTTCGGCACTTGCTTCTCGATCTCGACAATACGAGCATGAACACCATCCCAATCTTTAAGAGACAGCCCGACGAGGCTTGCTGAAAAGAGATCGGATAAAGGATTTCTTCCGCTTCCCCGTCAGCGGCCTCTTCGACGGCTCCATGAAGCTCTGGTTTTTGACGCGCCGTTCCGTTCGCCGCCGCCTTAGACGTTTGTAAGCTTTAGCCATGGCTTTGAGTATGACTGTTGGGAGAACTGGCGTCCCATTGTGATGGATCGACGCTGTAGGCCGTCAGCACTTGTCGGACAGAATGAGCTGATTGCGTAAGAGAGGATTCCTGGCTCATCGTAGCCCCGTTGAGGAGCAACGATGAGACAAGCGAGCAAGCGCGTACCGGACAGCGCTGAAAAGACAGTCCGGGAT
>DATFXM010000029.1:0-32554 GCA_035315885.1 Blastocatellia bacterium
TAGGGGCGCAGGTTACACCCGAGCAGGCAGATCAACTTCTGATTCAGGACTCGGTGATCGGGCCGCGAATAAAAGAACGAGTAGCTAAGGGGCGGAAGGCAACAGGTCATACACACGAACTCGACACGCTCGAGTATCTTCAAACGGCGAAGGACGAAGTTTACGGAGAGGCAATAAATCCGAGGACGCAAAGGGAGTACACGCTTGCCGATATCTCGTACGACATGATGTACGCCGGAGGATTTCAGGAGGGTTCGGAGATCTACCTGCACCGTCCCGGTGAGGAGCGCTATCTCGACCTCGTACAAAATGGCCAGCACTTTCCAATCGCAGTTCCTTCCACGCGGCACCCGGCTACTATTGTCCACGAGACCATCCACTTGTATGGCAGTGACGCGTGGAAGAACCTGCTTGCGCGTCCTGGTAATGAAGGCGCAACGGAGTTCTTCACGCGGCACCTTCTCTCGAAGCAAGAGAATCCCGGCGTGGAAGACGGCGCAACAGTATTCAAGCGGGACTCCTATCCGCAGGAGTTTGAAGCGACGCAATGCCTGGTCAAGAAATCAAGCATCGAACTCCTGGCCGATGCTTATTTTCTGGGCAAGATCGAGCCGCTGAGGCAGAAAGTCGGAGCGGCGAATTTCGACGCTTGGGTTGCTGCGATGAAGGTGAAGAACTTCAACGCGGCCCACGCTGCACTGGGTTGCGCCCCTCCGAAGGGATGAGAGGATGAGGAGAGAAAGGGCGAAGGGGCGACGCGGAGACGCGGAGAGGAGGGACGCGGTGACGCGGAGAGAAGGGGCGAAGGGCCGACGAGGAGACATCGAGAAGCGGTGATTTTTCTGGGTTTCACGAAATTACCACCAAAGAATTTATCTGGGTCGGCCATGCGCCCTTCGCCCATTCGCCCCCTTCTCTCCGCGTCTCCACGACCCTCCTCTCCGCGTCTCCCCTTCGCCCTTCCCCTCATCCCCCTTCATTCACGAGGCCTGCTTTAAACTTCGTTGCGTCTATGTCGTGTTTTCGAAGCAGTTCAAAGAAGGCCCGGCGATTTTTCTTCGCCGCCTCTGCAGCGCGAGTGATGTTTCCCTTGTGCACCGCCAATAGAGTCTGGATATAAGCTTTCTCGAAGCTCGCGACTACGCCCGCCTTCGCCTCTTGCAATGACTGTTCAGCCGGCGCTGAAGAATGGCCGGCAAGCTTGATGTCGCCCGCCGTCACCATTCTCCCTCTTGCGAAGATTGTCGCCCGCTCGATCACGTGCTCGAGCTCGCGCACGTTACCCGGCCATTGATGTGCCATCAGTACTGTCAACGCGTCGGGAGATATCTGATCGACTCTACTCTCAAACTCCTGCGAATACTTTTTCAGGAAATGTTTCGCGAGTAGAGGTATATCCTCGCGTCGCTCTCGAAGCGCCGGCATCCGGAGCGTCAAAACGCTCAGCCGATAGTAAAGGTCCTGCCGTAGCCTGCCGACACTCACCGCCTCCTCGAGGTTCGAGTTGGTCGCCGCGATTACCCTCACGTCGGCCTGTCGCACTCGCGAAGAACCGAGAGGCCGGTACTCTTTCTCCTGCAGAAAGCGGAGCACCTTGACCTGCGCGATCAGCGGCAGGCTGTCGATTTCATCCAGCATCAGAGTCCCACCTTCGGCTTCGCCCACAAGCCCCTGTTGTGAAGTGGCGGCGCCGGTGAATGCGCCTCGCTCGTGTCCGAAAAGCTCGTTCTCGACGAGGTCCGTCGGGATCGCACCGCAATTTATCGCCACGAACGGTTTGCCGGTTCGGTTACTCAAATAATGGATTGCGCGCGCACAAAGCTCTTTGCCCGTACCTGTCTCGCCCGTAATCAACACCGTCGCATTACATCGCGCCAGTAGCGGAATCGATTTCACTTCCTCAATGAAGGTTGAACTTTGACCTATCAGATTTCGCTGCCAGACCGCCTGCTTCAGTGAGCTCACAAGTGATTTGTCGTCGTCGCGCGGATGAAGGAAGCTCAATACGTGGGCGCCTGAACCTGAAGCCTCTAGTTTTAGTGCGATTGCGTTATCAGCGCCTGCCTTCAATACCTCTAGAATGCCTTTCTGATCGTCGGCTTCGGTCACCGCAACGACCCGGCTTTGCGGCGCGGCGGCCTTCAACTGGGGAAGGATCTGGCACGCCTCGGCGGCGCGTTTCGAAGGCCATAATAAAAGGATGGCGCTCGGGTTTATGTCGCGAAGCAGTTGCGACCACTCCGCGGGCGACGCGGGCTGAGGAGTATCGGCCACCCGGAACACGTGTGCACGCAAGTCTGGTATTGAGTCAAGTAGTTTTTGTAACTGGCCCGCAAAATTACGGGTCGGGTACAGATCCAGCAGAAAGACGGCGGCCTCTTTCATGCCTGATAACTCCGACTATTCGAGGAAACTATCGAGAAACTACGTCGGCTTCGAGACCTTCTCACTTCGATGAGACTACATGAGGAAAACGTTTCAAGAACGAAAAGTAATCCTTCGTGCTGAGGGCGATCTGAACGACGTGTAAACGTAGCGTTGTGAGGATTGAATAAAACCAGTTAGTGACGCATGACCGCTTATCTTCGAACCATTATTATCACACGTCACTTGTTGGTCGGTTGTAATATTCTCATTAAGAAAACACGTAATAATCGCAAAGTCTCGTTAGCCGATTCACCGTTCCCACTGGCCTTGCTGACAACATCGGACTTCAAGTCCTATTCTCCACCCTGAGTCATGACGAAAGTAGGACGTTCTCCGATGCATTAATTAGAATTTAGTCGCGTCGGTTTTCTTGAACGACCTTCATGAGTAGAGAATACTCAGCGTTGCCCCTGCTTGGCGCTATCGTGTTCTTCGTCGACGATCAGATGGAGGCGCCTGCAACCAGGTTGCCGAATCCATTCCGACCGGCGCGGGGTAGCCCTTGCCGCGGAGCGCCGCAACTTCGACTACCATTTCTCGAGCACCCTTCACCGTGCGCGTGACTTTGCCGCTTTTAGGCTGCTTCTTTGAGGTGTCCAGCCTGGTGGCCTCGATGGCCGCCCTCCCTGTCGCCTCCGCCTCTGGATTTTGGTCTCGAGATTTCACGCGAATCAGTGCGGCGACCTGCAGGCGAGCCGTCGAAGACGAATTTGATTTTTGACTTCGCGCTTCCTGATCGAGGTGGCCGCTCGCGTCACGTGACATTTCAACAAGTGCATGCTTGGCAGATTCGCGTTCGGACGGAGTCATATCCTCCACCCTGACTCCGTACTTCGAGAGTACCGCGCTCAAATTGTCTTCGGTGTTGGTGTCCATGTCATACACGTCGCGATAGATGTGAAGCTTGCCGTCTAC
The DNA here is from genome assembly GCA_035315885.1 of Blastocatellia bacterium. GTDB lineage: Bacteria > Acidobacteriota > Blastocatellia > UBA7656 > UBA7656 > DATFXM01. The sequence goes on from DATFXM010000029.1 coordinate 3,343, forward strand.
AGGCACGATCGTGTCGTAGCGCAACTCAACCGGCACAGGAGTCTTCAACTTCACCTCTTTTGTTTGAGAGCGGTTCCTCTTGTACTGATCGACCTCCTCCGGTGTCAGGTTTGTGCCGCTCAATCTGGCAAGTTCCTGAACAAACTCGCGCATCTGCGCATCGGTCAGGCCTACGCAGCCATGCGAGGCGAAACCACCGATTTTTGCTGGAGCCTTCCCGCCATGGATAAGCGACGGAAGCCCTATTGGAATTTTTGCGATGCCGAGCGGATTAAGCTTGCTTCCGGCTTCAACTCTTTGTCCCGGCTTCACCTTTGTCGCGTCCTTCACCCACGGCGACTCCGGTGGTACCCACACCGGATTGAATATAATTGTGCGAGCCAATCGAACGCCGGTTGGCAGCGGGAATTCGGGATAACCGATTCCGACCTTGTAGCTCTTGATTAGCTGTCCGCGGTCAAAGACATCCAACCGATAAGCGGGCGCATTGACGACAACTCGAGTGTCTGAAGGTATCGGAGTCGGCGAAGGCTCGGGGACAACGATGCCGCCGCCGCCGGCCGAAACACTTTCGCTCCAGTATTGATTCACCAGCGTCGCAATCTCTTTTGTCTTGTCCGCGCCAACGATTGGTTCTACTTTCTCCGCGGCAGCCTTGCGTGCGCTGAAAGACGAAGAGTTCTTCGAGGGCTGTTCCGACGCGTGTTCCTGCGCGATGCTCTGCAGTCTTGATATCTGGTCATCGGAGAGTTGCAATCGAGTTTTCAGATCTTGAGTGAAGTTCTGGTTTGAGAGAAATGTTGCCAACACAGGAAGCGTAAACATTCTTGCGGCGGGCACAGCTACAGCTACGGAGCGATTAGAGTTGACGTTCGACGAAGCTCTGGGCTGCGCGTTTTTGTTTTCGTTTCCATGGCGAGTTTCAGGCGTTTCACAACTAGTGGTCAGGAGAATCAGCGCAAGTGAAATCGCTGCCAGTGCGCGAGTGCCGGCGACCGATTTCACGAACGTGCAGTGTTGATTGTCTGGTGCGGCCATAAATCTTGCCTCCGAATGTACGCCAGCTATCTCATCAGCGGGTAAGGATTGATGCTGTCGCCACTCCAAATGTGTTTTGGATCTGTTATCGACCAGATCGCGAAATGCAGATGATAGTTTCCAGGCCCGGCATTGCCGGTGTCGCCTACGTATGCGAGGACGTCCCCTTGACGCACGCTCAGTCCCTCGGTGATGCCGGCTGCGTATTCATCAAGGTGAGCGTAATAGAGCACGATCCTTTGATCGTTGGTCAGTTGATAGAGAGTCTTGCCGCCGCGCTCGCTGTAGAAGAGTCTTTTGATCTCACCGTCGGCGGCGGCGAGCACGGCGCTATGTTTGGGTGCGGGAATATCGAGCGCGTTATGAACTCGCCCTTCGGAGCGCGCGTCGTTATAAGTGTCACGCAATTGATCGCGCTTGATCCCGGCTACCGGGACAATCAGCTTGGGTGTCGTAATGAGTCCGGCAGCTGGCTCAGGATGTCTATCCGGGACTTTGGCGGGGATGATGTCGTTTGGTGAAGCCGCGACTGGTTGACGATCTGAGTTTATTGTCGCGATTCGCGGAGACGATCCGATTGCGAAGGCCAGCCAGACTGCGAGAATCGCAACAACGATGGAAATCAGAATGCGTAACAGTCTAAGAGTCACGGGTTCCTCTCGATGGGGGTAAGCGCAAACCTCGTGCCTGCGGTGTTCGGCACGCGTGCGCTCAATCGAGGGTTAATTCGCGGTGAACAGGGCTCACGCGGATTGGATTAGAGAAGGCTTGCGTACTGGATTCGATCAGAGATGTACGACTTTTTTGTGAATGCAGATCAATCGACGCCGCGCTCGCCAACTCAGACGCTGAGCAGACTTCGCTGAAAGTGGATTTGCCCGATCACCGGCCAACGCCGCTCGAGGTATTGCTGGAGAAAGAAACAAACAAGCGGATGGATCTGCTGGTTGACGAGTTGTTGATGCAAATGAGAGGCGGTGCGAAACCGGCCTTACAGGTTTAGAAAGCTGATCGAAGTCGCGTGGCACTGCTACTTCAACCATACGTCGCCGACCCAGAGCTCGATCGCGGAAATGATGGGCATCTCCGACTCATTGGTCAGTCACTACCGGCGGATCTTCGATTCGCTGGTGCAGAAGCTCAACGTTACAGTTGACGAAATGTTGTTATTGGATAGCGCTTTGGAAAAGCTGCTGAGCGCTATCAAGGCGGAATTCGAAGCCGCTGATCCGAGACCTCAGTCTGCGCCGCGACAACGGCTGCGAAAAGCATACGAAGCCGAGTACCAAGAGGCCGCGGATTGCGTCATGGCAACTCAGCGCGAGTGCGAATGGAGAGCCTCGAGCGAGATCGCCCAAATGGCAACCGCTTAGGCCTTTGTTCTGGTACTCTGGTTGAGCTTAGTTGAACGACCGAGGAGCAGTTTAGAGCGACCACTGACCCACGAATTTTCGTGTCTCTCCAGGTTGCACTACGACAATGTCGCCGAACGAGTCACCGAAGCGAGACAGCACCGATCCGTCTTCGCCGGTTAGCTCGATTTCGAATTCGGCGATGCCCGCCTCGTGCGCGGAGCGATTCGTAAACTCGCAGCAGATCCAGAGCCGATGCCCTGGCCGAAATGAAAACGGCCCGCCGGTATCGTACTCCATGCCCCAAACGACCTGGCCGTCGCCATCCATCAGCACCAGATTGTAGTGGGCGATTCGTAGCGAGGTGTCGACGACTTCTGGTTTCGGCTTCGCTTTGGTTACCCGCCGCAAAAGCGCATTGCTGGAATCGACTAGTCCGCGGCCCAGTCCACGGGTGAGGCCTACCGCGCCTTCGATTCTTTGGCGCAGGCTGAAGTTCGCCTCTATGCTCTCTCCATCGGATTTCATCCCTGCCCTTTAGCCATAGCCTGAGAGGCCATCATTATTGCCGCATTGCACTCCGCTCCTTCTTCGATCAGGAGGACTGGCGTGGCAACCTCGCCGCCAACGCGAGCCGACTTATAAACCTCAATTCTCGACTTCGCTTTGACGTTGCCCCGAAACTTCCCCCTGATTACGCACACGCTCACATCCACCTGAGCGTCCACCTCTCCGGTAGCCTCAATTATCAGAGTGCCATCCTGTGACGTAAGTGTGCCGGTCACCTTTCCCGAGACCTGAAGCTCGCCAGCAAACAGAAGATCGCCAGTTACCTCAACCCCGCGACCGATGATCGAGTCCGAACTGCTGCCATTGGTTTTCATAGGCTTCATATATCATCTGCCCTCGAGCAGAATGAGGACCGGGGGCGCAGTTGGTCTGCTCAGTTGGTTGTGAGGGATGGAGCATTCTCGTAATCACCTCGTTACGAGCGCGGGAATCATAGCACAAAAATTATCAGGAGGGGACACGTCGATCGGTAAACATCGGCTAAGATTTTCGTAATTATCAAAAAAATTTTCGACCGCACGATGACAGCCCTCAGAGACGCGCGCCTGAGCCGATATCCTAACAGCGCACACTGCCATTCACTCAATGTGAGCTTTGTAGTCCCATTGCAGTGGGGTGCTTGGGTTCGTACAAGCCAATCTCACCTCCACCCGGCAGCTTGATTCTGGTTATAGATCCCCACGGAGCTTCCTGTATGTCAGTAAACTGAACGCCCTTCTTTTCTAGTGCCGCCATCTCGCTCTCCAGGTCACTACACATTAAATACAATTCATGAGCGCCGTTTTCGTCGTCGGGATGAAACGCCAACTCCGCAGGTGGGAGCGCAAAGATCAGCCAGCCGTGACCGGCGTCAACCGACGAAAAACCCAGGACGTCTCTGAAAAACACGCGGTCCGCTTCGGCATCGGCACTGTAGATCACTGTGTGAGCACCTGAAATCATAGAATCACCTCCGTATAAATGAGGGCTGCTGTTGCTTGCCAGTCCCAGCCCGATCAGTCCTTTGTTCAAGCCGGCAGTGAACTTGAATCGCGGTCGGTGCTAGCTTGTCGATCAGTTTATGCTGGGCTCGTTCGCGGGGCCAACCGCGAGATTCTGCAACCGCTTCGGGATTCCAACCCACTACTCGACACTCAGGGTGAGTTAACAAATTAGGTCCGCGCGGCACCCGCGAAGTGGTACCGCGATGATTCGTGAGAGCTTCGTTGAGCGGCTTACTGTCTTCGGACGACAAGCCCTTCGGAGAAGCCGCTGCCCGACACAATCGCTGCCTTCGACCGGTCGGCTTGCACTTCGGTTACAACGATCAAACCTACTTCTTTTTCCTCGGTGTAAACGACCTTGCCTTTCGAGTCGGTGATGCTTTGCTCTTTGAAGACCTTTAGCTTGTCTCCGAGCTTAAGCCCAGTGCTCGATCCAAGATTTAGGATGATGAGCTGATTGCTTATGACCGCGAGAATTTTTCCCGGAGCTTGCGAGGCCGCAGCCTCGGCAGTTTCTCGCGCGGCGGCCTCCTGCGCCTTTATCTGACCCGAGCCCGAGGTGCGAGACGACAGGAAGTTGTGATCCATCTTTTGGATTACGTCGCCGATCGCTTTCATCGTGGCGCGGCCAACCTGGCTGTCAAGGAAGGAGCGGTCCGAGAAATCAACTGCCCCGGCTCCCTTGCCGAATGCGCCGCCGTCTAGCGAGACGCCGGTAGTTTTGTCTTCGCCTTCTCCCGATCCGGCGTACACGACTTCACGCGTAGTTGCGTCTACGATTCTGAAATCGAGTCGAACATAAGCCGCACTCTGGCGCGTGCCCAGTCCGCCAAAGACTCGACCACCGATTCCGCCTGTACCAACCTTACGCTCCTTCTCGCCGAAGTTGGTCACCTTGCAAACAAAAAGATATTCGAGACCTTTGAAATGGCCTTTTGGCGTTGCAGTCGCTTTGTCGCCGTAGCCTGATTTTCCAAGATCGACTTCATTGGCGAGGTCGCCCAATGCTTCGCGCTCGACGATTTTGTACTTGTTGGTTTTCATCAGCTCTGTGGTGAACAGATCAGACATTCCTGTGCCGATGGTCGAGTGGTAATAGTTGGGTGGGTTTTCAAAAGCCTTGATCCCGAGGACCGGCTTGCCTCCACCGTCCTGCGCCATTGCGATTACTCCAATCAACAGCGTGAGCAGGAAGGCAGCAATAAGCGACGTGACGCGTTTCATTCTCTACCTCCGGAAAAACCAGAACGGCCTGATACTCGTCGGCGTCTGGCTGCGATTTGCGAAACCTGGGTGGATGAATCTGCGGTGTGCTAGACCGCGATGTAACGAATCGAAAAAGAACAGTCTTTGAAAACCGAACGTGTCAAAGCCTCGATCGTGTCCAAAATGGAAGAACCCGTCATCAAAAAATCGATCGGTGCCGTTAAACGTGAACGGATTTCCAAACCAGAAAGCATCCCAACCGTGCTCACCAAGAAAAGTTCGCTGACCTGGCGCAAGCCCTGTGAACCATGGATCCGCAAAGGAAAACTCGGATCGCTCTGGAGGAGTCCATTCTGGTGCGGCCGGTTGCGCTCCCGATTGGTTGCGTTCGTCCCTTGAGTGGAGATCAAAGGATCGGTCGACGGGCTCGGCCGACTCCCGGGAACTTGAATAGTAAACTTCGAAATCGCTGACCGCGACAACCGAGTGGCCATCGGGCCACACAATCCGCACTGGACCAGTGATCGCGCCTGCCGGGACTTTGACGCTGATAAGATCTTCGCCCCAGAACAGAACATCGCCGGCTGCACCGCCTCCGAATACGACGTGCCCGGGAGCTTCTTCGCCGCTAACTGACTTGGCCCAGCGGACGCCGCCGATTCCGAGCCCGGCTCCCCGAATTGACACGGTAGTGCCCTGAGGTCCAAAGGTAGGTACGACACTGGTTATCGTACCGGTCGACTGCAATGGACCCGCGAGCACCAAAGACTGGGTCGACATGAATGCCACGGCGAGCATCAATAGTGAGAGGGTGGACCAAAGGGTTGCGCGCATTGCGAACCTCCAGAACCAGACGCCGGGGCAGCTCGACGAGGTACATTATTCACGGGCCGATGATCTCGGTCAACATTAGAGTTCTCAGCGCATTCTTTTGAGTTGACCGGCCCCAGCCAATAGCTGCCAACCGAGCTGGGGTGGAACCCGACCTAACCCAAATCATGCATTGCAGGGAGAGCGCCAACTCACTGTTTCGTTACCAATATAGGACTCACTACTCTACAAAAAACTTCCGGAACCAATTCACAAGCTTAAGCGAATTACTTGCGAGACGCATGTCCTCTCCCCTTCAGTGGAAACCCAAAAATAACGCCATAGTGAATTACGGCTATTTCCAGGCTTACGAAAAGCCGATTACGTGTATCTGTCTGCCCGCTCACTTAAAGGGCCGACGGCTGCCCCGCCAGTGGACAAGTCCCTGTTGATCCGCAGGGCAAACTCATGACTCTTTGGTAACGATTTTGAGATTGTCGTTGCCTCGCGAAACGACCGAATCAACGCTCCGAGCTGATGCGGCCGGCGTACGCGCTCTAAGCGGCCGACCGTTTGTCTTCGCGCACCGAGTCCCACGCCGTGTCTTCGGTTTGACCAATCGAGAATGGATGTTCGTTCTGACGCTAACCGCCCTTGGTTTCTGTTTGCGATGGTGGTCACCCGCAATGCGATCCGATCTCTGGTATGACGAGCTGTACAGTTGCGTAATCGCGAGGCAGTCATTTTGCGAGATGCTGCGGACCCTTTTCGCCGGCGCCGATGCGAACCCTCCCTTGTACATCGTAGTCCTCCACTTCTGGCTGAAGATTTGCCAAACGGATTCTGAGATAAAAATGCTCTCGCTGCTTTTCGGGTGCGCGGTGATCCCGGCCACCTATTTCGCGGCGCGCGCAATCGGCGGCAAGAAACTAGGCGGAATTTGCTGCCTCCTCATGGCGGTTTCGCTGCCGGCGATCGGGTACAGCTCTGAGGTCCGCGCGTATTCGATGCTGCTGATGCTGAGCGTGCTTTCAACCGGTTTGTGGTTCGGGCTCTTGATGCGTGCTTCGGATGGTGCGCCTCGTATCCGACTCAGGAAGATCCTGTATTGCGTCGTGACCGTTCTGATGCTGTACGCCCACTGGTTTGGTTTCCTGATAGTTGGCATTCAGGTCTTGGCGTTGATCATCTACCGCCCGTCTCTTCGAAATGCGCGAGCGTACGCCGTCTGCATCACGATTGTCTTAGTGAGTTGCTTGCCGCTGATCCCTGTTTTTCGGAATGAATCAGCCATGCGAGTTGCCGCTGGAGGTTTCTTGTGGGCTGGACGTCCCGGCATTCGCTCGCTGTTCGATGTTGTGGCGTTCCTGTGTGGCAATAAGACGCTGTTGTCTCTTTCGTTATTGTTGTTTGGTGCCGCGTGTTTTGGATTCGGAACACAGATGAGGGCGGACCGAGCAACGCTGCGACATCTGATATTTTCAGCGACCTATTTCATTGTTCCGATCGCGTTGATATTCGCTATTTCGAATTGGCTTCAGCACTACAGTTTTTTTGTTCAACGATATTTCTTGCCTTTTGTGCTTGGCGTCGAGATGTTGATCGGGTTGTCGTTGCTTCGCGTCAGGAGAGTTTTCAGCTTGATTGTCTTGCTGGCGTTCGTAACCGCTCCTGTGATTAGGGCAGCCAGACACTCGCAGAACGCTGACCGGCCTTACAGCGAGGCAGCTTCAGTCTTGCCCTCCTCCTATGCTTCGGATGAAGTGATCCTGCACGCTTCACCAATGAGCTTCTTTCCGATCAGGCACTACGCTCGGGCGGATAATCGAGGAGCGGTCGAGAAGGTCGTGTGGAGCAAGGCGGCGGGTGAGAGCTTTCCTGTTCGAGTAGATCTCAGCGGCGGATTGCTTCGAGCGGATGATCTGATTGATGTAGGCTCAATCGATCGGTATCGCGAGATCTGGGTTGTCGAGGATCCGCTGGATCACGATGGCGTTTTGGAGCAAACGCTCGACGAATTGCGGGCCGATCCGATGCTCTACCTCGAATCGAGCAGGAAGATCAGCTCCTTGACCGTGGAACATTACATCTCGCTGGAAGAGTTTGAGTGAGTGCCGGAGATCTTCATGGCGAGACATGTCGTGCCGAACATCTACTGTTGAGTAACAGTCGAAGCCGGGTGATGTAGTTTCCACGCACTCAGATACCGAGCAGCCTTCGGGTTAGCCTCATTCCACTTAGGCGCCTCAGGGTTGTTCGCTATCATCGTCAGGCCAAGTACTACCATCCGATCGACCCGGGCCATATTTTCGTAATCTATTTTCTCCCAATGATCGCCCACTCCGTGATAGTCGGGGTAGTCAAACGCCGTACACAAGGTGTGAGCAGGAACTCCCTGGTCCGCAAGTGCCTGATTGTCGCTCCTGCCAAAATACGCGTCGCTGTTGCGTTCGTGCTTGTAGACGGTTATTCCGGTCAGCTCGCCGGCAGTCTTGAAAATGATTCCGACATCTGAGAAATCGAATCCGGTCATCGAGGCGTTTGCGACTTGCGGGCCTTCAGTGCTGTCAGTCCTTCCGACCTGCTCGAGGTTGATGTCTGCGACGGTCTTTTCTATCTGAAAAACAGGATGGCGCCCATAAAAACGAGACCCCAGTAGTCCGCGCTCCTCGCCAAAAAAAGTAACGAAAACGATCGAGCGTTTGGGCTTCACCTTCATGGAACTCAGCGCAGTCGCAATTTCGATCACTGAAACCGTTCCGCTCCCATCATCGTTAGCGCCGTTAAAGATGTTGTCGCCTTCCATCGAAGGCCGGACTCCAATGTGATCATAGTGCGCGGTCACGAGCACGTAGGTGTCCTTCAGCGCGGGGTCGCTTCCGCGCAGCAGACCAATCACGTTTCGGATTTTCACTTTGGTTTCAACCGGAGGCGGCAGTTTCAATTTGAGCTCAGCGGCGGTTTGGCCCGGCTTGAGTTTGTCGAAGAGACTTGCAACTGCTGCGTCGTGAATCGTAATCATTGGCACGTCCACAACTGTTCGTGCCGGAGGCCGGCTTTCGGGATCTATCAGGCGGACGGGACCGGCGCCGGCTCCGGCACTCGAGCGTCGATCTACGGACAAAACCACGGCAACTTTTGCGGCTGACATCCGCGAGAGAAATTCGGTCTGAGCGCGCATCATCTCGCCCCACCGCGAGCGTTCTTCGCGGCGAAAGTCCGGTATTTCCGTGAGCACCGCCTTGCCCGCCAGCGAATCCGGCGAGAGCGCTGCCAGCGTAGCAGCATCGGCGTAGTCAACTTTGAAGGCTGCAATTGAATCCAGGTCAAGTCCGGTTTCGAATTGAAAGCTAATACGATCGGGTCTGATTGCGATCGTCTGGCCCTCGTGGCGGATCTTGAAGTCGAGCGCGTTGAGATCGGGTTGTGATACGAACCAGTTGGCGGTCTGAAAGTATCCGTCGTCGCCTGCGGGTTCAAGCCCGGCGCGCCGAAACTGCGCCGCTATGTACAACGCCGCGGTGTCGAGACCTCGCGATGGGGTAAAGCGCCCTTCTAGCAGGTCGGAGGCCAGGAAGGAAAGATGTCCTCTCATCGAATCGGCTGAAATGCGGTCAAGCATCGCCTGGACTTCGACGGAGACCTTTTCCTGCCGCGCACTGCTCGCATCGAACGGAACAAGCAGCAGGACTATGGCAACGAATAACGTTTTGTTCTTCAGTGGTGGTCTAATCATTAGCGCTTCATCAGACGAATAGCGTCTTACCCAGAACTCAGTACTCGATACTCAGTGATCAGAACTTACTACCTATCGCGCCGAAGTGTCAGCCCGCCATCAACCGTGATCACTTGACCTGTAATGTAGTTGTCAGGCTCGAGCAGAAGCCGCACAACACGAGCAACGTCTTCGGGACGACCGAATCGTGGAATGATCTTCTGGTCGAGAAAGAAATCGTACTTCCCCGACTCGATGGACCTCAATGCCATTCCCGCTCGATTCACGCCTGGGGCTATAACATTGACTCTTATACCGCCGGGTCCGCCCCACTGCTTGGCCATGATCCTTGCCGCCTGGACCAGCGCGGTCTTTGGTCCCGCATAATTGATACTTGAGTCGAACGGCGCCACCGCTTGCATAGTCGAAAGAAGAACGATTGCCCCTCCGTTGCCGCGAGCTTGCATTCGCGACGCAGCGTCCCGCGCGAGCATAACAGGGGCGACATAGTTCTGTTGCAGCGAATCGTGCAGATCGGCGTCGCTCACCTCATCGAACTTGACGCGAGCCGGATCACCGGTAAAGCAAACCATGCCGTACAAGCCGCCGTCTGCGGCGTCCGCGGCCTCGATATACTGCGCGCGCACTTCAGATTGGGATATGTCGCCTTCAACGAGATTGATTTCTTTCCCGAAGCTCGCCTTTATTTCGCGTCTTAACGAATCGGCTCGCTCTCGATCGGATCGAAAGCCGGCGAACACGATTGCGCCGTCTCGCGCCAGCAGTGCTGCTGTAGCGCTCCCCAAGCCGCCGGTCGCGCCCGCCACTAGCACAACCTTGCCTTCGAGCCTTGGCGCGAAATCGAATTCAAAGCTGCTGTTCATTTATTCTCCGTGTCCCCGCACCTCAACAAGTTCTGAGTTCTGAGTTCTGAGTTCTGAGTGCGAGTTCTGAGCGCTGCCTGACCGTTCGAAAACCGTTTCAACATGGAAGGGGTTTGAAACGCCCAACTCAGGACTCAGAACTCAGAACTTGGTCGCCCGTTCGTTCCTTCGCTGTAGACTCTCCAACAGGTGATTCTTCGCGTCGCATCTTAGACCACCGCTCGAAGACAAGCAGCATTATCGCCGGCAGATAAACCCCGCAACCCAACCACAGCGGCACATTCGGATAGACCAGCGGCGTGTACCACAGCAAGTAAAGCAACGCGCCTGCGCTCGCAAGATAAAGCCAGCCGGCGCTCGGTACAAAGCAAAGGAACGGCAGCAGCCACGCATAGTACCAGGCATAGCGCGGACTTGTGATCAGCAAGTATAGACCCACAAGAGCTAGACAACCCGACGCAACGTCCCGAACGTCCTTTTTAGTCTTTAATGCGATGTGCACCGCGGCCCATAAGATGACCAAGGCACCTGCGATCAGGAAGGCTACTGCAGGCACTGGCGCCACTGCCGTCAGAAGTTCCAGACCGAAATATCGGCTGCCGCTTCCTGAAAAACCTTCACCAACGATGTAATCACTCACGAAGGTGAACATTCGACTGCCTGCACCGGCGTAGGGCAACCAGAACAGGATCGCCGCGCCCGCGAATCCGGCGACCAGCGCAAGGCTTCGACGATTGAACACGGTCCTGAATATCCTTTCGAGAATACTGTTCGAATCTGATGAGCCTGACACGAATGCCGGGAGTACGAGAGCCGGATAAAACTTTACTAGTGTTGCCAGCGATATTGCGGTGCCGGCCACCACGCTTTTCTTAACCGGTCCGGCCCGAGCACTCCAGGCCGCAAGACCAATTGTCACAAAAGCGATGAACATGGATTCAACGTGACCGCTGTGTGCGGACTCGAATATCAACAGTGGATGCCATGCGAACACGACTGCACGAGCGGGATTATCGCCAATACGTTTAAGCGCAAACATGAGCGCGGCAATTGCGAGCATGTCAGAGAAAACCGAAGCGGACTTGAAGGCCGTGACACTCGAGGGCCTGATCAGGTAGACGGCACGAAACGCGAGCTGTGCAGCGGGCGGATACGGGGTGATCCACCGTCTGTCGAGGGCCGGGATTTTAGCGAAGATGTCGGCGTCGCGGAGCCGGGCAAGCTGTGGGTCTTCGGGCACGTAGGAATACGGATTGATTCCGGCCGCCTGAACCCTACCGTCCCAAACGTAGCGGTAAACGTCGTCGGATAGATACGGCTGCTGCCACACCAGCGTCAATCTAAACACAAGGGCGAAGCCCAGGACGCATAGACTCAAAATCCAGTTAGAGCGAACGAAATCTTTTAGCGATCGATTCCAGATCAGGGCGCAGGCCAAGGCATAGATTGCCAGCTGAACAATGTACAGTCCGAAGTACGCAGCGATCCATTGCGTGAAGCGGTGGAGATCCCGTCCCCAGAAGTAAAGCCAGGCGCTTGCAATGCCGAGAGCGAATAACACGACAATCGGTGTTGCGGTATACCCCATGCGAGGCTTGGCATGCACGACGGGCTGGACTATCTGGTTCTGAATCATCTGGGGAATGGTTGGAGTTCTGAGTTCTGAGTTCTTGAGATTGAATAATCGAAGGCGATAACGCGACCCAGGCATTCTCAGTACTCAGAACTCAGGACTCAGAACTCAGAACTTCCGAAGTCCCCTTATCCTTTTTGGCGATCTGATAAAGTTTGCCTGCAAGAGCTGCGGCCTCGTCCGGCGTCTCGAGCTGAATAGTCATGTGACTTATGTTGAAACCGGACCTCAGTTTCTCCTGGAGCATTTCGAGTGCCTGCTTGTGCGACGCAGCAGGGTCGATAGTCACGTGGGCCGACAACGCCTCCTTGCCCGAAGTGATCGTCCAGACGTGCAGGTCGTGAACGTCGATCACGCCAGGTACGCGCTCCATCGATTCAACTACCGTCCTGACGTTGATGTGAGAAGGTGTGCCCTCGAGCAGAATATTGACTGATTCGCGCATGAGTCGCCACGAGCTGTACACGATCAACAGACACATCAACACGCTGGCGATCGGATCCGAGATGGTCCAGCCGCGAAGCCAGATCAACAGACCGGCAACTATTGCCCCAACCGAGCCAAGCGCATCGCTGATGACGTGAAGAAACGCGGCGCGCATGTTGAGGTTCTCCTCGGATGCCGAATGCAGCAGCCACGCGCTCACTGCATTCACGATAAGGCCACCTCCGGCGATCAACAGGACCTCGAAACCCGCCACGGTTTGCGGCTGCTTTATTCGTTCGTACGCTTCGTAGATGATGAACAACGAGATTGCAAGCAGTGCTGCGCCATTGGCGAGGGCCGCCAGGATCTCCATTCGATAGTAACCGTAGGTCTTCGATTCGGTTGCCGGCCTGCCACCAAACCACAACGCCAGCATAGCGAGACCCAACGCCGCTACGTCGGTCAGCATGTGTCCCGCATCGGACAACAATGCCAGAGAGTTTGTCAGGAACCCGCCGATTGCCTCAGCCAACATGTACGCAACCGTCAACCAGAGCACAACGGTCAGAGCCCGCTTGTCAGATGCATGCTTGTGTTGATGCGACATGGTGAAAGTTGCTGAGTGATGAGTGCCGAGTTGCGACTCGGCGGGCTGCGCTACTTGACCCCCAGAAGCTCGACTTCAAAGATCAGAGTCGCGTTGGGCGGGATCACTCCGCCTGCACCCCTCGCGCCGTAGCCAAGCTCAGGCGGAATTATCAGTTTGCGTTTTCCTCCGATCTTCATCGTCATCACGCCTTCGTCCCATCCCTTGATCACCTGGCCGATCCCGATGCGAAATTGAAACGGCTCGCCTCGATCGACTGAGCTGTCGAATTTCTTCCCGTTCTCGAGCGTGCCCGTGTAGTGGACGGTCACCGTCTGTCCCGATTTCGGACTCGTGCCCGTCCCTTCAACCAACTCGACGTATCGCAAACCGGATTGTGTCATCGATTCGTTTTCCATGTTCTCTCCGATCTTTGTGACTTGCCAACTCACGCACTGCCAGCGCCCCGCCCTCTTCGCGAATATTTTGATGAAACGAAACCGCCCAATCAAATCTTCGCCATCGTATCTGACCAGAGCAGCGTCGTTGTACCTGGCGACGATATCGGCAACGCCGGAAACAAGAGCCCACGTTCCGTAAGCTCGAACCTTGACATCCGCGGTGGAGTACTTCTCGTTGCGACGCTTGCCCGGCTTGAAGTCTGCGACGAATTGCTGCCTGGTGAGAACCTTGCCGTTTGATCGAACGTAGGTGAAATCTTCGGCGAGCGCATCAGGATTCGATATCCTGCTTTCACTCTGATCAGTGGAGAGCATTTGTTCAACCGCTCTCACCTTGCTCTCTTCGGATACGCCGCTGTTGCCTGAAGTGCCGGGTCGCCTCTGTGCGAGCGAAGGTAGATCGACTACCGCCACAAGCAGGATTGCTGCCGACATTATCAACACAGCGATGCGGCTCGAATACATCACGTCTGCTTTATTTGCCATTTCTCTTCAGCCAATTCCGCGACAAAGAGTCAACGGGTCCAAATGCCGTTAAAACGATGACCAGTGCCGGACACTGAGCACTCACTACTCAGAACTCAGGAGTTTATCTGTGCGGGATGTTTGCGGCAACGGTACAAGCGAGGCATTACTGTGAGTTCACGACTTGCGAGGCGGCCCCGCCGATGAAAAGCAGTTTATGATTCGAGAAGCCTACCTCCGTCGCCTCGTACAGTTCCTGAACAAGGCTCGGGCCGTACCGAGAGAGGAAGTAAAAGATGTTGAGCTCGCGCTCCTGCAGGTTTTTGTTCGGATATAACGTAGTGTAAGCACGCTCGACCTGCCTGAAGATCGCTTCTTCACGACGCGCGCTTGAATGGACGAACTTAGTCCTGAGGTGTTCGAGTTGATAAAGGATCTTTGCGCGGGCGCCTTGAACCGATTCCGAAAGCGTAGCGTCCGTCTTTCTCAATGCCGCTTCGAGTTGATCGAGCTGTTCATTGAGAGTTTTTTCGGTCTGTGCAAACCGATTGGCTGTGTCGCGATCCAGACTCCGTTCTACGACTTTGGTGACCGCGGCATGCAAGCCATCGAAGAAGTCCTGCAGCTCGAGTCCATACTTGCGCATGGTTTTTTGATGCCGTCCTTCGACCAGCGTAAAACTCGCGCGCGGAAGCACGCACGGCTCAACCCGTCCAAGGACTTCGTAGACCGCATTGATCTGCGCAAAGTAAGCGATCTCCGCCGGACCGCCAATGTAGGCGGCAGTCGGCAAGAGGAAGTCCTGAACCACCGGACGCAGCGTCACATTGGGACTGAAACAGTTCGGACACTTCCTTGAAAGCTCCGCAAGCTCCGTTTTGCTGAACTTTCGCTCACTTCCTTTTATTGTGAAAGTGTCCCCCTGACGAGTGAGCGCGACTCTGCGCCCGTCATCCATGATGAACAACGGAACCATGTCCTCTGAAACGTGGACCTGCGCGTGATAGCCCGCCGATTCAAGTTGAGCGCTTCTCGTCACCAGCGCTTTCGCTATCTCAGCGCTCTGTTCGAGCGAGGCTGCATAAAGAGGAGAAGCGACTTCCTTCAATTGTTCGTCGAGCGGATCCAGCAGCACCACTCCGTACTCGCGAAACAACCTTGCCATGATTTTCGCAAACGCTTCGGCAAAGCCGGTGCCTGGAGCGTAACACTCGCGCAAGTCGGCTTCGATTCCTTCAGCGAACTCAGAGCGTGGAAGATCCGAGATCAACACGTCGATCGTCCGCGCGATGCCGTCGCAGAGCTGTACGCGGCCGACCGGGGTATCCGGCTTGTGACCCTCGGGCTCGTACTGGACGCGCACCAGTTTCCCGTTCTGATCCAGCACCGTGCAGTAGCTCACTTCCTGATAATCGTGATCTTCGCTTGCGATCCAGAACACCGGAACCGCCTCGACGCCCTGCTCGCGGAGACAACTGGCAAGCTTGATTACGGTGAGCGCTTTGTGGACCGTATACAAAGGTCCAGTGAACAGTCCCGCCTGTTGACCGGTCACGATCGCCACCGAACCGGGCCGGCGAAGCATATTGATGTGCTCGAACGTAAGGTCTGGTGAACCTGCGCGCCTGTTGATCTGCTCGAGCGCTGATGCGACTCGCTCTCGGTCGAACTTGCCCGCGCCAACCTGCTTTGCGCGGTCTGCAAAAGAATTGTCGCCCCGAGCGAAGTTGGGATAGAAGCGAGATACTTTTTGGTAATCGTAAAGGAAGTCGGTGAACAGGCGAGTGGATTGGGGAACGTCGGTGAATCGCAGAGCGTCGGTGATTTTGCTCGCGGCAGCTTCCAGATCGCTACAGTCTACTTGATTCATCGGCATCCCCAGTCGAAGCCCAAGGCAACCTTTGAGCCGTTAGTCCAGCTCAGAGAACAGGCGGCTCTCTTTCATAATGGTTGCGATCTTTCGCGAATCGGCTTCGGAAATTGTACCTAGCGGCGACCTCGTAAATCCACCATCGAACCCCGCGAGGTCGAGGGCGACCTTCAGCCCTGCAACTCCAAACCCTGCAGTCACCGCATGCGACACCGGCGCGATCCGCCGTTGCAGGTCCTTCGCTTTATTGTGATCTCCGGCGGCTACTGCTTCGAACAACTCGACGCACGCTCGAGGCGCCGCGCACGCCACGGCGAGAACCGCTCCCGTCGCACCCATCGCAAGCGCCGGATACAGAATTCCTCCGTTGCCTGACATGACAGCAAAGCCGGGCGGTGAAAGTCTGATCGTTTCGGCGATCGCGCCGAAGTTTCCAGCGCTGTCTTTGACACCCACGATGTTTTCATGAGCTGCGAGAGTGGCGATCGTGGATGAGTCTATGGTGACTCCGGTGTTTTGAGGAACGTTGTAGATCAGGACCGGCAGAGGCGACGCGTCGGCGACTTCATTGAAGAAGGCCGACAGTGAATCAGCGTTCATTCGAGACTTGTAAAAGTAAGGCGTGATGACCAGCACTGCATCGGCTCCCGCGTCCTGTGCGTGGCGCGACGCCTCAAGCGCTGCGCGGGAGGAGAATTCATTGACCCCTGCGATAAGCAGGTGCTGACTGGTTGAGTTCGCCTTTACAGTTTCGATTACGCGAAAACGCTCTTCACGCGTAAGGTGAACAGCTTCGCCATTGGAGCCGAGGAGCACATATCCGGCGAGGCCGGTTGTGTTGTAGCGTTGGAGGTTGCGTGCGAGGGCCTCGAAATCTACGTCGCCCCGTTCATCGAACGGAGTCGTGAGAGGCGGCATTATGCCCTTGAGTTCAACTTTTGCCATTTGGGTTGCTTTATCCGCCTTACGCCACGAGCAACAATCGAGTTTCAACGAAGCGTAAATTGCGATTATAGGTGTGCGCTTCGAGGCGGCGCAATGGAAGAGGAAGGGAGGATGTTCGGGTTTCTGGTTTGTAAGGGAGGATGTTTCTGGTTTCTGGTTGTAATCAAATTGAAGAGATTCATTGCTCAACACGAAACCAAGACCAGAAACCAGGAACTGCCTACCGCCTACTGCCTACTTCCTACTTCCTACTTCCTACTGCCTTGGTCTCCTCGACCCTTTGTGTTTAGCTGTTCGTATGAAGATGATCTTCATGGGGACGCCCGAGTTGGCCGCAACAATTCTCAAACGGCTCATCGAGGATCGTCACAACGTCCCGGCAGTATTCACACAGCCCGATAGACCATCCGGGCGCGGCAAACACCTACACGCGCCCGCAGTGAAGCAGCTCGCAACAGAGCGCGGCATAACAGTTCACCAGCCTTCCAGGTTAAAGAACAACGACGAGGTCCGAGCAGTTTTCGAGACGATAGCGCCGGATGTTTGCATCGTCGCGGCCTATGGAAAAATTCTGCCCGCGTGGCTGCTCGCGATACCGCGACTTGGCTGCATAAATGTTCACGCCTCTCTGCTGCCAAAATACCGAGGCGCCGCGCCAATAAACTGGGCAATTGCGAACGGAGAAAAAGAGACCGGCGTCACCATCATGCAAATGGATGCAGGGATGGATACTGGTCCGATGCTGGCCACGAGAAGCATCGACATAGGCCCCGACGAGTCGGCTCCGGAGCTTACTGTCAGGATTTCGCGCCTCGGTGCTGACCTTTTGTCCGAGACCTTGCCGCTGATTGAGCGGGGATTCATTAAATCTGAAACACAGGATAACGCTCAGGCGTCTTATGCACCGATGCTGAAGCGCGAAGACGGCCGGATTGATTGGAACGACCGCGCCCAGCGGATCGCGAACAGAGTTCGTGGGTTCCAACCCTGGCCCGGCAGCTATTCGGCATTGAAAGGACACCGGCTGACGCTTTGGCGAGCCAAGGCTCAAGAGACCGACGCGCAAGCGGCCGGTTTCCACTATGAACCCGGAACGGTTGTTGAAGCTTCGCATGAAGGCTTCACCGTGGCTTGCGGAGGGGAATCCCGGATTC
The DNA here is from genome assembly GCA_035315885.1 of Blastocatellia bacterium. Classification (GTDB taxonomy): domain Bacteria; phylum Acidobacteriota; class Blastocatellia; order UBA7656; family UBA7656; genus DATFXM01. The sequence goes on from DATFXM010000029.1 coordinate 21,441, forward strand.
GTGTCGAGGAGGTACAGGCCGAGGGCAAGCGAAGGATGTCGGCCTGGGATTTTGCTAACGGGATTCACCTGAACCCGGGAAGTCGGTTCGAGTGACGGCGTTCTTGAGATGTATCGCACTGCGAGACTGAGCGGCCCGACCGATCTTTGAAGGAGCGAGAGATAAGGGTAGTTGAAGAATTATTTTTCTATCGTTCCGTTAAAGGAGAGCGATATGAGAAGAATTATTATTTCGACTCTACCCTGGGTAGAAAGTCCAAAGGCGACGCAACCCCGAAGGGGTTGTAGAAGGCGTAGATGCTTCCTCGAATAAGTCCCCTTCTACAACTCCTTCGGGGTTGGATGGAAGATGCCGGACCACCCAGGGTAGCCGCGGACGGCAACCCTGGGCTCTGATCTTCAACCCCATTGGGGTTGTCACTCAGCACTCAGCACTCAGACTCAAGTCTCAGCACTCAGCACTAAAGTCTCAGGCACTAACTCAAAACTCAGGACTCAGGACTCAGGACTCAGAACTCGGAACTCAGAACTTCCGTGTGTTACCATCCCCTCGTGGGGAGGATACCTGCTCCAACTGTGCCCGTCATTGTAGGACCGACAGCTTCGGGCAAGAGTGAACTTGGAATCAACCTCGCCTTAGCCCTCGATGGCGAGATCGTCAATCTGGATTCGGTTCAGGTCTACCGAGGCCTCTACGTAGCCACCGCAAAGGTCCCGCCCAGCCAACGCCGCGGTGTGCCTCATCACCTCATCGACATCGTCAGCCCAACTGAAAACTTTACCGCAGGCCAGTATGCCAGGCTCGCCGCCAACGCCATCCGCGACATCGAGTCCAGAGGCAAAACCGCGATTCTCGTCGGAGGAACCGGCTTCTACCTTCGAGCCCTCGTGCGTCCTTTGTTCGAAAGCCCACCGACTGATTTGAACCTTCGCGAACGCCTGGTCGAGCTCCGGCGAAGTCGCGGCGTAGAACATCTGCACAGAATACTCGAGCGAGTGGACCCGACCTCCGCCAGGCGCATAAGCCCGCGCGACTGGTCCAGAACAATGCGCGCCCTGGAGTACCGCTTTCAAACCCGCTGTCGCTTGTCCGACGTTCAACCTCAAACCCCGGCCGCCCCCGAAGTCGCCGATCGAATTCGCGTCATCGCGTTGAACCCACCTCGTCAGGAGTTGTACCAGAGAATCAATCATCGTTCGGAGATGATGTTCCGCGCGGGCTTAGTTGAAGAAGTTCGAGCGCTCATTGAGTCGGGCGTTCCGCCTGAAGCCAAAGCGTTCGCCGCGCACGGCTACCGTCGCGTAGTCGAGTACCTGCTCAAACAGCGGACACGCGAAAACGCCCTTGAACAAATGAAGCTCGACACGAGGCACTATGCCAAGCGCCAGTTGAGCTGGTGGAGAGTGTGGCCGGCCGACAAATGGATAGACTCTTTTGGGGATGATCCTCGTGCCTTCGAAGAGGCCCTCGAGTTTCTAGGCGTTGATGATTTGATCGATTGAGCCGTCGAGTCCGTACTCTACAAACGCTGCACGATTCTTCTCGAGCAGCCGCTGTAGATCTTCCGCGATTTGTGCGCGGATACGCGGACCTTGAGTGCTTGCTTGTGCGACGCCCTGCACCGCTAGTTTCAGTGCTTCGGTGAGTCCCTCGATGAACTCCCACGGCGCGGCGCTTCCGATGAACGCAATCTCTCCCGACAGGTATTCGAACTCGGCTCCAAATGGATCGAGAAACGGATAGCGATCGGCTACTTTGAGCTGCCCGGCCCTGAGGTAAATTGAAAATGAGTCTCGCTGCTCGATCGCCCGGCAAGCATCTTCGATAGTCCGGGCGATCTCTCCGCCCAGCCGTTTCACTTCATTCATGATCTGAGCTTCGGTCAACTCTGCGAAGTCGGTTGCGGCCTGTACTTCGCTTCGAATGGCCGACAGCCCGGCAGTGTTCCGCGGCCCGGCAGCAGGCTGTGCCGGCGCGGTAACAGCCGGTTCTTCTTTCCTGGCCCCAGTCTTGTCTTGCGGAGCGGCAGCCTCGTCCTTACTGACCTTGGCTTCTTCCTTTCTGGGCTCGGGAATTGGCTCGGGAGGGGCTGCGAGTACTTCGGCTTCTTCAAACACCTCGGCGAGCGATTCATCGGCCAGAACCGGCTGCCAGACCGGTTCGGCGACCGGCTTCGATTCCGGGTCGTCGACGCCCGCCTCTCGGCTCAACGCAGCCAGCCGAGCTTCGGCAATTTCGCGAGCGCTTTGCGGGATTGGATCGCGGTCCGCAGCTTCGGCACTGGCGGAAGTGGCGGCGCCGCTCGCGGCCGCGGCTTCGACCGAACTATAAGCCGCCCTTAGTTTCTCTACCTCTTGTGGAACAACCGGCTCGGGTGGTTGAGCCGGAGCGGCTTCCTCGACCTCCGCGGCTCTTTTTGCGGTTTCGGGTTCGACGGGCGGAGGCAGAACAAGCTCCACGGGCTTGGCGTCGTCGTCGACTCCGCGGAAGTATACGTCAAAGGTTCCGCCCACCTTCGCGCAAGTTTCGAGCAAAGCGGCAAGCGCGGGGTTATCGGCGATGCCCGCCGTTTCGATCTCGTGCTGGCCCGATTCCGGATGCAAGGTGATCACACGGCAGCGGTCATCTTTCAGGTGAAGCAGCGCTGATGAGCCGTCACCCAGTCTCATCTCGATGAACCACTGGCGCTCGCGCTCGCGCGACAGCTTCGAGATCATTTTCTGGAGATCTGCAAAGTCGGTGGTCAGCTCCGCATAGAGCTGTTCGGCGCCGGCAAGACCCGCAGCCGCAAGCGCGGTCTCCCCCGAACACGCGAAAATCGAAATGCGGCCCCGCTCGTATCGCGCGCGCGCCGCAAGCTCCGGGACTGTAGCTCGCTGATAGAGCCGCCGGTTCAGCGCCCCGGTTTTGCCATCAAGACCTCGCTGTTCCAGCACCCCCACGACCTTGCCCGACGAGATGAGTATCTGAGCGTCGGTGTCTCGCAGCACCATTTCCACGATGCCCGAGAATCCGCCTTCGCATAAATCGGCCACCAGCGCGTCGACCAACACGTACGTCGTCGCGAGGTTTTCGTGCAGCGCTTTTCCCTTTGGTATGAACATCGGGATCAAACAGAACAGCACTAGAGGAGACTGAGTTCTGAGTGCGTCCAACTCAGGACTCCGAACTCAGAACCCGGAACTCAGAACTCCTTGAGCACCCGGTCCAAACCGTCACTTCTTCATAGGGGATTTAAACTTACCCTTCTTGATATCGTCAACCATTCTACCCGCGTGGTTTCGAGCGATCAGGGGCATCGAGGGGTCGGAGCGCATCTCGCCAAGCGGCTTCAGCAGTCGGTCCGGCTCGGCAATGCGCTCGAGTCTGAGATCATTTTCAAGCAGCTCGAGAAGACGAGGAACATCCAGCGGCTGAAATTGCATCGCGGTCTCCAGCCCGAATAAGTCGATTTCCTGTGTCGCAATCCCGTAAAAGATGTCAGTCAGCTCTTTGATTCGCGGATTAGTTGTGTAATTGAACCGAACCGTTCGCTCGTGTTCGCCTTCACGTTGCCAAAGCGAGTGCCAGCCCAGATGCGAAAAGTCCTTCTTGTCCTGGTAGTTTTCTTCCGAACCAAGGAATTGGGTTTCTTCGAATAACGACCGAAGCCGCGATGACGTCGCGGCAAGAAGCTTGAAATTGCGATCGATTATATCGTCAGATTCGCCTTTCTTGAATCGAAGCTGCCCGCTTCCATCCGCGGCAACATCAATCTCTATCAAAGAAATATCGAACCGCTTGTTTTCGAATTTGTAGCCGAACCCTCGGGGCGCAGGCCCAGCCAATTGCGCCCGCAAAGAACCCACAGTCAATCCCACAATCACTACCACCACGAGAAAACGCGCGAGATACCGTCTGGCAACTGCCGCGTCGTTGTATGGGTGTTGACTCTGTGTTGTTTCTTTAGTCATCTACTCGAACTTGACCGAGACCAGCTTTGAAACGCCCGGCTCTTCCATAGTCACCCCATACAGGGCGCGAGCCGACTCCATCGTACGCTTATTGTGAGTGATGACCAGGAACTGAGTCTCCCGGCTCATCGCGATCACTTTATCAGAGAAGCGTCCGACGTTCATCTCGTCAAGGGGAGCATCGACTTCGTCGAGGATACAGAAGGGGGAAGGTCGGTACTGGAAGATCGCCAGCACCAGCGCTATTGCGGCCATGGCCTTTTCGCCGCCAGACAACAGAAGAACGTTTTGAAGCCGCTTTCCGGGAGGCTGGGCAATCAGATCGATTCCAGACTCGAGTACGTCGTCTTCGTCAATCAAAATCATCTCGCCGCGGCCGCCGCCAAAGAGCTCAACGAACATTTGTTGAAAATTCTCGTTGATGTGCGTGAACGCATGCCTGAACCGCTCCCGCGACCGCCGTTTGATCTCGGAAAGCGCCTCCTCGGTCATCTTTATCGAGTCCAGAATGTCGGAACGTTGCGTGCTCAGGAACTGGAATCGCTCTTCCGACTCTTCCAGCTCTTCGAGCGCCATCATGTTGACTGGACCCATGTCGTCGATCTTGGCCCGCAATTCCTCAAGCCGGCTTCGGGACGATTCGATATCCAAAGCCGGCGACAGAGGGGCAGCCGACACAGGCTGCCCGGCATCCTGACCTTCACCGGGAGTCTCGTCGCTGCCAGATTTGGCATCGACGCCGGTATCGATTTGACCCGCGGCACCGGATTCAATCCTCGGTTCCGCGTCTTCAGGAGTCTCCTCCAAGACTGGTGGCTCGGCAGCGTTTGACATCGCCGCGGTTTGAAGCTCTACGCTGGTGATGACATCTTCCAGGGGCATGCCCAGTTCCGATAAACAGTCCTTGGCGAGGTGTTCGGCTTCTGATTCCGTTCGCGCTCGATCGACCTGGATCTGACCTCGCCGGTCGTGAGCCGCCGAGGCGGACTGCCTCAACTCCGTCATCTCCGATTCGAGCTGGTCGGTGCAAGCGCGAGCCGCGGCCAGAGCTTCGGAGACGGCGTTGATTTCGGTGGCGAGTTGCTGCCGATCTGTTTCGAACCGTTCGGCTGTGCCTTCGCTTTCGGCAAGCGATGCCTTGAGTTCTTCGATGCGACCATGGCTGTCGTAGAGCTCCAACCGGTTTCGATTTATTCGTGAGCGCAGCTCTTCAGCTTCGCTCTCCAGCCGCCGCAGCTCGGATCGAGCCGCGCTCAACCGCTCGGTAAGAGTCGCGACCAGAGAACGCGAAGACGAGAGCGCCTCAGCAAGGCGCTCCGCTTCCGCCCGCATCTCTCCAAGCATGAGCTGGGACTGACCTAGTGATGCCTGGACGACTTCCAGAGAAGTTTCGGCGTTCTGCATCTCCGCAGTCACTTGCTGCTTACGAGACTCGCATTCGGTTCGTTCGGCGACCGACTGCTCCAGGTCACTGCGAACTACCTCAACGTGCTGGCGCGCACGGTCCAGTTCCTGAGTCAGACCCTCGAGGCGAGATCTTCGAGCCGCAGCCTGTTTTTCCTGATCCCGATTTTGAGCGTCCAGAGCGGCGGTCTCGGCTTCTATTGCGGTCAACTTCGCCGTTACCGCGCCGTATTCGGAAGCGATTGCCGCCTCCAAACTCGCCAACTCCTCCATTCTGATTCGCAGATCCTTCAGCTCGCGCTTGAGTCCGAGCAGCGACGTCTCCTGTTTGCCCGAGTGCGCGCCGGTCACTATCAGCCTGCCGTTTACCACTTGCTCGCCGTCGTTGGTCACGTAAACCCGAGCGCTGTTTTCGATTGAAAGCTGAAGCGCCGCCTCGATGTCGGGTACTACGGACGCCGCGCACTTTTCCGGGAACGCGCGCTCGACCACCGCTTTTATTTCTGGTCGCAGCCCTAGCAGATCGACCGCGCGCAGAACCTCGAGTTCGAAGCTTGGCTCGGAAACGCGGACAGGTGGCGACGGAGGTTCTTCAGGAAGCAGCGGCCACGTCTCAGGCCGGGACGGCTCAAGCATGAACTCCGGCAGCGCAGCATCGATTCGCCGGAGCTGGTGCTCGATCGAAATGGGCTCGGTGCTGTCGAACAAGACAGGACGCTTGGAATCAGGAGTCAGCTCTGAATCAAAGTGACTCAACGGCTGGTTGGGCATCTCCTCGGCTTGCGCTTCCCGCTGTACGTCCCCCGCGTCCTGCTCCGGCGTTGAGAACCTATCGTCCTGCTCTCCTTCCGCCCCGTGAAGCCCAACGACAAGAAACGCTCCTCTACCTAGACTCTCGGATTTTAGGTACTCGACGCCCTGCAAGGCGTCATCAATAGTCGGCACGAGCACGCACTGCAGCTCGCGCGAAAACAGACTTTCCACGAGACGTTCGTACTGCGGCTCCACGTCTACAAAGTCTGCCAGCGTTCCGAGTGCATTGATCATGGCGGCGTGCTCGGCGCTCATGACCTGCTGAACGGCATCCGAATAGTACGCCCTGTGAGCTTCGAGGTCTTCGAGCGAACGAAGCCGATGTTCGGCCGCCGCCTTTTCCGAACTTATCTGTTCGTGACGTGCGCGAACCTCCGCGCTTTGAGAGCGAGTGTCTGCCAGCTCGGCCGCGCGCATGGCGATGCTCTCATTCAGTCTGCCGAGCCTGATCGTGTCGTGCTCAACTTCGGCGGTGAGCCTTTCCTGTTCGCCGCCCGCGACCGCGAGCCGTTCAGCAGCTCTTTCGGATTCGGCTTCGAGAGACTGTTGACGCTGCGCGATTCTGCGAAGCGAATCGTCCAGAGTTGCGTTTAGATTTCGAAGGCGCTCGGTATCGCCGACTTCTTTGAGCACTCGATGCCTGAGCTCCTCGAGCCCCGCTTCTGCGTCTCTTACTCGAGCTGTCTGCTCTTGATAAGAGGTCTCGCGCGCCAGCAGGTCCATCCGCGCCGCACTCAATCCCGCTTCGAGCTGACCAGCGGTGGCGCTGCGCTGCTGTGATGCTTCCTCGATCAGCGCCAACCTCGAGTTCAGTTGCTGCTGATCGCGATCCAGCTCCTGAACCCGTCCGTTGAGCCCGTCGATTTGTTGTTGTTCAAACGCTCTCTTGTTTCTAGCCCGGTCTGCTTCCAGTTCTATGGCTGAGTATTGTTCACGCAAGCCGGTCAAATTGTCTTCAGCCACTCGGCACTCGGTTGAAGCAGAGCGGTGCAGCGCTTCGCGTTCGGCGACGCGCGCATCAAGTTCCATCTGGATTCGCTCGGCTTCTGTTAGTTCACGGGCAATGCGCTCGATTGCTTCGCTCAATCTGTAGTAGTCCGCGGTGAAGACTATCTTGAGCAGCGCGCGCATCTCGTCCCGCAGCCGTCGATAGCGTCGCGCCTTCTGCGCTTGCCGCTTCAAGCTGTTCACCTGTCGTTCGACTTCGCTGATGATATCGTTGAGGCGTGTCAGGTTTTGTCTTGCAGATTCGAGCTTCAACTCGGTCGCACGTTTTCGCGACTTGAATTTAGTAATACCTGCGGCTTCTTCAATCAGCGCTCGGCGGTCGAGCGGCTTAGAGGACAGAATCTGGCCGATGCGTCCCTGTTCGATGATCGCGTAATGAGCGCCGCCCAGACCAGTGCCGGCGAACAGGTCCTGTACATCACGCAACAGACAGGGCCGGCCATTCATGAGGTATTCGCTGTCGCCCGTCCGGTAGAGCCTGCGGCCTACGACGATTCGTTCGCCGGCGGCTACGGCGATCTTGCGGCGCTTTGGAGGTTTGAATGAACGACGCTTCTTGTGTTTGACGTGTTCGGCCTCGCCGGCTTCTGTAGTTACAGGAGTGGGCTGGTCGGAACCCTCAGCTTTGATTGGCTGAGAATGAGCAGGCGCGGTTGGCGAGGGCTCGCCCGAAGGTGGGGCCAGTTGAGCCACGGTGGGTAAGTTCTGAACGATGGCGGAGGATGGTTCGGCTTCCGGCTCAGGCGCCGGGCTCATTTGTTCTACGAGCGTGCGAGCAGCCTCGGAAGCACGGTCCGCGGAAGAAAGCGCCTGATCGAACTGCTGCTCTTCGGTGTCCTGGTCTTCGTCGTCGCGAGCGGCGATGTCTTCAATGGCGATCATCGTCAGCAGCACTTCGGCCATGCCCGTAGGCTTTCGGTCGCGGGTGCCGTTGAAGATCACGTCCTCCATTTTCCCGCCGCGCAAGTTTTTGGCCGACTGTTCACCGAGAACCCAGGAGATTGCCTCTGCGACATTGCTCTTGCCGCAACCGTTAGGTCCGACAACACAGGTAATCCCTTCGCCAAACACCAGGGTAGTGCGGTCCGCAAACGATTTGAATCCGTTTATTTCTAACTTCTCGAGTCTGAACATTCCTGCTCCGTGGCCTGCTGCGTGGCTGGCAAACCACTATAAATTGGGCTACGTATTAGTCGAGGCACACTATAGAGTAGCGCAAGTACGCTGTCAAACTAAGAGAAAGTTCTGAGTTCTGAGTTCTGAATCCTGAGTCAGTGGAACCCCTTGTTTGGTCACTATCGATTCATCTGATACAGTCCACAAACGGTACTCAACTCAGTACTCAGAACTCAGAACTCAGAACTCTCTTGGCCGGAACCCTGTTCATAGTCGCGACACCAATCGGCAACCTCGAGGATATTACTCTGAGGGCGCTTAAGGTACTCGGACAGGTGGACGTCATCGCCTGCGAAGACACCCGCCACACCAGAAAACTGCTAGCCCATTACCAAATCTCGAAGCCATTGATCAGCTATCACGAGCACAATGAATCAGAGCGCGCTGAGCAATTGCTGAAGAGACTGCTGGCCGGCGAAAGCGTCGCCCTCGTTTCCGATGCCGGCACGCCGTCGATCTCAGATCCCGGGTACCGACTGATTCGCGAAGCCGCACGGCGTCAGATCAAGGTGTCTCCGATCCCGGGGCCATCGGCCGCGATTGCCGCTCTTGCAGGGGCCGGTCTGCCGACCGATTCGTTCACCTTTGCAGGCTTTCTGCCGTCAAGACGTGGAGCGCGCCGCGCGAGGCTCTCGATGCTCAAACGGCTGGACACGACGCTCGTTTTCTATGAGGCGCCGCATCGGATTCGAACCGTGCTGGCTGAATTGAAAGAGGAGCTTGGCGACCGAGATTGTGTGGTAGCCAGGGAATTGACAAAGATTCACGAGGAGTTTATCAGGGGTCGTCTTTCCGAAATTCAAGGTCTCGTGCAACCCCGAGGCGAATTCGTAATCATCTTATCGCCTGGGGCTCTCGACCTGGCGGAGCCCAGGCACGAAGCGCAGTCAAGTTCTATACTTGAAGCCGTCGAGACCCAAACCAAAGCCGGGATGACCCGCAAAGAGGCGCTTAAGCACGTTGCCAGAGCAAGAGGCTTGAGCAAGAGCGAGGCGTACCGGCTGCTGATCAAAGAAGAAGCAGAGTTGGAGTGAAGGCCATGTTGCTGCCACGAGTTATTGTCGCCGTGCTTCTTGTCCCACTGCTGTTGTTGCCGGCCAAATCTCAGAGCGGCGCCGGCGGGTCGCGCGCCGCGGGTCGAGAGTACGGCGTGAATTTGAATGTCGCGGTGTATCAATACGACGAATCGAAGTCTCAGCCGATTGAACCGATCACCCGTTTGTCGGGCACCTACTCGAGCGCTGGAGACGAAATCTCGCACATGAAGGACAAGTACAAGCTCGAAGAAATGGCGGTCCGGCATATTCGGTCGGTCGGTTTGCGCAACAGCGAGGGCTTCAACGACGCGGTCCTGCTTGGTCCAGAATACTTGGTCTTCACAATAATGCCTCACGACATGGTGAGGGGATACATGAAGCTGGACGTTCGAGTTCGTTATGGCAATCAGACGTTGCTCGAGGTCAAGGGAGTTGAGTTCGATAACTTCGAGACGGTGGCTATACGCGGCGGCAAAGGAATGTTTGGAGTCAAATACTTCGTCGGAGCCGGGGGCAAGCAGGACAGTGTGCCGATGGAGAGGACTTTGTTGGTGTCGGTGACGCCCGAGATCGTTCCGGTTGCCAGCCTTCGCAACCGGCCGGGTGAGCTCTCACATCCGGTGGATGAATTCGGAAACCCGCTTCAAATCGGGGAGGGGGATCGGTTCACCCCGCCAATAGCGGTCGAACGAGTGATTCCGCAGTTCGAAGCTTCTCGAGGCATCAGGGGATCAGTTCTTCTTGGAGGCGTTGTAACGCCCGAAGGAAAGATGACCAATATTCGCGTATTGCGTTCGTTGGACAGCACGATCGATCAACGCGCGGTGGAGGCGTTTCGGCAATTCAAGTTCTCACCAGGCATGCTTAACGGGAAGCCGATTTTTGCCACCTACCGGGAGGAGATTACTTTTGCTCCTCCGCCACCGTCTATTCTTGACATCGAGGAAGAGCAAAGGAAGCAACGAGAGCAGGAACGCGAGAAGCAGAAGAAACGCCGACCCTTTCCAGTTCTGAGTACCGAGTTCTGAGTTACTCGGGACTCAGAACTCAGGACTAAGAACTGGCTGCTTACTCCGCCTTGAATGTGGCCTTCAGCGTCAAGATGAAGCTTCCACGCTCGGGGTCGTTTGTAGTCACCGCCGCGGTCTTGACCACGTCTCCCTTGTACTCTGCGGTCTTCTCCACCGATAGCGTGATGCCTCCCTTGTGACCAGCCTTGATTACCTTGTCGAAGCTGCTCGTCGTGCAACCGCATGAAGGCTCGACGCTCTTTATTACCAAATCCGCGTCCCCGAGATTTCGAATTTCAAACGTATAAGTCAACGGCGTTCCCGCTTTGACTTCGCCAAACGAATGTTCCATCGACGGCGTAGCCAGTTTCGGGCCGGCGGGACGTTTCGCGGCCGCCGAGATCGCGCACAACGAGGATATGAGGAGTACACCGAAAACGATCCTGAGTCTCATGTTCACTTGCACCTCCTGAATAATTGCGGTCGTGTCTTTTCAGATCTGCCGTTCAGACTGCCTGTCACGACCGTCATCGCAGCAATAAACGCACTCTTCGAGCGAAAGGTTACACGCGCGATCAAATTCTTAAGGATCAAGTCTACCGGGCGTCGAATAATTGCGCCAGCCGGTTTATAATTGAGTTTCACCTAACAGCAGCGACGACGAACGCATTGCGATCAATTGCGGATGCTCAGTGGACTCCGCTGAAATCAAA
>DATFXM010000030.1:0-106100 GCA_035315885.1 Blastocatellia bacterium
GGTTCGCGGACTCACCGGGGGCTACGTTCTGTCGCCCGCTGCGCGGGCTCCGGTTTTTCTTGGGATCGTACCCCGGGTTCGCGGACTCACCGGGGGATAGCGTTCTGTCGCCCGCTGCGCGGGCTCGACTAAAGTCGCCGAGGCTAGAAGGGTGGAACCGCTTTACCGTGCGGTGAGATGCTTGCGATGGGACGATTGACTGACGATTCGCTTGATCGACTTGCTCACAATCCAATGATCCCGCGTTTGATTCCGATCGTCACCGCGTGAGTCCGATCATTGGCGCCAAGCTTGGATAGGATGTTCTTGACGTGGCCTTTGACGGTTTCTTCTGAAAGAGAAAGTTGGCTGGCGATCAGCTTGTTGGAGTTTCCTTCCGCGATCAGCATGAGTACATCGACTTCGCGCGCCGTCAGCACGTCTTCGCCGAGATGGTCGGCGAGTTGCGCGGCCACCTCCTGACCGATGCGCTTGCGACCAGCATGAACATCGCGAATCGTTACCAGAAGCTCCTGCCGCAGGAGACTCTTCAAAAGGTAAGCCTGTGCTCCAGCCTTGAGCGCACGCGATGCCTGAACATCGCCCTTGTAGGTCGTGAGCACAATGACGCGCGCGTCTGGAAACTCGCTGCGAATGGCGATGAGAGCCTCGATCCCGTCGAGCTCCGGCATCTGCAAGTCCATCAGCGTGACATCCGGCCGCAGCTTTCGGAACTGTTCAATCGCCTCAAGGCCGTTCGAGGCCTCTCCGACAATTGTCATCTCCGGCTGGGTCGCTATCAGCGCCGAGATGCCATCGCGTATGAGGACATGATCATCTACGGTTAGAATTCGAATCGGTTTAGCGCTCGCGGTCATCGTTCGGCCCGACCTTCCCGAGGGATTTTGCGTAATCCTACAACGCAGCGTTTTGCCTAGGCAACACGGTTACGATGCTACGTGCTCCCAAGTTCAGGTGGTGCTCAAGCCTTGGTCCTCCAGCGCCGGAGGGACCAGAGGTTCGGTGTGCGATGGTCAGCAGATCGATAGGCTGTCGCGCCGGGAACGGCCCGTTTGGTACAGGCAACAAGGAGGGAATCCGCTTTATTTGCAACTACGCAATCAGAGGAGGCGGTCCGGGAAGTCTTTCGGAAAGTCATGGAGAGTTGAGTGAGAATTAGCACGCGAGAGGAGTCAGAATGTCACCCTCCGTCAGGAGGGGACTGTTTCAGGGGATTTTATTGTCGTTGCAGAATCTAATACGAGCCCTCCTTGACGGAGAGCGACATTCTCTCATTCAGACACCGAGATCACCGCTTTTCCAAAGCCTCGTCTGTCCCGTACCTCTCCGCGATAGGCTATGGAAGCCTCTTCCAGCGAAAAGATCGCGCCGGCAAAGGCCTTGAGAGCTCCAGCATCGAGCATCGTCGCAACCTCATCAAGCTGTTTCCGGTTGGGCTCCATGATAAAAAATGCATCCTTCACCCGCTGGTCCGTAGCCGCTTCGCTCTCCGCGGCAATCGTTACAAGCCTTCCGCCCGGCTTCAGCACCGCCCACGATCTATCGAGAGTCTCGCCGCCCACGCCATCGAACACGATGTCTACGTCCTTGACCAGATCCTCGAAGCGAGCGGTCTTGTAGTCAATCACTTCGTCGGCCCCAAGCCCCTTCACGAATTCGGTGCTCGGCCCGGAAGCCGTTGCAATCACGTAGGCCCCGCGGAGATGGGCCAATTGAACCGCAAACAGGCCTACTGCGCCTGCGGCTCCGTGAATCAACACGCGATCGTCTGACTTCATCTTTGCGCGATCAAAAAGACCCTGCCACGCAGTTAAGGCTCCGATCGGTACGGTCGCCGCAAGCTCGTGAGTCAATGTTCTCGGCTTGAGCGCGATGTCCTGCGGTCGTGTCAGACAAAACTCCGCGGTGGCGCCATCCGCAAACCAGTCGTTCAAGCCGTAGACTTCATCTCCGACACTGAATTCTTCGGCGCGCTTCCCAATCGCCGCGATGACGCCCGAGAACTCGTGCCCCGGCACTACGTTTTCGCGTACCCCTCCCGCTTTTGTATGAGTAGTGGGATACCAGAGCAGTTCCGTGGGCGTCACACCGGCAGCCCGCACGCGAATCAACAACTCCCCGTCACCAGGTTGCGGTTGAGTGAGCGATGCGGCAACCAGCAACGGTCCATCTACCGCATCGTTCAGTCGCATTGCTTTCACAAATCACCTCGTCGAACTGCGCCGCTTTTCAACTTCGAGCCGAGGCCGTTTCGGGCACGCCAATGATAATCCTTTCGGTCTTTGGAGGCTATCATCAACCTCAAAACGAAGTAGCCGAAAGCAACCGCGCCGAATGCGAAAACTGTGTCGCCCGCCATCCGCATCCAACGGAGAAACTGCATCAGGTCGGTCTGCATAAACTCCGCGCTGCGAGCCGACCAGTAGCCAGCGGAGACCGACTGATACGTCTGCAACAAACCGATCGGCAGCAGGCTAAGCACGATCTCCATCAGCATGCCGACGTTGATCGCCCAGAACGCTACGCGAATCATCACCTTTAGATTCGTGGATGAGCGCGCGGTGATCGGACTCGATTGTGAGTGAGACTCAAGCTCTCGCAGGCCGATCACGTCCCTGCTCGATGGGAAGGGAAGTCAACAGGGGGGCCAATCTTAAGTGCTTGATTCTTATCTGAGAAGGGTTTGTGTTCGCGAATTTCTTGCGAAGGGCCGCGAGTGCGCTGTATCTAGGTTCGCGTTCAGCTTACTGCTTTGAAAATCCGCTGGGTGCCCGCTTCAGGTCCATCCGGGCAAGCGAAGATCGACGTACCTGCAACGAGCACGTTTGCACCTGCTTCGACGGCCCTCGTCGCCGTCTCAGCATCGATTCCGCCATCAACCTCTAAGTCGCAGTCCGGATTTCGCGAGTCCAGTTGAACCCTGACCTGTGAGATCTTCTTCAGGGTGTGTTCGATGAAACGTTGCCCGCCAAAGCCCGGATTCACCGTCATAACCAGGACCAGATCCAAGTCTTCGAGGACCTCGTCGAGCGTTATGGCAGGGGTGGAAGGGTTGAGACCAACGCCCACTTTTTTGCCGAGCCCTTTGATGAGTTGAATCGTGCGGTCCAGATGCGGTGAGGTTTCCTGATGGACGATGACATTGTCGGTCCCAGCCTTCGCGAATGTTTCCACGTAACGCTCGGGCTGCTGGATCATCAGATGCGCTTCGAGGGGTAACGACGTGGCGCGGCGGACTGCTTCGACAATCGGTATCCCCAGGCTGATATTGGGAACGAATTGGCCATCCATGATGTCGATATGAATGCGATCGGCGCCCGCCCTATCGACAGCTATAATCTGCTCGCCCAAGCGCAAGAAGTCAGCAGCGAGGATAGACGGAGCGATCTTAATGAGCGACGCCCGTCCTGCGCCCCCGTGCGCTCCACAAGCTGTCCCGATCGTCACGCCCAAAGAGCCAAGTTCATCTGTCTTCGCTGAATTCATCATCGTCACTATTCTTAGTTCTGAGTTCTGAGTTCTGAGTACAGAGAACTGAGTTCTGAGGCCTTATATCCGCACTCAGAACTCAGAACTCAGAGCTCAGAACTTCCCAGTGGCTTCGCGCTTCTGCCACGCCGCCGAGTCGACCAACCACAGCAGACTTCCGTTTACCGGTTGAATCAACTGCGACGGGTAGCGGCCAGCCTGCCCTTCGAGCACCTCGTGCAGGACAGCGGATTTTTCTGTCCCGCTGACGAAGAAAATCACCGAGGCCGCGTTGTTCAACACCGGAAGCGTCATCGTGATGCGAAACGTGTTGAACTTCTCGACCCAGTTCGATACGACCAGCCGCTCGCGTTCGCCGAGTGCCTTTGTACCAGGGAAGAGAGACGCTGTGTGTCCATCCGGCCCCATCCCCAGTAGCAGAAGGTCTAGGCGAGGCAATGCGCCCGAACGCAATTTAAAAAAGGCCCGCAAGTCTTCTTCGTACTCATCGGCGGCCAATCTCGCATCGCCATATTCACCTTTGATGCGATGGATGTTGGCAGCCGGAACGGGTACTTTGTCGAGCATCGCTTCACGGGCCATGCGATAGTTGCTGTCCTGGTGATCCGGAGCCACGTGGCGCTCGTCGCCCCAGAAGAAATGGATCCGGTCCCAGGGCACTTGCGCTCGCAACGATGGATCGTCAGCCAGTAGTGAATACACACTCTTTGGCGTGTTTCCGCCGGAGAGCGCCACCGAAAACACGCCGCTTGCTTGAACCGCGTTTGTTGCGTGGCTAACAAATTTCGCGGCCGCCGCGCGCGCGAGTTCGGTGGCGTTCGACACGATCTGAATCTCGGGCTTCATGCAATGAACCCCCTTCGTTCAAGTTTAGTTTCTCGGGTCAGCTACACCGCGATCTACGATTCATTTCCAGCGTAGATCTTGATGATCGTGTCGAGCAGCTTTAGCGCATCGGGGCGCTTGCGCTGAAACGAATTGCGCCCGATGATCGACCCGAAGCCTCCGCCTGCCTGGACTCCGCGAATCTCTTCGAGCACCTCGGCGTCTGACTCGGCGGGCCCACCGGAGAAGATCACAATGCGCCGTCCGTTGAAGGTGCACTGCACGACATGGCGAATGCGGTCGGGCAACGTGCTGACCGGAATCTGCTCCTTCTCATAAACCTTGCGCGCCGCGTCCTGCTCGATGTGCGCAGTGGGGATTTTCACTTTGATGATGTGAGCGCCTAGCTGCGCCGCCAGATGCGCCGCGTATCCGCACACATCAATTCCGGTTTCGCCCGCTTTGCTGATATCGGAGCCGCGCGGGTACGACCAGATCACCACCACCAGTCCGTGACGTTTGGCCTCTTCGGCGTAGGCGCGGATCGTCGAGTACATTTCAAGGCGGTTCATCGAGCCCGGATAGATGGTGAAGCCGATGCCGACGCAGCCGAGCCGCTGGGCGTCTCTCACGCTGCCTGTCAACGCCTGGTTCGGGTCTCTCTCGTCGTGCAGCAGGTCGTGATCGTTGACCTTGAGGATCAGAGGTATCTCGCCCGCGTAATCTCGAGCGCCGGCTTCCAGAAATCCGAGGGGTGCCGCGTAAGCGTTACACCCTGCCTCGATTGCAAGCTCGAAATGATAGCGCGGGTCATAAGCCGGGGGGTTCGGCGCGAAGCTGCGCGCCGGCCCATGCTCGAAGCCCTGATCCACGGGCAGAATGACAAGCTTGCCGCTACCGGCGAGCCGCCCATGATTCAAGAGCCTGGCAAGGTTGGTGAGCGTCCCGGGGTTGTCGCTACCGTACCATCCTAGTATTTCTCTAACTCGGTCTGTCATATTCCCTCCTTAATAAGTGCGAAACTTATGCGAGACTTCATGCCACTGCGGGTTTAGCGGACGGGTTTCCCGATTCTCGAGCAACCCGGAAATCCAGCCAAGCAGTCGTGCCCGCACTTCGCCGCGGTTGATCTCATTGAGCATTTCGTGTCGGCCGCCGGAATAGAAATCGTGGGAGATGCCGTACATGCCCGCCCGGTGATAGCGCTCGACGAGTAACTGTACTCCTTCGAGCCGCTCACCCACTGGATCTTCGCTTCCGGAGAACAAGTAAATGGGCAGGTCACTGCGTATGCTGCGAAGCCTGACCGGGTCGGCGAGTCGCGGAGCCGCCGCTAAAAACGATGAGAAGGATGCGGGCTGAAGTTGTGCAAAGCACAACGGGTCGTTGATGAATTCATCCACAACCTCGCTATCTCGACTCAACCAATCGAACTGAGTCCGCGCCGGTTCGAAATGTGCATTCAGGATGTTTTTGCCCGGCGGCGCCGGGCTCGCCAGACGCGCTAGCCCATCGAGAGCACCCGATCCGGAAAGGATGAGACCGTCGATGTCCTGGCTGTGGTCGAGTACAAACTGTTGTGCTGCGAACGAACCCATGCTGTGTCCCAGCAGGAAGAATGGCCGGTCGGGATTTCCTGCTTTGACGATCCGGCTTAAACGAACTATGTCTTCCACCAGCAAATCAAAACCGCCCTCGCCGAAATCTCCGAAGTGGGCAGCCGACGGCGCGGAGCGACCGTGTCCGCGATGATCGTTTCCGTAGATCGTAAACCCCGCTGATGTCAGAGCCTCGATCAAGCCGGCATATCGGCCGATGTGTTCACCCATACCGTGCGCAATCTGGACCACACCGTGCACGGGCCCGCGGCTATCCCATCGGGCACACGCTATGCTCAGTCCATCGGTGCTCCTAAACCGAAACTTGCTCGAAGGCGTCGTTGCTGGAATGCGGGTATGAAGCGACATAGGACCTCGTAGTCACATCAGTGTTGCCTGAATACCGGCATAACGGGCTGCGCCAAACAGCGCGGCCTTATCATTGAGAATCACGCGCACGGGAATGGCTTCCAACAAGTGCTTGAACCGTCCCTTTGCGACGAAGGATTCGAGGAAAGCCGGCCCTCTTAGCTTTTGTAGTATCTTGGGAGCGATCCCGCCGCCGATGTACACCCCGCCGGTTGCCAGCAACTTCAAAGCGAGGTTGCCTGCCTCTGAGCCGAAACAAGAGATAAAAAGATCAAGCGCCTGCTCGCATAGCCCGCACTTGCCTTCCAGAGCCGCCTTGGAAATCGCAGCGGAAGGATCCCCATGTTCCATTTCGTCAAGTAGCCAGCCGGGCGCTTCGCCGTGACCGGTCTCGCGCAGGAAGTTAAAGATATGCAGCAAACCGGGTCCGGAAACTACGCGTTCCCAACTCGCGTGACCGTACGTCTTGAGCAAATACCGAAGCAGGTCTACCTCAAGGTCGTTTCGCGGTGCGAAGTCCGCGTGGCCTCCTTCGCAGGCGAACGGATGAAAGTGCTTGCCGTCCCAGTAGGCCCCGGCTTCACCAAGCCCGGTGCCCGCCGATATCACCGCAGCGTTGCCAGCATTTGGCGACCCGGGGTTGAGCACTGCCAAGTCTTTCTCCTCGAGCATCAGAGCGCCGTAGGTGTTTGCCACAAGATCATTGATGAGCCACACGGACTGGATGCGCAGCTCGCCAGCCAGCGTCTCCTGGTCGACGACCCATGGGAGGTTCGGAGTTTCGACTCGTTGGTGTTGGACAGGGCCGGCAATCCCGAAACAGGCGTACTCAATCGCGAGCCTGTGATGCGAAACGAACTGGCCCACGATCTCATCCAGACCCTTGTGCCGGTGGCTCGGGTAGTCCTTTTCGACAACCAGATTCAGTCGCCCGCCTTCGATTGTAAAAAAAGCGAGCCGAGTTGAAGTTCCACCAACATCACCTGCAAGAATCATGAGATCCTCTCTGAACCTCCGGTCTAGCAGATCGAAGGAAAATTTCAAATCGACTCGTACCGACTCACTGTGCGTAGGCGAATCGCTTACGCTCCCACCTACTCCGGGTCATGCCAGCCACCAAGGTCAGCGGCCAGTTGAGCAGCTTCCGCGGGGCCCCATTGACCCGGCTCGTATTGGCGAACGGGGGTCACATTTCCAAGAATCGGCTCGACAACTGACCACGCTGCTTCGACCGCGTCTTCGCGAACAAACAGAATGGCGTCGCCGTGAATCGCGTCGCCGAGCAACCGCTCGTAAGCTTCCAACTCACTTCCGAGATCTGTCTCGACCGCTGAGAGCTCGACCGGCTCCGAGACCATTTCCGCACCCGGACGTTTGACCGAGGCGCCGAGGTTGATCGAGAGATCTGGCCCCAGTCTGAAGCGCAGGTAATTGTTTCCGGCTGACAGCCTTCCGAGAGGGGGTTGTTTGAGTTTGACCATAACTTCGGTCGCGGTAATCGGCAGCGATTTGCCGGCGCGAATCAGGAATGGAACGCCGGCCCATCGCCAACAATCGACCTCGAGCCGAACCGCGGCGAAGGTTTCGACCTGTGAATCGGCTGCTACGCCTGATTCGTCCAAATACCCTCGGAACTGCCCCCGCACCAGATCCTCAGGCTTCAGCGGCGGGATTACGTGAAAGACTTTGACGATTTCGTCTCGCAGAGACTCGACATACATGCTGGTCGGCGGCTCCATCGCAAGGAACGCAACGACCTGGAGCATGTGGTTTTGCACGACGTCGCGAATCGCGCCTGTTTCGTCATAGAAACGGCCACGACCGGCGACGCTGAAGTTTTCGGCCATCGTGATCTGAACGCTCTCGACGTAGTTGCGATTCCAGATTGGCTCGAGAAAGGTATTGCCGAAGCGGAAAAAGAGGAGGTTCTCCACCGCCTCTTTCCCAAGATAGTGATCGATGCGGAATATACCCGATTCGGGAAAGACGGTGTGCAGCGTGTCGTTCAAGGCCTGAGCGGACGCGAGGTCACGGCCGAACGGCTTTTCGATAATGACCCGGGCGCCCTCAGCGCACCCGGACTGTCCCAGTCGGTCCACCACCGTCCCGAAGAGGCTCGGAGGAATGGCAAGGTAATGAGCGGGATTAGCGGAAGCACCTAGAACCTTTCGGAGTCTTTGAAAGGTAGCCAGATCTTGATAGTCGCCGTCTACGTATTCCAGCAATCCGCAGAGCTTATCAAAAGCCGCTTCATCAACCCCGCCGTGTTTCTCCAGCGAATCGCGTGCCCGCGCACGCAACTGCTCGACCGTCCAGCCCGACTTTGCAACACCGACGACGGGCACTTTCAATGTCCCTCGCCGGATCATATTCTGCAGGGCAGGAAAAATCTTTTTGTAAGCGAGGTCACCGGTCGCTCCAAAGAAAACCAGCGCGTCTGACGCGTGGCCCGCCGCTTCACCCTTAAGTCGACTCTTCGTTGTCAATTTTGCACTCATGCCATCAGTCCCCCTTGGCGAATATCCTGTTCACCTGCTTTCCGCCTTGCGGTTTCTAATGTTACCCGTGGCTCAGCGATCAGGCGTCGGAGACTACAACCAGATCAATCGTCAGCTATCCGCCCGTCGGCCGCTCCACGTGCCCGCCGAATTCAAAACGCATGGCGGACAGGACCTTGGTGGCGAAGTCGTCCTCGCCGCGCGATGTGAATCGCTGGTAGAGTGCAGCGCTCAACACCGGCGCGGGAGCTCCTTCATCGATCGCAGCAGTGATTGTCCAGCGTCCTTCACCCGAATCCGAGACCTGACCCTTGAAGTCCGCCAGGTCCGGTTGCTTAAACGTCGCGATCGCCGTGAGGTCAAGCAACCAGGATGCGACTACACTGCCGCGACGCCATACCTCGGCGATATCAGCAAGGTTGAAGTCATACTGATAGTGTTCGGGGTTGCGCAGCGGCGTAGTTTCCGCGTCGATGGTCCGGCCCTGCTTGCCCACGTCGGCGTGGCGCAGGATGTTCAGGCCCTCGGCGTACGCGGCCATCAATCCATATTCAATCCCGTTGTGCACCATCTTGACAAAGTGGCCCGCACCGTTTGACCCGCAATGCAGGTAACCTTCTTCGGCGGTGCCCTCAGCCTTCTCCCGTCCAGGCGTGCGGTCTATGTCGCCGCGCCCCGGAGCGAGCGTTTTGAATATCGGATCGAGGTGCTGAACGACTTTCGTCGGGCCCCCGATCATCTGGCAGTAGCCACGATCGAGACCCCAGATGCCGCCGCTGGTTCCCACATCGACGTAGTGAATCCCCTTCGATTTCAACTCGCCTGCGCGGCGAATGTCGTCGATGTAGTAGGAGTTTCCTCCGTCGATGATGATGTCATCGGGGCTCAACCGCGCGGACAGGTCCGCAAGCGAACTGTCGACGACTGCTGCAGGCACCATAAGCCAGACGGCGCGCGGCGATGCGAGCTTGTCAACAAAGTCATCGAGCGACGAAGACGCGGTGGCTCCGTCTTTCGCCAGTTCCTTTACCGTCTCAGCGCTTCTATCAAACACAACGCACTGGTGGCCGGCGCGCAACAGACGGCGCACCATGTTCGCCCCCATTCTTCCAAGACCGATCATTCCAAGTTGCATGTTGGTTGTCCTTTCCTATCGCGAATTGCTCCTATCGCGAATTGCTCGCCGCCGACTAACGGAGGGCTTGCTCAATCGCGGCAGTTAGTTTTGTCAGGCCCGATTTGACGTCCGATCCGAGATGGACGCGCAATGCCCGGCGGTTCCGTTCTGCAAGCACTTCGAAGTCGCCGCGAGCCTGCGCAGCTTTCACAATTCCAAAAGTGTATTTCTGCCCCGGCACAGGAATGTCCGCCGCATCGTCGCAGGTGATTTGCAGGAACACGCCGCTGTTTGGGCCTCCCTTGTACGCCTGGCCAGTCGAATGCAGGAAGCGCGGACCAAACCCGAGAACCGTGGCAACGCGCTTGCTGTCGCGGACCGCGTGACGCAGCTTCTGCAATTGCGCTTCGTGCGCTCCGTTCATTTCGATGTAGCCGAGCACCCCAAAATAGTCGCCTGCCTTGATGCGGTTCAAGTGGGCCTTGATATAGCTCGTAAGCGATTGATTCTTGCCCGCGGCTTTGGTGAGAGCCGCTTCGTTCTTCGCATCGGTGAACAGCCGGATGCCATCGGCTTCGAAGAATGGTGATTCGTCGGGAAGTTTACCGGTTTGTTCGTACTGCGCGGTGAGTTTGCGAGTCGCTACTTTGCTCGCTTCAACATCGGGTTGATTGAATGCGTTGATGCCAATGATCGAACCGGCAACCGCGGTTGCAATCTCCCAGCGGAAGAACTCCTCACCGATGTTTTGAATGTCTTCGACTGCGATGTGCACAACCGGGTGACCGGCCTTCTCGAGCGCTTCAATCTTGGCATCCTGCGTGGCATCGGGTTTGGACTCGAGGCGCAGATAGGCGAACACGCGGTCGTTGCCATACACGGCGGCGTTGCCAGGCGTTTCGCGATCAACCGGAATCAGGCCCTTGCCGATCTTTCCGGTTGATTCCGCAATTAACTGCTCTAACCAGGCGCCGAGGTCGTGAATCCCAGGTGATGCCACGATCGTTACCTTGTCGCGTCCAAACCGGGTAGCGGCAACGCCGAAAATAGTGCCGAGCACGACGCCGGGATTCTCTTCGATCGGAACCGACGCCGAACACGCATGCACCATTTCTTCGGTACGATCGAGAAGCGCCGCGACGTCTACGCCCATGATGGCGGCGGGCACCATGCCAAAATCCGATAGCGCAGAATAACGACCGCCGATGCTCGGCCATCCGAAAAAGACATGTCGGAAGCGATCACCTTCAGCCACCTTTTGCATCTTCGAGCCCGGATCGGTGATTGCAATGAAGCGATTGCCTGCTTCCTTCTCTCCCACCACCTGCTTAACGCGGTCGAAGAAATACTGTTTATAGATGTTCGGTTCAAGCGTACCGCCCGATTTGCTCGAGACGATGAACACGGTATTGGCCAGATCCAGCTTGCTTTCGAACGCTTTGATCTGCGCGGGGTCGGTTGAATCAAGTACGTGAAGCTCCGGGAAACCCGCCACGTTGCCGAAAGTGATCGTCATGACCTCGGGGCAAAGGCTTGATCCGCCCATCCCGAGCAACGCCGCGTGCTTGAATCCCGCTGCCTTCACCTCTGCGGCTATGCTCTTGAGGTGACCGATATGAGCTAACTGGTCGTCGGTAATTCCAATCCAGCCGAGCCAGTTCGCTTCGTCCTCGCCGCTCCACAGACTCGCGTCGCGCGCCCAGAGTTTTCTAACCTTGCCGGTCTCGCTCCAATCCTTCAGGGACGCCTCCACCGCGGAGGCGATGTCGGCGGGTAGCTTTGCCGTCTGGCGATTTATCTTCGGGCTGACCGGTTCTTTAGAATGCTTGCTCACCGCGCCGAGCAGCTTGTCGAACGCGTCAACGAACAGGCTGACGCCATCATCGAGCAGCTTTTTGGTGACATCCTTCATCGAGATTCCGGCGGCAGCCAGAGTCGCCATTGTGTCGTGCGCGTCCTCAACACCCTCGGTTAGACTCTTGCGCAGGCGGCCATGGTCGCGGAAGGCCTCGAAGGTCGGCGGCGGTATTGTGTTAACAGTATCGGCGCCGATCAGCTCTTCGACGTACATCACATCGCGATAAGCAGGGTTCTTGGTGCTGGTGCTCGCCCAAAGGACGCGCTGGGTTTGGGCGGCGCTCGAGGCGAGTTTCTGCCAGCGAGGATCAGCGTACAGCTCAAGGTATCGTTGATAAGTAAGCTTCCCATTGGCGATTGCTACTTTGCCTAGCAGACTGCGGAGCTGTGCCTGTTCGGCAGGGTCAGTGGAGGACTTCAGGCGCGCGGCTATGATTCCGTCAATCGCGGTGTCTATCCTGCTGATGAAGAAACTTGCGACGCTCGCCACTCCGGCGATGTCTCCGCCAGATGCCAGGCGCTTTTCAAGACCACTGATGTAAGCTTCGGCGACCTGCTCGTAGGCCTCCTGCGAGAAGAGGAGCGTTACGTTGACGTTGATGCCCTCCGATATTAGCGCTTCGATTGCGGGAATACCTTCGGGCGTGGCCGGGACTTTGATCATCACGTTGCTGCGGCCGACGGCTTTCCACAATCGCCTTGCTTCCTGAAGCGTGCCTTCGGTGTCGCGAGCGAGCGTTGGGGCGACTTCGAGGCTGACGTAGCCGTCTCGCTTGTTCGACGCGTCATAAACCGGACGCAGGATATCAGCCGCGTCTTGAATGTCGCGGACCGCCAGCTTCTCGTAAAGGGACTTCGCGTCGAGGCCGAGCGATGACGACGCATCGAGAAAGTCTTTGTAGTCGGTGCTGCCAACGATTGCCTTTTCGAAGATCGAAGGGTTCGATGTCACGCCCCGCAACCCGTCCTCGTCCAACAGTCGCTGGAGCTCTCCACTGGTGATCAAGCTGCGCCGAATGTAGTCAAGCCAGACCGACTGGCCGTAGGTTTGTAATGATTGCAATGGATTTTGCGCTTTGCTTCTGATCGGGTTCATTCTTTTTTCTCCTTCAAGAAATCGATATCGCCTTCAACCTTGAAACATCTTGCCAGTGAGGCTACGGAGTTCGATGCGCGCTTGACCGCCGCTTGAGGTGCAAATTTGCTAGAGAGTGCGACAACGCGGCATGAGTCGAAGCGACTTCTTCTGCAGAAACTTTATCGCGGAGGCGCGCCGCAGCCCGCTCTCGCGCTTCTGCCGCTTTGACTTCATCCATGTTCTTGGCCGCAACGGCCATATCCGTGAGTATGGACACGCGGTCGCCGGTTACGTCCACAAGCCCTTCGCCGACGGCCATAAGATCAACGCGGCCGTCTTTGCGCACAAACATCTCGCCCGGTACCAACTGCGTCATCAGCCAGACGTGCTGAGGAAGAACGCCGATCTGGCCTACAACTGTCGGCATCGTAACCATCTCCACATCTTCAGAGTACGCCGTTCCTTCCGGAGTTACGATCTCCAGTTTTAATGTATTGGTCATCTTTCGTTCCTCCCTGGTGTCCGACGAGCGTAGCCCTTACGACTTCTTTACTTCCTCAATACCGCCCTTCATGTAGAAGTCGCCTTCGGGCACATCGTCGTGCTTGCCTTCCAGGATTTCTTTGAAGCCACGAACGGTGTCAGCTACTGGTACCTGTTTGCCCTCGTGGCCCGTGAACACCTGGGCAACACTGAACGGCTGGCTCAGAAAACGTTGGATCTTGCGAGCCCGGAATACAGTCTGCTTGTCCTCGGGCGACAGCTCATCCATACCGAGGATCGCAATGATGTCCTGCAGGTCTTTGTAACGCTGAAGTACTCGCTGCACGCTGCGCGCTACGTCGTAGTGCTCCTGGCCTACGACTTCTGGTGCGAGTGCGCGCGATGTTGACGCCAGGGGATCCACCGCCGGATATATCCCCAGCTCGGCAATCGCACGGTCCAGGACTATTGTCGCGTCCAGATGCGCGAACGTTGTTGCGGGCGCTGGATCAGTCAGGTCGTCCGCCGGAACATACACCGCCTGAAAAGAAGTTATCGAGCCTTTCTTCGTGGAGGTAATGCGTTCCTGAAGGGCGCCCATTTCAGCCGCGAGTGTCGGCTGGTATCCAACGGCGCTAGCTGTGCGGCCGAGCAGGGAAGAGACCTCGGAACCGGCTTGCGAGAAGCGAAAGATATTGTCGATGAACAGAAGCACATCCTGATTCTTCTCGTCGCGAAAATATTCGGTTAGCGCAAGACCCGCGAGGGCAACCCGCAAACGAGCCCCCGGTGGTTCGTTCATCTGGCCATACACCAACGCGATCTTTGAAGAAGCCAGGTCCTTCTGGTTTATGACACCCGCCGCGGACATCTCGTTGTAGAGATCGTTCCCTTCGCGAGTCCTCTCGCCAACCCCGGCAAACACCGACACGCCGCCGTGGAGCTTAGCTATATTATTGATGAGCTCCATGATGACCACCGTCTTGCCAACTCCCGCACCACCGAATGCGCCGACTTTGCCGCCCTTGAGAAACGGACAGATCAGATCGATTACCTTAATGCCGGTGGGGAGCACCTGGGGCGATGTCGATTGGTCAACCAGGGGTGGCGGCTGACGATGGATCGGATAGCGCTTCTCCGTGTTCACCGGACCTCGCTCGTCAACAGGGTTTCCCGTCACATCAAAGATCCGTCCCATCACCGCATCGCCGACGGGCATTGATATAGGGCCTCCGCTATCGATGACCTCCAGGTCGCGTTTGAGACCCTCGGTGCCGGACATCGCAATCGTCCGAACCCAGTTGTCCCCAAGATGCTGTTGCACCTCGAGCGTTAGTTTGGTGGTCTGACCCCCAGTCTTGAACTCGACCGTTAACGCGTTGTAGATCGCAGGCAGAGAGTGCGGGAATTCGACGTCTACAACCGGACCGACGACTTGAACGATCTTGCCTTTGAGTGTACTAGTGCTCATCCTCAGACCTGCTTTCAAATTGTTTGGTAGTCTCAATGCGCCCTGACGTCAATCGGCTTGGCCTCCGGCGATCTCCAGCAACTCCCTCGTGATGTTGCCCTGGCGCAGCTTGTTGTATTCGAGTGTCAAGTCCTTGATCAGGGATTCAGCGTTGTCCGTAGCGTTCTTCATCGACACCATGCGGGCGCTTTGCTCACTGGCCTTCGCGTTCAGCAGGACCTGATACATGTAAATATTGAGATAGTTCGAGAGCAGATAGCTCAATAGAGCCTCGGGACTTGGCTCAAAGAGAGACTCCCTGGTGTAGCGCGCCGGTTTGTCTTCGAGTTCCGCGCCCGGAATTTTTAAGCCTGTGATTTTGCCAACCGGCAGATACTCCACGGAGAGGGGTTCCTGAGTGAGCGTGTTGACGAAACGAGTGGCGACAACCCGGACCTCGTCCACTTCTTTTGTCAGGAAGAGGTCACGGGCCATTGTGGCAATCGCCCTGGCTTCCTGGAATCGCGGTGTGTCGCCATAAGCAAACTCGGCAACAAGCTGCCGCCCGGTGGCCGCTACGAACTGCGCGGCTTTCTTACCGGCTGCGAGGAAGACGGTCGTCTCAGGATCAAATTGCGCGGCGATCCGAAACAGGTTGCTGTTGAGCGCCCCGCATAAGCCCTTATCCGCACCAACCAGGATGACCGCACGGGTGCGGACTTCGCGTGCTTCGAGCAGCGGATGCCGGAACTCAGCCATCCGCGTCGTCGCCTCGCGCTGGATGCGGTACAACAAACTCACAAAAGGACGTCCGGCGGTCGCGGCTTGTTGGGCCTTGCGCATCTTCGACGCCGCTACCATCTGCATGGCTTTCGTTATCTGCGCCGTGCTGCCGACTGAGCGGATTCTTTGGCGGATATCGCGAGTGCTGTGCATATTCGACCGTCCTTACTTCCAGGTCTCCTTGAAGGTTTCGACGGCGCTCTTCAACTCGTCCTTGAGGGCGTCGCTGAGCGTCTTTTCGTTAGAGATCTTTTTCATCAACTCTTCTTTGTGCAATGTCAGGAAGTCGGTAAGTTTGGACTGCCACTCCTTGACGCGTTCCACCGGCACAGAATCTACGTGCCCATTTTGGACCGCCCATAGCACTGCCACCTGGACCTCGACCGGGAGCGGGCTGTACTGCTGTTGCTTGAATACCTCCATGATCCGCTTGCCGCGGTCGATCTGCGCCTGAGTCTTGGCATCCAGTTCCGAGCCGAATTGAGCGAACGCGGCCAGCTCACGAAATTGAGCGAGCTCACCCTTGAGCTGCCCGGCCACTTGTTTCATCGCTTTAAGTTGCGCCGCCGAACCAACGCGCGATACGGACAGACCGACTGAAATTGCCGGGCGTATGCCCTGGTAGAACAAGTCGGTCTCCAAATAGATCTGACCATCGGTGATTGAGATGACGTTGGTGGGAATGTAGGCGGAGACATCGCCCGCTTGCGTTTCGATGATCGGCAGTGCGGTGACCGAACCGTTGCCGTACTTCTCGCCGACGCGCGCGGCCCGCTCGAGCAATCGGCTATGAAGGTAAAACACGTCCCCGGGATAAGCTTCACGACCCGACGGCCGCTTCAACACGAGGGACACCTGACGGTACGCTACGGCGTGTTTGGAGAGATCGTCATAAATGATCAACGCGTCCATGCCGTTGTCCATGAACCACTCGCCCATGGCTGCGCCGGCGAACGGCGCCAGGTACTGGTTGGTTGCCGAATCGGCGGCAGGGGATGCGACGATAATTGTGTAGGGCATCGCCCCGTGTTCTTCGAGCACGCTGATGAGTCGGGCGATGCTTGATTGCTTCTGTCCGATCGCGACGTAGATGCAGTAGAGCGGCCGATACTCTTTATCGCCAGCATCCTCTGCGGCCTTGTTAAGCCGGGCCTGATTGATAATCGTGTCTATGCAGATGGTAGTCTTGCCGGTCGAGCGGTCGCCGATGATCAACTCTCGTTGGCCGCGGCCTATCGGAATCATCGCGTCGATCGGCATGATGCCGGTTTGCAAGGGCTGTGTCACCGGTGTGCGTTTGATGATGCCGGGAGCGAGTTTCTCGACTGGATAATCGGCGTCACTCTTGATCGGACCTTTGCCGTCGAGTGGCTCACCCAGTGTATTCACCACGCGTCCAAGAAGGCCTTTGCCTACGGGAACCTGCAGCAGCTTACCGGTTGCGCGGACTTCGTCGCCCTCTTCGAGCTCAGTGTAGTCGCCTAAGATCACAACTCCGACTTCGGTCTCCTCGAGATTCAGCGCAAGGCCGGTTATGCCATGGCCCAGGTCTATCATTTCGTTGAGCATCGCGTCGGTGAGACCTTCGATTCGAGCGACGCCATCGCCTATCTCGCTGATGACGCCAACATTCTCCTTGCCCGCAGGTGCTTTAGCTCCGGCGATTTGCTCTTCAATTTCCAATAATAGATTTGACATACATCCTCAGAAGTTTCGCTCGGGTACTTCAAAAACCCTTCTCCAGCGCGCCCAGCTTCGCCTTAACGCTTTGGTCATAGACATCACTTCCCACTTTGATCCGCATCCCCGCGATCAGCTCGGGGTTCTCTGCGAACGAGACGCTGACCCCCGAGCCGTACAATCGCACGAGACCGGTCTGGACCCTCGTCTGCAATTCAGCTTCCAACGGTGTTACGCTCTCGACTTTGGCGGTATGTTGGGCAATGTCGAGTCTCACCAACCTTTCAAGATGTGTTGCGAGCGCCAGGGATCGCCGCAGCTTGGATCGAAGGACCGCCCGCACCACCTGCTCAACGCGCCCCTCATCCAGGAGTCCGCCAACGAGACAAAGCCGAAAAAGGGCCCTGGCCTCACGTTTGACTTGCTTAGTCGTTTTCATACTGTGCACCCTGCGCTGGTTAAACCGTCACGCATTCAGTTGCACCGCTGTTTCCTCGGCCAGTCGCTGTTGGTCTTCCGCTGTCAGAACCTTATTAGTGACTGCCGCAGTGGTCTGCACAACCAGCCGGCCCATTTCCCGTCTTAGTTCGAGAAGCATACGAGCGTGATCCTGCGCCGCCGCCTCGTGAGCTTTGCTAATGATCTGTTCAGCCGCGGCGATGGCCTTCTGGCTTTCCTGCTGCTGAAGGCGAGCGGCCACGCCGCGTGCTTCCTCGACAAACTGAGCTGCCTGAGCATTGGCCTGCGCCATCCTTTCCTGACGCTCGGCTTCGGTCCGCGCCAACTCAGTCTTGATCTTCTCGGAGTTGGCCAGACTATCGGCGATGACCTGACGTCGATCCGCAAGGATCTTCAGAACTGGTCGATAGGCGAACCGGTAAAGCAGAACGCAAACGATTGCGAAGCTGATCATCTGGGCAGACAGATGAGGCCAGTCCACACCGAACGTTCGGGCAATCTGTTCGATCTGCCCACCGCCTCCCGTATCCGCGATTAAGACAAATGCATTCATAATGACACTCGCAAAATTTGGGCGCAGTGACGCGCCCATCTCTTTGGCCTACTTGACGAGAAACAGGGCGTAGAAGACGATCGCTTCCGCGAAAGCAATGGCCAGGATAGACTGGACCAGAACCTTAGTAGACGCTTCGGGATTACGTCCAACCGCTTCTGCTGCCTTCATGCCGATCCAGCCCACGGCAATAGCTGCTCCAAATGCCGCCAGACCTACATGCAAACTTCCGCTCATAGCTTTGTCGCTCCTTTCTAGCCGGCGCCGCGATTGAGCGCGAGTCAGGCCGGCTAAAATCATTGTTTCAATCGTGCGCGGGGGCCGTCGCCTCGTCCTCTTGCGGGCAAATCAGCAAGGTGAAGACCGCCGTCAATAACATGAAGACCAGCGCCTGGACCAGACCTACAAGCAGTTCCAGGAAATAGAATGGAATCGGGATCAGCCAGCCAAAGCCGGGAAGCAGATTGCCCATCCTTTCCAACATGTTCTCGCCGGCAAAAATGTTGCCGTAGAGACGAAAGCTCAGGGAGACCGGCCGAAACAAAATCGAAAC
Source organism: Blastocatellia bacterium (assembly GCA_035315885.1). Taxonomy (GTDB): domain Bacteria; phylum Acidobacteriota; class Blastocatellia; order UBA7656; family UBA7656; genus DATFXM01. The sequence goes on from DATFXM010000030.1 coordinate 18,793, forward strand.
GATTTCGAGGCAACCGGCGGCGAAGAACACCACTGCGAGAAGTACTCTCATGGCACCGGTGCTCTCACCCTTAGGCGCGAACAGCTCCTTTACAAATCCTATCGGACCATCTTCGCGAATCGCCCAAAATAACCAACAGCCGAAGAAGATCAGAGCCATCGCCATCGTCAAATTCACGTCGGCATTCGCCCCGCGAAATAGCGGCTGATTGACCACAAATCCATGCGCGGTCTTATGGCCCCACCCGATCGTGCCCACACCCGGAATCAACCCCACCCAATTGGCGGCGAGAATAAAGATGAAAATGCTCGCAAAAAACCAAAACGTCCGGTCGATCAGACGCCGCCCGAGAATGCCTTCAAGAAACCCGTAGAGACTTTCAACCAGCCATTCCAAAAGATTCTGCGCTCCACGGGGAACCTTCTTCATCTTGCGCGTAGCCGCCCTCGCAAAAATGATGAGCCCGACAGCAACTATCCAGCTCACAACCATCGAATTGGTGATCGGGAAGCCGAAGGGGCGCGCGATCTCAACTGCTTTCTGCGACAGTCCGGGTTCCTCGTGTTCGTCAGTCACCGCGGGCATGCTCGGTAAGGGAGCGCCGGCCGTCGTTGAACCCACCTCGGACGGGACGCCTTCCGCAAACGTCGCGCCTGCAGCGATGCCTATGAACGCCCAAATGAGGAGCGCAATGACGCATCGCGTCCGCGGCTTGTCTGGCATTAGTCGAAGCAGGTTCTTCATAGGTCGCGGTGAATACATTCAATTGATCAGCCGTTGAGTGTGGCTGGCGATCATCAGTTCCTCGTTGGTCGGAATCCTCCAGGCGGAGACTCGAGCTCCGGGCACGCTGATGCGAGGTCCGCCTGCAGCGTTAGCGTCCGGGTCGAACTCCACGCCGAGCCACGCCGCGTCTCGGCACACTCGTTCGCGGATCGCAGCCGCGTTTTCGCCAATGCCCCCGGTGAACACAATCGCGTCGAGTCCGCCAAGCGCGGCGACAAGCGAGCCAAGCTCGCGACGAATGCGATAGCAGTAGAGGTCAATCGCCAGCTTCGCCCGCGGATCGCTCGAGGCCAGGAGCGTGCGCATGTCGCTGGAGATGCCCGACACGCCTAGCATTCCCGATTCGTTATAAAGAAGTTTCTCGATCGCTCGCGCGTCCATTCCGTGATGGTCCATCAGGTGCAGGGTCACCCCCGGATCAAGCGAACCCGAGCGGGTGCCCATCGGCAGTCCCTCGACTGCAGTAAAGCCCATTGTGCTTGTGACGCTGCGGCCGCCCTCGATGGCGCACATACTCGCTCCGTTGCCGAGGTGCAGTATGATGGTCTTGCCTGAAGCAGCTTGCGAATCGAACTCAGGCAGCACCGAGGCGATGTACTCACAGGACAACCCGTGGAATCCGTAGCGCCGCACGCCGGCTTGGTGAAATTGCTCGGGTAGCGCGAAGCGCTGCGCCAGATCCGGGTTCGTGGCGTGGAAAGACGTATCGAAGCACGCCACCTGCGGCAAGTTGGGCGCACGATCGAGAAGACGGCGAATCGGCGCGAGGTTGTGCGGCTGATGCAGGGGCGCTAGTGGCACTAGCTTCTCGATTCCCTTCACCGCACGAGCATCGATTCGCACTGGCCCTTTGAAATCAAGGCCTCCGTGCACAATCCGGTGTCCAACTCCGGTGAGATGTTCATGCGCGAGCTCCGAGCGCAAGTACGCGATCAGATAATCGAGCGCTCCGTCATGACCAAGCTTCAAACCCTCGGGCCATGACTTTTCTGCTGCCGTAGTACCGTCGTGTCTTTTGGCTATGAAATGAGGAGTCGTGTAGACCCCCTCGATCTGACCGTGGAGTTCCAGCGTGAGGTCATTGCTGCCGGTGACGAAGAGGGAGAACTTTATGCTGGATGAGCCGGCGTTCACGACGGCGATTGCGTCAGTCATAGCACCCCATCCTTAAGCAATTGCTTTCTACGCCTCGATAAGCTTCTTATGTGTTGGTAGCGGTGCTGCTGATTGTCCAAGGCGTGCCCTTATGTCTCTTCTTCGTCCGCGCTGAGGGGAAATTAACCAAAAAGCGCTGAACGTCCTCCGTCGTATTCTTAGCTCATCGAGTGCAAAAAACTCTGCCGCGCACCCGACTCAACTAACCTTCGCGGCCGGTACTGCATTCTTGGCCAGCCGTTGTATTGGCAATTGCGTTGCCAAACAGCCAGCGAGATGACCGTTCAGCGCAAGTATTTGGAATTGCTGGTCGATACTCACAGAGGCAAGGTTTGGCTCTGGGTGTAATCTTCGGACCGGCATGGCAGCATATAAACAAGTGGCAATATGTTGACTTGGTGGGTGGTGACGTTGACCTAAACCCAAAACCCTAAACCCAAAACCCGAAACCCTAAACCCGAGACCCGCTTTGCGGCGGTCGTTATCGCGGCGGCATCAGCGCTGTCTTCGTGAGGGACACGGGCACCATCACATGAGCGTACGGCGTACCCTTCCACATTACCCACGGACCACCGGTCTTTGGATCAGTGGGATACGCATCAAGCATCCTTGGCTCCTGATACAGCACCATGATGTGTGGAGGTGCCACCACCCACACATTGTCAGCCGTAGGGGCCATGGCGAACGGGTCGGTGTTACTGCTGCCAGTGTCACCGCGCAGCATATAGCCGATGCCCGTCCCGTCAATCCTGGGATCGCTCTTGCTTATCCAGGCTTGAATCCATTTTTGCCACTGCTTGTCGAGGCACATCGGTCCGTCTTTTAGGGCGTAGCATACCCAGTCGTTAGTGCCTTTGCGCAGTTGCTTCGCCGGCCCTTTCGCCAGTTCATTCATATCTGCGCAGCTTCCGCCCGCGCAGCCGACGATCGTGGCGTTCTTAGTGATTCCTCTTGGACCGGCGCTTACCGCAAGCCCGATCGCATTACGCAGCTTCTGACCCGTAGGCTTCTCCGCGGCAGACCTGGTGGCTCGAGTCTGTGCGAGTGCAGGCAGTCCAGGCAGGCTGCACAATATGACAGGGGTGAGTAAGACAAGACACTGGATAAGCCGCATGCTCGTGCGATTCATGACGAATCTCCTTTATGCAGAAGTAGCACTGCAAGGCGCTTCGAACGCAGATATCGCCTTACAGTGCTACTGTCAAGCCAGCAGGCGGAGATTCGAGATGTAGGGCGCCAACGTGAAGCACGGTGGCGCCTACTGCTTAACAGGCTTATCTTTTGTGAGCAGGGCCTTCGCAGTTGTCACAATCTGTTCGGGCTCGAAACCAAATTTCCTCTGGAGCTCTTTGAGCGGCGCCGATGCTCCAAAAGTCTTCATCCCGATCACTCGACCGGAATTGCCGACGTATCGCTCCCATCCGAAAGTGGACGCTTGCTCCACCGCGATGCGCGCCGTTACTTTGGGAAGCAACACGCTGTCTCGATATTCTTGAGGCTGACGATCAAATATTTCCCAGGACGGCATCGACACGACGCGAGACCGAATTCCCTCGGCGCTAAGTTTCTCGTGGGCATCCACGGCTAAACTGACCTCGCTGCCCGTCGCGATCAGAATCACTTCAGGGCTCCCGCTTGAAGGGTCAGCGAGCACGTATGCACCACGAGCGACCCCGGATGCGGAAGCGTATTTCTCTCGATCCAGTGTTGGCAGCGCCTGGCGCGACAACACCAGCACAACCGGCTCATGCCGAAGCTGCATTATGTATCGGTAGGCCTCAATAACTTCGTTGGCATCGCCAGGCCGCAGAGTGATTAGCCCGGGAATCGCTCGCAACGAAGCCAGATGCTCTATAGGCTGATGGGTCGGTCCATCTTCACCGTCTCCCATCGCGTCGTGCGTGAAGATAAAGATGGTTGGAAGCTCCATTAGAGCCGATAGCCGGATCGCCGGCCTGGCGTAGTCGCTGAAGATGAAGAAGCTCGCGCCGAAAGCGCGGATTTTCGATAGCGAGAGTCCGTTCACAATTGCACCCATCGCGTGCTCACGAATGCCGAAGTGCAGGTTCTTGCCGCCCCGATTATCGGGTTGGAAGTCTCCGGCGCCCTCATACGTCAGCGTAGTCTTATTCGACGGGCCAAGATCTGCAGAGCCTCCGAGCAACCACGGAATGTTCTGAGCAAGAACGTTCAGTGCCTTGCCCGAAGCCTCCCGCCCGGCGAGACCTTTAGAGTCAGCGGCAAAGACGGGAAGGTTGCGGTCCCAGCCGGAAGGCAGCTGGCGATGCTGCATCAGCTCGATCTCGTTAGCCAGTTCGGCATATTCAGTTCGATAAGCGTTGAAAAGCTCCGTCCACTTTTGCCGCGCCATAGCTCCCCGCGCGCCGACGCCGGCAGCAAAGTGCTCGTACACGCCGCCGGGTACGAGAAACTTCGCATCTTCCGGCCAGCCGTAAAAGCGCTTACAAAGTCGAACCTCATCATCTCCGAGCGGCTCGCCATGGGCGGCGGCGGTATCGTGTTTGTGCGGGGAACCGTAGCCTATATGGCTGTCGAGGACAATGAACGTCGGACGTTCTTTGGTCTTTCGGAAGATGTCCAACGCCTGCTCGATCCGCTCGATGTCGTTGGCGTTGCCTACACGCAGGACATTCCATCCGTAAGCCAGAAATCGCGCCTCGACGTCCTCTGTAAAAGTGATACTGGTCTTACCTTCGATGGTGATGTGGTTGTTGTCGTAGACCCAGCAAAGGTTGTCGAGACCGAGGTGTCCGGCCAGTGATGCAGCTTCCGAGGAAATTCCCTCCATCAGACAGCCGTCTCCGCAGACGGCATAAATGTTGTAATCGAAAATCTCAAAGCCGGGCTTGTTGTAACGCTGGGCTAACCACTTTTCGCCGATTGCCATTCCAACGCTCGTCGCAACCCCCTGGCCTAGAGGGCCCGTGGTGGTTTCAACGCCTGACACCCAATGATACTCGGGATGCCCGGGCGCTTTGCTGTCGAGCTGGCGGAAGTGCCGGATATCATCGAGAGAAACCGACGGATGACCGAGCCTTTCGTAATCGGCATTCACAGCCTTCGTGCGGGTGAGATGCAGTATTGACCAGAGCAGCATCGAGGCGTGACCATTCGACAGCACGAACCGATCGCGGTTGGGCCATATCGGGTCCTCAGGATCGAAGCGCAAAACGCGATTCCAGATGGTGTAAACCAGGGGCGCCAGCGCCATAGGCGTACCGGGGTGCCCGGACTTGGCCTGCTGTACCGCATCTATCGACAGAGTGCGAATCGTGTTAATGGATAATTGAATTGCCTCTTCTTCTGTCATCGTCTCTTCGCCTGTCATTGTTTCACCTACTGTCTTTCCCAATCTTCGCCTCGCTCCAGCGAGGTCACTTTGCCCAAGCGTCGCAGATGTCTCTCCTCTTGGCTGAAATTGGCGTTAAGGAAGGTCTCGACCAGATCCCAAGCGACTGCTGGTCCTACGGTCCTGCCTCCCATACAAAGAATATTCATGTGATCGTCCTCGACTCCCTGCTTCGCCGAGAAGTGGTCGTGGATCAGCGCCGCGCGAATGCCTCGGACTTTGTTCGCGCAGACAGAAGCGCCCACACCGCTGCCGCAGATTGCGACGCCGCGCTCGACTTCCTGAGCGGCCACCGCCTTAGCCAGCGGCAGGATGTAGTCGGGATAGTCATCGGTCTCGCTCAGCCGATGATTGCCGAAATCAACCACCTCATGTCCCGCTTTGCGGAGCCGTGTGACCAATTCTTCTTTCAAACCAAACCCGCCGTGATCGGTAGCAATTCCAACTCGCATACTTTCACCTGATAGCAAATCCCGTTTGAGTCTTACTCGCTGTCATTAACTCGAAGAGCTCGCAGATGCGTGCTCTCAACCTTCATCCTCTGGTGATTTGTTTTTTTGATTCAAGCGACTTCAGCGCATCATTGACGATCTCTTGAGCTTCGCTCACGATCGCATCCAGGTGTTCCTGGTCCTTAAAGCTTTCCGCGTAGATCTTGTAGATATTTTCGGTGCCTGAAGGCCGGGCGGCGAACCAGCCGCTGGCAGTCATTACCTTGAGTCCGCCGATGGGTGCGCCGTCACCCGGGGCCGCGGTAAGTTTGGTGGTGATCGGCTCGCCGGCGAGCGTCGGAGTTACAACAACATCCGGCGACAGTGTCTGCAGTCTCTTCTTCTGTTCGGGCGTCGCTGGGGCGTCGATGCGGGTGTAGAAAGGTGTGCCGAACTCGCCTGTGAGTTGCTCATAGTGCTCGCCGGGGTCTTTACCCGTGACAGCGGTGATTTCGGCGGCCAGCAAGTTCGGCACAAGCCCATCCTTATCTGTAGTCCAGACCGTGCCATCACGACGCAAGAATGTTGCACCCGAGCTTTCTTCGCCACCGAAGCCGAGTGAGCCGTCGACGAGTCCTTCCACGAACCACTTGAAGCCCACCGGGACTTCAACCAGCCGCCTGCCCAGCTTGTTCACCACGCGATCGATCATCCCGCTGCTGACCACAGTTTTGCCGACGGCAACCGACGGCGACCATCGAGGCCGATTTGCGAACAAGTAAGAGATGGCTGCCGAGAGGTAATGGTTCGGAGTGAGCAGACCGTGGCTGCGGCTCACGATTCCGTGGCGATCGGCATCAGTGTCGCTTGCAAAGGCTACGTCAAATCGATCTTTGAGTTCGACCATGCGTGCCATTGCATACACCGACGAAGGGTCCATCCGGATTTGGCCATCCCAGTCGACCGTCATGAAGCTGAACGTAGGATCGATGACGTGATTCACAACCTCCAGGTCCAGCCCGTAGCGGTTGCCAATCTCATCCCAGTAAGCCACGCTTGCGCCGCCCAACGGATCCACACCGATGTGAACCTTGCTGCCGCGAATCGCTTCAAGATCTACGACCGCGGAAAGTTCGCCCACATACGAGTCGAGAAAGTCATGCGGATGTACGTTAGAGGCGGTTCGAGCCCGCTCAAACGGTACTCTCGCCACTTCGCGCAGTCCGCCAGCGATCAGGGCGTTTGCTTGCCGTTCTATCCATTCGGTGACGTGAGTGTCTGCCGGTCCACCGTGAGGCGGATCATATTTGAAGCCGCCGAACTGCGGAGGGTTATGCGATGGCGTGATTACGATGCCATCCGCAAGGCCCTGCTTGCGACCGCGATTGTAGGTGAGAATCGCGTGCGAGATTACGGGAGTCGGAGTGTAGCCATTTCTTGCGTCGACCATCACGTCGACGCCATTCGCCGCCAGCACCTCGAGGGCGCTTGCAAAGGCGGGCTCTGAAAGTGCGTGCGTGTCGATGCCGATGTACAGCGGTCCGTCGATGCCTTGCTGCTTCCGATAAAGGCAAATCGCCTGGGTGATTGCCAGAATGTGCGCCTCATTGAATGCATTATCGAGGGAGGAGCCGCGATGTCCCGAGGTTCCAAACACGACACGTTGTCCGGGTACGGATGGATCCGGTTGCCCGGTGTAATACGCGGTCACGAGCCGCTGCACGTTTACCAGTAACGACCGGTCAGCGGTCTTACCTGCAAGTGGAGAAATCGACATTTCTTTTTCCTTCGATGGTTACGCCAGAACTGAATTTTTATTCAACCCTGCCGAGCCGTAGCATCTAAGACGTATGAGCGCGCTCACCACGATTCGACATCGTGTCTGTTGTCTCACTCCACCGGACACTCCTTCACCTTCCAGATCTCGTCCGCGTATTCGGCAATGCTCCGGTCGCTGGAGAACCTTCCCGAGCCGGCAACATTTAAGATTGACTTGCGGCACCATGCCGCCGAGTCGGCGTAGACCTCGCATAGCTGCCGGTCGGCTTCCAGGTACGACTTGAGATCCGCCAGGTGCATGTAGTAGTCGCCTCCTGTCAGCAGCGCTTGACGCAGTGGTTCAAAGTCACCGGGTTCGTCTTGGTTGAAGTAGTTTGAGAAGATCAAGTCCAACGCCGCACGCGTCTCCGGTTCGTGGTCATAGTGCCAATGCGGGTTGTACCAGCCGCGGCTGTTCGCCACCTCGTCGGCGGTCAGGCCGAACAGGAAGAAATTCTCCGAGCCCGCATCCGCCGCCATTTCGATCGTAGCGCCGTCCAGCGTCCCGATCGTCAGCGCGCCGTTCATCATGAACTTCATGTTGCTGGTTCCGCTGGCTTCGTAGCCTGCGGTCGAAATCTGATTAGACACGTCACTCGCCGGGATCAGCCGCTCCGCGAGTGAAACGCAGTAGTCGGGCAGGAACAGAACCTTGAGCCGCCCGCGCATGGCCGGATCTCTGTCGATCGTGTCGGCAAGACTGTTGATGAACTTGATGATGACCTTAGCGAGTTGATAGGCCGGCGCAGCCTTGCCCGAAAAGAAGAAAGTTCGCGGCGGCATTTCGAGATTCGGATTCTCGCGCAGCCTGTTGTAGAGCACCACGATACGCAGCGCATTCAGGAGCTGGCGCTTGTATTCGTGAATGCGCTTGATCTGGCAATCGAACATGCTGTCCGGGTCTACGATGTCGCCGGTCGCCTGCTTGAGCCAGTCGGCGAATTTTAACTTGGCATCGCGCTTTGCTCTCTGAAAAGCTCGTCCTAACGACTGGTCGTCGGCCATCGGTTTCAGCTCGCTTAACCGGCTCAGATCGGTAATCCAATCGTTCCCGATGGCGTCGCTGATCGCTTGCGATAGTGGAGGGTTCGACATCAACAGCCAGCGTCGCGGTGTTACTCCGTTGGTTTTGTTGCTGAAACGCTGGGGAAACAATTCGGCCAGATCTTTGACGGTCACCGTCCGCAATAGTTTCGAGTGAATTGCGGCGACGCCGTTCGTGCTATGCGAGCCTACGATAGCCAGGTTGGCCATTCGGATTTGCTTCGTTGGACTCTCCTGCACGATGCTCGTGCGCTGGACGCGGCCTTCGTCACCCGGATAACGGGACCGGACCTCATCGAGCAGGTGGGCATTGATTTTGTAGATAATATCCAGATGGCGCGGCAGCATTGCCTCGAACCATTCGAGCGGCCATTTCTCAAGGGCTTCGGGGAGGAGTGTGTGATTCGTGTAGGCCAGCGTCCTTTGCGTCAGATCCCAGGCCTCGTCCCATTCGAGATGCGCTTCGTCAAGCAGAATCCGCATCAGCTCAGGCACCGCCATAGTTGGATGCGTGTCGTTGAGCTGGATGGCGACCTTATCCGGAAGCTCACTCCAGTCAGTGTTGTTCGTTCGGAATCTTCGCACCAGATCGGCCAGCGAACACGCCACCAGAAAATACTCCTGCACAAAACGCAGTCCTTGCCCCTTGGATGTGCGATCGTCGGGATACAACACCCGAGTCAACGACTCGGCCTCGAGGGTCTCAGCCAACGCTCCGACGAAATCGCCACTGCTGAATTCGCTGAAGTTGAAGTAGTCATGCGCAGCCGCGGCCCACAGCCGCAGCGTATTGATGGTCTTGCCGCCGTAACCGACTACCGGGCGGTCAAACGGGATTCCGATCAGAGTGGACTGACGGCCCTTGACTGCTCGCAAACTTCCGCCGCGCAATTCGAATGAACAGTTGAGCTTCACTTCAACGGTCTCGTTGGGCCGAGCAACCTCCCACGGGTCGGGGCGACGCAGCCAATTGTCTGGAAGCTCCTGTTGCCAGCCGTCCTTGATAGTCTGCTTGAAGATGCCGTATTCGTAACGCAGCCCATAACCCATCGCCGGGATCTGCATCGTGGCCATGGAATCAAGGAAGCAAGCCGCCAGACGTCCAAGACCCCCATTGCCCAGGCCCGCGTCAGGCTCCTGATCGAGCAATTCGAGCCAGTCTAGATTCTTTTCCTTGACGAATTCTTTCCCGACAGGATCGAGGAGAAGGTTGGTGACGTTGTTGGCCAGCGAGCGGCCGATGAGGAATTCCATCGAGAGATAGTAAACGCGCTTGGGGTCCTCTCGTTCATAGGTCTTATTAGTGCTAACCCAACGCTGCGAGAGAATATCTCGCACTGAGCGAGCGAGCGCCTCAAAGCGTTCGCGATCGCCGATCGTAGACATGTCGGTCACGTTGTCAAAGACCAGGTGGCGCTCATATAGCGCCTCCTTCGTGCCACTGAACTGAATCGGGCCGTCGCTGTATTGGTCCACAAGCTCCTGGGCAATATGTTTGAGCTCTTTCGATTCGTCCGATTTCGTGGATGTCGCGGAAGCCGATCCCTTTCCGTTTTTTACTTTCACTTCGCTATCCCTTTCTGACCTCGAGTCCCTCGAGTTACTCCCGATTCCTTGCCTCCTGGGAGATGCCGAAGCTTCGCTTCGGCATCTCCCCGGTCGCGTGACGACCCCTACGCGCGGCCGTCCAAAATCTAAAATGGCCACTTCCAGTTTGTGATCTCGGAACGATCCATGCCCACTTCATAGGCGTACTGTTTACACGCGATCTGCTGATTGACGAGGGCTTCCCGAACGCCGGCGCCCTTGACGCGGAACTTCGGCATCCGGTCAATCGCATCGATGGCGAGGCTAAAGCGATCGGTTTGATTGCGAATCGCAAGCTCCAGCGGCGTGTTTATGTTGCCCTGCTCCTTGTAGCCCCTCACGTGGAGGTTGTGCTGAGCTGGCCTGCGGTAGGTCAGCCGGTGGATCAGCCACGGATACCCATGGAAATTGAACACAACCGGTTTATCGGGCGTGAAGATCGCTTCGAACTCGGGGTCGGTCATGCCGTGGGGATGGTCGATATTCGGAACCAACCTGAACAGATCGACGACATTCACGAACCTGACCTTCACATCGGGCAGGTACTGGCGAAGCAACGCGGCGGCCGCCAGGGATTCCATCGTCGGCAGATCACCGCAGCTCGCCATGACTACATCAGGCTCGACGCCCTGGTCGTTGCTGGCCCAATCCCAGATCCCAACGCCCTTCGTGCAATGTGCAATCGCCGCCTGCATATCTAGATACTGAAGGTGGACCTGCTTGTCGGCGACCACGACGTTCACGTAGTTGATGCTGTTCAGGCAGTGATCGGCAACCGACAACAGACAGTTCGCATCGGGCGGCAGATAAATGCGCACTACGCTCGGGCTCTTGTTGGCCACCACGTCGAGAAAGCCCGGGTCCTGATGCGTGAAGCCGTTGTGGTCCTGCCTCCAAACCAGCGCGGTAATCAGCAGGTTCAGCGACGATATCTTGGCTCGCCACGGCAGCTCGTTGCACTTTTCCAGCCACTTGGCGTGCTGATTGAACATCGAATCCACAACGTGAATGAACGGCTCATAGCTGTTGATGAAGCCGTGACGGCCGCTGAGCAGATAGCCTTCCAGCCAACCTTCGACCGTGTGCTCGCTGAGCATTTCCATTACGCGACCGTTCGGGGCAAGCTCACCGCCATCAGCGTCCTCCGGGAAGTACTCCCCAAGCCACGCCTTCTTGGTGACTTCGTATATTGCCTCGAGCTTGTTCGACTGCGTCTCGTCCGGCCCGAAGACTCGGAAATTATTCATGTTCTGCCGCATCACTTCTCGAAGGTAGATGCCGAGCGTGGGTACGTTGCCGGCGAGCGTACCACCGGGTTGCTTGACCTCAGCGGCGAACTTGCGGAAATCCGGGAGGTCGAGTGGTTTCCTCAACAAGCCGCCGTTGGCGACCGGGTTGGCGCTCATCCGGCGCGCTCCTTTTGGAGCCAGGGCCTTTAGTTCAGGAATTATCCGCCCTTCCTCATCGAAAAGCTCCTCCGGTTTGTAGCCCCGCATCCAGTTTTCCAGTACCTTCAAGTGACTGGGATTGGCAGCTATGTCCGTAATCGGAATCTGGTGAGCCCGCCAGAAACCTTCGAGGTAGTGGCTGTCGACCTGCCGAGGGGAGGTCCACCCTTTGGGGCTACGAAGAATGATCATCGGCCAGCGCGGCCGAACGGCCTTCCCAGTGCGCCGCGCCTCTTCCTGAATCTTTCGGATTTCAAGGACACAATGCTCCAGAGTGGCTGCCATCGCCTGATGCATGCTGTCCGGATCACTGCCCTCCACAAAATAAGGTTTGTACCCGTAGCCGACGAACAGCGCCTCAAGCTCCTGATGACTAATGCGGGCCAGCAGCGTGGGGTTATTGATCTTGTAACCATTGAGGTGCAACACCGGGAGCACTGCACCGTCGGTGATCGGGTTGAGGAACTTATTGCTGTGCCAGCTAGTGGCGAGGGGACCCGTTTCAGACTCGCCATCTCCCACCATAACAAGGCTGATCAGGTCCGGATGGTCGTAGACTGTGCCGAAAGCGTGCGAGATGCTGTATCCCAGCTCACCTCCCTCGTGGATGCTTCCAGGTGTTTCAGGGGTAGCGTGACTGCCAATCCCACCAGGGAAAGAGAACTGCTTGAAGAAGCGCCGCAATCCCGCCAGGTCTTCACTCTTGTCGGGATAGATTTCCGAATATGTTCCCTCGAGGTACGCCTGCGACAAGACGGCCGGAGCACCGTGGCCCGGACCCGATATATAGATTGCATTCAGGTCGTACTTGTTGATCAGCCGGTTGAAATGAATATAGGTGAAGGCTTGACCCGCGTCCGAGCCCCAGTGGCCTAGCAGGCGGGGCTTGGTGTGCTCCAACGACAACGGTTCCTTCAGCAAAGGGTTGTCCTTGAGGTAAAGCATGCCCAGGCACAGGTAGAGGCTTGCCCGCCAGTAAGCGTCGATACTTTCCAACTCTTTGGGACTGAGCGGGGCTCCCTTTACCGTCGAGCGCGCAGTTCCGAAGGCTGAGATTGATTCGTTAGTTACGAGTTCCTTCTCCGTAGTCGCCATAACTCTAATGTTCCTTTCGCGGGTAAATGCCCCTGTACCAAAAAGACAGGTGTCGGTTAATGTCGTCCAGTCGACGCGCTCCGCAGCCGGCGGCAACCTTCTCGAGATTCAGCTTGAGAGAGGCTGAAGCGAGAAGCTGCTGAGGGGGCGGTACAAACCAGAGCTCTCATCTTTTGTCTTCCGGATGGCAGTCTCCAGGCATAACTGTTCGGGTTAACTCCCAACGTGACGAGTGTCGTCCCATAGTCGAATTACAGGTTCAGACAGGTTATGTTCGTAGCCCAACGCACTCAGGCTCGCAGTGCTCAACATGAAAAGTCTGCCGGCGCCAGCTTCGAGTCCGATCCACCGGGCGGCCAGCACTCGCAGAAAATGGCCGCTTGAAAACAGCAGCACATCGCCCTTGAACCCGCGCAGATTCTGCACCACACGGTAAGCGCGCCCGCCCACCTGTTCCGGGGATTCCCCTCCCGGACAACCATCGCGGAACAACTGCCAGTCTGGTCGCTCAGCACGGATATCGACGGTGCGGAGGCCCTCATACTGGCCATAGTTCCATTCCAACAAATCGCGATCAATTTCGGCGTCGCCGGCGAAACCGGCAAGCTCGCAGGTTCGAGCGGCGCGCTGCAGCGGGCTGGTGAGGACCTTGACGAAATTCATCCCTTTCAGCCGCTCTCCGAGTTGGCGCGCATTTCGTTCGCCGCGTTCGGTCAGCGGCAAATCGGTGATACCTGTATGTTGGCCCGAAAGGCTCCAGGCGGTTTCCCCGTGTCTTGCGAGGTAAATGGTCGGAAGCGATTCGCTCATGCGTTCTCCTCAAGTTCAACTGCGAGTCGAGGTCAAACCACGATCCCCGACGCCACCAGCTATCTTTAGGCGCAAGTTCGGTGCCAGTGCCAAACTCATCGCGCTGCGTATCCAGGACTCATGGCACTCACTGCACAAGTACCTGAACTGTAGATTGATACGCCCTGATCTAAGGGTTTGGTGTTCACGTCGAGTCCTCAGCAAAGATGGCAGCATATAAACAAGTGGCAACATGTTGACTCGCTGGCTAACTATGCAGCCGCAATGCTCTCGTTATTCAATGAGACTCTGACCATCGCCTTTCTCTGGCGGGCGAGCGTTAGCGTGCGCCAACACCTCAGTCCCAGCACAACTACCGATGCCAGAGTAAGCGCACCAACGATGACGTGGGCGACCGTGAGCGTGATCATAGGCTCAAGCGGCTGCGGGTCGTTGTAAGATTTCAGCCGCGCGGCGTAGGCGAGGATCCCAAGAGTCACCTGACACGATAACAACACCAGTACGGCGATCGCCGGCCTGCGCAGATAAGCTTCACGGCTTTGCCGGCGCAGGATCACTAAGACTGTCCAAATCGTGATGAAGGAAACGACGATCGCGCCCGCGATGTGAGGGGCTACGCCAAAGGCCCTATGACGGAACCCGGCGCCCAGAGCTGCCTGCACGAGGAGCGCACACACGGTTATGATCGCGAGCCTGCGCGCGCGCTGAAGCGCAGGGTCTTCGTTCAATACTTCGGCCCGATGCCACGCTGCTGAAGTAAGCACCGCGAGGGTGACGATCAGTCCGAAGAAACTCTGAGCGACGAGAGCGTGTGGGACCGCAATCAGCGGCTTATAGGCAGGGAATGAAACTCGGGCCCCGCCAATCAGCGCCTGCCCTACAACACCCGCGAAGGCGATCAGCGCCAGCTTTCGGGTCAATGGTCTGCCAGCCATCCACGCACGGATTGCCAGCGCCAGAGTTGTCGCGCCAACAAGAAATGCAATGACACGGTGCGAATACTCAAAGCGGACGTTCGCTATAAAGTGATTCGAACTTATTACCCAACGACCGAAAGAGAGCGGCCAATCGGGCACCGAATCACCGGCCTCGTTGCTGGTAACCAGCGCACCCGCCACGAGTAGCATAAGCGTCATCGAAGCGAGCAGGATGGTCAGGCGGTGCAGGCCACGATCTGGCACCACACCGCCGCTGTCATTCACGTCTTCTTTATGCTTCAACATAGGCGCCTTTGTTCAGTGACTTCTCGATCTGTTCGAGCGTTCGCCCTTTGGTTTCAGGGACGAGGTAGTAAGAAAAAGCAAATGCTGCAAGAGCCAGCAGCGCATAAAGCAAATAAGTCCAGCTTGGTCCGATAGCCTCTAAGAGTGGGAGAAACAACAGCGAAACGACCAGGTTTGAGCCCCAGTTGAATGTGGCTGCCGTGCCTTGCGCCAAACCGCGAATCTTCAGCGGATAGATTTCGGAGATGAGCAGCCAGAAGATCGGGCCCAGGCTTATCGCAAACGAGGCTACGTAAGCCATCAGGCTGATCACCGCAATCCACGCGAGTGCGCCGCCGTTAATGGACAGCCGAAAAGCCAGACCGAAAACGGTCAGCGTCACCGCCATTCCCAGGATGCCGGTCAAAAGGAGGGGCCTGCGTCCCATGCGATCAACCAATCGCATGGAGATGATTGTCATAAGGACGTTCACCACCCCGATGCCCGCGGTGGCTAGGATTGCTCCCGATGCCGATGGAATGCCCGCGGATTGAATGATCGTTGGAGCGTAATAGATCACTGTGTTGATACCGGTGACTTGCTGGAAGACGGCGAGCCCAACCCCGACAATCAGCGCCGGTCGGACGCTTGCGCCGAGCAGTTCGGCCCACGTGCCGCTCTGAACTTGTTGCTTGAGGCTGTCTTCGATCTCGTGCAACTCCTTGCGGGCGTCTTCTTCATCTCGTATGCGCCCGAGGACATCGCGGGCGGTGTCAGTGTGCCCGTGCTGTGCGAGCCATCGCGGACTTTCCGGCAAGACAATCATGCCGAGGCCGAAGATCAACGCCGGCACAACGGCGAGCCCTAACATCCATCGCCAGCCGCCGGACGCGGCGAACGCGTAATCCACCAGGTAAGCGCAAAGGATTCCCACGGTGATCGCGAGTTGAAATAGCGACACCATCCATCCGCGCGCCCGCGCCGGGGACACTTCGGAGATGTAGACTGGAACCGTGGTCGAAGCCAGTCCGATCGCGAGACCTACAACGATTCGACCGCCAATCAAAGATCCGGGCGACGTTGCCACAGCGGACATGATGGACCCGAGTCCGAAAATTATTGACGTTACAATCAGCACTCGGCGTCGACCGTACCGGTCAGCCAGCCGCCCGCCGCTTAGCGCGCCGACAACAGCGCCAATCAAGACGCCGCTGACGATCACGCCTTGCGCGAAGGCCGATAACTGAAAAACGTTCTTTATGAATATCTCGGCGCCAGAGATGACTCCGGTGTCGTACCCGAATAACAGGCCGCCGAGCGCGGCGAAGACCGCGGCAACATAGACGAAGGTCGTACCGGTTGCATGTTGCGCGGTAACGGTTCGCTGAGCGATGTGTTGCGTTTGCATGGGATGACTATCTCCTTACGGTTTTCTGCGGCGGTCGGCGCACCGTCTGGCCAGGGTGAGTTTCAAGACTTGATTCATCAGTGCGCTCTCTTTGTTCCGCCTACCACCAAACTTCAGTCTGCACGCCATAGGTGAGGCCGCTTGTCTTGTTGCGGTACGGTGTTCCGCCGACTAGGCCTCTGAATCCATCCGACCAATTCGCATAAGTGACGAAAAGCCGCAGAACAGGCCGGCTGAAGAAGTCCCTGCCGGCAGCGATCTGCGGTGCGAAGGTGAATTTTCTAAGCCAGCCGCTGGGCAGTCCTTGCCCGCTCTCGGTGTGATCGAAGCCGGGTTCGAACGCCAGCGAAATATGGTCGGAGAGGTTGATTACCGGCCGCGCCCCGAACGATATCCATTCATCAGTTCCATCGCGGCTGTTGCCGGTCTTGTGACGCTGATAAATAAAGATGGGCATGATTGAGAACTTGTCGCTGGGCTGGATTAGAAGGTGATCGGTGAGGAGAAACGTCGAAGCATCTTTCAGAAACGGAGTCGGCGTCTCTATCGAAGTGCTGAAGTTGCTAGCCGCGCCTCTGCCGTACTGGATTGAGAATTGGTTGTAGCCGTTCAGCCACTCGGTGCGAGTGTGTTTGAAGCCGAACGCTTGCCCAGTCGTCGTGGGAACAACCGTTCCGTCTTTGAGCGTGCCGCCTTTTGCGACTGCAAAGTTGTACCAAAAACTAACCCTGCCCAAAGGGGCTTTTATGTTGTACAAGCGCACGTCGAAGTTGTTCTTTGAGTAATTGCCGTTCTCGGTCACAAGGTCTTGCCGCGCTCCCGCCAGATAAGCGAACGACACCTGCCCGAACTTCAAGTCGAGATCCTCGAAGCCCGCCCCGTAACCGCTCATGTCGAGAGGATAAAAATCGTCGATGTCGATGTGCTGCCGACGGTAATAGCGCTGGCCCGCCCAGAACTTCATTCCTGGCTGGCTCTTGATGATGTTGCCGGCCTGCACGAACGCTTCGCGCAGGCGGAAGTGGCTGCTGTCATCGAAAGTCGCGAGGTTCAGCGTGTCTGCTTCAATCATTGCCTCGGTCTTCATCCACGCTTTATCGGTATCGCCTTTAGGGTTCAGCCAGTTGTTGACAAAGATCAGCTCACTGTAAGTCTCCGTCTCGTTGCCAAGCCGGAATTTTGCGCCCGCTCCAGGCGCCTGGAACGCAACCTGCTGACCGCCTCTGCCGTTGACACCGTAACCCGAGCGAAAGTAACCGTGAAACTCAAAGGCCTTCATCTGCGTCTCGAGTTTCTTGATCTGGCTTTCGGCGTCTCGCAGTTCAGAGTATGTGGGAGTTGTGCCGATCTCTTGAGCAAGTTTGGCTCGGGCCTGCTGGCCGCTTTCAAGCTCCTGGATCGCCGTCTTGGCGGCCTTCTCCGCGGTGAGTTGAACGGTTGAAACGGCTTCCTTTTGGGTCGTCTGATGCTGTTCGACTGCCGCGAGACGCTTCTCCAGCTCGGCAAGCTTCGCTTCGTAAGCCTGCTTCAATTCTTGCAGCTCTTTTTTCAGTTGTTCGGCATCCTGAGCCAAAGCCGGGACGCACAGCCAGAAGATCAGGAGGATTGGCGCAGCCACCACGCCTGTCTTGTTCATCGAGTTGCTCCTTTGACGCCCCGCCGCTTGAGCCATTGATTCAACACAAACAACGCAATGAACAGCGGCGGTAACGCCAGGCTCCGCCAGTAAACCAGCAGAGCGGGATTTGATGGTGCAACAATGATTACTCCTGCAACGTCTATTGAATCGCCTGCATGCTTGATCGACACATCAACTTGCCACAGCCCGGATTCGGGAACCTTCAGCAGTGCGGCATAAAAGAGTTTGTTCTGCGCAGCGTAATGCGTGGCCGCCGATTGGATACTCGCCGCGCCCTCTTTGTAGAGTTGAATGAGTGCAGCGCAGTCGAGCACAGGCTCTCCAGTCTCGCTGCTCTGAATCATTACGCTGACGTCGACCGGGCCGGCGCGTAGGGGGCTTGGGGTCGTGAATACGGTGACTACGAACGGACCAGCGTGTTTCGTGAACTGAGCTACTCCTCCATCGGCGTGCGCCGGGCTAATGCGCGCCATGCACGCGAGGCCGACTAACAACATCGTTATCGCCGCCGCATTAGATACTCGCTCAAAGGTGAGTGTCTTTCGATGATGATTCATAAAGTGAGGCTTCAATCGTCACATCATTGAATGCATCATCCCTCGCATCTGCATGGGTTGAAGCACGACCCAAACTCCGGCCGCATAGAGAGCCACCGCGAAAACCGCCCAGGGCAAGAGCAGGCCAAACGCGCTTCGAGGCTGTTTTGTGTAATTGAAGGCCGTGCGCCAACAGACATAGAGCGTCAACAGCAAGCCCGCGCCCAACAGCAGTATTTGAATTGAAGGCAGCCAGTCGACTGGAACCAAGGGTGCCGTGGAAGACCAATCGGGCCGGCCCAGGAGGCTGATTCCGGCGTTGCTCGCAGCGCGCTTGATGACCGGCACGATGGCGCTGGCTCCGGTCAACAGGTGATAAGCAAAGTGCGCGGCCCACATGCTGAACCCAAGCGGCACTAGCGCCATTACGAAACTGATAGAGAGTTTTTTTCGTTGAACTTGAGTGCCCCCAAGCGCTCTGGACAGGGTCCCACAACAAACCACAACGATGGCCGGCGCGATCAACAGACTAAATACGAACAAGACTGTGATAACCGGCAGCGTTGAGCTAAAGCCGAACTGATTCTGCAACCGCAGCTCCCAATCCATCACCGGGGTGATCATCCCCGCGGCATTGACAAAGGCCCCGACCACCAGCAGCAGCGCCAGCGCCGCCAGATCCGCCCGCCGAGCAAGTCTCGCCAACGCGCGAGGGCTATTTGGTATTAACTGGCTCCCGGGAGAAACAGAGATGATGCCGACGTTCTGAAGTGGACAGGCGTGCAGGCAGTCAAGGCAAAAGGTGCAATCCAGGTTGCCCGATTTTTTCGGCACAAACAATTGCAACTCGCAGCCGCGTTGATCGTCGCTTCCGCGTATGCATTCGTGCGTTGTGCAGATTTGGCACAGATCCAGATTGCGAGCCTTCACCTCGAGAGGTGAGACAAGCGACTGGACAAAATTGAACTGGCCGATCGGGCAGACGTACTTGCAGAAGCTCGCACCCTTGAACAGCCCGTCAACGACAAACGCTGCTACGAAGTATCCGATGATGATCCAGGCGGTGAACCAGGGACTGTCCCAGAGGCCGAACGCTTCGTAAGCCCATAGATAAACCGCGAGCAATCCAAGCGCGAGCCACTTGGACCGCATCCGCCTTGGCCAACGCCAACGGGCCGGCAACAAGCGACGCCCGAGGTCTCGCGTCAACGTGAATGGGCAAGCCATGCAAAAGAAATTGCCGGCTATCAGGAGTCCCACCATTCCCAGCCCTCGCCAGTGCGTCCATGGCAGAACGCCGGCCAGATTCATCGAACTCATCTGGTGCCCGAACAGACCGTCGGCGATCGTTATGAGCGCCAGCAGGAGCATGACGGTCTGAGCGGCTCGCCGAAGATATCGCCATCGAATCATCGTCCCGACGAACGGAATCGATAAGAGATCAACACCCTTCCGGCGCGGCTTTCCATGATTAGAAGGTGTCAGTGATACTCGCCCAATCGAATGGTTCAATACCGGCAGGGCAATCTGAAGGCTTGAGGGTCGGACAGCACGGCGCGAAGTCAGCGCCTTGATGGTGATCAAGCCGACGGCGATCAGGAAAGCAAGGGAGCCCGGCACCCACATGATTGCTCCTGCTGCGATCTGGTCTGCTAGCGCTGAAGTCCCGGAGAATCGCGGAGCGGCGGCGTAGGTCGGGTAAACCACTCGATCGCAGAAGATGAGGTATGCCGACAGGCCAGTGTTTTGAAAATCGGCGAGAAACAAATAAGGAATCATCGCCCAACGAGGCCATTGGGGGCGGCTCGGCCAGGGTTGGATCACCGGCCACCAGAATAAGAGGCCTGTTCCGAGAAAGAAGACGTGCTCCGCAGCGTGGAGTGGCTGTGAATGCAAAGCCAGCTCATACATCGGTGGCAAATGCCAGACTATGGTTGTCGCCACGAACGCAACCCAGCAGACGATGGGATGCGTCAGTCTGCGGCCAAGGCTCGCAAGCGCCTTCCACGACATGAAAGGACCCAGCCCGTGTTTGGCTACGGCCGCCGGCAGTCCGCGCAACAGTGGCAACAGGGGGTTGGCCAACAGTAGAAGCGGGGGCGCAACCATCATCAGCAGCAAGTGCTGAATCATATGGGCGGTGAGCAAGAGATTCGCGAATGCATCAAGCGGCGAACAGACTGCTAAGAAGATGCTTGCGAGACCCGCGAGGAAAGCCGCCGGTTGCGCGGCGCTGTAGCGTTCGGGCATCTGTCGATGCAGGCTTAGAAAGCCGCGCAGGTAAATCACCGCACTCAGCGCCAGAATGAATAGTAGCGCCGGATCCAGCATCCAGGACTTTATTGCAGCCTCGACAACCGGATTCATTGAGTGATCCTTATCGTCTTCACTCCGTCACCTACACATAGAGCTGGGCTGTCTTATCCAGCACCATCACCAGAAAGAGTAAAGGGAGATAAATTACCGTTGCATGGAGCAGTTCTTTTGCGGAAACCGTTGTTCGAAGCGATGCGGCACGATGGACCGCTATGAGAAGTCCCACCCCCAGCAGGGAAGCCGCCAACACGTAAACGCTTCCCGCCATTCCCATCACCGCCGGGAAGAGACTCAATACGATCATCGCGGCTGACATTATCCAGACGCGACGAAAAGCAACGACGCCATCGCTGTCGTCCTGCGGAATCATCAACATTCGCGCGCGCGCGTAGTCGTCGCGGTACATCCAGCCGATTGCGAGAAAGTGTGGAAACTGCCAGAAGAAAAGGATGGCGTAGAGTATCCAGGCGCCAGGCGTAAGATCGCCGCGCACAGCAGTCCATCCCATGAGAATGGGGGCGGCTCCTGGAAAAGCACCGACCAGCGTGCAGAGATCGGTCCGGCGCTTGAGCGGCGTGTAGATCAGCAGGTAGGCGAGCAGTGCCGCGAGCCCCACGATGCCGGTCAGCAGGTTGCAGCTCACAGCCAGATAGATTGTTCCGGCGACTGACAGAACGATACCAAAACGGAGAACCGCCTGCGGTGTGAGGCGTCCGGCGGGCAACGGCCGATTAGCCGTGCGGCGCATCTTACCGTCATACGCGCGCTCGGCGTAGTGATTGAGCGCCGCGGTTCCTCCAGCGACAAGGGCAGTCCCTAACAGCGCGTTGAAAAGGATCCTCACATCGATCGATGGAGAAGCCAACAAGCAGCCGGCGCCAGTCACAATGAGAACCAACAGCAAGACTTCGGGCTTGGTGAGGCTGACGAAATCCATCAGCCGGGCAGGCAGGGGGAGACGTGCAGCGTCAAGCCTGTTGGTTTGGGTCCCGAGCCTCTGGCCATCAAGCCTCACCAAGCCCGAATGATCATTCCTTTCGTCGGTGACGCTATATCTCTCAATTCTGTTTGTGTCTGGCATCATAACCACGCTTTCCACCTTCGTTCGCCATACAAGGCGACGTGACTTTGGTCTTACGGCTCGGAGGAGCGTGCGGATTGCGAGGACTGCTTCTCGACCCGCCCAGGCGTCCCCGGTGTAGTCGCATCACGCGCGGGAGCTTCATTCGGTCCGTGGAGGGTTTTCATGAACTCGACCAGAGCGGCCACCTCCGCCGGGCTCAAGTTCTTGCCGTACGCCGGCATGTTGCCGCCGCCCTGGATCACTTGTCTGATTAGCTGATCGCCGGTCAGCCGGGTCGCGACGCCATCAAGCGCGGGCCCGCGCAGCCCGCCGCTGCCGTCGAGGCTATGACAGTTACGGCACTGCTTGTTCTGCAGCACGAGCGCGCCTTGCGCTTCGAGCGGTGTGCGCCCCATAACATATTTCACAGGCGTCTGGTCAGCGCTCCATGACGCCATGTGTGGCGACCATGGCGAATAGGTGCCCAGGTAATTCAGCGTACCGACACTCAAGAAGATGAGCAGTACGGCGAGCACCGCCACGGGTCTGCGGCGGGCGCTCTTTTCTCCGGTTCCGGAGATGAAGGGGAGCGTAAAGAGCACCCCTAACAGGATCACTGGCACGGTGAGAATCAGAGTGGTTTCGAGATAGTCGGGCAACAGGGCCAGCACCGCGTATAGCCAGAGAAAGAAGAAATCAGGCTTCGGTATGGTGTTTATCTGCGTGGGATCGGGAACGCCGTGCGGTCCTTCGGGTCCGAAGTAGAGCGCGCAGCCAACGATGCCAAGCATGACCACCCCGCTGAAGATGAGGTCTTTGCTGATCGCCTTCGGAACAAAAGGTACACCGTCTTTGTGCAGTAAATCTTCATACTCCTGTTCATATGTTGCTTTCACTACCGCTTTGCCGGGGACGGGGTACTCGTTTATTCCTTTTGTGAGAACCAGCCTCAAGTGCAGGCTTACGAGCGCGATGATAGTGCCCGGAATGATAAAGACGTGCAGCGTAAAGAAGCGCGACAGAGTTTCGCCTGCAATGATCGGGCCGGCCAGCACAAAATGAACCAGATCCGGCCCGATGACTGGAACTCGTCCCATCATCGCCGCGCCGATGCCAAGTCCCCAGTAAGCGTCCTGATCAAAGCGCAGGACTTGTCCGGTGAAAGCCATGCCCAATGTACAAAGCAGCAGCACGACGCCGGTGATCCAGGTCATCTCGCGTGGATACTTGAAGGCGCCAAACAGAAAGACCTGCGCCATGTGCAAGATCATGATCGCGACCATGAAATTCGAACCCCAGTTGTGCATTGCGCGGAGGAGCCAGCCAAGCTGCTGGTGATAGTTCAGGTATTCGAGACTGGTATAAGCCTCGCTGGCGGAGGGGACGTAAACAAAAGCGAGGCAGGTGCCAGTGACAATTTGAATGATGAAACAGAGGAGCGTGCCACTGCCTAAGACATAAAACCAACTTTCGGCATTTCGAGGCACCTGGTGCTTGGCGGTCGAAGCATAAAGCTTGCTGACATGCACCCGGTCTTCAATCCATAACGCTATCTTTCTCAGCATACAAACTCCATCCAGATTCAATCTCGCCTTCGCTACCTCGCTTACACCGGCTGCGAGAGGGTCGGAAGCTGGCCGCCCTTAACGAAAAGCTGGCCGTCCTCGACTTTGAAGTCATACTCAAACAATCCGCGCGGCGGCGGTCCGGACGCATGCGATCCGTCTTCATAGAAGGCGCCGCCATGACACGGGCACATAAACAGGTGCGACTCTTGAAACCAGCGAACGGGGCAGCCGAGGTGCGTGCAGTTGATTGCGAAGACTTGAAATCTCTCTCCTTCGATTCGGCGCACCCAGCAAGGGATATCGCCCGTCGGCCCATCCCACGGTCGCGTGAAAGGATTGCGATACGTCGCCAGCCTCGTTTCACCGGCTGGAAACTTTTCCAACGCGCCGAGCGAGACCCACGAATTGGATGGTCCTTTGCGCCGGAAGCTCGAAAAGACAAAACCGACGACCGGAATGCCTATGAACGTCGCTGCCACCACGTTGAGAGCGGCGCCAAGCTTCAACAGAAAACTCCGGCGAGAAGATCCGGCATTTGGTTGCGGACAACATTGCTGCTCATTAACAGGCATCTTGTGTTTCTCCTATCGTTCGTCAATCAACGGGCGATGTCGTCCTGTTTTCAGAGGCCGATCGATTGGCGGCTTGCGCCCGTTCGCGCGCGAGTGGGTTGGGCCGTTGCGCGGCCAGCCAGGCCACCACATCGGAGACCTCCTGCGCTGACATAGGGTGGCCGGGTGTGTTCTGGCGGCAGTCGGGTTTGCCCATATCCTGTCTGCCGACTATGACGGTGGTCCGCAACGATTGATCGCTGACCAGGGCCAGATAATTTGGATCGACGATTGACCCAAGCGCTTTGCCGCCCCGCCCATCCGCGCCATGACACTGACTGCAGTACACGCTGTAGACTGTTGCGCCTCGCTGAGGGTCACCAGCCCCGGTCCCCTTTGCACTTGCTTCTTGCTCGCTGTACGGCGGCAGCGTCGCGTCTTTGAATTCTTCGGGGTGTCCCCACCGCGATCTCATTTGCTCGGCGAGCAAATCGACCTGCGCGTCGGTGAGCTGGCCTCCGAACTTCTGCGCGAAGGGAGGCATGCTCGTAGAGGGCACCCCCTGGCGGATGACTTTGCTCAAGTTTTCCTGGCTGATCAGATTCAAGTAGAGCGGGTCATTCAACGGCCGTGCGGCACCCAACCGTCCGTCAGAACCGTGGCACCCCGCGCAATTCTGAGCGTAAAGCTGATCAAAGCTGGCGACTTCAGAAGGAGCTACCCACCGATCCGCTTGCGATGGTTTACCGGGCAAACGATTGCAGCCTGAGGCCCAGCAGAAGGCAAGAAGGAAGATAGCTCCGGTGTAGCGTTTTGCAGTCATTACTCTTCGTCCTTTTCCTTAAGCAGTCCAGGAGTCTCGAGCCCCGCTCTCGCGGCAAGCGGCCAGGTCTGCATCGTCTCTACTGTCCTGGTGTGGTGGACCACGTAGCCGGTGGTCATGCCGAAGACGATCTGCGACGCGACGAACCACAGCCAGTCAATGCGGGAGTCCAGCAGTGGATTGACTACCCTGAGCGTCGCCCACACCAACGCCGTCCACATCAGCGGGGCCAGCAGGCTTCCCCAGAAGGCCGCACGTCTCGACGGCAACATTGGCAGCAACACCGCAAACAGAAGCCCGACAAGCATTGAGATCACGCCGTGGGAAAACAGTGCGACGATGAAAGCCACTCCGTGGAAGGCTTCCAATTGGGCCACATCCGCTCGAGCCAGTGAAGGGATTACAGCAGCCGCAAGCAGATTGATCGGATACCAGATGCTGCCGTGAGAAATGAGGCCATATGTAGAGGCAACGATCGCCATCGCAACTCCACCGACGACGGCTCCCTTCAATCCGGACGAATAGGGGTGAATCTCAGCCGGGATGCGCACCCGATGACTGGCCTGGCCCGCGGTGAGGTGAGAGACCGTGCGAGCAGAAGCTTTGACTGCCTGGGCGCGCTCGATTACCGCCCGCACGGTTGCGACCTCGTGATGCTCGACTGGCAAGTTTTCGCGGAACCAGCCGACTGCGCCGCGAAGAGCCAGGACAATCCCCACTACGCTTATGACGAGGTGCGTGACCAGGCCCGCCGCAAGTAACGTGATGCCCAAAGCAGTGATCATCGGCCAGGCCGTGGGCGCCGGTACTTCGATCACCTCGTGAAGCGAACTTCTTTCTTCTTCTGATCGCATAAGAGTCCTCGATTTTTCGCGTGCCTGCGATCCGCAGTCTCCAGGTGCATGCTCAAGTCTGCTTGTAGAATCGTGTCCTTGGCGTGTATCAGACCGCACTGGTGGTACAGCCAGTCGAAGTCGGCCCAATACTGTGGCCCGGCATTCTCCGGCTTCTGCATTTCTCGGATGTAAGGTTCCAGTATTTGATAGCAACGCCGAATGCGTGGCTCCCAGCCCACGATCAACGGCTCTATCGGAACAAGACCCGATTGCAGGACCGTTCCCGCGGTTGAGAAGCTTGAACACAACTTGGAAACCGCCAGCTGCTCATCCTCGGTCCACTCAGTGAAGTGCTTCTTATGCAACGTTGTATACACGAGGTTAAGTGCGGCGCGTATATCATCCGATTCGATGAAGCTAAGGAGCGAGAGAATGTGCTGCACCACGGTGCTGCGACGCATTTCCTGCATCTGCGCGTTCATTACCAGGAGCTGCCGGTAGTTGATGAAAAGCGTGATCAGCAGACCTGCGGACCCGATCATTTGGGTAACGATTTGTATTTTCAGAAGGGCGTTCATCGTTCTATCGCGTTGCTCAAGTCTCGTTTTGCCTCGCTTCAGCGGCCAATGACATAGACGACGCTGAACACAACCACCCAAACTACGTCCACAAAATGCCAGTACCACGAAATCATCTGGATGCGCTCACCGTCTGCCGGCCTGATGCTTTTCCTGAGACTCAGGACCAGGACAAGGGTGAGAAGTATGAGTCCGACCACAACGTGGCTGGCGTGTAAGCCCACCAGCGAATAGAAAGTTGTGCCGAACAGGTTGGTGCTGATCGTCAGGTGCTGGTTAACGATGAGCCGCTTCCACTCGGCAGCGGTTGACCCTAGAAAAATTGCTCCAAGCAGGACTGTTAATGCCCACCAGGCGCGGAAGCTCCCAATGCTTTCTCGGTGGAAGGCGCGCTCCGCCAACAGGATGGTCACGCTGCTCGAGAGCAGGCAGATTGTTGAGACAATCGGAGTCTCGAGCACGTCTGCCGGGTATGGGCCGATCAAGCTTTTGCCGACGTAAAACAGATACGCCACGACGAAGATCGTGAACATCGACGACTCGGTCACAAACAGACAGGTTAGGGCCACCTTGCGGCGCGACGGCAACGTCCATGCGCCGGATTCGTCAGGTAAGATCAAAGCATCAGCATTGGTCATTGGCTGGTTCTCCAGTTCACTCGTACTTCCAGTCCGGGTCTTCAGGGTGTTTCAAGTCCCAGAGCGGCCGAGCACTACGTACTAGCGGCACTGTCTCGAAGTTGTACTCAGGTGGCGGAGAAGTCGTGGCCCATTCGAGCGTCCACGCATCCCACGGGTCATCCCCCGCCTGTTCTCCTTTGCGCAGAGACCTGAGAATATTCCAGGCCAGGCAAGCGATACCGGCGATTTGGAAGAGAACCCCGATTGAAGTGATCAGATTCAGTATCTCCCACCCGCGTCCAGGATCGTAGGTGTAGATGCGCCTGGGCATGCCCAGCAGGCCAGGTATGTGCATCGTGTCAAAAGTGAGATGGAAACCGATGAAGAAGAGGGCAACATGCCAGAGGCCGAGCGTCTTGTTCAACATTCGCCCGGTAGCCTTCGGGAACCAGTAGTAGATCCCACCAAAGATGCAAAACAACATACCGCCGATCAGCACATAGTGAAAATGCGCTACGACGAAATAGGAGTCGGTCAAATGCCAATCGAAGGGAACTGCCCCCAGCATGATTCCCGTCAGCCCTGCAATCAGGAATTGAAAGAGGAAGGCGATGCAACAGAGCATCGGCAGCTCAAAGCGGATCTTGCCGCCGTACATCGTGCCAAGCCAGTTGAATATCTTGATCCCGGTGGGCACGCTAACGAGCATTGTGGAGACGGCAAAAAACGTATTACCAACAGAGGTCATGCCGACCGTGAACATGTGATGAGCCCAGACACTCATACTGACGAAGGCGATCATCGTCGTTGCCCCCACCATGGCCGGGTAGCCGAAGATCGGCTTGCGCGAAAAGACTGGGATGATTTCAGAGACGCAAGCGAATCCGGGAATCATGAGAACGTAGACCTCAGGGTGGCCGAAGATCCAAAAGAAGTGCTGCCACAAGACCGCCGATCCTCCCGCCTGGGTATTGAAAAAGGTCGCGCCGAAGAAACGATCGAACAGCAACATGATCTGTGCGGCAGTAAGAGGCGGGATTACTATAAACATCATCGCTGAGACGACCACCATCATCCATACGAACAGCGGCATGCGCATTAACGTCATGCCTTTGGTGCGCATGCTGAACGCGGTGGCGACTACATTAACCCCAGAGGACAGGCTGCCAACGCCGCTCAGAAGCAGACTGAGCGTCCAGTAATCGGTGCTGTTCCCGCGCGAAAACGCCCGGCCGGTCAGTGGCGCGTAAGCGAACCAGCCTACGTCGGGAGCCGAACCATGGCCCGACAATCCTGGCGCGCCAAGGTAACTGAAGAACAGCAGTCCAGCGCCGAAGAGAAACATCCAGAAGCCAAATGCGTTCAGCCGGGGAAACGCCATGTCGCGCGCACCGATCATCAGCGGCACAAGATAGTTCGCGAGACCCGCAACAATCGGCATCCCGACAAAGAAGACCATCGTGGTGCCATGCACGGTGAACAGGCGGTTAAACGTGTCGGGCGCGACAATGTTGTTGTTGGGGAACGCCAACTGTAAGCGGATCACAGAAGCCATCAACCCGGCGACGACCAGGAAGACCAAGGCGCTGGCGATATACATAAGGCCAAGCTTCTTGTGATCGACGGTGACGACCAACGCATGCAGCCGTGTAACAATCGACGTCGATGGCAACGGGCCGGTCAGCGGGAATTCACTATTGGTGGCGACCATCAAGTCTTCTCCCATTTCTAAGTAAGGGTGAGAAGGTAGCGGACGAGTTGGTCTACCTCTTCGTCCGTGAGCTGCATATCAGGCATGTAGCAGCCTTCTTTTAGCCTCTGTGGATTGCGCACCCATGCACGCAGCTTTTCAGGCGTGTTCAACACCACGCCAGACCCAAGCGTTTCGCGGTTCATTAAATGAGTCAGATCGGGCCCGAACTTGCCGTTGGCTTCCGTGCCATTGATCGTGTGACAGTTGACGCAAGAGGTGGAGAAGAAGAGGTCACGCCCGACCTTCACCTGGACGTCGTTGGCCGCTTGGCGTTTTTGCGCGGCCACCCACTGTTCGAACTCGCCCGGTGGATGCACGATGACCCGGATCAGCATCCGGGCATGCTGTGTTCCGCAATACTCGGCGCAATTGCCCAGGTAAGTTCCCGGTGTCACCGGCTCTATCCACATGAGATTGTCACGGTTTGGAATGACGTCGGTTTTGCCGGCTAGCTGAGGAATCCAAAAGCTGTGCGCCACGTCGGCCGATTCCAGCTTCATGAATGTCGGACGCGGCTGAGCCGCATCGCTAACCGGGACATGCAGTTCGTTCGCAGTCACTATGCCTAGTTCGGGATACCGGATCTCCCACCACCACTGATGACCGACTATGGTGACTTGGACTGCTTTAGGCGGAGGAGGCGCGTCTTGAACTTCAGCTATGGTGCGTGCGGTCACCAGGGTGAGCACAAAGACAATGATGAGCGGCAAGACCGTCCAGGCGAGCTCGATTTGGTTACTGCCATAGACCTGAGGTGGTTCGTGCGTGTCGTCGCCCTTGCGATGACGGAATCGTGCCACCGTATAAATGAGCAGGGCCATAACCGTGACAAAGATCACCCCGCAGATGGCTAGAACGAGCATCGTGTAGTTGAAGATCACTCTGGCCGGTGGGCCATCCGGTTTGAAGATGTTGGTCACGCTGTTTGCGCCATCGGCAAATGCAGGTACGACCATCAAGAAGGAGATGAAACATAAGATCAACGACCTGGTACACATCGCTCGCCACGAACGAATGGCAAATTGGATCTGCTGCTTCACTCGGAGCGCTCCTTTCCGGCTTGCTTCCGATTAATCGGACATCGACGAACAGGTCGCGTCCTGCGGCCTTCGAACGAAGCTGAGGGCTCGCCGATGCTTCCCCTGGTCACACCACGTGCAAACCTACTGCAAGGCTACTGCAACGCTACTGCCACGTTGACCGTGTGCTGATTGCTCAATTCAAATCTTGAATTGGCAATCGATTAGGTGACTGTCGAAGGGTTTGGCAGATCGCGAATGCCTCAAGGTCGATGACAGCATTTGAGCACGTGGTAAACGGTTGTCACTGATCGAGGCCTTCGGGTCTGCACCGAGATATCGCTGCCAATTGGTCGTGGCATTCATCCTGTTTCTTCCACGGAGAAATCGCATTTGTTTCTCGGTTCTCTCACCGCATCGACGCCGAATCCCGAATCACGGCCACAGGCGGATTTCTTGGAAGCTGCTCATTCGTCTTTAGAATGACGTCAAGGTGGGTCACCACTCCCAGCAACTTACGACTCGAATCGACGACTGACAGCATTTCGATCTCTTCTCGCAACATTATTATCGCGGCGTCTACAATGCTCTGGTCTGGTGAAACAACCGGCGGGTCTTTACGCATGAAATCACTGATCGGTGTCTCGAGCGATGCGAGCTGACGCAAAGCGCTAAACAGCTCGGCGGCCCCGCAGTAGCCTTTTAATTGTCCTCCCTCATCAACTACTGGTGAGCATGGTTTGCCGTGTTCGAAGCGACTGATTGCATCCGCCAGGGGACTATCAGGCGATAGAGGCTCAGCGGGGCTCGTCATTACTTCCGAGACTTTGATAGTTGCAATTGTGGGATTGATCCGAACCCTTGCCATCAAGGCCTCGTAGCCCTTGAGTGATTCCGGAGATTTTTCCAGGCCCCTACGTAGCCTGGCATCGAACTGCGCCAGGCGCCTGAAGTCATCCCGCCGAAGGGTGATCAACTCGAGCGGCGTCTCTGCTTTTACAGAAATCAGATGCGGCCCTTGCCCCTCCGGGGTCAACGACTCGCCGCCGAAGTGGTCGCCTGCCTTGAGCACGGTTATTGGATTCGAGGATTCATCCGTGTATACCCCGGCAGTTCCTGATTGAATGACAAAGAGGCTTCCTGGCCGATCTCCTTTATGAAAAATAAAATCTCCGGCTGCATATCGAGCCTGCCCTGTCGCGCCGGTGCGCGATAGCGGCAGCTGAACAATGTTTGGAGGAAACAGCATCTTCCACGTCCAGTCACCCACGACTTCAAGCTTGCGAGCAAGGCTGGGGAGCTTGCTCAAGTAGATCCCGCGCCATAACATCCAGGCGATAAATCCAGAGATGCGTACTCCGAGAATCTGTGCGACCGCTTTGCGGTTGCCCAGCGAAGCGAGCATGCCCAGGACCCGAAAAGAAAACGGTTTCGTCGGCTGACCCTTGAATGTCCGCGCCAGGTTTGCGGCGAGTTGCTTGGCTTGCCTCATGGCAAACTGCGCTGTCGGTGCGCTCGGCTTCTTATCGAACGCGTTCTGGATAAGTGCGCAATCTCCGACTGCCCACACGTTGCTCTTGCCCTTAATACTCATGTCGGGATTGGTAACGAGGCGACCTCGATCGAGCGGAAGGTCCAGTTTCTGAATCAGAGGATTTGGCGACGTCCCGACCGTTGAAACGACCGTCGCGGCCTCGAACAATTCACCTGAGGTCAATCGCACGCTCCGGGCGGTAATTTCCTCCGCGCTGGAATTGAGACGAACGTCAACTCCGGCTTTGCGCAACTTGTCGGCCGCAAACTTTGAGAGAGACGCTGCATTAAGCTCGGGGATCAGAAGATCCCCTCGCTGCAACAGAATGATGCGCGGGTGCTCGCCTTTGAGGGTTGGGTAAAAGCGGGCCGTTTGTTCTGCTACTTCGGCGATCTCTCCGGCTACCTCTACGCCGCTGAAGCCGCCGCCAATTATCACGATTGTGAGCAGCCGCTTTCGACGCAATGGATCGGTTTCCACCGCAGCCTCTTCAAGTCGCATGATGAGATCGTTGCCAAGGTAGATCGCATCTCCCAGCGTTTTGATTGGGTAAGCATACGCCGCGAGGCCCGGGATCAGATTCATGTTGACTGTCGCGCCGCAAGCCAGAACCAGATGATCATAAGTCAGCGTTGCGCGTTCGCCGCCTGCGCCGACATAGCTCACGAAATTCTCTTGCAAGTCGATGCCGGTAACTTGCGCCGTCAACCACGTCGTGCGCCGAACCATCTGGCGGCCCACTACAACTACGTGCAGCGGAGAGATCGCCCGCCCAACCGCTTCCGCGAGCATCGGGGTAAAGACGAAGTGATTCTCGCTGCTTATGAGCACAATCTCGATATCGGAAGACAGTTGCCGCTCAAGATGCTGCGCGACTGTCACGCCCCCGAACCCGCCGCCGATGATTACTACTCGTCTGGAACTCATGCTTTGACTCCTGGTTTGTTAGAACTCCTAATTCAGTGAGGCTAACCTTTCGCGCGCCGAACAATGCTACGCACCCGGCGGCTTAGTCGATTGCGAATCGAACAAGATCTTCGTCCGTTTCATAAACGCGATGAGCACAATAAGCCCCAACGCCACCCACGCCATGAACATGAAGGCGTCCATGTACGCGAGCGTGAATGCCTGCTGTCTTACCTGTCCGCTGAGCAGTGCGACCGAACGCTTTTGCGCCTCATCCAATCCTGAGGAGTTGGAGCTGACACCGCCGGTGAGCCAACGCAGACGCTCGTCGGTCAGCCAATCCCCGACCTCAACGTGCAGTCCGATCAAATTCGAGTGAAACTTCTCGCGTACCGCGATGAAATGCCCCATGAGGGAGCTGCCGGCTTCGCCTCCGAGGATCCTGACGCTGTGAACGAAGCATGAAAAGGTAAGGACATTAAACGGTCGCGAGAGGGCTCCCACCTCCTGCAGGTACTGGACCATCCCCCCGATTAGGGAGACGAAGGTGAATGAAAGGCCAACCGCGATGACAAGTTGAGAAGTCCAGAAGTTATCCCCCGCCCACGCGCTGGTAAGCTGTGCGTTGAGCAGGCAAGCCACCGCGACAGTCGCGAATCCAGTGGCCAGCATCAGCCTTTGATCAAGTCGGCGCATCAACCACGCCGCAACGAGACCGATAACAACCTGCGGGGCGGCTACCCACAGCAACACGCGACCGGTCTCGAGCGGACGATATCCTTGTATCGCACCCAGATATCCCGGAACCAGCAATGCAATGGCGAGTATCACGAACCGCAGGCCAAACAACCCGGTATAGAGAATGAGGATGTTTCTCTGTCCGAGGAACGGAATATTCACAAGTGGGTTTGGCGAGATCCACCGCCGAATTATCGCGGCGAGGATTAGGAACGCAGCGCTGACCAGCATCGCGACAATTACGCCCGAGCCCAACCAGTCCAATCGTTCTCCCTGATCGAGCACGCCATACAACAGGCTCAAGGCGACACTGGCCCACAGGAAGCCTGCCCAGCTTATGTGTGGCTTCGGCCCGGTTCGCGCCGGAGGGTTCGGTATTGCCTTGTATATGCACAGGATCATCAACATCGACGCCAGCGGGCCAATCCAGAAGATCCAGCGCCACGATAGATGCTCGTTGAAAAACGCTTGCAGCGGTACGGCGAGCGAAGTCCCCGCTAGAATGTCCATCGAATAGACACCAATACCGTAAATTGTGAAACGCAGAGGTAGCTGGCGCAGCGCAAAAGTCATCGTCAACGGGTAGAACGTGCCGGACAATAAACCCGCGATCACCTGCAGAGCCAACAACACTGCGAGGTTCGGTGAGAACGGCGCCAGGAACGAAACCACCGCATAGATGGGCGCACAAAACAGCAGCACCCGTCTGACTCCCAACAATCCGCCGAGGTAGACCGAGAACGGTCCCATGAACATCAGCCCCATGCTGTAAGTGGTCGGAATCCAGGACGCCTCGTCCACGCCGAGCCCTAATGCCCCGCGGAGATCAGGCAGCCCGACCGACAGCAGCCGCCCAAACAGCGTGGTGATTCCTGCGCCGAGGAACACGCCCAGTGTGCCAAGGTAAGGATTCGGCTTGACCTCAAGCCTCCCCTGGAACGGCCGCCATATCGGGAATGAGAGTCCCCGGGGCGCAACTTGGGTTGTTGCGGTCGAGCTCACTGACTGTTCCTCGCGGTTTTGGTGTCGCTATGCTTGCCGGATGCGTTGATCTCGACGATCACCGACATTCCCGATCTCAGTCGCTTTGCCGATTCCTGGTCGTGGTCAATGAGAATCTTGACTGGTATGCGCTGCACGATCTTGGTGAAGTTGCCGGACGCGTTGTCCGGAGGGAGCAGGGCAAATTGCGACCCGCTGGCAGGGGAGATCTGTTCGACATGGCCGTTCAGCCTGAGGCCGGGAAATGTATCAACGGTGATCACCGCCGAATCGCCCTTGGTTATGTTGGTGAGTTGGGTCTCCTTATAGTTAGCCTGAACCCATACATCGCTCTCCACGAGCGAGATCACCTGTGTGCCCGGGCTGACGAGTTGCCCCACGCGGACTTTGCGTTCTCCTACGACACCGTCTGTCGGAGCGAGAATTCGCGTGTATTCCAGGTTCGTGTTGGCTACCTTGACCGCCTCTTCCTTCGCCCTCAAGTCAGCCTTGAGTTGTAGTTCCTGCGCGTCGAGCACTCCTCGCTGTCGTTGCTGAGCCTGAAGTTCCGACTCGCGACTGGCCAGTGAGGCGCGCGCCTGCTGCGCCTGCGCCTTTCTGAGCGCAAGCAGCGCCTTGCTCTTTGACAGGTCGGCTAGTCGGCTTTCCAACGTCGCGGCGTATCGCTGTTCGTCGGCGGTGACCTGTTCGAATTTCTGCTTAGTCGCAGAGGCAGAGTCCAACAACGCTTCTTGTCGTTTCTTTTCCAACTGCGTTCGCACGACGTCGGCCCTGGTGCCGTCCACGCTGGCCTCAGCATTCGATATCTCGGCTTTCGCGGCCTCGACGCTGGCGTCTGTCTGAGCGATGTCGGCTTTGGCAGCCTCAACACCGGCTTCAGCCTGTGCGATTTTTGACTCCTGAAGCGCCTTTTGTTTTGCGTTGTTCACCAGGGTGGCATTGGCCGCTTGCACTGCAGCTTCTGACTGCTCGACCTGCGCACGGTAATCCTCGTCCTTGATCTGTACGAGCAGGTCGCCGGCCTTCACGGTTTGATAATCTTCGACCGCAACTTGCGTCACCGTACCGGAGACTCTCGTGCTCAGAGGGGTGATGTCAGCTCGCAGGTAGGCGTCATCCGTTTTCTGGCTACCTGTCCTGCCAACCCATGAATTCCAGCTTGAAGTGATGAGAATAAGGAGCGCCACCGCGATCAATATCACCAGGACTGGAGTGAACCTGCGCAAAGTGCCACGCGGCTTCTTGACCTGTTCGACGTGCGAATCGGAACTCGCCGCGGCCGCTTTCTCAACCGGTTGACCAGGGGTAGTAGCTGGTTTGGATTGATCCGGGTGCTGATCGGAGATCGCTCCCGATGGCTTGGCGTCTTGTGTCGTGTTTGGCGTGGGCATTCGGTTCACTCCTTCTTGTGTCACTTTTCTTCGCCGATCGACTTTTCAAATTCGGCTTTTGCAGTCCAGTAACCGAGAAGCGCGTCTTGGTATTTGTGATTGGCTTCGGCAAGCGAGGCCTGTGACTGCAGGACATCGGACAACAGGGCTGCGGTCACCTTGTACTTGTTGGCGTTGATGCGCAGTACTTCACGAGCAGTTTCCTGTCCGAGTTGCGCAACGACCAGGGCCTGGCGGGTCTGTTGGAATTTGCGGAACTTATCGCCCACATCGATCAGGACCAGGCTCTCGGCTTCGTGTAAGCCAGTCTTGGCCTGCTCGATGAGTTTCGATTTTTCCGCCATTTGATCTTTCTTTCTTCCCCAATCGAAGATCTCCCATTTGACGAGCACACCGATGTTCGCAAAGTTCTGCGGGACGCCGCTGTCGAAATTTCGCAGTGTCACATATCTGAATCCGAGGGTAACATCGGGAATGTATTCGGACTTTATGATCCGGCGATCTACTTCCGCTTCCTTTATCCTCAGTCGCGCCTCTCTCACTTCGGGACGCTGATCCAGCGCGCGCGCGCGGGCCGAGGCGAGTTCAAGGTTATAGTCCGTCTGGGTGGGGACGGCGCTTACACTGAAATTCGTTTCCACGTCGCGGCCAAGAAGGTTGTTGAGCTGTTCTTTTTCGGTCGCGAGTTGGTTCGTAAGGTTGAGGGCATCATACTCGGCCTTCGCCAGGCGTGTTTCCACCTCGAGGCGATCGGATTTCAAGACAACCTGCTGTGCAACGTAGTCTCCGGTCACACGATCCAGCTCGCGGTAAAGCCTTATGGCTTCAAGCACGCTTTCGAGTGCGCTCTGAGATTGGAGGATCGAGTAGTAGGTTCGCTTGACGCGATCAACTATGGATTGTCTGACGTGGCGAAGTTTTTCATTGGTTACGTCGCGTGCCAGCTTGCCGTGCTTAATGGTCAGTCCGATGCGGTACTGCTGCGACAAGGGCTGAGCTATCAGCGAGGTGAAGACGGTTGTCGGTCGCCGCGGAACAGTGAGGGGAGCAAACGAGTCGACGCCGGGGAGAAGGTCGGTTGTGACAGATTTCAGGTTGATCTCATGCTGAACCATTTGGATTGAGGTGAGCGAGAACAAATTCATTGACGGCAATCGCATCGTGCGAATTGCTGCTAGATTGTCTTCGGCCTTGCCGACTTCGAGTTCGGCGATCTTCACCAAATGGCTGTCGCTGAGGGCCAGCGAGATTGCCTGGTCTAGCGTAAGCACTTCGCCGGGAGCCGATCTGTCCCTTTGGCCGAAGGCACTAATTGGGGTCAGTAGCAATATGAACACTGCAAAGTTGGTCTTTGTTCGTCGCATGACCTATACCTCTGGTGTTGGACTAAGAGTCGGTCGAACAATGCCTAACTTTCGCATCCTGAATGTCAGCGTGCTGCGATTGATTCCGAGTCTTTTCGCCGCTCCCTCTGGACCTCCAATCACCCAACTTGTTTCTTTCAGCACGGTCAGGATGTGGGCCCTCTCCACTTCCTCAAGAGTTCTTGAAGAAGACGAGGACACCCTGATCGAGCGCTGCACTTCAAAGACGGCGGGACGCAGCGTTCCGTCAACCGACATAACCACCGCTCGTTCGATCACGTTCTGAAGCTCCCGAACGTTCCCGGGCCAGTCATAGCTCAGTAGCGCCCTTAATACTTCGGGGGGAAAATCGTCGATCCGCCTGTTTAGTCTCTCGGAGTATTTCCTGGCGAAGTATCTGGCGAGTAAGATGACGTCTTCACCGCGTTCACGCAGGGCTGGAGCGAAAAGTGGGATGATGTCCAGCCGGTAATAGAGGTCGCTGCGGAACTTGCCACTTTGTACCAACTGGCCGAGGTCGCGGTTGGTCGCAGCAACGACTCGGACATTCGGTGTGATGGTTCGGCTGCTGCCGAGTCGCTCAAACCCTTGATCCTGCAACACACGCAAAAGCTTCGGCTGGAGTTCCAGCGGGAGCTCGCCAACCTCGTCCAAAAAGAGAGTGCCATTGTGTGCAAGTTCAAGGCGGCCGACGCGCTGATTGACTGCGCCGGTGAATGCCCCACGTTCGTGGCCGAACAGCTCGCTTTCGAACAGGCTAGGCGGGATGGCGGCGCAATTGATTTTGATGAAGTTGTTGTGTCGCCTGGAGCTGAGATTGTGAATGGCGTCGGCGATGAGCTCTTTGCCGGTGCCGGTCTCTCCATTGATCAGCACTGTCGAGTCTGTTGGCGCGACGAGCTCTGCCTGGTTGAGCATGTTTAGAAGCGCAGGGCTGTTGCCAATAATGTCGTTGAATTGCTGGACCGATCGCACATCCTTGGGCACGTCCGTCTTACTCTTGGCGTCAGAGCCTTGGCCTGCACTTGCGTCGCGTAAGGAGGGAACGACCCAACTTTGTGGAAGCGAGCCCGTTCGGTTGACTAAGACTGCGCTCATAAGGTGCTATCTCCTTTGCCTCATAAAGAACGTTTTCGTAATGCTTGTTCTGCTTTCCAGAAACCTCGCATCGCTGTCGACTTCGTGTCTGAGGTGGTGAAGCGGTCGGAGCAAGACCTCGTCGAGTGCTTCGAGTACGGGGTCCAAGTTCGCTTTGCTTGCTGCGTATTCTCGGAGGATTTCCATCATTTGGTCGCTGCAGCTCGAAGGCCTCCCTGCCGAGTTTGAAAACGCGGGAAGGGAATTGAGCCGATTCGAAGTCCTCTTCGACTATGCTGCGATGCTGTTTCCCGGGGCTGTCCGGGAGTAAGCCGATTGCAGTGCCGCGGCTGCAAGGCTTGGTTCGCTGTCGTCACGGAAGCACGCCAGTTTCTTGCCGCTGTGATCGAGGTCTAAAACGACTATGTCTCCCAGGCGTAGTTGCCTCGATGCGGCAAGGTTGGCCAACGGGTGCACCACAAACCGCTCGATGGCGCGCTTCAAGTGGCGAGCGCCGTACCTGTAGTCGGTTCCTTCTCTGAGAAGAAATTCTTTTGCTTCTATAGTGGCGGTAACCGTGAACCGCTCGCTCGCGCCTTCGTCGATCCTTTGCTGCACCCCCGCGAGCTCCAGGTCGACGATGTTGCGCAATTGCTCGGGTCCGAGGCTCCTGAAGACCACCACTTTGTCAATTCGGTTCATGAATTCCGGTGAGAACTTCCGCCTCGCCGCCTCTGCTGCGGTGCGGTAAATCTTCTGGTCCAATTCTTCCGGAGCCAACTGGTCGCCGCCCGAGGGCGCAAAACCGATTGCGCCATCGACTAACTGGTTCATCTCGCGAGCTCCCAGGTTCGAGGTCATGAAGATCATGGTCTGCGAGAAGTCCACCTGCCGGTTGTCGCCGAGGGTGAGCGTGGCTTTGTCGAGGATTCCCAACAGGAGCTGCCAAAGCGCGTCGCTCGCCTTCTCGATCTCATCGAACAGTACCAGGCTGAACGGATTCGTCTCGGTGTGATACTTGTTGAGTCTTTCTTGCGTCAGCAAGGGCTGCGTTTCGCGATGACCGAGGTAGCCCGGAGGTGAGCCGATGAGCTTGGCGATCTCGTGCGAGTGCTGGAACTCGGCGCAATCAATCTTTATGACGGCGTTGCGGGAACCGAAGAGCGCTTCTGCCGCTGCCTCGATTACGTGCGTCTTACCCGTTCCGGTCGGACCGAGAAAGAGCATCGTCCCGATGGGCTTGTCCGGACTGGTCATCCCTGCCTGGAATACCTGGTACAGCGAAGCGATCTTGCGCACGGCCCGCTCTTGTCCGACAACGCGAGCGCGCAGATCTGCTTCAAGTTGAGAGGCATGCATGCTCTTGCACTCGGTATCAAGTGCGACCAATCTCTTTGTGTTGACCTTCTTGAACTCTCCGGTCTCGGTGATCGGTTGCGTCATTGGATTTGAGGTTTGATAAGACATCGTCATGCCCCTTTCTTTTCATTCGCCCGGCAACTCTCGTCGTCGTTCAACGTGTTCAATCTCAGGTTCTCCGCTTAGCGCGAACGATCGCGTCGCGTTTCATCAAGCGTTGAATCTTCTTGTCAATCTCACATCGCTCGGTGAATAGAGGAGGCAACGTGGGGGCCAGTGCTAACTTGCTGAAAACATTCGGTGTGGGATCGAGGGTTCGCGAATTTCTCGCGAAAGGTCGCAAGAACATCGCCGTTAGTCCTGTCGCCTGAATTTAAGATTCAGTGAGCGACCACGCTCGAACTCGCGCGAGTCGATGCGTCGATACTATGCAGCTAGATTTGTGGTTCCAGTGTCGAGGTGGGATACCCAGACGCGAGCCGCATGCCCGTGCAGAGCTACCGGCTCGCCCCGAGGTGTCGAAGGATTGTCTCAGCGTGTATGTCTGGTGCCTTGTCGCGTATTTTTTCGATCTCCTTCTTGCTGAGTCCGCCCGCTGCTTTTATGGATTTCACAGTGCGGATGTATTCGTCCTTTGGTCTCTCGAAGTAAGCTAATAACAATCTGTCAACCTTACTGCTCATATATGAACCTTTATGAACCTTTTCTCATTCCACCGTTTCACAGTATACGACGCGCTGGGGAGGCGGTTTAGCTCTCCAGCACGTCCTACGTATTCTCTACCTTTGTTGTTACAGCAGAGTGAACTTGAACTCGAGCGAGACGCGCACACTTACCGTATGCCCATCTTTCTGCGCCGGAACGAACCGCAATTCTCGTGCAGCCTCTATAGCCTTCTCATCAAGGCCATATCCGAGCCCGCGGGTGACTCTGATGTCCGATATCGTGCCATTGGCGTTCAGTACCGCAGAAAGTTTTACCTGTCCCTCGATCTGGGCGCGCCGCGCCTCCTCTGTGTACCCAGGAACGGGACGCGATAGCATCTGCGGACGCGTCGTGACGTTACTAATGGTGAAGACGCCGTTGTAGTTTACGTCCGCATTCGATCCACTGCCGGGTCCTCCAGAAGCCGTGCCGCCACCACTACCGGTAAGGCCGCGGGCTGCACCATCCGATGCTGAAGCCCGGGAGGCGGTCTCACTTGTCGGTGAGTTTGAGGTTGGTGTAATTGGTTCCGTAGTTACTGTTTGGTCGGGCGGGCGCGGTGTCGGCTTGGCTTCTGGGAATTCAGCCTTAGGCTGATCTGTAGATTTGATTGGAGGCGCCAACTGCCCTCTGCCTGTCGTGCCGCCCGCTTCTTTGAGCTGCGGGACGGCTTTTTTGACAGGCACAGGAGGGGGCGCCAGGAAGGTAATCGCAAGATGCTGCACAGGAGCGGCGTCCGGCGTTACGCGGTGAAAGATACGATACGATACGTAGATCCCGGAAAGTGCTAATGTGTAGAAAGCAACGGCAACGGTTATGCCGGCACGCAGTTTTTTTCGTTGCGCGTCGAGGCTGGTGCCGCCTTTGGTAGCCGCACTTATGAAAGCAATGGGATCTTGGCGCAGGGCCCGCACAGCCTCTGCCAGCTCGCGGGCAAGTCGGACCGCAAAAGGATCGGCGACGTTCGACTTTAGAAACTTTAAATCAGCATAAGCTCGCTCATTGGCCTCTGCATTCGTTTCAAGGGTCGTTTCAAAGGTCTTGGACGAGGGCGCCGACGGCCGATCTTTGTCCTGCGGGAAAAGGGTGTTAAGAAAGCCCCCTGCCTTCGGCCGTTTCGGTATTACGTTGATGTTATTCAGGGTTTCCATGAATCGTAACCTGACCTTTCGAACTCGCGCCGCCTTTCTTAGTTTGACCTCGAGTAGTAGCCGGTCCGAGTAAGAGCCTTCAGGCCGGGCTGCGTCATTTTTATAGTGATCTTATGAAAGCTGCGGCTTGAGGAAGCAGTCTGAAACTGGTAGCCGATTGAATACTGACTCCTCAATTCATCTTGCAGCTTGTTGAAGAATCCAGCTAGCTGGGTCTCACCGCCATCAAGGTGAAACTGGCGTCCCCCGGTTGCGTCTGTAATGCGAGTGAGCACCGGCTTGCCCTGATGGTCGCGTCCGTTCAGCGAGTTATCACCCGGCAGCCGAATCGCATAGACGGTGACATTGTTCCTGACCGCGATCTCTATCGCCTGCTCGATGGAGGCTCGGCTGGTGGTATCGTCGCCGTCGGTTATCAGAACGATGACGCGGCGGGCGTCTTCTGTGCCGGCCAACTTGTCTCGTGAAGTTTTGTAGATGGCGTCAAATACTGATGTCCCGCCGGCGGCGGTCAGCTTATTGACCGCGCTTGCCAGGATGTCGGCGTTGTCGGTGAAGTCCTGGACAAGATATACGCCCGAATCGAACGCCACGAGACACGCGGTATCTTTCCCTGGCCTGAGCACTGAATTGATGAAATTGTGTACGACGGCTTGAGCGCGACTCATGACTTTTTGGACGCTGCGGCTTCTGTCGACGACAAGCGCCACGCGAAGCGGCTGGTCTGATTCCTGGCTGAAGTA
The DNA here is from genome assembly GCA_035315885.1 of Blastocatellia bacterium. Lineage (GTDB taxonomy): Bacteria > Acidobacteriota > Blastocatellia > UBA7656 > UBA7656 > DATFXM01. Next base: position 60,219 of record DATFXM010000030.1, read on the forward strand.
CGTGATGGGCTGTTCTTTACCGTCGTCGAGCACGGTGAAGTCACCCTTGGTGAGCCCGGAAACGAAATGTCCCTGCTCATCGCGAACCGACACACGGGTGTTGACCAGCGCGGTGTCAAATGTGATCGTCTCGTCATCCTTCTGCTCGACGCTGGCATTCTGTCGAGCTGGTCTGGGTTGTCGGGTGGCCTGGGCAACAGCCAGTTGCGTTGCAATCAGGGTTACACCGCAGATCAGGATTGCGCGTTTCATATAGCACCTGTCCATTTCATCTCACCGAAGCCGCGACGCGGCGAGTCACCTGGTCGACGAAGCCATCGGCTACGCCGCTCAAAGCGTCGCGCGGTGACAGAGGGCCGAGCAGGCTTGACCCACCCGACTTGCCGGAGACGATCTGTCTGCCGATTTCTTCGCCGGTGTCCTTGTCGTAGTAGCGTAGCCGAACCGTCAGGATGGACTTACCAAGGTCGAGGGGTAGCGCTTGTTTGATGCGATTCCCCTTAGCGTAATCCAGCACTTCGATCACTGCTACCAGCGTCAGGTCTGCATCCGGTTCGGCCTTTCGATCCGGAGTGAGTCGTAGCTTGTCTCGAGATTCCATGTCTGAAAAGCTGCCGATTGAAGAATCAAGAGTATCGTCCGGTGGGCTGACCGTGCGTTCAGAGTTCGCTTGGACTCGTTTCTCCGCCTGGCCTGCAGCCCCGGGCTTGTAACTATCAACAACCGTCACCGAATCAAAGATCTTTCGCTCTTCGAACTGAGACTTAAATTTGTCGAGCTGGTGATCTGCGACCTGTGATGTTAAGGCGTTTCCAACAAAGCTAACGGGCCCTACAATCTCGAGATGATGATAGTCGGCCAGGTTGCCTTTGAAGGGAATGATTGTCGTGACTCGGAAGTCCCCTCCCATCACGACTGTCTTAATACTGACGATGCCGTTCTTCCCTTTGTAGTTCACCAGTTTCTCACGATTCTCTGTGGTAAGGCGGAAGCCCTCGGCGGGCGGCTGGGCAACTTCTGGTTTGGGCTGGTCCGATATGGATTGCGCCAGGCCGGTCACCGAGAAGCCGAGTATGAACAGAATCGCGAAGGGCAAACTGTTCCGGGTCGTGTAGCGTCTTGCATTACTTGCCATATGCCAGCGCCTCCTTGGGTCCGTTGTCGTGACTCGTCGTGCTGCCAACGAAGTGAGCTACCTCGTCCGCCGCTTTGACCACCATTCTTGGGACATTGCTGGTGACGCGCGTGTTCTCGACGGTGATATTCGTCTCCCCGAGCGTCCGCCCCGTCTGCTTGTCCCTGAGCGTGATGCGAAGAGTTAGCACTGCGTGGTTATTACCCTGCTCGATATATCGAAGCGCCGGTATTCCCGGGGTGTAGTCGTCTATGTATCCCTCTACGATGAGCTCTTGCGGGGCTCCAGCAGTGGCGACTTCAGAGGCGGACTGATTAACGGCGCTTTCTGAAGGATTCGGCGCTTCTACGTGCGTGACGCGTTCAAAGCGATTGAGCGCTCGGGTTCGGTTTAGTATCTCAGTGTTCAATTGGGTGACCACCGTCTCGGGGATCTGATCGAGCATGAGATTCTCTAATGGACGGACCTCGACGCGGCGATAAGCGCGCAGATCTTCAGTAACCGGGGATATCTTGTAGGAGCGCGTCCTCAAGCCGTGGACCTCCCGAAAGATGCGCGAAGGTACGGAGTTGGCGACGCCGCGGACGGAACAGCCGTAGCTTACCGCTGCTACGCTTACGCCTAATGCACATATGATTGCTTTGCAAGTTAGTCTCATTGGTTCTCCAGCGCACATCTAATGGTTCTGGTTATTCTCCGGTTGGAGCGAGGAGGCCCACGTACGAGGTCGTCAATAGGTTAGTACGGAGTGTCGCACTGTCCTCTTCGCTCCGTGGATAACAAAGGCAAAGTGGAGGCCAATCTTAAGTTGCTGATATTAATCAGCCGGTGATCTTCGTTCGTGAATTTCTTGCGAAGAGCCGCAAGAACCTTGCCTCTGGAATTGCGATAAGACGGTGAGTTACTCTCCGGAGTTCAAGCAAAACGCTGCTTCGCTGTGAATTTATTAGGTGGAATGCGCTGTAGGCAAACAGGTTTGTGCTACGAGAGTCCAGCTCGACGCAGGATTTCCTGGAACCGTGGGTCATCGCGCAGCGGGTCGAGAAGCGGTTCAATTCTGAGTAGAGGCCCGAAGACGCCATAAGACTTGTCCAATTCGGCGAGCGCTTTTTCCTTTTCGCCGAGTGCAGTTAGAAACACGACGGCGTCGTATCGAGAAAGGTTGCCGAGCTGATCTTTCGCGGTCATCGCTCGCAGACATCCGTGCCAGCCATCCTTCGCAAGGCTATCTCGTATCAATGCTGCACCTGAACGATCGCCCATTAGCTCTCGGTAGGTGGCGTAGCTATGCGCTGCGTCGACGTAATTCTGATTCGCCTGATAGTACTTCGTGAAACGCTGATAGGTGCCTGCGTATTCAGTATTCAGTTCGAGCGTCTTCTTAAGTTGAGCGATCGCGTCGCCGTACCGCCGCGCGTAAAAGAGACTTTCGGCATAGTCCAAATTGATGACCAGTGACAGCGGATCGATCTCCAGTGCTTGCTGGAATTCAGCAAGCGACTCCTCGTTTCGCCCGAGGTAGAAGAGCAGAATGCCGTACCATTGGTGAGCAGTCGCGTAATTCGGGTTTAGTTCGATGGCTCGTTTGTATTCGCGCTCCGCTTCCGCGAAGTCACATTCGTGTGAGAAAACGTGTCCGAGAGTTGCGTGCGCCTCGGCTAAGTCGGGGTCCAGCGACAAGGCCTTCATCGCGGCCTCTCGCGCCGCCGGCATAGCTTCGCGCACCGGCCCGTTTCGATAGAATGGAAGCACCGCATACGTATCCGCGCGACCTGCGTAGGCCAATGCGTAGCTCGGGTCAAGCTCGATTGCTCGATTGAAATACTCGAGAGCTTTTTCCAGATCCTTCAATGTTCGCTTGTTCCAATAGAAGCGCCCTTTCAAATAGAGCTGGTAGGCTTCGGGATCTGTCGTGTACTTCTTCGACAACTTCTGCTCCTCGCCGCCCACGAGCTTCATTCGCAATTTGGTCAGGACGTCGTGAGCAATCTCGCTCTGCAAAGCCACGAGATCGGACTGCTTTCGAGTGTATTGCTCGCTCCAGATCACGTTTTCTGTTCGTGCATCAGCCAGCTCCAGGCTGAGCGTCAACAAATCGCCGCGCACAGCTATGCGGCCGTTTAGGACCGCCTGGACGTTCAAGTCCCTGCCCACCGTACCCGGCGCCACATCCTGGCCTTTGTAGCGGAAGACCGACGATCGAGCCTTAACATTTGGAATCGGAAGCTGAGACAGGTTGGAGATCAGCATTTCCGTCATTCCGTCTGAAAGATAGTCGAGCTGCTGGTCAGCATTGACGTTGAGGAAGGGCAAAACGGCGAGCGAAGAGATGCCGGCCCTACCTTTCCCTGACAATAAGTAGTGAGCTAATCCAGTCAACGCAAGTGCAACGATCGCGGCAAGGACAGCTTTGCCGATCCTCTGCCTTAGCCGTCCGGCAACGAATGTTAAGATTCTGGCTTTAAATAGCTGGATCCGGCCCCATCGGCCGGTTTGCGCTCTTTCAGAGTTCTCAAGTACGGTGGTAGACGCCGTTGACCCTGGGCGTGGAAGAACGGCAGTTCTCATATCAGAGGCCGACTCGTCGACCACCACTAGCCGGGCGCCATCGATGCGACAAAAAGCGAGCGCGTCGTCTGTCTCAACGTGATCACATTGAGGACAGCTTTTCATAACAACTCACGATCGCTTTCAACGTGTGTCGACATTCAACGCATCGGCTTGTTCAAAGCTTCTGTCCAAAGTAAGGGGGCGGAGCCACCGGCTGACGTCAAGAACTAAGACCCGAAGCAACCCGCGGCGCCAGGGCGCCTAAGAGAATGTCATAGAACCGCCCTTTCAAATAACGCCGGTAGACGTCCGCATTTGTCGTGTACTCGCTCAACAATCTCTGATCATCGGTGTTCGGCAGTTTCACGCGTAGTTTGGCGGCGACGTCGCCGGCAATTTCGCTCTGCAGGGAAACAAGCTCACCTAGTTTGCGTCTGTATTGCTCGCTCCAGATCACGTTTTCCGTTAGCGCATCGGCCAGCTCCACACTGAGCGTCAAAATGTCGCCGCGCTGACTGATGTGTCCGTTTAAGATCGTCTGTACGTTTAACTCTGCAGCAACCGTACGTGGAGGAACATCCATGCCTTTGTAGCGAGACACGGAGGAAATTGACTTTACGCTCAAATTCGGAAGCTGGGATAAACTTGTGATCAGCGTTTGGGTCATCCCGTCTGAGAGGTAGTTAAGCTGTTGGTCGTTATTGATACTAGTGAACGGCAAAACAGCCAGCGATTTATTGACCGAATTGCTCTTGAGAGAGAATGAGGAGTAAACCACTAGCAAGGCAATCAACGTGGCGATGGCTATCACGCGCACTCCGATCTTGTCCCTCTTCTTTTCCATAAAACTGCCTTCACTTGTTTTGCTGGACAACTTTGCTGAGCTCGTCGATGCGGCAGGTCGATCTAAGACCCGGTTCGATTCGACAGGCGGATCTAAGACTGTGGTCGATACGATGGCAGCGTGAGGTTGAAGGGCAACCGTTTCATCATCGATAAGCGACTGGCTATCGAAAACGATTCGACCACCATCGGTGCGACAAAAAGCCAAGGAATCATCTGACGGGACACGTTTGCATTTAAGACAGCGTTTCATATCAACTCGTTTCGCTAGAGCCTCGGGTGACGGAGATTGGCCCTGAAGGGAGGATCAGTTTGCGACCGCCGCAAGTCCCTCGTACTGACAAGAGAGTCATCAACGCTATCGCGAACAGACATCCCGGAAAGAAAGTTTTCGATTGGCTGATCATCGCCTCACCTCCTTTTGAGCACGCAGCCGCGAATTGTGAGGCAACGCGAGGACCATCCTAAGTTTTTGATTCTTAGTTGGGACGCTCTCGTGTTCGCAAATTTCTTGCGAATGTCCGCGAGAACGTTGCCTTTGTATCCAGTTGATCGGTTGCGTCTGAGGGAGGGGAGACGATCTGCGGGGCAAGGTAAATTACATCAACGTCTACGCTGCGCTGAATGATGCGCGAGCGGGCCAGTCGACGACTTGATGCTTGAAGCGTCGCTTGTCGATTTTCAACATTTTGATTTTTGATTCTAATGTAGAGGAAGGGATGCCAAGCAGCGAGGCTGCACCGAACGGCCCGGATACTCGCCCCTTGCTTTCGACAAGGGCTGCTTCGATGGCGTCTTTCTGTTGAGTCGCGAACGAGCGTTGCGAACGCATCTCCGCTCCCGCTGCCGCGGCAGCAGCGGCACGCGCCCTCGACGGTCGTGCGGAGAGCCATTGCTCATCGATGTACAACGACTCCGAGTCGGAGACGATTACCGCTCGTTCCACGAGATTCTGCAGCTCTCGCACGTTGCCAGGCCAGCCGTACGACTGCAGCAGGCTCAAAGCCTTCTTGCTGATCATGTTGATTCTTTTCCCGGCCCTCGCGGCGATGCGGTGAGTGAAGTACTCGACAAGAAGCGGAATGTCCTCCAAACGTTCGCGCAGCGGAGGCATTTCCAGCGGAAACACGTTCAGGCGGTAATACAGATCAGATCGGAACGTCTTCTCCTCGATGGCAGCTTCCAGGTCCCGGTTGGTCGCGGCAATCACTCGAACGTTCACGCGTATTGGGCGATTACCGCCAACGCGCTCGAACTCACGCTCTTGAAGGACTCGTAACAGCGTCACCTGGATCTCCGCGGGAAGCTCGCCGATCTCATCAAGGAAGATCGTCCCGCCGTCCGCCAATTCGAAGCGGCCTTGTCGGCGCTGCATCGCACCGGTAAACGCGCCCTTCTCGTGGCCGAAGAGCTCCGAGGCGATGAGCGACGGAGGGATCGCAGCGCAGTTGACGCTTATAAAAGGTCCATTACATCGTCGTGATCGCTTGTGGATCGCTCGTGCGACGATCTCCTTGCCGGTCCCGGTCTCACCAGTGATCAACACGGTCGAATCTGTTGGAGCGACTTGGGACACTTCCGATAGTACCGATCGTAAGGACGCCGAGATGCCGACGATTCCTTCGAACATTGAAGAACTGTCCGGCTGGTCACCGAAGACGATGTTGTCTTGAAGTTCGATGTCCCGGTCTATGACATCGTAAGTTGTGCGTTCAATCGGTTCCTGAACCCGGCGATGATCAGCAAAATAATTGCTCATCGAACTCTGCTCCTTTCTTGTCTTGTGGCCACAGTTTGCTCCAATTCCGTTTTTGACGAAACCCTAGATAGTGCGAATAGAACATCCCTCGAACGTGTTAAGCGCAACCTCCCCCCTTGCAATCACTAACAGTTTCAAGCCTTTGATGGCTGCGACAAAGTCGCACCGCGAACTATATGCGAACTATATGCGATGGCTTCACTGTTAGAGGGATGAGAGATTCAGGGGTGGGTTCTTGTCCTTACGTGGAGGGACGACTGTAACGCGCCTTCCAAACAACTTCGCATCTACTGAGTATGCGCCGGGCCCAAGCAGGGCGAGCGACACCGCTACGAATATTGTGTAGAGGTGGATGAGATTGCCCGAGTTGAAGGCGATCAACAGATTTGCTGCGGCAGCCACGCCCACAATCGAGGCCAGAAAGGGCGTCAAGAAGCCGACAAATAAGGAAAGGGAGATCAGACAGATTACGAGCGCTAGCACGAGCAGCACTGGGTTTGAAGAGACGCCGTGCCGGTTTGCCAGGTTCATCAGGAAGGCCGCCGCAACCAGGATACGTAGAAGCAACAGGGCGACCCCTGGTCCCCCGTGAGGAAACATCGAATACAATCGCTGCACGAGTTGAGCGTAGCTACTTTCTTTTGGGTGGAACACCCGAAATCAGGCTATGGTTCAGTACCTCTTTAGAGGGATTTGCGGTTGCGTTTGCGAAGCATTCGCCCAGGAAAACGAACCGGCGAAGTGGCGTTCTCAACTCCTCAAGCAGCCTTAAACTCAAGCAACCCTAAAACTGAAGCTTGAGGGCAAACTGGATCGAGCGCGGTCCGCCAATCTGATAGAGGGGATTGAGACCGCCATTGGGCCCACCGGAGCCCAGACTGTTCGCCAACGTTTGGGTGGAACGGCCAAACAGAGGACTCGTCAGGACGTTGACGGGATTGCCGAAGTTCGGATGGTTGAAGATATTGAAGAACTCGGCTCGGAATCGAAGTCCAACTTTCTCGGTAAAATGAAACTGGCGCTGCAACGCTACGTCAGCTTGCGAAGCTCGGTAACCCCTCAGCACATTGCGCCCGAGATTACCCTGGTGCCCAGCAGGCACCGCTGTAAACGCCGCGCGATTGAGTATCTTGCCTCCCGGATACTGCGACCCATGTATCTCCAGAGGCACTCCCGGGTTTACGTTGGGACGAGGTGCAAGGGCGACGCCCGCCACGAAGAAGGTTCCGCCAACAACGTTAACCGGCGGCGCTGATCTGGCGAAGATAAAAGTGTCCACCGACCAGTCGCGCAAGACTGCGTCGACAACCGTGTGCCAGTGCGGAGAAGGGATGTCGTAGGTCACGCCCGCCGTAAGAGAGTGCCGGATGTCAAAGTTGGAATCTCCGCGGTCTATGTTCGGACTAGCAATCGTGGTCGGTGTGTTGATGCTCCCTGCACTCGTATCAGTCGATGCAATATCAATCGAATGGGCGAATGTATACGACGCCACAGCTTGCAACCCGTGCGTCAATCGGCGCTCGAATTTGAGTTGCAGGGCGTGATAGTCCGACGTTGCCGAGTTACCGGTCACACCGACGAATTGAAAATTTGGATTCGGGTTGAATAAGCTGGTTACGCGAAGCAGGTCACGTCCAATCGCACCGAGGTACGTTAGAGATATGCTTTGGCTGCTTCCGATCGACTGTTCCACGGCTATGTTCCATTGATAGCTTCGTGGCAACTTCAGTTGAGGGTCGGCGACGAAGATGTTACCAACTGGCGTATTCGTTGTAAGGGCCGGAGGCGCTGCGTCCTGAGGGCTTAACGGAAAAGCGGCCGGCGAAAGATTTCTGCTGGCACTATATGGAAAGGAACTGGAGACTACTCCGAGGGAGCCGGAACCTAGATCATAGAAGATCCCAAAACCGGCCCGGAGGACCGTGTCCCAATTGCGTCGCTCCGTGAGTTGATACGCAAGACCCACTCTGGGCGCCACGTTTCCATAGGTGGTTTCGTAAAGCGGAGTGCCGCGAGGAGCCAGGGTCATCGTCGCGGGGTTATCAAGGCCCGCTATTGCGAATGGGTCGTTCGCTGAGTTCTTGCCTTTTAGCGCCGGATTGATGTCCCACCTCAAGCCATAAGTCAGCGTCAATCGCGGAGAGACCTTCCAGGTGTCCTGGCCGTACAAGGAGAAGTTCTGTGCTAGTAGCGAGTTTGTTTGAAAAGTAGTCGGTTGGGCGAACAATGCTGTGCCGGAAAGGGCGCCCCCGGGCGTGGCCGTCACTCCCGAGAATTGTACAAACCCACGGTAGGTGAACGGACTGCTGAAAGGGGCGAGCCATCGATAGTCCACTCCAAACTTCAATTGATGAGCCCCTGTTGTCACCAATAGATTGTCAATCAGATTTATCTGGCGCTGCTCGTCAGTTCCTGACTTACCCTGACCCCACTCGCCCACGCCATTGATGAGCAATAAGAACGCGCTATTTGCTGACGAGAGCCCCGAGGGAAACAATAGTGAATCGGGAAGCGGCACAGCGCCGCCGAAAGTATCCACCGCGAATGTAGTCGCAATTCTGTTGTTGCTGTAGTTCGCCCGCACTTCGTTGGTGATTGACGGCGTGATCTGTTGTACGAGGCCGAGCGTAAAAGTGTGTACGGTGGCGGAAACCGAGTCCACTGTGCTGAGCGCCGCCGTAGTAAAGGGTGCAGCGCGTTGGTCCAGGCTCGAAGGAGAGTAGTTGTAGCGTCCAAACAAATGGAGTTTCGATGTAATAACTTGATCAACGCGGATGCTGTAGGCGTCAAGCGAAGAGGGATTCGAATAGCTTGCATTGAATTGCGCCAAGCCCGGTCCGGCTGCAGGGCCGTTTGCGACGGGATACGCGTCCAAAAAGGGACGGATGCCCGCCGGAGCCCGCTGGCGCGATAGGGCGTCTGGGACTACCGATTGCTGGGTGAATGGCTGTCGCAACCGCAGCCCCTCGTAGGAGAAGAAAAAGAACGTCCTATCTTTAAGAACTGGGCCGCCGATCACACCGCCGAAATCATTCTGCTGCTCCTCGGGTTTCGCCAGATTATTGAACTTTACAAACCAGTCTCTCGCGTCCAGCACGCCATTGCGGAAATACTCGAACAACGTTCCGTGAAAAGCATTCGATCCGGAGCGCGTCACAACGGATATCTGACCTCCGGGAGTGCGACCGAACTCGGGTGCAAACGAAGACGTTTGGATACGAAACTCCTGCATCGCATCAACGGACACCAGGCTGTTTGTCCCGCCCGAAGCGCTGAGTGCCGGTAAAGCACCGGCTGCGCTTTGTGACAATGCCAGAAATCCAGTGACACCAAAATTGGCGCTGACCCCGTCCACCGTGAAATAGTTCGCATCCGAGCGTTGTCCGTTCACACTGAATTGACCCTGGTCGATTAGACTTGCCGCAGTCGGCACAACACCAGGCGCCAGCATGATCAACGTCTGGAAGCTTCGGCCATTCAGAGGAAGTCTCTCGACAAACCTCCGGTCAATCACGGTGCTGACCGTTGCCGACTCGGTATTAACCAAAGGCGCGCCCGCTTCGATGGTGATGCTGTCGGACACGGAACCAACTGCCAGTTCGAAATCGATTTCGAGAGAATCCTGAACGTGAAGGATCACGTCGGGCTTAATCAGCTTTTTGAAGCCGGCCTTCTCGACTTCAATGCGATAAGCGCCTGGAGGGAGATTTGTCAGGTAGTATTGCCCCGAGTTGTTGGTGGTGGTTTCGTAACGCACGTTTGTGTCCGCGGTGATCGCGGCGACTTTGCTGTCGGCGATCAAGGCCTTGGCGGGATCGGTTATGCGGCCTGTGAGCGAAGCATTCGTGGATTGGGCACAGATAGCACACGCAAAAAACGCAACGAGGACGAAGGCGAATACGACTCGATGCATAAGAGTTGACCTGGGGGAAACGATCAGCGTCGAGGCTAGCGCCGGACTCGCTGTTGGTCAATCCCCATATCTCGCTATGGGCCACTCCCCAAATGGAGTTAGGTATTCTTGCCTTAATAGAGTGATGCTCACAGTTCCAGTCGACCGGTACATTCTACTAAGACCCATTGGATAGCGTGGCTTGGGGTGGAGCTACGGGTATCCGGGGCGCGCGACCGATAGAGGAGCATGGAATTGCACGAACGGAATTCCGTTGTCGCCCGTACGGTCTAACAGTCATTGATGCCGGTAAGTTTCCTGTTGGCTTTAAACGAGGTCTTTCGCGGTCGCAGCTTCGCAGTGTGAGGTCAGAATGCGATAAGATTTCACGGCCATGGAAAGTGCTAGGGGACTAGGACGATTCATGCTTGCGCCGGGCCTTGTACTGGCTTGGACGCTGATTGCATCGTGTCCGTCTGCCTTGGCACTGAATCCGGCGTTGGACGTCAGTCAGTACGCGCACACGTCGTGGAAGATCGGCGACGGGTTTTTCAAAGGCAGGATCTCGTCCATTGCTCAGACTGCCGACGGCTATCTTTGGCTAAGCACGGACTTCGGCGTGCTTCGGTTCGACGGCGTTAGATTCGTCCCATGGCAGCCGCCGGGCGATCAGCCCTTGCCGTCGAGCACCGTATTTCACCTGTTAGGCTCGCACGATGGGACGCTTTGGATTGGTACCGACAAAGGCCTGGCAAGTTGGAAGGAAGGGAGGCTCACTCGGTACCCCGAGCTGGATGGACAAACTGTGTCTGCGCTCCTGGAGGATCGCGAAGGCGCGGTTTGGGTCGGCAATTATTCGCTTGAGGTCGCTCCGACTGGAAAACTCTGTGTAATTCAGGATGGTCGCATTCAGTGCTACGGAGGTGATGGAGCCTTTGGCCGTGGAGTGTTTAATCTCTATGAGGACAAGGGGGGACGTCTCTGGGTTTCCGGGGAGAGCGGAATCTGGCGGTGGAAACCGGGACCGCCCGAGTTCATTCCAGTGCCCGGTATCAGGCACGGCTCAGGGAATCTCGCTGAAGACCTTGACGGCACCCTGTTGATCACCACGGAGGGCGGAATCAAACGACTCGTCGTTGGAAAGGTGGAATCCTATCTTCTTCCAGGTGCAGTGACTCCGTACCAAGTCTTCAGAATATTCCGTGATCGCGATGGGTGCTTTTGGGTCGGAACCGTGGATCGGGGCATACTGCATGGTCACCAGGGAAGGACAGACGTGTTCTCGAGGTCCGACGGTCTTTCGAGCGAAAGCGCTTCACGCTTTTTCGAGGATTTTGAAGGCAACATTTGGGTCTGTACGAACACCGGCCTCGATCGATTTCGCGAGTTTGCTGTCCCTAATTTCAGTGTGCGGCAAGGTTTGTCAGTTGCGACTGTCGCCTCGGTTCTGGCGCTCAGGGATGGGGGCTTGTTGGTCGCCACCTTTGGTGGCTTGAATCGATGGAATAAGGATCAATTCAATGTTTACGGCAGCAGCAACGCACGGGGACAGCAAGGCACAAATGTGCCGTACGCTCTCTTTCAAGACGCTCGAGGACGAATCTGGGGCATCGGGCAACACGCGTTCGGATATCTGGAGAACGACAGGTTTATTCCTATCAATGGCATTCCGGGCGGAGTTGGTCGTGCCATCGGTGAGGACAATGCTGGCGATCTGTGGATTGCTAATCAGAATCTCGGTTTGTTTCATCTGCGCGGGAGCGAGCTGATCGAGAAGCTTCCGTGGGACAAGCTCGGACATCAGGACTTTGCTACGGCCCTTGCTGCCGATCCTGTGAGAGGGGGGATATGGGTTGGTTTTTTTTACGGTGGCCTGACTTACTTCAAGGACGGTCAGGTCCAGACATCCTATGGAGTCGCGAATGGATTGGGAGAAGGGCGAGTTAACGACATTCGGCTCGATCGTGACGGTACGCTCTGGGCCACCACCGAAGGTGGACTGAGTCGGTTGAAAGACAACCGTTTCGCGACTCTTACAAGCAAGAATGGATTGCCGTGCGATACGATTCATTGGCTCATCGAAGACAACGACCATTCGTTATGGCTCGACACGAGGTGCGGCCTGTTGCGGATCGCGCGAGAGGATTGGGCCGGCTGGGTCGCCGCGGCGGAAACAGGTGACGATACGAAGCTGAAGGTACAGGCGCGGGTTTTCGATAATTCGGATGGGGTCAATAGTCTGGCTTATCCGATCGGCCTCAGTCCTCAGGTCGTGAAGACCGCCGATGGCAAACTGTGGTTTCCCGGTTTGGACGGAGTCAGCGTTGTAGATCCTCGCCACCTTCCATTCAACGATTTGCTGCCGATGGTGCACGTGGAACAGCTAATCGCTAACCACCAGACCTACGATACGACTCTCGATGTGGGGCGGGTGCGCCTGCCGTCCTTAATTCGTGATTTGGAGATCGACTATACTGCCCTCAGCCTGGTCGCACCGGAAAAAGTATTCTTCCGCTACAAGCTGGAAGGCTTTGATCAAGATTGGCAAGACGCGGGCAATCGGCGCCAGGCGTTCTATACGAATCTCCCACCGCGCAGCTACCGCTTCCGAGTGATGGCTTGCAATAACTGCGGCGTATGGAACGAGGTCGGGACATTTCTGGATTTCTCCATCGCCCCGGCGTACTACCAGACGATCTGGTTTCGTCTGGGGTGTGTGGCAGCGTTTGTTGTATTGGTCGTAGCGGTTTATAGACTGCGAGTGCGCCAGGTGGCGCAGCGCGTTCAAGGACGTATGGAGGAACGACTCGACGAGCGCGAAAGGATCGCCCGAGACTTGCACGATACATTGCTTCAGAGCGTGCAGGGATTGATCCTGAAGATTCACGCGGTCGCACAACGAATCCCCGATAAAGCGGCTCGTGACGGCTTAGAGAAAGCCCTGGATCGAGCAGACGAGGTCCTTGCGGAGGGAAGAGATCGCGTTCGAAACCTTCGGGGCAACACCATACCGTTCGGCGGCTTGCCTGCGGCATTCCAGCGCGTCGCCGAAGAAACACCGCAGGGCCGCGAAACAACTTTTAAAACGGTGGTTGAAGGGCGGGTGCGGTTGCTGCACCCGTTGATTCGCGAGGAGACCTTTTCAATTGGGCGAGAGGCGCTGATCAATGCGCTAACGCATTCCAAAGGGCATCACGTTGAAGTGGAGATCATCTACGACGCGCGACAGTTCCGGGTAAGGATCCGAGACGATGGACGTGGGTTCGATCCGAAGATTCTTGAGGACGGTGGCCGACCTGGTCACTGGGGGCTGCAAGGAATGCAAGAGCGCTCCGACAGGATTGGAGCACAACTGAAGATATGGAGCCGTCCTGAAACCGGAACCGAAATCGAGTTGATAATTCCCGGGAGCACGGCCTATCAAACGTCTAGTGCCAACGCTAAGAGTTCCTGGTTTGGTCGTTCTTCCGGCGACGACGGCAAGCAAGAGTGAATCAAGTAGTGACATGAGAATGTGAGCCGCATGGCGAACGTAGAGAGACGAGGAAGATTTCTTTTCGGGCCGAGCATTCTGGGCTGGATGCTCCTTGGCTGGATGCTGCTTGCGTCGTCTCCTCCCGCATTCGCCTTGAATCCGGCGTTGGACGTCAGTCAATACGCTCACACCTCGTGGAAGAACCGCGAAGGTTTTTCCAAAGGACGGATTGACGCCATTGCTCAAACGCGCGATGGCTATCTCTGGCTGGGTACGGAGTTCGGGCTGCTTCGCTTCGACGGCGTCAGGGTCGTCCGATGGGAACCGCCAGCCGATCAGCACCTGCCGTCGAGCGTGATTATCAACCTGCTCGCCGGCAGCGATGGGAGCCTTTGGATTGGCACCGATAAAGGTTTGGCAAGTTTGAAGGACGGGAGGGTGACACTGTACTCCCAGGTTGGCGAGGAATTTGTGTTTGCGCTCCTTGAGGATCGTGACGGCGCGGTCTGGGTTGGTAGTTATTCGTTCGATGCCGTTCTGAAGAAAAATCTCTTTGTAATTCACAATGGCAGCATCGAGAGCCTGGGAGAGGGCCGATCTGTTGGCGCTGGAGTGTTGAATTTGTATGAGGACAAGAGGGGATTTATCTGGGCCTCTGGCTCGGGTGGAATTTGGCGATTGAAGCCGGGTCCACCTGAATTCTTTCAAGTGCCCGGTTTTGTGCCCGGCAAACAGATTCTTGCTGAAGACTTTGACGGCGCTCTCCTGATTGGCACAGAGGTCGGAATCAAACGGCTCATCGATGGGAAAATACAGGCTTATGTTCTCCCAGATTTTGCGCAGCCGTTGCGAGCCCTAACAGTGTTTCGAGATCGGGATGGCGGTCTGTGGATTGGAACCCCTAACCGAGGGATCACACATGTACACCAGGGGAGAACAGATGTATTTGCCGCATCCGACGGGCTTTCGAGCGACTTTGTCTCATCCTTTTTCGAGGATTCTGAAGGCAACATCTGGGTGGCCACCTTAAACGGTCTCGACCGCTTTCGCGAGTTTGCCGTCCCCGCGTTTACCCGAAAGCAGGGTCTATCATCATATGAAGACCTCTCATCCGTCCTGGTGGTCAGGGATGGAAGCCTGTTGGTCGCGGCAGGCGATGGCTTGAATCGATGGAACAACGGGCAATTTACTGCCGTTGGGGCTGGCACCAGACGCCTGGATGTGCCGAGGTCGCTTTTTCAAGATTCTCACGGGCGAATCTGGGCGGTCAGCATAGACCAGTTCGGCTACCTTGAGAATGATCGGTTTATTGCCATCACCGGCATTCCGGCTGGAGTTGTGCGTGGCATTGTTGAGGACGCTGCCGGCGATCTGTGGATTGCTAACCAGAATCTCGGATTGTTTCATCTGCGTGGGAGCCAGATCATCGAACAGATTCCGTGGATTAAGTTTGGACATAGAGACTTTGCCGCGTCGCTTGCCTTTGATCCGGTGCGAGGCGGAGTATGGATTGGATTCTTCAAAGGTGGCCTCACTTATTTCAAGGACGGCAGCGTTCAGTCGTCGTATAGCACCGATAATGGGCTCGGTAAAGGACTGGTTAACGATCTACGGGTCGATTCTGATGGTGCGCTATTTGTCGCCACCGAGGGCGGACTGAGCCGGCTGAAAAACAACCACTTCGCCACACTCACAAACAGTAATGGATTACCCTGCGATACGATTCATTGGCTCATCGAAGACGACGACCATTCCTTATGGCTTAACACAACGTGCGGTTTGGTGCGCATCACGCGCGTCGAGTGGGATCGTTGGGCCGCCGCGGCGGACACCGGCGAGGATACGAAGGTCAAGGTACAGGCCACCGTTTTCGACATGTCCGACGGGGTTAGCAGTCGCTCCTATCCTATCGGATTTGTCCCTCAGGTCGCCAAGTCCAAGGATGGCAAACTGTGGTTTCCTAGTTACGACGGAGTCAGCGTCGTAGATCCGCGCCATCTTCCATTCAACAACCTCCTGCCGCTAGTGCATGTGGAACAGCTAATCGCCAACCACCAGACCTACGATACGACTCTCGATGTCGGACGAGTGCGACTGCCGTCCCTAATTCGCGATTTGGAGATCGACTATACTGCCCTCAGCCTGGTCGCACCGGAAAAAGTATTCTTCCGTTATAAGCTGGAAGGCTTCGATCAAGATTGGCAAGACGCGGGCAGTCGGCGCCAGGCGTTCTATACGAATCTCCCACCGCGCAGCTACCGCTTCCGAGTGATGGCCTGCAATAATTGCGGCGTATGGAACGAGGTCGGGACATTTCTGGATTTTTCCATCGCCCCGGCGTACTACCAGACCATCTGGTTTCGTTTGGCGTGTGTGGCTGCGTTCCTTGTCATGCTCGCAGCAGTTTATAAGCTCCGCGTGCGTCAGGTCGCGCGGACCGTTCAAGGACGCATGGAGGGGCGGCTCGACGAACGGGAGAGGATCGCCCGAGACTTGCACGACACGTTGCTTCAGAGTGTGCAGGGATTGATCCTGAAGATTCATGCGATCGCGAAACGAACTCGCGATGAAGGGTCTCGTGACGACTTAGAGAAAGCCCTCGATCGAGCAGACGAGGTTCTTGCGGAGGGAAGAGATCGCGTCCGGAGTCTGCGCGGCGCTATGGATTCGCTCTGCGACTTACCGGCAGCATTCAAGCGGGTCGCGGAGGACAACCAACCGTCACGCAGAGTGACCTTTAAGACCGTCGTAGAAGGCAGCTCGCGAGAGCTGCACCCTCTCGTTCTTGAAGAATCTTTTTGCATCGGACGTGAAGCAGTAATTAATGCTCTTACACATTCAAAGGGGCATCACGTCGAAGTAGAGATCACGTACGAACCCAAACAGTTTCGCTTGCGGGTGCGCGACGATGGCCATGGCTTCGACCCAAAGATTCTCGAAGATGGCGGCCGCCCTGGTCACTGGGGGTTGCAAGGTATGCGAGAACGCTCCGACAGGATAGGTGCACAATTGAAGATATGGAGCGGCTATGAAACCGGAACCGAGATTGAGCTGATAGTCCCGGGAGCCGCGGCTTATAGCGCGGTGAGTGCCGGGCCGAGGAATTCCTTGTTCCGCAGATCTTCCGGCAGCAATGGTGATCCACGATGACCGACAAAAATACCATTAGAATTCTCACCGTAGATGACCACCCCTTGTTGCGAGAAGGAATCGCCGCCGTCCTCTCGAGCGAGGTGGATATGGCACTGATCGCCGAAGCCAGCACTGGAATGGAGGCCATCGAGCAATTCCGTACTCATCGGCCAGATATAACTCTGATGGACTTGCAGTTGCCACTATTGAACGGCATCGAGGCAATTGTGGCCATTCGGAAGGAGTTTCCGGACGCGCGCATCATCGTCCTGACCACCTACGCCGGTGACGCACAGGCGGTCCGCGCATTCAACGCCGGGGCTTCTGGATACCTGCTGAAGAACATGCTCCGCAAGGAACTGGTGGAGACCATTCGAAGCGTGCATTGCGGCAAGAAACGCATTCCTCCCGAAATCGCGGTTGAAATGGCCGAACACCACGCCGACGATTCATTGACCGAACGCGAAATCGACGTCCTGCGAGAAGTGGCCGCCGGCAACGCAAACAAGATAGCCGCCGACCACCTCGGCATTTCAGAAGAGACCGTAAAAGCTCACATGAAGAGCATTCTCTCAAAACTCGGCGCCAACGATCGTACTCACGCGGTCACCATAGCGTTGAAGCGGGGAATAATTGAGATCTAGTGCTGTCGGTTGAACAAGCCGGTTATAGATGATATAGATCATCCCTTAGTTCCCATGCGATACAGTAGCGAACACAAGCGACAGACTCGCGAGCGAATCGTGCGCGCCGCCTCCCGACAGTTTCGCGCCAAGGGGGGGAAAGGACTCGCGATCGGCGATCTGATGGAAAAGCTGGATCTGACTCACGGAGGGTTTTATCGGCATTTCGGCAGTAAAGACCAGTTGTTCGCGGAGGCGTTGGAAAGAGGCTTTGAAGAAGCCGCGGCGCGGCTCGGAAAGGGTATCGAGGCGGCGCCACCCGGGTCAGAGCTCAAGAGGATAATCGAGCGCTATCTGAGCGCGGAGCACTGCGCGAACGCAGCCGATGGCTGTCCGTTTGCAGCAATGATGTCGGAGATGAGTCGTTATCCACGAGGCCTGCGAGTAAGAATCGAACGCGCGATGCGCGCGCATTTCAAAAAGATTGCGAAATTCTTGCCGGGAGCAACTGGGCGGGAACGTGGGCAAAACTGCCTGATACTGTTTTCGGGGATGGCCGGTGCGTTGAACGTGGCACGAGCCGCTGCGAACCCGGAACATCGCGACGCAATCCTCCGGTCAGCACGGGCGTTCTACATTAAAGCGTTCTGCGAGTGAAACATTCTCCCTTTTTTTGCCGTTATGGGATGATGAGCATCATCTCATGCCGCCAATTGTGCATTGGGTCGATACGGAACCCCTGCTGTTCCTGATCGTGGGGTTTGATTAATCCAAAGGGAGGCCGCAGTGAACTTCCTTGCAGCCGGGACGCAAGCCGAGAACTGGCCTTGGACATTAGGTCTCATTATCACCGGTAGCACACCTTCTTGTCGCCCCTCCTTCCGTGAGGTGCGGGTTTTGGCTTTTCTTGCAGTGTCGGCTCTCGGCTTGCTAGTCGTGCCCGCTGCTGCACAAACGAATAGTTCCGCGGACTCACACCTGAAGCGCGGCATTCAGCGATATAACGCACGTGACTTTAAGTCAGCCATCGAGGACTTTAGTGAAGCGATCGCGATCAACTCGGGATTTTCAAAGCGGCGCACGGCGGGACGCAGCGGCTTAAACTACAGCGAAGATCGCGAGCTCGACGGCTCGAGTGACCGTATTGTCGTTACAGATGCATTCAACGCAGTGGCTTACTACAATCGCGGGATAGCATGGAGTGCCGTAAGCGACTTTGATCACGCCATTGCAGATTTCGATAATGCCATTCGCATCAACCCTCGTTATACGGATGCTTTTCTGAGGCGGGGGAATGCGTGGCATTCGAAGGGAAGCATCGACCGGGCGATCGCGGACTACAATCGAGCAATCGAGCTGGACCCGCGCTCTGCATATGCCTACAACAATCGCGGCATCGCACGGAAAGACCTGCAGGATATGGCCGGCGCGATCAGCGATTTCAATGAGACTCTCACCCTCAACCCTGACCTCACTCAGGCTTACATCAATCGCGGGGCCACCCTCTGCGCAGTCGGCGACCTGAAGAGAGCAATGGACGATGTCAATCACGCGATTGCCAACGAACCACAAAATTCCATGGCGTACAACAACCGTGGTGCGATTCGGCAAGCCGGAGGGGAATACACGGGTGCGCTGGCCGACTACGACAAAGCAATCCTGCTCGATCCGGAGAATGTCCTGGCTTATGCTAATCGAGGTCTCTTGCGCATTCGGCAGGGAAACGTCGCGGAAGGTGAACGCGACCTCAATCGCGCGTTGAAGCTTTGCCCTGGTTTGAAATCGACTATTGAACATCTCCTCCGACGCGATAACGATAAAGAACCGCAGCCAACCATTCCATCTCCGGATGAGGTGGAACTTCTTCTTCAGTCTTGAGGCTTGTCCAGACACACCCTTATCGGTGACGGAGCTGGTTCAAGCGAATTAATAACTGCTACTAAGGATATTGAAGGGAGAATCATGGAACAAAAACCAACGAACGAACAAGCACAACTACATCTGCAAGTCTATGATTTGCGCCGCGAGGAACGCCTCCGCCAGGCGCGCGATTGGTTCCAACGGAACTACGTCGTCGAGACAATCGACGACTCTAACCGTATTGCGCCGCCCGGAACCGAAACCGGAAACTTCGTTGGAATGGTGATCGGCTACTGGGAACAAGCGTGCGCGCTGCTCAACTACGGCCTGCTCCACGAGGACCTCTTTTTCTCGACCAGCGGCGAGTTCTTTGGTGTCTGGGAAGCGCTAAAGCCGGTGGTCCCTCAGTTTCGCGAGCAGTTTGCGAATCCGAACCTGCTCTCTAATTTAGAACGAGCTGCCCAGCGCTTCGAAGCCTGGTCAGCGCAACGGTCTCCTGGTCATATTGCTGCAATGCGGCAAATCCTGCACCAGCGGCGGTCTCAACTTAAAGCGGCAGGCGCCTGATTCAAAGGAGCGAAGGGGCGACTCCGAGGACGCGGGGAGGAGAGACACGGGGACACGGGGACGCCCGTAAGCAAGGTCATCGAATGGCGAAAGGTTAGGTTCGTAGAGAGGGTTGTCCCCGCATCTGCGCATTTTCCGCATACACGCATCCGTCCCCGCGTCTCTCCGCTCCGCCTCGCCCCTTTGCCCCTTCGCCCCTTGGCGTCATCCCCTCATACAGGCGGCGATGCGACCTTCAAGGAAAGTACGCTCCATAGGATTGCGGGCGTGTGAAAGGGCTGCCTGAAAGTGTTCGCGAGCGGTTTGGTGGTTGCCCCGACGAAGCTCGAGTTCGCCGAGCGCCGCCGAATAGAACGGATATGAGGCGAGGCGCTCGCTGTCGGTTACAGCGTAGATCTCTTCTAACCCTCGCTCAGGACCCTCATTCTGTGCCACCGCGATGGCGCGGTTTAGTGCGACGATGGGAGAAGGATGTATGGCCATCAAGGTGTCGTAGAGTGAAACGATTAATTTCCAATCCGTATCCTCGACTCGTTGGGCACGTGAGTGAACGTCGGCGATCGCCGCTTCGACGTGATATGACGTGAGCTGTGAACCGGTTGCCGAGAGGTCCAGGAGCCGGTGTCCTTCAATCACCAGCCCTCGATTCCATTGTGATCGATCTTGATCGAATAGCGTCGCAAGGTTGCCGGACGCATCGATTCGAGCCGGCAGTCGCGCCGCGTTGAGACACATAAGCGCGGCTAGCGCATAAGTAGCCGGCGTCCGGCCGAGCGGCGCATCCAGGAGGATCGCGGTAAGCCTCATTGCTTCCTGACAGAGTTCCGCGCGTACCGCGGTCTCCGCGGAGGCGCCGTGATATCCCTCGTTGAATAGCAAGTACAGAGCGCGCTGTACGCTGGGCAGTCGCGAGGAGAACTCCGCGTCATTCCCAACGTCAAAGAGTCTGTTTGATTGGGCGAGTACCTTCTTGGCGCGCGTTATTCGCTTTTCGATCGCCGCGTGACTGCTGACAAACGCGCCCGCGATTTCGTCGACCGTAAAGCCGCACAGGATGTGTAGCATCAGCGCAACGTGTGACTCTTCGCGCAGCCGTGAATGGCAACACGAGAACATCATGCGAAGCTGGTCGTCTTTGATCGCGTGTTCCTCAAATTGTTCCTCAATTGTCGGAGCCAGGGTCCATTCGCTTTCCAGTAGCCGCCCCAGCTCGGGTGCAAAGGTGCGCGCGGTTCGCTCGCGCCGCAGAACGTCGAGCGCGCGGTTCTTGGCAGTAGCCATTAACCAGGCAGACGGATTCTCGGGCACCCCACGGAATTTCCACACTTCCAACGCGCGGCAGAAGGCGTCTTGTACGACGTCTTCTGCCAACGCGAGATTGTGGACTCCAAAGATGCGAGTCAGCGTCGCGATCATGCGGCCGGCTTCACGCCGAAACAGATGATCACTTGGCTCCATCAGAGGTTCAGCTTCATCACTGGACGTACTTCTACCGCACCTTCGTTTTCGAAAATTGGGCAGCCTTTCGAAATCTCGATCGCTTGATCCAGATCGCGGGCCTCGATGAGACTGTACCCGCCCACGACGTCTTTGGCCTCCGCGAAAGGTCCGTCGATTATTATCTTCTGATTGCCCTTAACAAGCTTGCCCGCGCGTTCCAGAGGATGTCCCTGGTCCTTCACGTGACCTTTCTCATTCAGGTCCCGGAACCAGGCCATCCATTTCTGCATCATCTGCTGAGCTTTCTCAGGTGATCTACCGGCTTCGCCACCGCGATAAAGAAACACGAATTCACTCATGACAATTTCCTTTCCTCTCATACTAGTTTTAACACGCAACCCTAATACGTTTGACCAAAGCGGCACCGGACAAAATTATTTGGACCAACCGTGAAAGCGTGGAACGATGAACGAATCATTGGTCTGGGTTGGACTCCCGGTGCACAAATCGACAAAATTATACCTAACCGGAATGGCAAAGGATGGGCTTGTGGCTATGAAACCGATGCAGGCACTTTCAAGTGACGAGACGCGAGTGCGACGCCGCAACAAGATCATTGATTGTCCGCTCACCGCTGCGTTGGCCGCGTTCGGCGGCAAGTGGAAAATGATAATTATCTACTGGCTGGCCGAATCGCCGAAGCACTTTGCGGCAATCCAACGAGCGATGCCTGGCATCTCGCACAAGGTCCTGACTCAGCAACTGCGCCAACTGATGAGCGACGAAATCGTGCAGCGACAACCCAACGGAGCGACGCCCGCGCCGGTCATCTATTCATTGACTGATTACGGCCAATTGCTGGTGCCACTGGTCGAGAACGTGCGAGTCTGGGGCAGCGGTCACATCCAGCGATTCAGTGACTAGGCTGTCTGGCTTCGTTGCAAATTTCACTCGTTCGCACGCATCGGCTCGTCGGACAAAATGAGGCTTAATCGCGTTACGCGGGAAAACACTTTCCAAAGGCCAGTAACAATCGCGGCGATCCCTTGATGCGGATCTTTCTGCTCAGCAAAGCCCAAACAAGATTCTTTTCCTTTGCCAGGAAACCCAGCCATGTCTTGCTGTCCGCGGTGATCACAATATCGGCCTTGCCGTTATGGCCCTCGGTGACTTCCAGTTTTTGATCCTGAATCGTCACGGTTGCCTTGCGCTCCTCTGCTCCAGTAAAGGTGAAATGATAATTGGCTTTGAGACCCTTCGATTGCCCTCGTTGAAATGACAGTGGCAAGCCAAACAGAAAGGACGAAATCGAGCGCAAGCGATTCAGACTGTTACCCACACGTTTGATGTGCTTGTTTGGGAAATGATGTGGAACGTATTCTTCCGCGTCGGACTTTGGAATTACGTAGACGGTCTCCTCGAGTTCCTGTAGTGGCTTCACGACCTCTTTCAAATACTGTGCACGGTTGGTGAGAAATGGCGCCAGAACTTCATCGCCCGCCGGACAAACCCCCATGCAGTAAGCTGACTTGTAATTAGCGCCGAATGATAGGCTCTGCCACATCGAAGCTGATTCGGGATCGCTTACGCGCCGTCTATAGTCAGCCGCACTCTTACTATCGGCGATCTGTTCCACCCAATTCGTAAAGCCACCTATGAACTCTCGGTAGTTGTGCGTGTAGCAAGCGGAGAAGTTGAACGACCTGTCTGCACCAATGGCTCCGACGGGACACGCCGCTACGCACAGCTTGCATTCAACACACGGGTTGTAATCGAGCGGCTGGTGATACTGGGATATCTCGGCATCGACAAGCACCGTGCCAAGCAAGATGAAGTTGCCGAACCTCGGATGGATGACATTGCGATGAATGCCCATCTGGCCAAGCCCCGCAGCGACCGCCACCGTTTTATGTGAAACCAGCCAGAGCTTCCCGGCACCGGCCTGAACCATCTCCATCGGGAAACCCATCGACGGGTTAATGGCTCGAATGCCTCTGGCTTCGAGGGTGGCTACGATTGTGCGCGCCGTCTCGTTTACTCTGTCGCCGGTGTGATGGAATTCAAGGTTCGCGACCGAACGCGCGGGGTTGTGGATCGGTTCGCGATTGAGTCGCACGACAAAGCTGATGAGCGACTTCGTATGCGGAAAGAAGCGCAGGATGTCGTCTCGCTCGCGCCCAAGTTCCGCTCGCCCGCAGTCAACAAATCCAACGTCATCAGCGCCGGCTGCAAGACACATTTCGCGAAGCTCTTGTGCAGCCAGTACCGGCGGCGGTCCCGGTGGGGATGCGGCAGCTCGCTCTCGGAATCTTTTCACGCTGGGATGTTCAGCCAGTTGGGACATTACTCATACCACCTTTCATGACCCAATTCGATCGCCAAGAAGAAACGTTACGGGGCTTTATTCGCGCCCGCAGAACCGATCAGCTTCGGTATAGGATAAGGCCCGAATCTCCAAAATGGTAGTACGCACCTTGTGGTTACTATCGGTTTAGGGTTTAGGGTTTCGGGTTTAGGGTTCGTCGGATCTAGACGCGTTTGGCGAGCGATGCTTGAGTATCGATGAGACTGATTGAACGAGCCCTAAACTCTAAACCCGAAACCCTAAACCCGCTGTGCGCACTGCCACAATTATGGATGGCTTGATGACCCTCGGCTTCGGTAGTTATATTGGCTTGTCGTACTGCACTCAAGGCTGAGGCTTCAGGTGGCGCAGAGAGAGGACACACTGGGAGTCTTTCGCGTTTCTCAGTCCAATGATTGGCGCGAACTGAGCTCGGTTCATCGACGATGCTTGTTGGAACCGGGATCGAGTGCACCACGAGTGCCGAGCCCGGTACCACGAGTTGAGCTGAATCTTCAGAAGTCCGTTCCGAACAAGCTCATCTGCATATTTATTGTTATCGCGGCTGGCTTTTGCGTCCTGATCAACGGCTGCAGCGCGACGCACGTCGGTGTCGTGCCCTCGATCGAATTCACCAGGATCCCTCCCGCAGAGATCAATCGTGCGGAAAAGTTCGACATTATCCAGGGCCGGGTAACTGGGGCGCGCCCCGGCCAGCAAGTGGTCTTGTACGTAAAGACCGGAGACTGGTGGGTACAGCCGTCTTTCCATCAACCCTTCACAAAGATTCTGGCTGACTCTACCTGGCTGAATTCAACTCACCTCGGGTCGCACTATGCTGCCGTCCTCGTAGATCCCGAATATCATCCCCAATCAACCATGGATACTCTGCCGGATATTGGTGGTGGCGTCGCGGCAGTAGCGGTTGCGGAGGGCGCAACATCCGGCCCAACCACCGCTGCAAACCTGCAGTTCGGCGGATATGATTGGAGGGTGAGGAATGCTCCGAGCAGCCGCGGAGATACTCCAAACATTTATGATCCCTCAAACGCCTGGATCGATGCGGAAGGAGCGCTCCATCTTCGGATAGCAAAGCAAGGCGATCAGTGGACGTGTGCAGAAGTGACCCTCACCCGCAGTCTTGGATATGGCACTTATTCATTCGTAGTGCGCGATACGTCGCAGTTGGAGCCCGCTTCAGTTTTTTCGATGTATACCTGGGACTACTCCGGCGGCGATCAGAATAATCGTGAGATGGATATCGAGATAAGCCGTTGGGGTGATCCGGCAGCGGTGAACGCCCAATGTGAGGTTCAGCCCTTTTATGTTCCGGCGAATGTCGCTCGATTCGACGCACCGGCCGGCGTGCTGACACACAGTTTTCGTTGGGAGCCCGGGAAGGTTGTCTTCAGAACCCTGCGAGGATCGGTCAACGATTCTCACGCTGAAGTAGTAAATGAGCACGCCTTTACGTCCGGAGTGCCGCTTCCCGCCTCCGAAACGGTTCGCATAGCGTTCTACGTCTACGGAAAGATATATAATCCGGCGCAAAATGATATTGAAGTTGTTGTTGAGAAGTTTGAATACCTTCCTTGATGGTGGTCGAAGACATCGCCGGTCATTCGGATGGTTTTGGCTGGTGTTGATGTCGGCGTGTCTGGCACCCAACGCTCACGCGTTGGATCCATCACGGCCAATCTCTGAGTATGCGCGCGAAAGCTGGGATATTGAGACGCGATTTCCCGGCGGACCAGTGCATGGCATCGCCCAGACTCCGGATGGATACCTATGGATCGCCGCGGAAAAGGGGTTGGTCCGCTTCGATGGATTGAACTTCCGCCTGTTTAACCAGGCAAACTCACCTGGTTTTCCTGACGGGCCGGTCTTGGATGTGATGGCCGACTGGGAAGGAAACCTGTGGATCCGGCCGCAGAGCCGGAACATGCTGCGTTATCGCGATGGAGTATTTCACGATGTCATGCCTGACCTGGACAGGACGCGTCTTGGGATATCGGCGATGTGTATGGGACCAAAGGGCGAGGTTCTTTTAGCCGTGCGCAGTACCGGCATATTCACCTGGAAGGATCAACGATTCGAGAAGGTGTTATCTACGGAAGACCGCTCTAATTTCCTGGTCATCTCGATGGCGAAAGCCCGCGACAACAAGGTCTGGATTGGCACTCGAGACAACGGTCTTTTTACCGCCAGCGGAGGACAGATTTCCGCGGTTAGAAATGGATTACCTGACAGAAAGGTCAACAGCCTCCTGTCGGTGAATGAGCGTGAGTTGTGGGTCGGGACCGACAATGGAATCGTCCGGTGGAATGGTGAAGAGTTGACCGCGGTAGCCGATCAGGCGCTGGACCGCGTGCAGGTGTTAGCAATGACCAGGGATCGCGATTCGAATCTCTGGATTGGGACGTCGAAGGGGCTGTTGCGCCTGAATGCGAGTGGAGCGACTTCCGACGAGGAGGAGGCGAACGAGTCTTCGGCAGCCGGAGTGAACGGAGGAGTGAACGCCGTCTTTGAAGATCGCGAAGGAAATCTTTGGGTCGGAAGCAATCGAGGCCTCGAGCGACTTCGCGACATCGCCTTCACCACACACTATGTTTCCAGGGACCTTCCCCAGCGCGCCTACGGCGCCTTCTACCTCGATGCAGGCGGTTTGACCTGGTTCGCTCCCTCGGATGGCGGGTTGTACTGGCGGCGAGGCACGCAAAGCGGACAAGTGAAAGAGGCGGGACTTGACCGCGACGTAATCTATTCAATGGCAGGCGGCAAGGGCGAGCTGTGGGTAGGCCGCCAGCGCGGTGGACTCACGCACTTAAGGTACGACGGCAGTTCATTCAAGGCGGAAACTTACACGGAAGCGCAAGGGCTTGCACGGGGCGCCATCTATGCGGTTCTTGAAACGCGCGATCGAACTGTGTGGGCTGGAAGTTGGATGGGAGGTGTCACCAGGATAAGGGACGGAAAACTCACGACCTACACCGCAGCGAACGGCCTTGCGTCTGACACCGTCACATCCATTCTTGAAAGTGCGGCTGGAACGATGTGGTTTGGCACGTCTAACGGGTTGAGCTCGCTCTCGCAGGATGGCTGGCGGACCTACCGAGGCGTCGATGGCTTACCACCCGGCGTTGTGTACTGCTTACTCGAAGACTCCGGGCACGCGATATGGATTGGTACCGCCAACGGGATTGCGGTTCTTCTTTCCGGTCAGATCCGGGCTGTTCGCGAGGCTCCCAGCTCGTTGAACCAACCGATAAGGGGAATTGCTGAGGACCGGGCGGGAATGCTGTGGATCTCGACTGCGAATCGAGTTGTACGCGTCGACGGCGACAAATTGCTGCGCGGACCGGCTGGTGAACCGGTGGTTCGAGAGTTCGGACTCGCCGACGGACTCCGCAGCGTGGAGGGGATGAAGCGAAGCAAGTCGATAGTCATGGATTCGCTCGGGCGAATCTGGGTTTCCACATATGCCGGGCTTTCGGTCGTCGACCCTCTTAGAGTTTCGGATGAGACAATTCCCGTGATAGTCCGGGTGGAGGGGCTCGCAGCCGATGGTAGACCCGTTGCTCTCAAGGATACCGTTCGCATTCCGGGTGGTCGTCAAAGGATCACACTCAGCTTCGCTGGTCTGAGTCTCTCGGTACCGGAGCGCATCAGGTTCAGATACCGATTGGATGACTTCGATCAGGATTGGAGCGACGTGGTCTCGGCACGAGAGGCTGTCTATACAAATCTAGGACCCGGAACTTACCGTTTCCGCGTCTTGGGGAGCAACAGCGACGGGGTCTGGAACAGATTCGAATCGACGATCCTGTTCGAGATTGAACCGGTATTCTGGCAGACCTGGTGGTTTCGTTCGCTCACGCTGATTGCGGGTGGGCTGATGGCCCTGGTGATTTACCGAGCGAGGCTGCGTCGTGTGACCGGACAACTGAATGTGCGATTCGAAGAGCGGCTGGCCGAGCGCACGCGCATCGCTCAGGACCTGCACGACACGCTGTTACAAGGATTTCTCAGCGCATCAATGCAGCTCGACGTGGCCGCGGACCAGCTACCCTCGGATTCTCCTGCCAAGCCTCTCGTCGCCCGCGTGCTTCAACTGATGAGACATGTTATCGACGAGGGACGCACCGCGCTCAAAGGCCTGCGCTCTTCTGACTATGGTCCTAAAGATCTGGCGCAATCATTCTCTGACGTTCAATATGAGCTCGCCGTTCCCGATAACGTAGATTATCGCGTCACTGTGCGAGGGACCTCCCGCCCATTGCACCCGATCATCCGCGATGAGGTATATCGTATCGGCAGGGAAGCGCTGGTGAATGCGTTCCGTCACTCGCGGGCGAACACCATAGAGATGGAAATCGAATTTGGAGCGCAATTCCTGCGACTGCATGTTCGCGACAACGGCACGGGCATCGATACTCATGTACTTCGCGACGGGCGCGACGGACACTGGGGTCTCAAGGGAATGCGAGAGCGAGCAGTGGTAATCGGTGCCACACTCAAGCTGCGGAGCCGCGCGGGCACGGGCACGGAAGTTGAGGTTGTCATTCCGAACCAGATTGCCTTTGAATCGTTGACCCAGCTTCCCTGGTGGGGCCGGCTCCCTAAGGTGCCCTGGGGAAAACCCCGACAGAAGTTGAAGGGCCGAAAGAACTAGAGTCAGCCCGTTGCTGGACAGCGGCTGCTAACACTTTCGTGGTATTCAAAAAACCCTATCTCCGGTGATTCATTTTTGTATCCCTGCGGTTAACCTTCAAATGCCGACGCGAGCTGAACGGTTAGGACGCTGAGGTTCCAATGCGTGCGAAGTAGGCACGCCAGTCATCGACGGCCCCCAAAGTCGCAAGATTGGCGGACAAGACGCTGAAGCTGAAGCTCACAGCAGTTCTTGCCTGGCAGCCAGAACGAGGAGCGCGAGGAATCGGGCTTCCTCCGCGAAGACAAGAGATTGAAACCACGATTTGAAAACCCTGTCGCAATCCCAACACTGGCATTCGCCTTTTTACTTCTCACTCTTTGTTTTGTAGTTGGCGGTTGTCGCGCCCGGAAAGTGGACGGCGGACCCGTTGTCGAGTTCACAAAAGTGCCTCTAGCTGAAGAAGGCGGGCCAGACAAACTTGATGTGATCGAAGGCCGCGTTAGAGAAGCTCGCCCGGACCAGAAGATCGTCTTGTTTGCTAAAAGCGGGACATGGTACGTCCAACCGTTCGCGGACCAACAATTCACAGCTATTCAAGCCGATTCAAAGTGGAAGAGCGTTACGCACCTAGGCACTGAGTATGCCGCACTGCTCGTCGAGCCGGGCTATCAACCTCCAAATGTAACCGATACCCTGCCGACTGCAGGTGGAGCAGTGGTAGCCGTAGCCATCAGGAAAGGTGAGCCGGTGTACTGGCTGAGATGGTGGTTCCTGGTCTTATGCGCTCTGGCCCTCCTGTCCACGTTTCTTGCGTTCAACAACTACAAGCTGCACTTAGTGACCCGACAACTGAATCTGCGCTTCGAAGAACGCCTGGCCGAGCGGACCCAAATCGCGCAGCAACTCCACGACACGCTGTTGCAGGGTGTTATCAGCGCCTCAATGCAGCTACACATGGCAGTTGATCAACTGCCGACCGACTTGCCGGCGAAGCCTTCTCTAACTCGAGTTCTTCATGTAATGGAGCAGGTCCTTGAGGAAGGACGGTATGCGCTTCAGAGCCTCCGCCCGGGTCCCAACAGCGTCTGTCTCGATGTCGAGCAGACGTTCCGCACGATCCAACAAGAGTTCAACGACGATGCGATTGACTTTCGCGTCATTGTTGAAGGCCGACCCCGCCCCGTACACCCGATCATACGCGATGAGGTGTACCGTATCGGACGCGAACTGCTTGTCAGCGCATTTCGCGCCGAGCGCGTGAGGAGCATAATAGTCGACGTGAAATACAGGGCCAGGTACTTGTGTATTGCCTTCCTCATCGATGGCGGACGTGATAACAATCAAACGCGAGCGCCGGAAGGCGACGGTCAATGGCCGGTTTCAGAGATGCGCGAGGGCGCCGACAGAATCGGCGGGCGTTTGAGAGTCAAACATGGCGCACGAACTGAGGTCGAATTGTTGGTTCCGGGCTATATCGCTTTCCAAAGTCAATCTGCAAGGAACGCCTTGAGCTGGCTCGCTCGTTTTCGTCCGCAAGGGTGGGACCGGTGAAGGAAGAAACCGACAAAGGAGGTGGACAAATGAGCAATCAAGCTTCAATCCGCGTCTTCAGCGTTGATGATCATCCTCTCCTGCGCGAAGGACTCGCTGCAATTGTCAACAATCAGCCCGATATGGAGCTAGTCGCTCACGCGTCCACCGGTCGCGAGGCCATTCAAGCCTTCAAGCAACACCAACCCGATATCACGCTGCTTGACCTCCGGCTGCCCGATATGAGCGGCATCGATGCTTTGATCGCGATTCGAGCCGAATTCCCTGAGGCCCGTATCATTATGCTTACGACGTTCGAGGGCGATGTCGATATCAGCCGTGCTCTGGCGGCAGGAGCCCGCGGATATATGCTGAAAAACATGCCGCCCAAGGAGCTCGTAGAGGCGATACGCCAGGTTCATTCGGGGAAGAGGCGCATCCCTCCGCAGGTCGCATCGCACCTCGCCGAGTTTTTCGGAGGCGATTCCCTCACCGAGCGTGAGATAGAGGTCCTGCGGCACATCGCCGAGGGAAACCGCAATCGAGACATTGCCGAACGCCTCTTTATCTCGGAGGAGACCGTCAAGGTGCACATCAAACACATCATGGAAAAGCTAGGCGCCACCGATCGCACGCAGGCGGTCGCGATCGGCCTGCGGCGCGGAATTATTAAATTGTGAGCTCCGCAAACAATCGGCGTACGTCGTCGCCGTCCCTCACAAGTCGCGTGCCGCAATAAGCCTCACGTCTGCCCGACTAATTTCGATTCCTCCTGCACGACAATCCTTCACCAAGGTGAGGGTCGCTACTACTATCGTGTTATGCCCGGATTGCTCTGACGAGGTAGGAAAAAACCATTCGATCCCGGGATGCGCGATTAGATCCATTTCCGCAATAGTGTTGCCGTGTCGTGACATCAAACGAGCGAACTTGAAACGACGATCAACGCTGGAGGGCACGAGGATGAATTCCCACATGATGCTAATCACGTACATTTCGACGTTAACCTTCGTGCATGTCCTGTTGAGCTTAATAGGAATCGGCTCGGGATTCGTCGTTCTGTTTGGGCTGCTTACCCGGAGAAGGCTTGACCGTTGGACGGCGATCTTTCTATCGACCACGGTTGCGACGAGCGCTACCGGATTCTTTTTTCCGATCCACAAGCTTACGCCGGGTCTGGTAATCGGCATCATATCGCTGGTCGTGCTGGCACTGGCAATTACGGCGCTATACGTATCGCACCTTGCGGGAGCATGGCGGTGGATCTACGTGTTCGGATCCGTGTTTGCCCTCTACCTGAATGTGTTCGTAGCAATCGCACAGGCTTTCCGGAATATACCGGCACTGAGAGAAATGGCGACTCAGTCGGAATCGCCGTTTCGGTTTACCCAGCTTACCGTAGTCACGCTGTTCATCGTGCTGGCAATTGTCGCTGCCAAACGGTTCCGAGTTGCCCATGCCTGACGTCCGCAAAATGACTAATACCCTCGAGAGTTGTCGGTCGTGAGAACTGCAAGCGTTGAGCACAAGCGAATGGGATATGGATGCATTAGCGTTCGTCGAAGCTTCAACCAATGAAAGGAATCCGCTATGACGGACGTCATTTGTACTGATCTTGAATCCATTGAAACCGTGAGACAGTCAGAAGTACGAGAGTGTGAAGAATGTGTGAAGATTGGCTCACAATGGGTCCAGCTACGGACGTGCCAGGAGTGCGGGGTGATGCTGTGCTGTGACAGTTCCCCGCATCAGCATGCGACTAAGCATGCACAATCGAGTGGACATCCTGTAATCGCCTCGGCGGAGCCCGGAGAGCGGTGGCTTTATTGCTATTCTCACGACGCCTTCGCGGAGTACTGATTTCAAGAATCGTTAGTTTGCGACCCAATCAACTGACAAAGCAGTCTTCGAAGCTTGCAGTGGCTAAAACGAGCCATTCGACCGAGTCGGATGAACTAATACCTTGAAGGAGAACTCTAATGGCAAAAAGGCAGATCGAGACGAACAAACCAAGGAGCATTAACGCCCAACCGCGCCTTCACCAACGAGCTCGTGAAATTCAATCATATGGAACTGTGACCCACGCGTTGCCGCTCGAGCTGGAAGAACCGGTTCGACTGGAAATGACCGAGCAGTTGAATCAAATGCTCGCGGATACCATGACACTCCGCGACTTGTACAAGAAGTGCCATTGGCAGGTGGCGGGTCCAACCTTTTATCAACTGCACCTGCTTTACGACAAACATTATGGCGAACAAGTTGACCTGGTTGACGCGATTGCCGAGCGGATTCAACTCCTCGGCGGCATAAGCCTGGCCATGGCTGCCGACGTGGCTGAGACTACACAAATCGAACGGCCGCCGCGTGGCCGCGAGGAGGTCCCCGTTCAGTTGTCGCGATTGATTGATGCCCACCAGATTATTGTTCGCGATGCCAGGACACTGGGTCGGCGTGCTGCTGACCTCGGCGACGATGGCACCAACGATCTGGTTGTGAGTCAGGTGCTCCGCACCAATGAGCTTCAGATCTGGTTCCTGAGTGAGCATCTTGTGAATATGCCGCTCGTAGAAGCAAAAGAGCCATCGTTGACCGCCGCCGCGTCATAGCGGCGCAATGCCGGCGAAGGTTACTTGTCTGCGTAGCGTGGGCCGTCGAGATCCGAACGCGTGACTATTGTCTATTGGAGTTGATTGAGGAAATGCCAATGAATGGGCTTCAAGGAAAGATTGCGTTGATTACCGGTGGCACGACCGGCATCGGCCTTGCGACTGCCAAGAGGTTCGTAAGCGAAGGTGCCCATGTTTTTATAACCGGGCGCCGCGAGGCGGAGTTGGCCGCGGCGGTTAAGGAGATTGGCAAGGATGTGACCCGCGTTCAAGGCGATGTATCGAACCTTGCGGATCTCGATCGCCTGTTTGCGCAAATCCATCGGGAGAAGGATAGGCTCGATATCGTCTTCGCGAACGCGGGCTTAGCAACGTCCGCTCCGTTGGGTAGCATTACCGAAGAGCACTACGACTCGATCTTCAACATCAACGTGAAGGGCATGCTCTTCACAATTCAGAAGGCGCTTCCGCTGATGCCGGATGGTTCGTCAATCATCCTGAATGCGTCCATCGTGGCCAGCAAGGGATCGCCGGCGATCAGTGTCTACAGCGCCACAAAAGCTGCCGTGCGCTCGTTCGCACGAACGTGGACAACCGACTTGAAGGACCGGCGCATTCGTGTAAACGCAGTGAGCCCCGGCCCTATCGATACACCCGGGCTCAAAGATCTGACAGCTTCCAGAGGATCCGGCGAGCAATACCTGAAGATGCTTTCCAACAACATTCCGCTTGGCAGGCTCGGCACTCCCGATGACATCGCGAATGCCGTAGTGTTTCTAGCCTCCGACGACAGCACCTTCATCACTGGCACGGAGCTGTTTGTAGACGGCGGATTCGCGCAAGTGTAGTCCGTCGAGGTAGCATGTAGGCCATCATCATTTGATCTCGACGGGGATTCGCCACGCACACGGTGCCCTTGGGAGTTTTGGATTCCCAACGAGATCATTGAACCCAAAGGAGAATTTTATGAGCGGCAAAATGAAGGTGGCGCAGATAGGCAAGGCTGGTGGCGCCTTTGAATTGGTAGAACGCAATATCCCAGAGCCTAATCACGGTCAGGTGCGAGTGAAAGTAGAGGCGTGCGGCATTTGCCATAGTGATGCCGTCGTCAAAGAAGGTGTTTTTCCAGGGATTCAGTATCCACGTGTGCCAGGCCATGAGGTCGCCGGACGCATCGATGCGATCTCCGGCAATGTCACCTCGTGGAAGGAAGGACAACGAGTGGGTGTGGGCTGGCATGGTGGACACTGTTTCGTGTGCGAACTGTGCAGGCGCGGCGACTTTGCCATGTGCGTCAATCGTAAGGTCACCGGCATCGATTTCGATGGAGGTTACGGCGAGTACATGATTGCGCCCGCTGCGGCTCTCGCAGCAATTCCAGACGATTTGCCGGCAGAGGAGGCTGGGCCTTTCATGTGTGCGGGCGTTACGGTCTACAACGCGCTGCGCAATTCCGGCGCCCGGTCCGGAGACGTCGTTGCAGTGCACGGCATCGGCGGATTGGGACACCTCGGCGTTCAGTACGCCCGGCGCATGGGCTTTCAGACCGTAGCCATCAACCGCGGTAACGACAAAGAGGCGCTCGCTCAGGAACTCGGCGCACATCATTACATCGATTCAGAGGCAACCGATCCGGCGGCGGAGTTACAAAAGCTTGGCGGCGCCCGCGTGATTCTCGCTACCGCGCCTAGCGCGCAGGCGATTTCCGCGCTGGTCGATGGATTAGCGGTCGACGGAAAGCTCTTGGTCCCGGCGGCACCGGCAGAGCCACTAATGATCAGCGCGATGCCCTTAATTTTTGGGAGGCGATCGGTCGCAGGTTGGTACTCCGGAACAGCCCGGGATTCCCAAGACACAATGGAATTCAGCAAAGCGAGCGGCGTACACCCGATGATCGAAAAGTATCCTCTCGATCGCGTGTCAGACGCCTACGAACAAATGAACAGCGGCAAAGCGCGGTTTCGAGCCGTCCTCACTATCGGTAAGTGATCCGAGTGTCACACGGTCTGCATACCGGGGAGGTGCTTAGAGTTTGAACAATTTCTGGTTGGACCTCTGCGGTGAATAAGCGTCCGTTCACCGCAGAGGAGCGTCAGTCTAACCTTGTTCGTTACCTAGCGCCTCCTCGCTCAGTTTTCTTCCGGCCGACAGAAACTCATCGCTGAGCCCCGTGCCTGCTAACGCCCGCGACAACGACAGCGCGCCGTACATCAACGCGATCAGGCCTAGCGCTTTTTCCCGATTCCGACCCCTGGCATCGATCACATCCGCAAACGCCTCGACAAAAACGGATAACTCCTGTTCGAGCGCGCTGCGATATGGTTCGCCTTGTCGAGCAATTTCCGGAACGGTGCTGGGCAGCAGGCAGCCGGCTTCTTTATTGTCGCGATGCTTGCGAGACAGGTATTGCTTTATGACGCTCAACGCACGAGATCGGGGCGAATCACCTTTTGCTGCGCTCAGGAGGTGCTTCCAGTTAGAGGCTGATGCGTTCTTAAGCGTCTCAACAAACAGTTCGTCTTTTGAGCCGTAGTGACTGTAGAAACCACCGACGGTGAGACCCGCACCCTTCATCACGTCCATTACCGAGCTCGCCTTGATCCCTCTTTCGCGAAGCAATGCGGTTGCGGACGCCGATATGGCTTCACGAGACTTCTGCTTTTGTCTAGTCTTCCGATTCATGTCAGTGCCTCACGTTGAGTAATCACAAACCTTAGCTGCATCGTCCTTAGTGTCCCGCACTCGCTGACTCATCGCGCCGGATATTCTTTATGAACAGCACCAGCGGAACTGAGACCAGCGCCATCAGGCATAACAGCCAGAACACGTCGAGGAAGGAGAGAAGCGCTGACTGTTTCTGCACCGTTTCATATATTAACGCCTGCGCGCGCTGTAGCGCTTCGCCAGCGGGCAGACCGGCATCGATGAGCTTGCGCGTCAGGCTTTGAAGAGCCGCACCCGCCGACTTACTGTACGGCGAGATGTTCCCCCCAAGCACACTTTGATGAAACTGACTTCGGCGAGCGAGCATAGTCGCCACAAAAGCTACTCCGAAGCTCCCTCCGAGATTCCTGAACAGGTTGACCAGACTCGACGCTCGATTGTTCTTCTCAGGTGGAAGATAAGAATAGGCGGTCAGGTTCAGCGGAATGAAAATAAACGCAAGTCCAAGCCCCAACACCATGCGGGGCACTACGAAGTTGTTGTAGTCCCCGCTCAGATTCAGTTGCGACATACTGAAAGAGGCCAGGGCGATCACTAAGAGTCCGAAGCCAATCATCCAGCGGAGCTGGACCTTTTTTGAGACGAGTACGACCAGTGGTACCAGCACTACAATTACCAGTGCTCCAGGAGAAAGAACTATGCCCGCATCAGTTGCGGTGTACCCAAACAGACTCTGCAGCATCAGCGGCACAAGAAGCGTGCTGGCAAATAGAATAAAGAAGACGATGAAGTAAAGGACGCTCGCCAATGCGAAGTTCCGTTCCTTGAGTAAGGTCAAATCCACTACCGGATCCTTTCGTCTCAATTCCCAGAACACTCCCACAACAAGCGCGACGATTGAGGCCACGAGGAACGCGACGATGAAGTTCGACTCGAGCCAGTCCTCCCTTTGACCTTTGTCCAACACCACCTCGAGGCAGCCGAAGCCGACCGCGACGAGCAGGATACCCATGTAATCGATCCTCAGCTTGGCCTTATTCGCCAGCCGCGCTGCCCTGAATTGAGGCGGATCCGAAAGCAACGTGCTCGAGAGCAACAACGAGACCAGTCCTATTGGTATGTTTATGAAGAACACCCAGCGCCACGAGTAGTTGTCTGTTATCCAGCCCCCGAGTGTAGGTCCGATAGCCGGCGCGGTGACGATGGCAATGGTATACACGGCGAACGCCGAAGCACGCTTCTCCTGCGGAAACGTGTCGACCAGAATCGCCTGCTCGACCGGTGCGAGTCCGCCTCCACCCGTTCCTTGCAGCACTCGGAAGAAGATCAGCCACCCGAGGCTGGGCGCGAGGCCACAAAGCAAAGAACTCACGGTGAACAGCGCCACCGAGAGCAGATAATAGTTCTTGCGACCCATCAGTTGAGAGAACCAGGCGCTCAAGGGGAGCACAACGGCATTCGCGACAAGATAGCTACTCAAGACCCACGTCGACTCGTCCTGTCCTGTGCTCAGGCCGCCGGCAATGTTCGGCAGTGAGACGTTGGCGATGGAGGTGTCGAGCAGCTCCATGAACGTCGCCAGCGTGACCGTCACCGCGATGACCCACGGGTTGACGGAAGTCCGCCTCGCCGCAAGCATCGACCCGGGTCTGAGTGTGTCCGCGGTCGCGCTCATCGAACTTTGACCTCCGGCTCCACCGACATGCCGGGCGCGAGCAGGTGCTCGGAGTCGAAGTGCTCGTCGAAAACGATCTTTACTGGCACGCGTTGCACAACCTTAACGTAGTTGCCGGTTGCGTTCTCAGCCGGCAACAGAGAGAAGCGCGAGCCGGTGCCACTTTGAAGACTGTCAACCTGCCCACGGAAAGTTTTGTCGGGGAAAGCGTCCACCGTTATCTCGACTTGCTGGCCGGGCCGCATCCGCTTGAGCTGGGTCTCCTTGAAATTGGCGATCACCCACATCTCCGACGGGACGAGGACCAACAACGCCTGGCCAGGCTGCAAGAACGCTCCCAACTCGACTGACTTCCTGGTTATTCGTCCATCTTCCGGCGCATAGATTTTTGTATAGGAGAGTTCAAGCTCCGCCTGTCGCAGCGCGGCTTCGGCCTGCTCGATCTCGGCGCCGGCCGTCTCAACTTCGGACTGCTTGACGGCGACTTGCTGCGGGGCCGAATTGGCTTCGCTCAATTTGCCGGTCGCCTGACCGACCTGAGCTTCGGTCCCCGAAATGGTTGAGAGGGCTTGCCGGTATTGATCTTCTGCCGCTCGTTGCGCGGCCCGTGCCTCATCGACCTGAGTCTGTGCGGCGGCGGCCTTCTTTCGCGCCGCCTCTAACTGCGCTTCTGCACTCGTCGCGGCTGCCGCAGCCCAATCAAGTTGCTGGCGCGAGACTACATCCTTTTCGAATAAGGTCTTATAACGAACGGCGTCGGTCCGGGTGCGTACGGCTTCAGCCTCGGCTGCATCGACCTGAGATCGAGCCTGAGCAGCGCCGGCTTCAGCGGTACCCACCCCAGCCGACAATTGGTTGATGCGGCTCTGGGCGACCGCCGAGGCCGCGCGCGCCTGGTCCACACTGCTACGCGCCGCATCGACTCCGGCAGTCGCTTGCTCAACTCCCGCACCCGTCGTTACGCGAGTCAGCGTCACACCCGCTCGGGCAGCCAGGTTTCGCGCCGTTGCCGCGCGTAGTTGTGCTCGAGCCTGGGCGAGTCTCGCCTCGTAATCACGAGGATCGATTTCAACGAGCAGATCGCCAGCCTTAACTCTCTGGTTGTCGTCGATGTAGACCTTCTGAACATAGCCTGAGACTTTTGGGCTGATCTGAGTTGCGTGTCCTTCGATGAACGCGTCATCGGTAGACTCGTATTGTCGTGCGTGAAGCCAGTAGCGCGCTCCAATCACCGCTCCTGCCAGCAAGAGCGCCACAAGAGAGAAAATGATAATTTTCGATTTGACTCTCGTTTGACTGGAAGAGCCCTGATCCTCCTTCTCCTCATGTTCCTTCGCTGAGTGAAGGTCCCTGGTCGAGACAAGCGCGGTTTCCTGTTCAACTACAGCCTGCACTTGGCTTGTGCCCGCGCCATTTCCATTTCTCTGTGCGAGGCCCGTAACTGGCGTCGCAAGTTCGTGGTCTTGAATGCTTATGTCGGTTCCTTTCCTGCTCATGTCTTTCTCCGTACAAAGCCCGTCTGATGCTTCTCAAATCAAACCCCGCGGGCGCGCCTTCACGGTCATTCCGGAACGTGCTTATCGAGGATTTTCGATATGGACTCTTGTGCGCTCAGCGGGAGACCAATGATGCGCTCGACTTCCGCGCCGTCGCGGAAAAGGATCAGCGTCGGAATGCCCCTCACGCCGTAGTTGGAAGGGCTTGAGTTGTTCTCATCTACGTTTAGTTTGACCACTTTGGCTTTGCCCTGATACTTCTGGGCAATTGCTTCGACGGCCGGCGCAATCGCTCGACAAGGCGCGCACCAGGCTGCCCAAAAATCCACCAGCACCGGCTGGGATGACTTCAACACCTCAAGCTCGAACTCCTCATCCTTAACTTCCCTTACCAGTTGGCTCATCGATCCCTCCTTTTCATATTACGCTCGTAATATGATGATCATACGATAACCTGTCAAGATCAGTTCCGTGTGGCGGTTTGGGGTTTAGGGTTTAGGGTTCGTCAGATAGAGACTCGAATGGCAGGATCGGGTTTCGGGTTTAGGGTTTCGGGTCTCGGGTTCGTCAGATTAAGACTCGAATGGCGGGTAGTGCTCGACGAAAGATTACTGAATCAAAACGAACCCGAAACCCGAAACCGAGCAAGGGCGACCACGAGAGTCGCCCTTGTTGAATCTACGTCATTGAAGCGACTTCAGGTACATGATCAATGCGTTCAGATCTTCCTCAGTCAACTGCGAAGTCTTGCCGTGCGAATCTTTGATTACCAGGACGTTGTTTGCCGCAAGCGCCGGATTCAGTTGCCTGTTGACCACCAGGGCCGCAAGGTTGCTCGTTCCCAACTGATCGATCAACGGCTTCCCGCCCGGACCCGGCGACGTAGGACTGTCAAGGCTCACGAGCACTTGTCCCCTCCCGTCTCCCGCAAGGTGCCCATCACTGTCGGCCACCGTGATTGGAACCTGAGTCGGCAAGACGATCCTCGGGCCGCCAAGAAAACTATTCGCGGTAGCTCGACTATTGTCCGAACGAACCGTCCTAAAGTTGAACCCTCGTTCCCCCGGCTTGAGCAAAGGCGAGTCCGGCGTGAGCAGAATCTCGCGGACCGTATGGGCAAATCCATAATGCAGCCATCGCGGCACGCTATCCCAGAATGCACGCAAGTGTTTTGTATTCCGGCTGCTGAAGTTTTGTGGTGTCCCGACGTCCTGGGGCGGCAGAAAACGTGTGAAGAAGTAGTCGTTGTTCGGACGGAAGAACGGACCGTTTCCGTCAACCGTTGACTCGCTGATCACCCCTGGCTCGTGAATGTTGTAGTCCTGAAATGTATTGTCCACTGAGCCGTTGATGATCTTGTTTCCGTTATGGTGGCAATCGGCACAGCCCGCGCCTCCCTGTGACACTTTGGCCGAGAAAATTTGTTTGCCCCGCGCGATCGCAGCCGCTTCAGTCGAATCGGGAAACTGAGCGAGCGGGTTCGGAAGGCGTCGCACTTCATTTTGCGACCACAGTATTTGCAGGAAGGCCATATCATAATAGCCCACCTTGAATGCATTGCCTGATAGCTCCGGCCGGCCGATGGCCCGCGAGTCTTCTTCGGTTTTTCTCAACACGAAGTCTTCGCGAGCGTGAAAGCGGTCAGCCTGATTTGCCTGAGGAAACAGCGGAGTCGGCGTGCGCTCGCCCAGAAGCACTTCTCCGTTGCAAGCCGAAGCGTATGCCATGAAATCATTGTTAAGCCCCTCGTACCACTCAGGCCAATTGTCCGAGATATCCTTGTTCTGCGGACAAACCTTTACACCTCCTACTGCGTTGGCAGCTACGTTCCATTGGCATCCGTCGTGCTGGCCGTCCCAGTGACAAAAGCCGCACGATTTTTGACCGTCATCTGAATACGACGATGAGAAGAACCATCGCAGTCCCACTTCTTCATCGGTCGCAAACAGATTCTGTCCATGTCCGCCGGTTGTCGGATCCGGCGTATCGTTGGTCACGCCCACTGCCACAAACCCTGCTCGAACCAGCCCGCCTCCAGGATCCACCTGAAGGAAAGACACATCCTCCGTTTGGAAATTCGCAACGTAAATCATATCGCCGCCAGGTGAGACTTCTATCCCGCGAGGAGTTATGCCGCCGGTCAGCTCTACGCCAAGAGGCGAAAGAATCTGAGACGGGTCCGCGGGGTGCTGGTTGATGCGGAAGGCCTGGACCCTTTCGTTGTGGACAAAGGTCACAAAGAGCAAATCACCTCTTACCACCATCTGCTCCGGCCCGCTGCCTTTGATTATCTTCTGCGCGTCGTCGTGATCATGCAGATCGAAGAACTGACCGGGCACCACTGATTGCGAGATGTCGCGTCCTTCGTCGACGTAGCGATATACGAACAGGTTTGTAGCGGTGTCGAAGACATTCAGCTCACTTCCGAGATCGTCAAAGGTGGTTGCTTTCGTAGCGTCGGTCATCACCGGCGTGTAACCAAGCGGGCTGCCGTCGTTTCTGATTGGGACGCCGTTGGCGTCTTTGGTTGGGAGTCCGTGCCCGCTCTCCGGCTCATTCAAACCCGAGTTCGTTTCTTGTCCGCTCGTGATTCCCCAATGACCCGCCACTTTCACGTCCGTTGCTAGACCCCCGAGCGGCAGAACCTTTGACAGCTTGTTGGCGTCATTCGCAACATCGATCGCCGCAATCGTGTGTCCGAGCGTGTTGGCAACGTAGAGGGTCCGGCCGTCCGCGCTCAAATCGAGGTCGCGGGGGTTAGCTCGCTCGAGATCC
The DNA here is from genome assembly GCA_035315885.1 of Blastocatellia bacterium. GTDB lineage: Bacteria > Acidobacteriota > Blastocatellia > UBA7656 > UBA7656 > DATFXM01. Next base: position 101,239 of record DATFXM010000030.1, read on the forward strand.
GTCGTGCCCGTTGGTATCTCGGCGATCTGCGTAAAGAATGGTCCCGGATCGACTCGGAAAGCGCGAACCTGATCCTTGAACCGATCCGTCACATAGAGGCGAGTGCCGTCGCGATTGAAAATAAGTTTCTCGCCGTAGAATCCAGTTTCGAATTCTCCAATGATTGCGTCGGTACTCGAATCGATGACGCTTGCGAAGTTGCCGTACATGTTTAGTACGACTACATAAGCGTGAGGAAAGATGCTCGTGTTTACCGGGGAAACCTTGACTCCCATGGGCCGAGTACCCAGGACTTGCCCATCAGGACGCAAGTCTATCCACCTGATCACCCGTTGTGCTCGTGCGTCCACGACTGCGACGCGCCAATCCGGGTAACCTTCGCGGCCGGGCAGTGTGACGAAGAGTTTCGATCCATCGGGAGTCAACGCCAGCGCCCTGGGTTCGCTGCGAAACGGTTGCTTGCGGTTGGGCCAAAAGGAGCCGCCGCTGTTTACGATTGGGTTGTTCGGATCAACGCGCGTTCCGGGATCCGGACGACCGTCGAGGTAGCTTGCTCCGAACATGATCTTAGTGAAACGCTGAAGGCCGCCGCGCTCACCCGCCGCTTCTTGTCCAACGATTTGCTTAACCGGATCGCTGTTTGGACCAGTGATTATGCGGCCTCGAGAATCGGTCTTCACACCGGTTGTAAAGAAGCGGAGGTTGAATGCCGCTTCAGGCAAGGGCGTGAGAATCTTGCGCTCAAACGGAGCTGAGAGGGTACCGCTTGCGGGACTGGCGCTCGTGTGAAGAACCGCGACACTTAGCATGATCGACAGCGCGATCCCGGCAACTGCATACTTAACTTTGCTGACCATAGTTTTCACCTCGCTCGTGGAATTGATCGATTTCACTCGGTCGGGACTAGAGAAGCCTCGCATCGACGCCGGGTAAGGACGCTTGAGACACAGCTCACGCAGAACACCAACGGTGAATTGATACGAGCTTAGTGAGGAATATTTTGATTACTGAGTTTTACTTTACAGAAAGACTTAGTTTCGAAATCACCTTACCCATGTTCGAAATGTACGTAATATGGGCAGGCTGGGCCGCCTCAGGAATCCCCAATGATTGAGAGGGACTGAAGATGAAAAAAATACAAGCGCTCGCAACCGCGTCACCCGAGTAACGTCAACGAGCGTCCTGGACAGTCTGTTGGGGCGAGCGACACCTGGGAGGCATCGGTAGCGAAACTGGCTCATGCAATCAGGAACGTCTATGAATACACGCTGCGGCGGCGGGTTCTACCGGTCAGGCGCTGATTACTTCGCAGAATTTGTTCAGGTCGATATTGCCACCGGAGACTATTGCGACGATTGGCCCCTGTCCAATTTTGCCGGTCAAGGCGGCAGCGACTGAGAGCGCGCCGGCTCCTTCAGCTATCACGCGGGCTTTCTCGGCGAGTAAGCGCATCGCCCCCCTTACTTGATCGAGGCTGACCACTACGCAGCCATCGACCACGGGTTTCATTCGCTCCCACATTCGCGGGAAGACACTACGACCACCGGCGCCATCCACGAACGAATGCTTCCACTCCGGGAATTTTTGCGGAGACCCCATTGCAAGAGAGCGGGCGAGTGGCGCTGCGGTTTCCGGTTCGGCCCCCCAGACTTTGATCTCCGGCTTGAGCGCCTTCAGCGCGCTTCCAACTGCCGTCACCAGCCCGCCGCCTCCAACTCCGGCAACCACTGCCGCAACGTTTGGCTCGTCTTCAAGGATCTCGAGGCCCATAGTCGCGTGACCGGCGATGAAATTGTAGTCGTCAAACGGATGCACAAAGGTCGCTTCGATCCCGGGGTACGAGCGCTCTTCGAGCGTGTTCCACGCAACCTCCCACGACACCGGGATCAGGTTCGCGCCCAGTGCGCGCATCCGTTCGATCTTGGATAGGGGCGCCGTTTCAATATATACGACGGAGCAGGGAACACCTGCCTCTCGTGCTGCATAAGCAACACCTTGTCCCGCGTTTCCCGCGCTGATCGTCCACACCCCGAGTTTGCGTTCCGCTTCCGGCAGAAGAGCAACTGCGTTGGCCGCGCCGCGTAACTTGTATGCGTTGATCGGCTGCAGATTCTCGAGCTTGAGACGAATATCGGGAAAACCCTTTCCTATGTCGAGCTTGACCAACGGCGTCCGCACAATGGTATTCGCAATTCGGGTACGCGCATTTTGAATGTCGATCAACTCTATTGGACGTACATCCTCTGTCTTCATGCGAGAGTCTCCTTTTGCCTGTTAGTCTCCCTCAACCAAACAATCTCCCGAGCGACTCTTGCGTCAGACGGTTGCGCGGAGTCGTCGCAGCTTCTCTATCGGACCTTGCAGCGAGTGCTCATGGCCTCGCATGTTCGACCACAAGTCGCCGACATCATTTATGCGTCGATCCATGTTGCGAAGGGTGAAAGTTTGAGGGCCGACTTTGCCGGCTTCGATTTCCTCCCAGGTGCACGGTGCGGACACCGGCGCGCCACGCTTTGCCCGCACAGTATAGGTTGCGGCAAAGGTCGCGCTATATTCGTTGCGCCCGGTATCGACGAGAATGCGCTTGCCGCGGTCGGCCTTGATGAACTCCAGAGTGAAATTTTTTGGATCAAGTTTCACAAGCATGGCGCCCACCGCGTGAGCGAATCTCGCTACCTCGCCCATGCGGGCTTTGCCGTCCAGCGGAACAACTATATGGAACCCTTTCGAGCCTGAAGTCTTGACCCAGCCAAGCAGTCCCAGCTCGGCAAGAAAATCACGAACATACAGGGTCGCGGCACGCAGCATGTCCGGCTCATCCACTGACGGATCGAGGTCGAACACACAGAGGTCGGGATGGTACACGTGCGGGGCGCGAGACGTCCAGACGTGTTGCGTTATGCAGTTCTGGTTTGCAAGCCAGAGCAGAGATGGAGTATCGCGAACCAGTGGATGGTGGACCGTACCGTCCTTCTTTGGCACCTCGACTCGCTCCAGCCACTCAGGAAAGCCTTTTGATACGTCCTTCTGCATGAATCCCTTTGCGTTGATTCCCGCGGGATAACGTTCCATGGTGACAGGACGCGACCGAATGTGAGGCACCATCACATCCGCGATTGATTCATAGTAGGAAGCCAGCTCGCCCTTCGTGATCCCATCGTCCGGGAACAGCACCTTCTCGGGATGGGTGATCGTCACGTCGATGGTCATGACGTCTCCCTTACGACTTCGCGTGCGTGCTTGTCCGTACGTACTCCAAGCAACCGGCTGTGACGCAATTTGCCGTGAACTGTCCATTCGATGAAGGCGATATGTACGACAATGTCCGGCCTTACCCAGTGCGCACGGACGCGCGGAAGTCCGACGGCCCTGGTGAACGGCGGCTTCTGTATCTCGGAGGCATCCAACTTCGCGCGCAGCTCCGTCAGCAGCTTTGTATCGAATCCGGTGCCGACCTTCCCGGCGAAAACGAATTCGTCATTCTCGTAGTAGCCGACTAACAGGGCGCCAAGACCGACCCTCTTGCCCTGCGGGTCGGTGAAACCTCCAACTACGAACTCCTGTGCCGCCTCGCATTTCATCTTGAGCCAATGCCGGGAGCGGCGATGCTCATAAGGCGAATCGATGCGCTTCGCTATGACCCCTTCCCACCCTTCGTTGCAAGCGCGCTCCCACGGCTTCTCATCCGTCAGGCGCACGACTCGAGAAAGCGGCGACTCGAGCGGCAACTCGCTCAAGATCGCGAGACGCGCCTCGAGCGGCAATGACGTCACGTCTCGGCCGTCCAGCCACATGACGTCGAACACGTGGTAGGTGACTCCTCCGCGTTCCCAAGTTACTTCACCATCCAGAATCAATTCGTCCGCAGGCAGCTTTGCGATCGCCTCGGCGAGGCGAGGCAGGTTCTGAGGCAACCGGTTGCGAGACAGCAGCCGGATCTCCGCTATGCTCTTAAACGCCAGCAGGCGAATGCCATCGATTTTGCGCTCGAAGATCCACCCCGGGCCTGTGAATCGTTCCTGTGTAAGTGTCGCCGCCATCGGCTCGACCCATTCGGGAAATGTTGTCATCGTCCGAAGCACCCTTTCACGGTTTGCCTCTTGCTTCATGAACGATATCAGTATTGAGGCTCCAGAGGGAGCACCCAAGCTCCCTCTGGTGATGCTTAACGGGAGTTACTGGCATCGAGCGGTTTTCACTGCCTGCGGTACACGTCCTGGGGTTTTCTTTGAGGGTCGTCTGGCTGTGACTTGCTCCGTATCCAAAGAATAAAGCCAATTGCCATTGCGGTAAGAATCAACACAACGATGATCTCTGATTTCATGAAAACTCTCTCCCTCTCGGCGGTGCTATCGCCGATAGAATGAAACTGGTGCTGGGTCGCCGGAACCTGGCGACCAAAGAATAGGCGAGGGATTAGCTGATAGAGGGAGGCGGTGCTCGATTCTTGTGTTGTGAGGCTTCAGAGGAACTCGGGCATCGCTGCGCACGCGCATCTTCAGAGACTGTGCGAGCGGCGTGTGGGACTAAGATGTGATTGGCAGGTATTTCGGCTGAGCCAGGCGATGCGCTACTGTTTGCTTTTGACGCGATGCGAGAAATGGAGGCAGCGGGTAACCCAATAGAATTCGGGGACTGAGAGTTGACCGAAACAAGTGGCGGACGCCGAGTTTCAGTGTTTACGCCAGAATCAACCAGGTACGATAGAGCCGAATGAAAGCAAACAGTCGAAAACAGGCAGACCAACACCAGGGTGTGTCTGGAGATCATACAGGTCTTTGCCCGATTGGATAACATCACGTCGCATTCTAACAGAGTCTCAAGCACACCGACTAGAAAGGGGCAAAGGCGGTCTCGGGCTT
>DATFXM010000031.1:0-95609 GCA_035315885.1 Blastocatellia bacterium
ATACAAACGACGTCAGCCCGCGCAGCGGGTGACACAACGTAGCCCCCGGTGAGTCCTCGAACCGGGGGAGAGGCACATACAAACGACGTGAGCCCGCGCAGCGGGCGACAGAACTCTATCCCCCGGTGAGTCCGCGAACCGGGGGGAGGCACATACAAACGACGTGAGCCCGCGCAGCGGGCGACAGAACCGTAGCCCCCGGTGAGTCCTCGAACCGGGGGAGAGGCACATACAAACGACGTGAGCCCGCGCAGCGGGCGACAGAACTCTATCCCCCGGTGAGTCCGCGAACCGGGGGTAGGCACATACAAACGACGTGAGCCCGCGCAGCGGGCGACAGAACCGTAGCCCCCGGTGAGTCCTCGAACCGGGGGAGAGGCACATACAACGACGTGAGCCCGCGCAGCGGGCGACAGAACTCTATCCCCCGGTGAGTCCGCGAACCGGGGGCGACTTGAATTGCCGAAATCCGCGTAGACACACCACCCATCAAGGCCGAGCGCATCCACCTAACCAAGGGCCCCCGGTTCGAGGACTCACCGGGGGCTACACGCTGTCGCCCGCTTCGCGGGCTCGGGCTGACGCCCAACGGCTTCGAAGTCGCAACTCAAGACTCAGAACTCGTCTTCGCCTGGCCGCGCGTGTACAATGTCACGGCAACGTTTGGCGGCGTTTGTTCGTACATTGTTGATGATGCAGCAACCAGACCCGCAATCCGGAAACGGCCAACCAAAGCTCCTATCCCATGACCAGCAACGACGCGTCGCAACCAGCTCAAGACCCACAGAGTCAGCCTTCCAGAACATCGGATTCAGAGGGTATCTCCGGCTCGCGCGGGTCGTTGCCGAGTTCTTTATCTTCATGTTCCGCGTCTTCATCAACACCCGAGGCTGGCTCAACTGGAAACGCAGGCCGCAAGCCGAGCTCCGGCATCGGGAGGGCGCCGCGCTACGAGAAAAGCTGATTCAGCTCGGACCAACCTTCATCAAAACCGGTCAAACGCTCGCCACGAGAGCCGACCTTCTGCCGGTCGAGTACATCGAGGAACTGGGCAAGCTTCAGGACGAAGTCCCGTCGTTCCCTACCGATCAGGCGCGCAAGATAGTAGAAGACGAATTGCACGCCAAAATCGAAGATATATTCCAAACTTTCGAAGACACACCCATCGCGGCCGCCAGCCTCGGCCAGGTTCACCGCGCGGTGCTCAGAACCGGCCAGGTCGTGGCGGTCAAAATTCAACGGCCAAACATCGCTGATCAAATAGATTTTGATATAGCAGTGCTGCGTCGCATCGCGCGAAGGCTCGAACGTTATCCAAATCTGATCCGCGGCGTTGACTGGCAAGGCACGCTGCACGAGTTCCATCTCACAATTCACGAGGAGATGGATTACGTTCAGGAGGCGCGCAACGCCGAAATCTTCCGCGGGAACTTCACGCGATGGAAGGACGTCTACGTCCCGAAGATCTATCAGATTTTCTCCACGCGCCGGCTGATCGTGATGGAATTCATCGATGGGCTGAAGGTGACCGACACGGAGCAACTGACGGCGTCCGGTCGCGACCCTCATGAAGTGGTAAAGCTGCTGGCGCGAACGTACTTGAAACAACTGCTGGAGGACGGTTTCTTTCACGCCGACCCGCATCCGGGCAATCTTCGAGTGATGCCTGACGGCCGGCTGGCCTTCTTCGATTTTGGCATGGTAGGCCGGCTTTCCATGGAGCTTCAGTCCAAGCTTATCAGCGCGTTCTTTCACATCATCGAGCGCGACGTGCACGGGCTTGTAGACGACATGGTTAGGCTTGGGTTCATCGAGTTGTCACCTGAGGAGGAGACGCGTTTCAAACCGATCATCGAATCCCTCTTTGACCGCTATCTGAGCCTGAGACTTGGGGACGTGAACTTCAAGGAGTTGATTTTTGATCTGGCGACAGTGATCTACGAGTTCCCTTTCAACATCCCCGCCAGTTTCACTTACATAGTGCGAGCGATGATGACGCTCGAGGGTATTGGCACGCAGGTAGATCCTTCATTCAACTTCTTCGAAGTTGCACGGCCTTATGCGAAGCGGTTCATGTTCAAGCGTGAGGGTCGTTATCTACGGAGTCTTCTAGTAAAGCAGTTGCGAGGGGAACAGGGCGACATCGAGTGGCAGAAAGTCTGGAAGTTGGCGAAGATGGCGCTAAAGTACTACGTCCGCGGGGAAGATAAGATGTAGAAGTACAATCTGAGATTTCAGATCTGAGATTGAGATCTGAGATTTGAGATCTGACAACTCAGCACTCAGCACGCTAGGATTCAGCACTCAACCTCGTCAGTACCTTCTGAAGCGTAGATCGCACCATCACCGATTCTTCGATCTCGAGCCTCCTGCTGATCGCGGCAGCCGCCGCCGAGTCGCTCAAACTCGCGAGCGCCAGCGCAACCGCCCTGCGTACAGCTGCATCGTTATCGTCAAGCGCTTCGACCAGAGGAGACAACATCCGGCTGTCTCTCCTGCCTGACTCGCACATCCGCGCCAATTGCTGCGCCGCACGCTCTCGGGACTGCGCCGAAACATCCCTGAGCGACTCTATGAGCCCGAACAACTGGTTGTCTTGAGACACAACGGGATCCGGCGCTGAGTTCTCAGCAGAGTAGTAGCCGCGCCGCTTGAGGTAGGTGCGTTCGTTTATGCTGGATGCTCGCTTACCGCTTAACCACCACGCGACAGCCAGGCCTATCGCAAGTAACACCCAAAGGAACATAACAAACGAGCAAAAGCCTTCAGTTGATTGGCGGTCACTTCCAAAAATACAGTCTAACGGTCAAAGCCCAACACGGATGTACGAAAATCGGGCCGCTATCAACGCAAGCGCGGGCCTCCTCTTCAACCGTTCTTCCCCCTACGTTTCTTATCGTCCTTTGGAGGTTCCAGAGCCGGTTCGACCTTGCGCACCCCTTTGTTACCCTGATCGGTGCGCATTCTCAACGGCTGCCCGGTCTCCTGCTCTTCCATAGCGGGCGGACGGCGTTTGGGCGGCGGTGGAGGAGGCTGATCCTCGTTTTCGTTCTGACTCTTTTGTGCCGCGTCCTTCGCCTTATCGGCATTATCGTCTACTGACTTCTTCGTTGTCTCGTCGGTTTGCGCAGCCTGCAATTTCTTTTCGGCGTCCGCGCGCCGCGCTATGACTTCTCGATCAGCCGGAACATTCTTCGGGAACTGATCATTCGGCTTGTCCTTCAAGAACTTCTCCATGAACTGGATCCACATCGGCAACGCTGCAACCGATCCTGCTTCTTTGTTGCCGAGCGACTTCTTCATCCCAGGGTATCCGATCCACACTCCCGCCGTATAAGTGGGTGTATAACCGATAAACCATGCATCGGTGAAATCGTTAACCGTCCCGGTCTTGCCGCAGATCATGCGCTTGGCGAGTTCCTTGTTCGACATCATGGACGCAGCGGTTCCCCCGGTGACCACCCCCCGCATCATCTCTTGCATCTGCGACGCAACAAAAGGCGAGATGACCTTGTAAGACTCCGCCTTCCACTCCCCGTCTTGAAGAGGATTGCCATCGGCATCGGTGACCCGCTTGATCAGGTGCGGTTTCACGCGCACCCCCATGTTCGAGAAGCTGGAGTAAGCGCTGACCATATCGATCAACGGTTCTTCGGTTGCGCCCAGCGCGGACGGCAAAACGCGTTTCATAGGGTTAGGCAACCCAAAGCGCTTCACCATCTCTGCGCCCTTGTCGACCCCTACAATTGAAAGCAGCCGGACGGCAACAACGTTCAACGATTGTTGCAACGCAGATCGGAGCGGAAGCGCGCCCCCGCCCGAACCGCCGTCGTAGTTCGAGGGCGACCATCCGGTGACTGGGTCTACAAAAGGCTCAGCGCTGACGATCGTGTCCGGAGTGAACCCCTGCTCGATCGCAGCGGTATAGATAAAAGGTTTGAACGTTGACCCTGTTTGACGTTCCGCTTGTGTCGAGTTGTTGAATTTTCGCGTCGAAAAGTCGTAGCCCCCGACCATCGCTTTGACATCACCGGTCTTCGACTCAAGACAAACCAGGGCACCGTCAACCGACGGTAATTGATCCAACGCGACCTCGAGCGTCTTCTTATCGTTATCTGGCTTGACCACTTTGAAGACTGCGAGGTCGCCCTTCTTCAACAACCTTGCCGGACTCGCGCCGGCCCATTTTGTTCCCGCATCCGTCAGCGTTGCCTTGTAGTCGCCGAAACGGATGTCCGCAGTCGACGCGCTCGTGCTCATCACCAGACCGTAGATGTACTCTCCGGCGATGTAATCGCCCAGCCAGTCCGGATGGGCGTAGCGAGCCAGGTCATTGGTCATTTTCTGTTCGATCACATTCGTCAGATGACCGCGCCACTTCTTTCCATGCCGATCTTCATACGAGTGCAGTCCTCGACGAACCGCCCTCACCGCCTCGCGTTGTGCCACCGGATCGAGCGTGGTGTAGATGTTCATACCGCCGGTCTGAGTCTCGCGAGTCCCAAACGTCTCCTCGGATTCCTGCCTTACTTCCTCGACGAAGTAGCCGTAGATCGAATTGTTGCTGCTTTGCGCCGGGTTCAGGTTCAGGTTGATCTTGCTTTGCCTTGCGCGGTTGTACTGGTCCTCGTTGATGTAACCCTCTTCGCGCATCCGGTACAGCACCACATTGCGCCGCTCGAGAGCCGCCTTCTCGTCGCGAGTCGGCGAGTACAGACTTGGAGCCTTGGGCAGACCGGCAAGCAACGCGCATTCTTCGATTGAGAGGTCTTTCAGGGACTTTGAAAAATAGTACTGCGCGCCGGCCTCGAATCCGTAGGCTCCGCCACCCAGAAAAATCTGGTTGCAGTACATTTCCATTATTTGTTCTTTGGTGTAATAGCGTTCGATCTGGAGAGCGATAAGGATTTCTTTTATTTTTCTTGTATAGGTCTTCTCAGGGGTGAGGAACAGCGCGCGGGCAAGCTGCTGAGTCAGGGTGGAGGCGCCTTCGGCCTTTCTGCTCCTGACAGTATTCTTGAACGCGGCCATCGCCATTCGTATGGGATCGACGCCGATGTGCTGGAAGAACCGATCGTCTTCGATGGCGAAGATCGCGTTCTTCATCGTCTCGGGGATTTGCTCGTAGGTGACAGGTATTCGGCGTTCGAGCGAAAACTCTCCGACTACCGTTTTACCGTCTGCGGCAATAACCCGAGTAACGAGATTGGGCTTGTAGTTGGCGAGGGCCGCGACCTCCTGAGCCTCCTGCGTCATGCTTGCCTGATAGGCTACGGTCGCGCCGAACATCACACCGGCAATCACCGAGAGAGCAACAAGCGCGAGGAACGTATAACGCCGGAAGAACTCCTGAAGCCAGTTGGGTGACACCGCAATCCCACGCATGTTGGGTACGGTCTTTCTAGTAGTCATAGTTTTGCTCTCAAGCTGGTTAGAACGTCGTCGATGGGAGCGAACTAAGGTACAGCAACGGAAGACTCATTATAAAGTGACGGGGTGTTTGATGCCAGATTCCGCTGAATGGTTTGTCCGGGAGAAGTTCTGAGTCCTGAGTACTGAGTTCTGAGTCCTGAGTTCTGAGTTCTGAGTTCTGAGTCCTGAGTACAACCCCGAAGGGGTTGCGCCCTCTAGCCCAGGGTTGCCGTCCGCGGCTACCCTGGGTTACTGCGGTTGATGGGTTTCCAACCCCGAAGGGGTTGCGCCCTCTAGCCCAGGGTTGCCGTCCGCGGCTACCCTGGGTAACTGCGGTTGATGGGTTTCCAACCCTGAAGGGGTTGCGTCCTCTAGCCCAGGGTTGCCGTCCGCGGCTACCCTGGGTAACTGCGGTTGATGGGTTTCCAACCCCGAAAGGGTTTGCGCCCTCTAGCCCAGGGTTGCCGTCCGCGGCTACCCTGGGTAACTTTCGGTTGTGAGTTTTCCAACCCTGAAGGGGTTGCGTGCCCGTTTCGATACCGGATTATGACGGTTCGAATCGAGGTCGCAACCCCTTCAGGGTGACTCAGCACTCAGGACTAAGCACTTCCCCTTTACATTCTCATGCTTCGCCTGACCAGCAGGTTTGGAAGATCCAGAACGAGCGCGACTTCGCCACCCTCCAGATCAACCCCGCCAACTACCCCCTTCGTCTTGTCGGCAATAGGGCCGAGCGACTTCACGATAATCTCGCGTTGCTTCTCAAAACCCTCAACCGCTACTGCAACCACTCTGTCCGATGCCCGCGTTATTAGCAGTGGCACCCGCGCCTGCTCTGCCTCGTTATGCGTGCCGGACCCGTCGCCGTTCGACTTGAGTACTCTTGCTCCACCCAGCCGCAACAGATAATTGAGCTCAACCAGCGGCAACACCCTTCCACGCCACATAACGCTGCGGCGGCCTTCGCGTCCCAGTACTTGCTCCGGATCAATCTGGCAAAGCTCCTGAATCTGGTTCACGTTGATCGCGTACTTCCATCCACCCGCGCGCACGATGAACGCAGAAATCATCACCAGCGTGGTTGGTACTGCGATTTCAAATCTCGCCCACTTCCCTGTCTCAGAGCTTACTCTGATTTCACCGCCCAGCTCGTGTATCGTGCTCTCCACCACATCCAGTCCAACTCCTCGCCCCGACACGGCGGAAACATGATCGGCCGTTGAAAAGCCCTGGCGAAAAATCAGCCTCAGAGTTTCTTCGTCGCTGAGCAGGTCCTGCTCCGAAATGAGACCGGCTTGAAGTGCGCGCGTACGCATCGCGTCTGGATCGATTCCTCGCCCATCGTCGGTTATAGAGATCACCGCGCGGGCTCCTTCAAGCCCCGCCGCTATTCGGATCTTTCCTCTCGCGCTCTTGCCCGCAAGCCGGCGCTCTTCGGTGGATTCCAGGCCGTGATCCACCGCGTTGCGCAGCAGGTGGTAGATAGAATCGGCTAGCCGGTCGACTATGACTTTATCGAGTTGGGTCTCGCGTCCGCTTACTTCAACGGATACCGATTTGCCGAGTTCCCTTGCCAGCCTTCCGGTCAACCTGGCCGCTCGCGTAAAAATCTGGGTGAGCGACACCATTCGAAGCGCAACAAGTCGCTCCTCCAGCTCGACGAAGTCCCGCTCGATTCGCCTGGCGGTGAACTTCAAATCAAAGCCTTCTCGCGCCCCGAGCCCGGCGCTGGTCAGGAAGGTGTCCGCCATCTTGGCCAGCTTCTCTGTTTGGATAGACAGCTCGTGCGCGAGGCCCGATAGCTCGTCGATTTGTGTCATTTCCACGCGAACGCTGGAGGACAGCGGCTGAAGTCCTTCCTGCGCGAACGCCGGTGGAAGCACCGCGGTGATCGGGCGTTCGGCTCGCGAATTTCGCTTCAGTCCAACTACGCGCAGGGCGTCGCCCGCCTTTCGCCACCCCGATCGCTCGATCCGGCTGACGCGAGTGTGGACTATTGAGGCGAGTCGCTTGACGTCGGATTCTTTCAGACGTGTCGCGAACACCAGCTTGAGTGCCGCAGCACCCGCCCCTCCTTTTTCTCCCGGCAACGTCGTTATCACCTCGCCACCATTCGCGAGCGCCGCGGTGAGCGCCCGATACTGTTTGTCGAGCTTGCGAGGGTCCAACCTCGCGTTTACCGCGTAGAACGATCTGCCTGCTTTGAGGTTTTCCTCGATTCGATGCTCCTCGTATTCGGTGAGCAACGCACGTTCCTGTTCCGAAAGAACGAGAGAGGCCGATGCTGACTCGGTTTCGCTTGCTGATGCTCGCGATCTGGCGGCGATTGCTGCAAGCAGAACACGCAATCGTTCGAAGTCTTCTTCTGTGACGGTACCTCTAGCCGCTCCGCCAACAAGAGCCGCCAATCCGGCACCGGCCTCCTGTAGAGCACCGGTGACCGTTGGATTCAGCTTCAATCCTCCCAGTCTCAACTCATCGAGGATGTCTTCGAATTCGTGCGCGAGCGACTGGACCTCGGGCAGATCCATCATTCCTGACAGACCTTTTAATGAATGGGCTGTTCGGAACAGCCGGCCGACAAGGTTGAGGTCAGGCGAAGAAGAAGTCTGCGCGGAGAGTGAATGGAGGTCGGAGAGCAAAGACTCGAGGAGCTCTTCGGATTCGGAAAGATATTCGCTAAGGAGAGCCTTGTCCTCGATCATGGTTCAGGGGGAGCCTTGGTTGTCCGGCGCGAGCTCAGGTCCGGCTGTTTGTCGCGATCGACGCAATCGTTCCCTGCTCGAGATCGTGTTTTATCGCATCCAGGATGCCGTTTATGAACTGAGTGGCCTCGAAGGTGGAGAACTTTCGGGCGATCTCGAGAGCTTCATTGATAATGACTGTTCTCGGGGTATCGGATTCGAAGAGGAATTCGTAGATCGCCAATCGCAGGATATTGCGGTCCACGACCGCCATTCGCTGGATTCGCCAGTGCTCGGCGCGGCGTTTGATGAGCTTGTCTATTTCGTCGAGGTTGGAGATTGCACCGAGCGCGAGCTTATCGGCGAACTCGCGGTCGACATCGCCTGCTTCTTCGCCGAAGGCATCCCAGTACCCGCGGGCAACGTCCGCCACTGGCTGACGGGCGATGTCATATTGAAAGAGCATTTGTAAGGCGCAAATTCTCGCCTTACGTCTCGCACCCATAGAGAACCTGCTTCTTGGCGATCAGTTCACGATTGTGCGCCACCTGCCGGCGCAATTCATAGCTCGCGACAAAGATTTGCCATTTCGACCGCACTCATTGCGGCCTCGAATCCCTTGTTACCCGATTTAGCGCCGGCGCGGTCAATAGCCTGTTCGAGATTGTCGGCGGTGATAACTCCCAGTGCGACCGGCACACCGCTCTCGAGCGAGACCGCGGCAATTCCCTTGAAGACCTCTGCGGCAATGTATTCGTTGTGAGGGGTTTCGCCTCGGATGACCGCGCCCAGGCAAATTATCGCATCGTACTTCCCACTTGCTGCCGCGCGTCTGGTGGCAAAAGGAATCTCGAATGAACCGGGGACGCGAACGACGGTTATCGCGTCGGTCGAGCCTCCGAGTCGTTCCAGGGCATCCGTCGCGCCCTGGATCAGGCGACCCACGACGAAGTCATTCCAGCGGCTTGCGACGATTGCTACTCTAAGTCCTTCGGCGCTCAGCCTACCTTGAATCGTCTTAGCCACCTGCTTCTCCGCAATCCGCCGTTCAAATTTTCAATAAGCAACTGGTCGAGTATAGGTTTCAGTTTTCTTCAGTGTCAAGAAAGTTCTGAGTAGCAGGCAGTTTATGGTTTCGGGTTTAGGGTTTCGAGCTTAGGGTTCGTCTTCTTTCAGTTTGCCCTCCTTCAGTGCCAGGATCTTTCCAGTCTCCAACTAACGAACCCGAAACTCTAAACCCGAAACCATAAACTTCCTACTTCCTACTATTCAGAACTTACTTGGCCGCTGTGTGCGGTTTGCGATAAAATCAGCGGTTTGCTACGGGCGCCTCGTGACAACATGGGTGCATCGCTACAGTGAAACGCAGCAGGAGACAATGCCTGACGAAGTCATAGCCGTACGCGGAGCGCGCGTTCACAACCTGAAGAACGTCACCGTCGAGATCCCGATCAACAAGCTCACCGTCGTAACCGGTGTCAGCGGGTCCGGTAAATCCAGCCTCGCCTTCGACACCATCTATGCCGAGGGACAGCGGCGCTATGTCGAGAGCCTCTCCGCCTATGCGCGGCAGTTCCTCGAACGGATGGATAAACCCGAAGTCGACGAAGTAGTAGGCATCTGCCCAGCCATTTCGATTCGACAGAAGAACTCCACACGAAATCCCAGATCCACCGTCGCCACCCAAACCGAAATCTACGACTATCTCAGACTCCTGTTCGCCAGAATCGGGCAAACCTGCTGCTCAAACTGCGGACGCGTGGTGACCCGAGACACTCCGGAGTCGGTGGCCGACTCAATCCTTCAGTTGCCCGATGGAACTCGCTTTTACGTGATGTTTCCGGCGTCGCCCGCAGCCGAGGAGACCTCGGCGTCTTCAAACGGGAGCGCGAAGCAAAAAAAGCGGAGTCGCGAACAACAGGCTGCTCAGCACACAAAAATCAACGCGCATCTGATGAGCCTTATGCAGCGAGGTTTCACAAGGCTCTTCAAAAACGGATCGGTGATCGAGCTTGAGACGCCGGACAGTTTCACCGGGAATTCATTCGCTGATACTTTCGTACTAGTCGATCGTCTCGCAGTGCGCGACGATGTCCGGTCGAGACTCGTCGATTCGCTGGAAATTTGCTACCAGTCCGGTGAAGGCCAGGCGGTGATCCAGCTCGCCGGCGAAAACCGCAGGATGTCGTTCTCGGAAGGCTTTGAATGCAAGCAGTGCGGAATTCGCTTCGGGGCTCCGGAGCCTCGCCTCTTCAGCTTCAACAATCCGTTTGGCGCCTGTCCTACGTGCCAGGGTTTTGGAAACACAATAGGGCTGGACCTGGATCTGGTGATTCCCAATCGCGAGTTGAGCCTCGCAGCCGGTGCAATCGATCCCTGGACGAAGCCTCAATACGATTGGGCGCAAAAAGACCTGTTGAAGTTCTGCAAGCAGGAAGGCATCGCGACCAACGTACCGTTTCGGCAATTGAGCCGAGATCAACAAAGGACAATCGTCAAAGGCAGAAACGGTTTCGACGGCATCATCGGTTTCTTCGACTGGCTCGAGACCAAAAAGTACAAGCTTCACGTCAGGGTCTTTCTCTCAAAGTACCGCGGATACACTGTCTGCCCAGACTGCGGCGGCTCGCGCCTGCGACTGGAGGCACGTCTGGTAAAAGTAGCAGGCAAGACTCTGCCCGAAGTCTGTGCAATGACTTCGGCAGAGGCCGCCGAGTTCTTTAGCGATATAAAGCTCAGCGAGGAACAGCTCGCGGTTGCAGAGCGATTGTTGTACGAGATCCGCAGCCGGCTCAAGTTCCTCAACGACGTTGGTCTGCAGTATCTGTCGCTAGATCGTCTCGCCTCCACGCTATCGGGCGGTGAAGCGCAGCGAATTCAGCTTGCCACAAATCTGGGAGCTTCGCTGGTCGGTGCGCTGTACGTGCTGGACGAGCCGTCGATCGGACTTCACCCGCGAGACAACGACCGGCTGATACGAATTCTCAAGGATCTGAGAGACATCGGGAACACTGTCCTGGTTGTGGAGCACGAGCCTGAGATGATGCTGGCAGCGGATAAGGTCATCGACATTGGCCCAGGCGCGGGAGAGCTTGGTGGCGAAGTCGTATTCAGCGGGTCTCCGAAAGAAATGGTGGAGAGCGGCCAATCGCTTACGGGTAAGTATCTGCGCGGCGAACTCGAAATAAAACCGCCGAAGAATCGTCGGCTGCTCGGACCTCGCGCCCTGACCGTGAAGGGGGCCGGCGAGCACAACTTGAAGGGCATAGACGTAACAATTCCGCTAGGCATCATGGTGTGCATCACGGGAGTTTCGGGCTCTGGCAAGTCCACGCTGGTTCACGACGTGATCTACGCCGGATTGAAAAAGCAACGTGGCGAATGGACCGGCAAGGTGGGTTCATTTGGCAAGCTCGAGGGGTCGCAGTTCATCGACGATGTAGTCCTGGTCGATCAATCTCCTATCGGCCGAACACCTCGATCAAACCCGGTCACTTATATAAAGGTCTACGATGCGATCCGTGACCTGTTTGCCTCTACCCGCGAAGCGCAGGCAAGAGGCTTCGACGCGTCGCACTTCAGCTTCAACGTTCCCGGTGGGCGATGCGAACGCTGCGAAGGCAACGGCGTCGAGATAAAAGAAATGCAGTTCCTGGCCGACGTAGAGCTGATCTGCGAAGAATGCAAGGGAATGCGGTTCAAGTCTTCCCTCCTTGAAGTCAAGTACAAGGGGCGATCGATTCACGACGTGCTGGATATGACAGTGCGAGAAGCGATGTTATTTTTTTCGAACATCAATCGAATCGCAGCGAGGCTTCGAGTGCTGGACGACGTAGGTCTGGGATATCTGCGTCTTGGTCAGTCGGCGACCACTCTGTCGGGAGGTGAGGCTCAGCGCGTAAAGCTGGCGGCGTATCTGTCGCGCAGAACCAGTGAGCGGACTCTATACATTTTCGACGAGCCCACAACCGGATTGCATTTCGACGACATCAATCGACTGCTGGCAGCGTTTCGCCAGTTGATCGAAGCGGGGGGCTCGATCGCGATCATCGAGCACAATCTGGATGTAATAAAAAGCGCGGACTGGATCATCGATCTGGGACCTGAGGGCGGAGACGAGGGCGGTCGAGTGGTCGCGGAAGGCCCGCCCTCAGTGATCGCGGAAAGCCCTGCCTCACACACCGGCCGATACCTGGCCGGCGCCTTGAAGAACTACTCGCAAAGAGAGTGAGCACCCTTTGTGCTAGACTCATTGCCAGTTTTTCGCTCAAACTGGAATAAGAGAGATGACGAGGATCGCCCTACTCTTAGCTGCTGGGGTGTTATTGGGACCGGCGCCTGTGTTCGGTCAACAGGTTCCTTATCTGAGCGAGCTGTTTTCTCGCTACGAAAGATTCAACAAGCTCTATAAGGCAAAGAAACAGTCCGGCGCAAACCTGGCGGCGATAGAACCTCTTCGCAAGAAAGGCGAAGAGGCATTTCGTACCGGCAATATTCCCGCAATACTTCAAATGGAAGGCGAAGCGCTTGCACTGCTGGAGGGCAGGCAATGGGACGACCGGGAGAAGTTCATCGCTTCGCTGACACTGGAGACCAATCGGCTCATCCTAGAGCCCCACTCCGACCTGCGAGTATCGCTTGTTCGAATGTTTCCCGTAGACACCACGAAGGCATTCTCGGACACGCCGACCGTCACATTCGAGGTAACAGAAGCCCCAGGTCAGAACGGAGCCGAAGGCCCGCGACTATCCAAGCCGCTATCGTTAGCAGACCGGGTTCCGATCGCCGAGATCGGCAGCCAGGCTGGCCGCCGGCTGCTGATCGCCGATGGCGCGTACTGGGTAAGAGCCAGAATCGAGAGCGGGGGAAAAACAGTAACCGAACTGAAGTGCTCGCTCTACGCGATGGCTGGTCTTAGCGACACCATGGCGACGCTAATCGGGACAATTGCAGCGATCAAGACCTCTACCGACCCGAGCGTCAAAGCGGTGGCCGGTCTTGTATCGACTCCCGAATTCCAGCTCGCGCGCCTGAAGGCACTGACGGCCGCGCGAGGTGAAGATGAGATAGATCCGATCAAGGAGCTAGATCGGGTCGAATCGACCGTGACCAGTTTGAGCAAAGGCAAGAATCCCTATGCGGACGAGAGGGGAGAGCTGGAGCGCGCGTATCTGTCGCCGGACGGCGCACTGGTGCCCTACCGAATATATGTTCCGAAGTCCTACACCGGAGCGTCCCCTGCTCCGCTTGTGGTGATGCTGCACGGCGCACTCGGCGATGAGCATTATTACTTCAGCGGCCTGTTCGATCCGGAGCTGATAAAAGGCGAAGCCGAGCGTCGCGGATGGATCCTTGCAGGAGTGAACGGTAGAGGACGATTCAGCGGCTACAGCGGTCCCGCAGTCGATGACACCTTCCAGGTTGTAAGCGCAATCGAGTCGTCGTACAAGATCGATCCGTCGCGTGTGTTTTTGACGGGACATTCGATGGGTGGCTTTGGAGTGTGGTTGGTCGCATCGGCAAAGCCTGATTTGTTCGCGGCCATTGCGCCAGTTTCAGGTGGGGCGCCAGTCAAGGGGGACGCTCTTAGCCGCCTGCTCCAGACGGTGAAAGACTTGCCTGCGATGATCGTTCACGGGGCTCGAGATGGCGTTATTCCACCGTCCCAGTCACGCGACATGGCTTCGGCAGCACAGAAGGCTGGTCTCAAGGTTACGCATCTCGAGCCTCCGGACTCGGACCACCTGAGTGTGTTGAGCGCAACCTTCCCTGCCATCCTGGACTTCTTCGAGAAGAACGCAAAGCGGCAGTAGGAGCAGTAGGCAGTAGGAGCAGTAGGCAGTAGGCAGTAGGTTTCGGGTTTAGGGTTTGTCAGTTAGAGACTCGAATGGCGGGCAGTGCTCTACGAAAGACTACTGAGTCAAACAAGCCCGGAACGCTAAACCCGAAACCCTAAACTTTCTGCTGCCCACTGCATACTGTCTACTTCTTTCTTCTGTTATAATCTGCCTCAAACGCATCGCCAAAGCCCATCGAAGGAGTTGCAATGAGCGAAGCAGTTCCCCCACGACGTCAATCTTCGGATCCTTTTTCAGGTCACGCACGAGTAACAACACTATTGATGGCACTGTGCTGCATTTCGGTCGGCGTAGCCATCGGTGCAGTCGTGCGGGAGATCGCGGCGAAGTCCGATGACAACCGCCTGACCGTGAGCACCGCTCCGATTACCCCTGACGCCTTGTCGGCGGCTTTCGCGCGAGTGTCAAACATGGTGGAGCCATCCGTGGTTCATATAAAGGTCGCCGAAGACGAGTTCTCTTCGCGAGAGGGACTCGGTTCCGGAGTAATCGTAAACGAGGGCGGCTACATTCTCACAAACGCCCACGTGGTCAAAGGTGCGGCCCGAATTCGAACCAAGCTCGCTGACGGCTCCGAATATCCTGCGGTCATAGTAGGACAGGACCCGCAAACCGATCTAGCGGTGCTCAAGATCGCGCCATCCCACCCGCTGCCAATCGCACGCATGGGCGATTCAGACAAACTGAATGTGGGTGATTGGGTGCTCGCGATAGGGTCTCCGTTCGGGCTCAAGCAGACGGTTACTGCGGGCATCATCAGCGCCAAGGACCGCGAAGATGACGCCGGAGGCACTCCGTTCCAGCAATTCCTTCAAACAGACGCCGCAATAAACCCGGGCAACTCGGGTGGACCGCTGGTAAATCTGGCCGGCGAAGTAATCGGCATCAATACTCAGATCGCGACTCCCACCGGCGCCTACAGCGGAATCGGCTTCGCTCTGCCCGCTACGACTGCGGTAGACATCTACAACCAGCTTGTGACGAATGGCAGGGTGCGGCGCGCATTTCTCGGCGTCAATCCGCAGGAGATTACTCCTCAGATAGCGCGCTTGAATCACATCGCGGATGGCCAGGGAGTGGTGGTACGCGAACTGACCAGCAGCGGTGGACCAGCGGCGCGCGCCGGACTCAAGAGCGGTGATGTGATCACCGCCATCAACGGCACGAAGGTCAAGAGCGTTCGAGAATTGATACGTCGTATCGCATCTCTACCCGTGGGTAGTTCGGCGGCGGTTGAGTACGTCCGGCTCGGCAACAAGGCCTCCACCACGGTGAAGCTGGAGGAGAGAGCGGAAGATTCAGAGCCAAACATACGAGTGAAGCCGGCGCCGCAATCGAATCCATCCGACACACCCGAAGGCAACTCGGGTAAGTCCGAAGGTCAGCCGTCGTATCGCGGCGGCCGGGGCAGCACGCATTCGGATCTCGGTATCAGCGTCCGGACGCTGACGAAAGAACTCGCGAGGATTCACAACATGGAGGGTGCGCTGGGAGCGCTGGTAACCCTCGTGGATCCGGGCAGCGTAGCTGACCGAAATGGAATGTATAAGGACGATCTGATCGTCGAGTTCAACGGCCGTCCCATCCAGAGCGAGGACGATTTCCAAAAAGCAGTAAAGCAGATTCGTAGCGGCGATGACGTGATGTTCACGGTTCTGAGAAGGCAGCGTGGAGCGCTTTGGCGGTCGTGGATCGTATCGTTCACAATGCCGTGAGAAAATCGCACAAAACTCCTAAAGTTTTGTTCATCTCAGCTTGACCCTTTTGATTGCATTTTAGTACACTCGAATTTGTTAGCGACAAGCAGGGTACGGGCAAGGCTGAACAGCAACGCCGCATTGCAAGGCCATACAGGCAACGCCGTTTCGGCAACGCCGCGCCAGCGAGACCCCCAAGGTCGAGACCTCAAAGGTCGCCTGCTAGTGCAGGATGTTGTTGGGTCAACTTGTGTGGGATGTACTGCAAGGTGCTTGCGTTGCGATGCAGTTGTAGGAGCCGGTTCCAGTCTGCCCAGGGATCAAGCAAACCTTCCGACGAGTGGCAGTTCACGGCTCGTTGATCAAGAACTCGAGCTTAACATCTTATGCAGAAGGGTACGTCACCCGTGAAGTCCTCAACCCCGGGGGTACATTTCCGTTCTACTGGTCACAAGGAGGTACCTGTGAGCTTTAAAATAGGCGAGAAAGTAGTCTATCCAAATCACGGAATTGGCGTGATCGAGAAAATCACGACCACCGAAATAGCAGGAACCCAAAGCAGTTTCTACTTGCTCAGACTCAAGGCAACCGAATCTACCGTTATGGTGCCGGTCGCCAATGCTTCCGAAATCGGGCTGCGCGCTCCAATCAACAACAGCCAATGTGAAAAGCTGCTAAAGGCCCTCTCGGAAGACTTCATCAATCCACCGGTCGACTGGAAAGATCGCTACAAAGAGTTCCTCGAGCGAATGAAGACCGGCGATATCTTTCACGTTGCCGAGGTGCTGAAGAACCTCACTTATCTCTCGCAGCTCAAGCCGCTCTCCTTCAGAGAGAAACGGATGCTTGAGCGAGCCCGCTACCTGGTCATCAGCGAGCTTTCAACCGTGTGCCGGAAATCCGAATGCGTGGTTGAGCCGATGGTGGATGACGCGCTGAACAGGTCGTGCTCCAAGCACAGAGCGGGGGGAGTTACCAGAACCATCATCACAAGGGCCGTCTCAAAGGCGTCAGTCATCGCGCACTGAAGACAGTACTCCTGTGGCTGGAGGCGCGGCCTGGCTTCCGGCCAAGTGTTTTCTCAGTTTAGAACCCTATTTCCGGCAAGCGAGCATGCCGAGCCTCGTATCGGTGTGTCCGCCGGATAGGAAGTTCTGAGTTCTGAGTCCTGAGTCCTGAGTTCTGAGTCCTGAGTCAGAACTCGGTACTCAGAACTTCCGTTTTTACCTTCCCGCTCCACGCCAGTATAATCTCCTCTTCGACGCGTACTCCGTTCAAGATGACGACATTTACTCACACACGCATTAATCCGCTTGCGCGCGAGGTGAGCGGAGCCATCCCGCACGAGGGCACCTGGACGCTTTCACAGTCGTATCTTTTCTGCCAGAAGATCGCTACATCACATTACGAGAATTTTCCGGTGGGCTCCCTTCTTGTGCCCGCTAGACTCAGGAAACACTTCTATTCAATCTATGCGTTCGCGCGGATCGCCGATGACTTTGCCGACGAGCACTATCAGGACAACCACGCTGAAAGCGACCGCCTTGATCTTCTCGACTGGTGGATGGAGATGCTGCTCGATGAACCGGGCCGCACGAGTCATCCTGTGTTTATTGCGCTGGCCGAAACACGAGAGCAATTCGATCTGCCGCTGCAGCTTTTTGTCGACCTTTTATCGGCCTTCAAACAAGACGTGACCGTTCGCCGGTACGATTCGTTCGATCAACTGGTCGACTACTGCCGCCGGTCCGCAAATCCAATCGGAAGGCTCATCCTCCAGCTTTTTGGTTACAAGGAGGATCAGCTTTACTGCTGGTCAGACAGTATCTGTACGGCGCTTCAGCTCGCGAATCATTGGCAGGATGTAGCGATCGATCTGGACAAAGATCGGGTTTATCTCCCCTTGCAAGACCTAGGCACTTTTGGCGTGGATATCGACGATCTGAAATCGGGTCGAGTCGACGAGCGTCTCCGAGGCTTAATGAAGTTTCAAGTCGACCGCACGGAGAAGCTCTTCAGGGATGGCAAGCCTCTGTGCACCGAGGTCAGAGGGAGACTGGGTCTCGAACTGAGAGTAGTATGGCTTGGCGGGATGACGATCCTCAATCGCCTCAGAGCGGTTGAATACGACGTATTCACGAGTCGGCCTGCGATCGGAGCCAAAGACAAGCTCACGATTCTCGCAGCAGCATTGAACAGGAGCGGATTTCGAAGACGATGACCTCCGGTGTTTCGTCCGCAGTTTCCCGAGTTCTCGGTGCGCGCAGAAAACTTGCAAGCGCGACCGGCTCGAACTTCTATTACGCGTTTGTCCTGTTGCCCGGTCCAAAGCGCCGAGCCATAAAAAACGTTTATCTTTTTTGCCGAGTGCTGGACGACATTGTCGACGAAGATGCCACGGGCCGTGACCCTTATCGTGAGCTTGATCAGTGGAGAGACGAGATTGAATCAATCTATCACGCGGCGCCTTCCACTGATTTTGGCGAACGCCTGCTAGCGAGCATCGAGGAATTCGATCTTCCGAAGCAGTCCTTCCTGGATCTGATCGACGGAATGGAAATGGACCTGAAGTGGCATAGCTACCAGTCGTTTTCCGATCTGAGGGAGTACTGCTATCGCGCAGCTTCGGCGGTCGGGCTGATTTGCATCGAGATCTTCGAGTACGAATCGATCAGGACCAGGGAGTATGCGGTCAATTTGGGTCTGGCCCTTCAGCTCACCAACATTCTTCGTGACCTAAGAGAAGATGGGGCGCGAGGAAGGACGTACATTCCGCTTGAGGACCTCGAGAGGTTCGGGTACTCGGAGGCGGATCTGCGAGCCAATCGCTACAATGCACCTTTCATAGAGATGATGCGATTTGAGCATGCGCGCGCGCGATCGTACTTCGAAAAGGCGGCAGTCTCGTTGCCCGAACAGGATCGACCTGCGATGTTTGCCGCCGAAATAATGGGCTCGATCTACCGGGAGATGTTGGATCAGATCCCTACGGTGCAATACAACGTCTTTCGTAATCAGTTAGGCGTAAGCAAGTCCCGCCGGTTCAGAATCGCATTGGGCATCTGGCTTCGGACAAAGCTCGGGAGGTAGGTGGTGCCGAAGCGCGTGATTATAATCGGCAGCGGCTTCAGCGGACTTGCGTCCGCCGTTCGTTTAGCGGACGCCGGATTTGAGGTCCTGGTGCTCGAATCCAGGGCCCACCTCGGCGGTCGTGCCTACTCCTTCAAAGACTCGACTACCGGCGACACCGTCGATAACGGCCAGCACTTATTCATGGGCTGCTATCGAGAAACGATCGCTTTTCTGGATAAGATCGGCTGTCTCGACCGTCTTCATTTTCAGAAGACGCCGCGAGTGGACTTCGTCGACATCGCCGGCCAAAGCTCAACCTTCGAATGCCCATCGCTTCCGGCACCATTCCACGCGCTTGTCGGGTTATTCAAGATGTCCGGCATCAGCGTATCCGACAAGCTGCGCACGCTCAATGTAGGTCTTGCAATTCGCGGGGGAAAAAACGGTAGCGGCGACAGGCTCACCGTATCCGATTGGCTGGATGGGTTGGGTCAGTCGCAGCGAATCAAGGAACGGTTCTGGTACCCGATGATGATCGCCGCGCTTAATGAAGATCCTAAAATAGCATCGGCGAGAATGCTGAAGGCGGTGTTGCAGGAGGCTTTCGGGGCTGGGCTTGCGAGTACGCGAATCGGCATCTCGAAGGTGGGGCTTAGCGATCTTTACACGACGGGAGCTCAGACGTTTCTGGAGGCACGCGGCGGAGCCGTGCAAACCAACGCGCAGGTGGTTGAGCTGGAAGCATCGGAATTTCAGGTTCGAAGTGTGAAGCTGAGAACCGGAGAGCTGTTGGAAGCGGACTTCTTCGTAAGCGCCGTACCCCCGGCATCACTCGATCGTTTTCTTCCGGAAGCGGCGCGCGAAGGCAAACTCGCCCGAATTGGCGACCTGGCTACCTCGCCTATCGTGTCGATCAATCTCTGGTTTGACCGGCCGGTTCTCGAGCGGGAATTCATCGGACTGCTTGGAACGAGGACTCAGTGGGCGTTCGACAAGAACTTGATTTTTGGCACCGGTTCACGTCCTTCGCACGTGGCGCTAGTGTTGAGCGCAGCGCGCGAGTATGCGGGCTGGCCAAGAGAGCAACTTGTCGAAATGGCTGTCGGAGAGTTCCGACAGATCGTTCCTGCCTCTCGCGAGGCGAAGCTTGTTCACAGCACGGTTGTGAAGGAGCGCGATGCGACTCTCTCGCACACTGTCGAGAGCGACTACTTGAGGCCGGGGCCTGGAACAAGCTTCTCGAATTTCATTCTGGCGGGGGATTGGACCGACACCGGCTTGCCGGCGACGATCGAGAGCGCAGTGGTTAGCGGACATACTGCGGCCGACCTCGTGATACGGCATCCCTAGAAGGCGGCTGTTCAAAGCCGTCCGCTGAAGGCAACCGATCGAGGCAATCCACTGAGAAGCGCTCGAAGGCTGGAGTTATTTGGTTTCGAGAAGAGGCTCGCTTCGAGCTGGTGGCGGCTGGCGAGCCTTTTTCTGGTAGCCGAGGTCAGATCCCAAACACCTGCATGAAAACCTTCCGCTCGTTGGGACCATCGAACTCAGCCATGATCACGCTTTGCCAACGGCCCAGAACGACTTTGCCTTGCGCAATCGGGACCGAAAGGCTGTGACCGACGACCACGTTCCTCAAATGTGCGTCGGCGTTATGGCGGTCGCAATCCGAGAATTCGGGATCGTTGTGTCGATAATAGAGCTCACGCGGAACGATCTGCTCGATCATGGTTCTCATGTCAGTGAGCAGCGCGTCCTGCCATTCGTTCATGAAAAGGCCTGCGGTTGTGTGCAGCGATGAGATCTGGACGTACCCGTCCTCGACTCCGGTGGACTCAACAAAAGCACGCAATTCGTCGCTCAGGTTGATCAGCTCCGTGCGCTCTCCCGTGTTGACGGTCATCGTCTTCGAGAAGACTCTGACCGCGCCCTGGTTCGAATAGCACTCGGGAGCCGCCGTGTGCGCTTCCCGCGTCTTCATTGCTTCCATTCTTCTGTCTCCTTCCAGAATCGCCCGGCTGGTCGCCGGCTCAGCCCCAGTCTAGCTTTTGCTCCTGGGGCGGGCAAACCAGCCTTTCCGGCCTGCGCCACGGTAATCCCTTCCTCCCCGGACGCAAGTTGTTATTTATGCCTGCTTTCCAGCATAAACGCAAGGCGAGCTAGACTTTCCGTTACTCACCCAGCAACGCTTGAATCTCGCTTTCGAAAGTCTCCTTCTTCGTAATCCCCACGTGTCGAAATCGTACCCTTCCCCGCTTATCAAGCAGAATTGCCACGGGGAGCTTCGACTCCTCAACGCCGAACAATCTGGTGATCTCGCTGTCGCCGATCGCCTGCGTATAGCCCATTGGATGCTCTTTTAGGAAAGGCGTTACCTTGGCTGCACCCTCAGGGTCGAGCGACACGGCGACTATCTCGATTCCCTTATCACCATAATCCTTTTTCAACTGGTTAAACTGGGGAATCTCGGATATGCAGGGCAGGCACCACGTAGCCCAGAAATCGACCAGCACAACCCTCCCGCGCAACGAGGTCAAATCGAGCTTCTTTCCGTCTAGCAAGCTGAATACGACCGGGGGCGCTGCTTCAGGCTCTGGAGCGGCATCGACAGCCGAAGATCCGGTGGACGCGCCCGAAGAGCTGGCGGTCGCGACAGGAACCCCTTCCGCGGAGGCGCGCGATCCAACCTTCTTCATTCGGTTCAAAAAGGCGTCGGGCTTTTCAAAACCCTCCAGCCTCAGCTCCGGGATCTCGCGTCCAGTGGGATCGAGGAAGATGATGGTCGGAAGCCCGAGGATCTTGAATCGTTCGCGAGCGCGGCCACCATCAGAGTTTGAATCGACCTGAGTCAGATCCAGCTTGAGCGGGACAAAGCGCTCCGCTTCACTACGAATTCGGTTGTCGCTGAAAGTCTTCTCATCGAGTTCCTTGCAGGACATGCACCAGCTTGCAGAGCTATCGATGATGACTCCCTTCCCCTGCTTCCGGGCCATCTCCAGCGCTGCCTCGCTGAATGGCTGCCAGGCAATCTCTCCTGCCGACTCGCGGGGAAGCGCCAACACTACTGCGGTGACCGCAGCCGCAAGTCCCAGAACCCTCAAGCCCCATCCGAACTGCACGGGTTTCGTCCTGCCCGCCTCCCAGACTAGGAAATAAACTGCGGCCGCCGCAAAGAACGCGATGTACACGTAACGCGCTTTGTCGGCGAAGAGTGGGCTCAGGAAATACAACGCCATCCCGATAAGCACCACACCGAATACTTTTCGAATTGTCACCATCCAGAAACCGGATCGCGGCAACGCCCGTAGCGCACTGGAGAAAGTACCGAGCAGCAAGTACGGAAAACCAAGACCGAGGGCTAATACGAAGAACAACAGAAAGCCGTATACAGCGTCTCCGCGCGTCCCGACGTGCACAAGGAGGCCCAGCACAAACGGGCCGATGCAAGGTGCCGCAACCACGCCCATGGTCAGACCCATGATCAGCGCGCCCAACATTCCGCTGGTATTCTGAGTGCTTTTCGTGGCAAGCCGATTGACCGAGTCGGGCAAACGAAATTCGTAGACCCCGAACATCGAAAGCGAAAGAGCGACCATCAATATAGCGAGGCCGATAAGGACCACCGGCTTCTGTAGTGCGGCGCCAAACAGCCCGCCTGATTTTGCCGCGATCACACCGAGCAGAGAGTAAGTAACCGCCATCCCCAAAACGTACATCGATGCCATGGCCGCCGCGCGACCAAGGCTCGAGCGGCTTTTGTCGCCAGCGCTCTGATTAACAAAGAAGCCGATCGTGATGGGAATTATCGGATACACGCAAGGGGTCAGGTTAAGGAGCAGACCTGAAACGAAGATGATCCCAAGCATCGAGAAGGTCCCGCCTGCCACTGCGCTCGCAAACGGATCGGACCGCGACGAATCACCCTTGTACTCGACGAGGCTCGACGGATTCGATGTGTAGGCCGTCTGACCAGAGTGCATCGAGCCCGCGAGTGCATTTAGCGTGAATACGTCCGCGTTAATCTCGCTCGTCTTGGCGTTGCTGGCGACGAATTTAAGTGGAATGGCAACCCGTATCTCGGAAGGCGCAAGACAAGCCGTACTGCTGCATGCCTGAACATCAAGCACGGCAATGAGGTCTCCGCTTCCGGGCTTGACGTTCTCGTCTGCAACAGCTTCCGCACTTATCACGGAGACGTTCTCGAAAACCGCGAGGGTTGTTTCAGGTGCGAATTCCAGTTGCACCGCCATCGCCGTCGGATATTCCACCTGCGATATTCGGATCCCCGCTGAGGGCTCAAACCTCATCCCCGTTGGTTTCAAATAATCCAACGTGGGAATGTTTGCGTTGACGTGATAGCCTTCGGCGATTTCGACCTTCACGCCAATCTTGAACTTCGAGTTTGGTTTGACCCCGTCGACCGACAAGTAACCAGTAGCCTTCACTACTCGCTCACTTCCCTGCGCGTACGCGTAAGGCGTCATCGCCAAAAACAGAACAAGCGCACAAAACCCAACAGTGGCTCTCAGTTTACTCATCGCGTTCAGTTCTTTCTCAGGTTGTCGACCATCTGGCGGGTCACATCAGACAATCCAACGATCTGGCCTCCATTGGAGGCAACAAACGCCTGCGCGTCAGAAGACTTGTCAAAAGGCAAGAAGTCAGGCCCCATCGGACCGTCTACTCTGCTCTTGTAAACCAGACTCGCTTGCCGGGCGTCGATCACCTTTCGAGTCTGGTAGTCCTTGACCGAAATCCTCTCGATATTATTCCGATCCCTCTGATATTCCGATCCTTTGAAATCGGCCGGTGAGACGTAGAAGGTCAACAGGTCGCCCGGTGACTCGAACAACAGCTTTGTGCCATCCTTGTAGTAGATCTCAGACGCCCATTCGTCCGAGGCCACCACCATCATCCCGCAAACCGGACACCGGCCGTTCGCGGCACTCGCCGGCACCGCCCCTGCCGGAGACCCGCACGAGCTGAGCAGGATCGATGACGCCACCGTTAATGCGAAAGCCATGACCGCCGGCCCGACTACGCGCTTCACACTGCCTCTAAAGGCACCAACGCTCACTGAATCCATCCGCCTCCTAATACCAGATCTTCCTGATAAAAGACCGCTGCCTGACCGGGCGTAATCGCGGGCTGAGGCTCGTCGAAACGAACTTCCGCGCAATCGCCGCTGACAGGCGTGATCGTCGCTGATGCTTCCACAGCCCTGTAACGTATTCTCACTCGCGCCCTCACCGGCTCTTTCGGCTGGTCGACCGAGATCCAGTTCACGCCGGCCGCGGAGAACGTGTCGCCCAACAACTCGGCACGCGCCCCAACCACTAGCTGGTTCCGAGGCACATCGATCTTCACCACGTATAGAGGCTCAGCGGCAGCTATGCCGATGCCGCGCCGCTGGCCCACGGTGTATCGGTGCAAACCTGAATGTTCTCCGATGACTCGGCCATCGGTGCAGGTGATCTCGCCCGACGCTCCGGCCGCGACCCCCATCTCCGGCGCGTAGTTCTCTACGAAACCGGCGTAGTTCCCGTCGGGAACGAAACAGATCTCCTGGCTCTCGGGCTTTTCCGCGGTCTCCAGCCCAAGCTGGCGCGCAACCGTCCTGACCTCGGCCTTGGTCATCTCTCCAAGCGGAAACGAAGCGTGAGCGAGTTGCTTCTGCGTCATCTCGAACAGGAAGTAGGACTGGTCCTTTGACAGATCACGACCCTTGCGCAAGTTATATCTCCCGAACTGTTCGTTATATTCCACGCGCGCGTAATGGCCGGTTGCAACTTGTGTAGCGCCCACCTGCCGGGCGAGAGCTACGAGGCGGGCAAACTTCAGCCGGGTGTTGCAGGACACGCAGGGTATCGGTGTGCGCCCGGCCAGGTAGTCTCTGACGAAGGGCTGGACTACGGCTCTCTCGAATTCATCTTCCAGGTTCAGAACATAGAACGGTATGGCGATACTTGCGGCGACGCCCCTTGCGTCGTAGACATCGTCGAGAGAACAGCACCGCGACGGCAGCGGCTCCGAGTCTGGACCGAGACGCCTCCGCTGATTCCATAGCTGCATGGTGAAGCCGACAACGTCGTGCCCCTGCTGCTTTAGGATTCCAGCGGCGACCGAACTATCCACACCTCCGCTCATTGCCACTGCGATCTTCATCGACTTACCTGTCTTTGCCTGCCTGTCGCGGCGGATGCTATGATGGCCGTTCGTCATTCATACAGTCACCTCCGCATGCCAATCCGAAGCCTAAAATTATACACAAGCGTCCCAGCGAAATCGAAAGAGTATGAGCGCTAATCAACGAACGGTTGAACAAGCCATCGAGAAGTATGTTTTGCCCGGGGAACCCTATTACCTCCCGGTTGGGAGCGAGGTTGAGTTGTTCGAGGCCGCCTATCGAGGAAAGCTCCCGGTTATGCTCAAAGGGCCTACCGGATGCGGCAAAACCCGGTTCATAGAGTACATGGCGTGGCGGCTGAATCGGCCTCTGGTCACCGTAGCCTGCCACGAAGATCTGTCCGCCACCGACCTTGTGGGCAGGTTCCTGCTTGAAGGGGACGAGACCGTTTGGCACGATGGACCGCTCACCACCGCGGTCAAACATGGGGCGATCTGTTATCTCGATGAAGTAGTAGAGGCTCGCAAGGATACGATAGTCCTCATTCATCCTCTCACCGATGATCGGCGGATCCTGCCGGTCGAAAAGCGCGGCACAATATTGCGCGCGCCGGACGAGTTTCTTCTGGTCGTCTCTTATAATCCGGGTTATCAGAGCGTTCTCAAGGATCTGAAGCAGTCAACGCGGCAGCGTTTTGTCGGCATTGAATTCAGTTACCCGCCCGCGCCGGTTGAAGCAGACATTCTGGTGCACGAAGGAAAAGTAGACGACGCCACGGCCCGCGATCTGGTCTTGATTGGGCAAAAGGTGCGCAATCTGAAGGGGCACGGGTTGGAAGAAGGGGTTTCGACCAGGCTGCTGGTCTACGCGGCGGAGCTTATAAGCAATGGTATACATCCTCATCTGGCGTGCGAGGTTGCGATAAGCAGCCCGATCACCGACGACTCCGAGCTTCAACGAAGCATCAAAGAGATCGTGACCACAGTTATTTGAGTGCCGAGTGCTGAGTGCTGAGTACTGAGTGCTTTTTCTACAACCATCGAGGTTAGCACTCAGCACTCGGCACTCCTCTGTTGCAGCCGTCACTCCTCTTGAAAGCTACAGCCGTGTGTGGCACTTTGTTAGCTTGTCGATGAGTACTTTCGTGACCGGCCCTTCAACGCGCGATTGAGTTCACAAGAGGCTGCGAGTCGCGACACGACTCAAATCGTCATCAGTAGCGCACCGGATGATCAAAGGTCAACAAGCGTGGATCAGGATTCGCGGCTCGCCTGACGACCCTGAATCGTTCGACCTGGCGATGTGGAATGGCATAGTCTGGCTCATACAAAGAATAAATTCGCTGGGAGATCAGATTCAGATTCAAATTCCGGATTACATGGTCGCTGAGACGCTTCCAGTTACTACTCAACCACCTGACTTGTACCGTGAGTAACTCGGTTGACCGCCTGGTCACACCAGGTCGAATCTGCTCAGCCGCGAGCCCCATCGGAAGCTTGAGGCACTAGACTCCCAGTGAGAAACTCGTCCGCCCTTCAATGACCACGTACCACTCTCTCTTTTTCAGGCGTCGCAAACTGAAATCCAGAAGAAGGAGCTCGATTCCGATGTCCGAACACAACTCGCCATCCAATGAACCGAAGCAAATGTCTCGACGCAAGTTCACCGGCACTGCCGCAGTAGTCGCAGCAGCCCTGCCAACCGCCCTTGGTGGCTCTTCGACCGCTCTCTCCGAGACCACTACCAACACTCAGACTCCGCCTCAACTGTCTCCTGCAGGCGAGGCTCAGCTTCAGGCGATACTCAGTAAGTACGGACAAAGATTAACCGATGAAGAAAAGGCGGACGTGCGCCGCCTCGTCGCGCAGATTCAAAAAACCGGAGATGCCTTGCGCGCATTTCAGCTCGAAAACCCCGATGAGCCGGCTACGACCTTTCGCATTTATCGCTCTGAACTTCAGCCGCTCACCAGGCCCCGTTGAAACCGAGTCGTCAAAAGAACGGAGTAGTGAAATGATAGACGAAGACGTCCTGTACCTTTCCGTCCGAGAGCTTGGAGGAAAGATTCGCTCCAGGAGCCTCTCGCCGGTCGAGTTGACGGAAGCTTACCTGAAACGCGCCGAGGCAATCGGGCCGAAGCTCAATGCGTACGCAACGCTTACTCGCGAGCTTGCCTTGAAAGAAGCTCGCGAAGCCGAAAGCGAGATTCGGGCGGGCAAGTATCGCGGGCGGCTGCACGGAATACCTTACGCCGCCAAGGATCTTCTTGCGGTGCAGGGCTACCCGACGACGTGGGGCGCCCGACCGTACGCCGACCAGAAGTTCGACTTCGACGCCACGGTGATCAAGAAGCTTCGAGCCGCCGGCGCGGTGCTAGTTGGGAAGGCTGCGATGATCGAGCTTGCGGGTGGAATGGGCTACCGGTTCGCTTCCGCATCGGTCAATGGCGCGGCAAAGAATCCGTGGGACCAGACGTGCTGGACCTGCGGATCTTCGAGCGGGTCGGGGGCGGTTGCAGCGGCCGGCCTCGCGGCGTTTGCGATCGGGACCGAAACGTGGGGATCTATCGTATGTCCCTCGTCGTTCTGCGGAGTCTCTGGACTTCGCCCGACTTATGGAAGAGTCAGCCGGCATGGCGCGATGGCACTCTCGTACTCGATGGACAAGATCGGGCCGATGGGTAGAACCGCGGATGACTGCGGGCTGATTCTTTCGGCGATTTCCGGCCACGATCCAGCCGATCCTGGATCGCTTCCCGATTCGGACTTCCATTACCTCGACTCTGGGCCTACGAAGTTGCGAATCGGATGGCTGACAAACGCGTGGGAGAAGATCCCTCTGGACATTGACGCGGTGGTCAAGTCCGCGGTTGAGGTGCTCAAGTCGAATGGCGTGACCTTTGAAGAGGCTAAGCTTCCCGAAGGTCCATGGGAGGCGGCGGCGGGGACGATTATTTCGGTAGAGGGCGCGTCCGCGTTCGAAGCGCTGATCGAGTCTGGTCGAGTCGCGCAGTTGAATGATCCACTCGGGCGGATCGCAGGTTACGTCAATCAGCAGATTCCGGCGTCAGACTTCTATAGATCGATGCGGATCAGAACGGTGCTTCAGCGAAAGATCGACTCGTTGTTTGAGCGCTTCGACGTCATTGCCACGGTGTCGCAACCGGTGACCGCGTCGAAGCTCAGCGCGAATCTCGAGACGGATCTCGCTTTTGCGGATCCGCTTGGTGCGATCGGGAACCTATGCGGGCTTCCGGCGATGGTGGTGCCGTGCGGGTTCGCTGCCGACAAGTTGCCGGTGGGAATCGTGTTTGTTGGGCGGCCATTGGATGAGCAAAAAGTGATAGCCGCGGCGCGTCTTTTTCAGGCTCATACAGACTGGCATCGCCGCAGGCCGGGATTGAAGTTTTGAGTGGTGAGCCTAGCGATTTACGTTAGCGGTCGGGTCGGTTATCATCCTGAGTTTGATTCTGGACATCACTAACGTCATGGAGATTTTATTGAATGGAAAAAACTCTTATTCTCATTAAGCCGGACGCAATTCAACGGGGCCTGGCGGGCAAAATCATCGAGCGGTTTGAGAGCAAAGGACTCAAGATTGTCGCGATCAAGTTCGTTCGTATGACCGACGAGTTGTGTGCCGAGCATTACAGCCATCTTGCAGACAAGCCATTCTTCCCCGGTATCCGAAGGTTCATGCAGCAGACCCCGGCAATCGCGTTGTGTCTCGAGGGAGTTGATTGCGTCGAGACAGTCCGCGCTTTGTGCGGCATAACAAAAGCAAGGGCTGCGGCGCCGGGAACGATTCGCGGGGATTGGGCGATGAGCATTCAAGCCAATCTGGTGCACGCATCGGACTCGGTGGAGACCGCTGAAAAAGAAGTTGCTCGGTTTTTCAATGCGTCCGAGCTTTTCGACTACGAGACACCGCGCACACAGATGATCTATGCGGCCGACGAACTCAAGTAGTAGTGGCTCAGCAGAATGAAATTCTGAGTTCTGAGTTCTGAGTGGAAAGGGGTGAATGGGCGAAGGGGCGACACGGAGTCGACAAATGCGGCAATGCGCTCAAGCATTCGCGAATCCGCTCTCCTTCACGCTACGGAGGTGCATATGAAGGCAAATGTAGCAGTTCTCTTTCTGCTCTTATCGATCCTGGCGATCTTACCGGGGAACGCGACCAATTCGGTTAGTGCTGTAGGCCGTGGCGCGCGACAAAAGACAAAGCAGTTGTTCAACGGCAAGAACATGGACGGATGGGAGCATGTCGGTCCGGGCCGCTTCGTAGTAGAGAACGGGCTGTTGCGCACCGAGGGGCACATGGGCCTTCTTTGGTATACCGGCGAAAAATTCGGCAACTGCACGATCAAGGTTGTGTACAAGACCTCCGAGCCGGATTCCAACTCCGGCGTTTTCATTCGAATTGCTGATCGCCCCGCTGACGAGTGGTTTGCGGTGCATCATGGCTACGAAGTCCAGATCTGCGATCATCAAGACGACTATCACACGACGGGCGCGATCTATTCCTTATCGAAGGTGACCGCGAGACCGGTCAAGAAGCCGGGTGAGTGGAATACGATGGAGATCACATTGAAAGGGCCTGTGGTGATCGTGTCGATCAATGGCGTAGAGGTGAATCGCTTCGATCCCGCGCAGCCGATGCCGGAACGTAAGGAGAGTTGGGAACCCGAGCGAGGGCCGCGTCCTGAAACCGGCTACATTGGCCTTCAGAACCACGACGACAAGGACAGTCACGTCTACTTCAAAGAAATCAGTGTGAGATATTGAGCGCCGAGTGCTGAGTGCTGAGTGCTGAGTCCTCGCTGCTGAGTGCGAACCCCGAAGGGTTGCGCGACCTCGAAATCGCGAATTTGGATTTACTCGCCTCCTTTGAGCTTGGGAAACACCCACAATCGCGTACTCCAGCCCGCGCAGCGTGCGACAGAATGTAGCCCCCGGTGAGTCTGCGAACCGGGGGAGTCGCCAACAAGATTCCGAGCCCGCGAAGCGGGCGACAGAACCCTATCCCGCGGTGAGTCCGCGAACCGGGGGCGTCTACAATGCGATCGGCCCGCGGGAATGAGCTCTGCAATAGACTAGGGCGGAATCACATTTATCTTAATTAAAGAACCGTCCCCCGGTTCGCGGACTCACCGGGGGCCAGCGTTCTGTCGCCCGCTTCGCGGGCTCCGGTCTTTCTTGGGCATCGTACCCCCGGTTCGCGGACTCACCGGGGGCCAGCGTTCTGTCGCCCGCTTTGCGGGCTCCGGTCTTTCTTGGGCATCGTACCCCCGGTTCGCGGACTCACCGGGGGGCTACATTCTGTAGCCCGCTGCGCGGGCTCATGCTATTGACGAGCGCCTGCGACGGTCGTAGTATGGCGCTGCCTACTTTGGGAGTGCTCGTACCCTCAACATCAGGGGATTTCTCGTTCGGGTTTCTAAGGATTGCAGTCCAAAGCGAGCACCAGACTCGCCCTTTTCTAGCATTGCTTTCAGTGCCCTAAAACCGGATCTACGTCCGGACTCAAACCAATCAATAAAGAGTATGGGTCCGATAGGCCCGTCAAAAAACTCTGCAACGATTCATGGAGGGAGAGAAATGTTTCAATGGAGGAAGAGGCGCATCCTTTTACGACACGCAGCGATGGCGATGGCTTTGTCGTTGCTCTCAACGCTCGCCGTCCACGCACAGGACAAAACCAGCTTGCAAGGCACGGTTGTAGACCCTCAAGGCAAGGTGGTCGGCGGCGCAACCGTCACGCTCATCAACACTGCGAATAACATCAGCCGCGAAACCAAAACCGCCGACAGCGGCGCATTCAGCTTTACCCAGGTCACGCCCGGAATCTATCGCCTTAAGGTCGAAGCAAAGGGATTCAAGGTCGATATTCGGGAGAGCGTTCAGTTGCTCGTTGCCACTCCGACCGTGGTCGATGTCCAACTCGAAGTCGGATCTGTCAGCGAGACCGTCACCGTGACCGGAGGCGAAGTCCAACTCAACACCACCGACGCCACCATCGGCAATACCTTCAACCAAACCCAGATTCGACAACTGCCGCTTGAAGGGCGTAACGTCGCGGGCCTCCTGAGTCTCCAACCGGGCGTCACTTTCATCGGCTCGGTCAACGCCGACGGCGGCACTACCGACTACCGCAACGGCTCGGTCAACGGCGGTAAGTCTGATCAGGCCAACATCACTCTCGATGGAGTCGACGTAAACGATCAACAAACCGGGCAGGCCTTCAACAGCGTGCTCCGCGTAACCCTGGATTCGGTTCAGGAATTCCGAGTAGTCACCACCAATCCCAATGCCGACCAGGGCCGCTCGAGCGGCGCACAGGTTTCACTGGTAACCAAGAGCGGTACGAACAACTGGCACGGGTCGCTGTACGAGTACCATCGCAACACGATCACGTCGGCCAATGACTGGTTTAACAACGCCGCCGGCAGCTTCACCGCAAACGACTTTGCCGTTCAGGCCGGTCAGGCGGTAATTGGTGATCCTCGAGTGCGCAAACCCAAGCTCATTCGAAACGTGTTCGGCGGAGCAATAGGCGGCCCGATTCTCAAGGACCGGCTATTCTTCTTTTTCAACTACGAGGGACGCCGCGACTCCCGAGAAGAATCCGTAGTCCGGGTTGTTCCGGGCCTCGATCTTCGCAGGGGTACGTTCACCTATCTCAAATTCACGCAACCACCGACGGCCGCCAATCCCGATCCACCGATTGTCAGGGCCACGCTGGATGCGGCGGGTGTGAAGTTGCTTGACCCGGCGCATATCGGCCCGAATGCACAGGTACTGGCGATCTTCAACCAGTATCCTGCGCCGAATGACAGCACCGTCGGCGACGGTTTGAACACCTTCGGGTTCCGCTTTAACTCTCCGATTCACCTTCGGTGGAACACCTACATCTCGAGGGTCGACTACAACGTGACCTCCGATGGTAAGCACACGGTGTTCTGGAGGGGAAATCTACAAAACGACAAGGACAACACCGTTCAGCAGTTCCCCGGCCAGAATCCGCTTTTCACCGACCTGACAAACAGCAAGGGCTTCGCAGCCGGGTACAGCGCTACGCTTACGCCGAACATCGTTAACGTGTTTCACGGCGGCTTCACCCGGTTGGGATTTGAACAGGCTGGTTCGTCGCCCTTGAGCGGATCAAGGCTTGTAAGCTTCCGAACGTTCGACGATCTGATCCCGGCGACCAGAAGTCTCACCAGGATCACCCCGGTATGGAACATCACCGATGACCTTTCCTGGTCAAAGGGGGTACACAACCTGCAGTTTGGCACCAACATCAGATTTATTCGCAACGAGCGTGTGAACTTTGCGACGTCATTCAGCAGCGCGCTGATCAACAAAGCGTGGCTGTTGTCTAACAGACCAATCCGTCCACCCCTGCTCGCTGACACATCAACCGATCACGCAATGGCCGCACTTCTAGGGCTGGTGACCCAGGTGACCTCCCGGTTCAACCTGGATAAAGAAGGAAACAACCTGATTACCTTGCCCGAGGGCGCGCCGATCAAGCGCCGGTTCGGGGCAAACGAATACGAGTGGTACGGCCAGGACAGTTGGCGTATCAAATCGAACCTGACGATCACTGCTGGTCTTCGCTACTCGCTTTATTCGCCGCCCTGGGAGACGCACGGGCTGCAAGTAGCCCCGAACGTCCCACTCGGCAACTGGTTCGACACGCGTGGCGGGATGATGGAGAAAGGCGTTCCGGACAACAAATCAGCTCCCTTGGTGGCGTTTAATCTCGCCGGCCCGGTGAATGGGCAGAGGAGCTTCTACGGCTGGGACAAGAACAACTTCGCCCCGAGATTCGCATTCGCCTATTCGCCCAAGACGAAGCTTCCGTTCCTGCGTTGGCTGACGGGTGGCGAGAGCAACAAGCTGGCGATTCGCGGGGGCTACAGTCTGGTCTATGACCGCATCGGCGGCGCGCTCGCTACAAACGCCGACTCGGGGACTCTGTCCTTCGGGCTCTCGACGTCGGTAACGAATCCGGCTGGGGTGCTGACGCCCAGCACAAGTCCGCGTTTCACCGGACTGACGACCCTACCCCCAAACTTGCTGTTGCCCGCTCCGGGCTTCGGCACTTTCCCGGCGGTGTTCCCTTCAGGTCTTGCCGCAGGGGGCTTCGCCATCACTGCGGCGATCGACGACCACCTGACGACGCCGTATTCGCAAACTATAAACTTCTCGATCGCGCGCGAGCTGCCTGGAAACATGGTGCTCGAGGTAGCGTACGTAGGACGGCTCGGGCGACACATCCTGGTCAACGATGACCTTGCGATGCCTTTGAATCTGGTAGACCCTGCATCGGGCATGGACTACTTTACGGCGGCGCAGATGCTGGCGCGATTGGATCTCGCAGGCACACCGGTCGCTAACGTTCCAAAGATCGCGTTCTGGGAGAATCTTTTCCCCGGTTACTCGGGAAGCGGGCTTACAGCGACTCAGCGAATCTATCGCGATGAATATTCGACAGTGACCGGCGCCGGACCCGACTACACCACGTCGCTCTTCGATTTGGATGTGTCGTGTAGCCCGTGTTCCAAGTTTGGCAAGTTCGCGTTCTTCAATTCTCAGTTCTCGAATTTGAACGCGTTGCGCTCGATCATGCCGACAAACTATCACGCGATGCAGATTCTGCTCAGGCGCCGTTTCTCGCATGGCTTCCAGTTCGACTTCAACTACACGTTGAGCAAGAGCACCGACTTTGCATCGGTGGTAGAGCGAAACGGGTTGTTCACCGGCTCGGTGTTCAATTCGTGGTCGCCTGCCGCCAGAAAGAGTGTGTCCGACTTCGACATGACTCACCAGGTGAACATCAACAGCATCTGGGAGCTTCCGGTTGGCAGGAACCGCTACTTCCTCGGCAATGCCAAAGGATGGATGGACACAATCATAGGCGGCTGGCAAATGTCCGGGATTTACCGGGTCACCTCGGGACTCCCGACATCCATCGGAAACGGTTTCTTCTTCCCCACCAATTGGGAATTCACCGGATTCGCAACACAGAACAAAGCGATTCCTCAAACCGGAGTTACGAAGAACGTAAAGGTCACGCCCGATGACAAGGGAGGCGGCCCGAACGTATTCGCAGATCCGGGAGCGGCGTTTGACTCCTTCGAGCACACCTTGCCCGGAGGCGTGGGGACTCGAAACAGCATTCGCGGTGACGGGTACTACACGCTCGATCTGGGTCTGTCCAAGGCGTGGAAGATGCCCTACAAGGAAGGACACCGTCTGCAGTTTCGATGGGAGGTCTTCAACGTGACCAACTCCGAGAGCTTCGACCCCGCAGCGCTGAAAGGCGCTAATCTTGATGCTCGCGGCACCTTTGGCAAATACAGCGGCTCACTCTCGAGCCCCAGAGTCATGCAGTTCGGCCTGCGTTATGAATTCTGACAAGGTCGCAGGCTGACTCCTCGAGGAGCGCCCAAACGGGCGCTCCTTTTTTATTGCTGTATCTTGAAGTGCGCGACGGAACTTGTACGTTGCGAGCCGGCGCTCACGGTAACTTTCAAGTCGTAGTCACCCGGCGGGAAGTCGCTCGTCCTGAACGAAGTCGAATAAGGGACGCGTCCGTTTGCATCCGGAGGAGGCAGAGCACCGCTGGCTTCAGTGAATACTCCTGCTTTGGTGACGAAAGAGAGTGTAGCGTTGACAGGGGACGTAAATCCGGCGGGTTCATAGACGTTGAAATGAATCAGAAGATTCTTGTCTCCGTTCTGGCTGAACGTCTGTTCAATGTTCGGTACGAAGTACGCCTGTCCTTCGAGGTACAACGGATGCCTTGTTTTCTTTTGCTCTTCGGTTAACGCGTTGACGCCGCGGCTAAGCACTACACTAGACATGCTCAACTTGTCCGGACCGTCATCGGGCACTGAAAAACGTGACCTCGCAACCGCGCCTTTTCCGGTCACGCTGTCCCTGATCACCGTGTCAAGCGTGTAGTCTCCAGGCGGAAGCAGAACCAGCTTGTTGTAGATTTGAGGCCGCTGCTTGATCTCTTCAAGTTGGGACGACGGACCTTTCAGCACGAACTCCTGACCGACCTTGCGCACGATCTCATTCGAGGAGTTCCTGATGAGCCCTAGTACTCCAAAACGAGAGGCAAAGGTTTTTGCCTTCTGGTCGACGTCAAAATGCAACGCCGAGACCGGAAACAAACAGTACAGCGCTACTACCGCCGACCTTTCGGTCCCTCGGAAGTGCAACGCGTCAGCGTACGCCGGAAAATCCTGACTTGGGTTCCCTGAGTTGGCCTGGTCCAGCAACGGGACCTCCTGAGATAGCACCGGCGCATCGTCCAAAGTTCGAAGCGCATAGTAGCCTCTGCGGGCGCGGATTCGATATTCGCCCGGTCGAGTCAATCGCACTGATATATGCCGAAAGTCCCCGTTGTATTTCTGATTCGATGGCAGGTAGGTCATCGTGTAGTGGTCGCCAAGCTCGTCCATGATCTTTCGGAACCCATCGCTCAGCTCATTTGTGTTCTTGATTGTGTAACCGCCCGTTTCTTCGCTGAGCTCATCAAGCGTGGTGACGTTGTTCATTCGGGCGATCTCTTCAGTTCGCCCAAGCGCCGACGTGCCGCCAGACACCAGTTCAGGGTCCCGGTTGCGCAGCCGTCCGACCGCGGCTGCGTCCCGCTCCTGCATCGCCTCCGCGTTTGGACTCGATAGTCGAAGCCCCGCAATGTCCAGCGCGTAGATGGTTACTCCGGAGGTGTTCGCCGCACTGATGATCGACAAGTACTGGTTTTTGACCGCGGGCAAAACGGCAAAACCCTCGGAGAACAAAATCAGGGTCTTGCGCGCAACCTTCACGTTTTTCTGTGCGTTGATGATTGCCAGTAGCGCGCTCACTGAGCGCCAGCCTTGATACTCGCGTTCGTACCGGTCGAAGGTCCTCAAAATCCTGAGCCCGGTCAACGCGATCGTAGTACGCATCACCTGGTTCGCGTCGATTGCGTCTGAACCGCCTTTTACATCCTGCGTGGGAGGTTCCGCTGGAAGATCGAGCGGATCGTGGATCGCATCCGCGGCTGCGATCTTTGATGCATCGGAGAGCGGCTCAACGATGCTCTCCAGTTGTGCCTTGACCTGATTGGCCGTGGCCAGATATTTCTTGGATTCGTGCGCGGTGAAGGTGTTGACGGCCTCTCTTATCGCCGCCTTGTCATTGGTGAATGGTGCAAGAACTATGAGACCCAGGTCCATGCCGAACACTGCTACGAAATCACTGGGCTTCATGCCGTTGTCGATGTAATCGAGCGCTGCGCGTCGAGCTCGAAGCGCGCCATCCCGAGTAGTCTGAGCGTCAAGAACGAGCGAAACGAGGTTGACCGATTTTATATCCGTGGGAACTGCATTGGCCTGGCGTGCATCGCCTGCGGTGATGTCGGCGCTCTTTGATTCATAGCGAAAGGATACGATCTTCTGTTGAACGCCGTCCTCGAGAATCTCAAAGTCTGGCGCGGTCAGGTCGGGCACCGTTCGATTTTTTTTGTCGGTGACTATGGCGTCTACGAGCACCTCTTCAGCCCGCAACTTAATCGATACTTCCTGGTCAGATTTCTTTTGAGACTGGTGGGAGGCTACGCTTAGAGGCTGAGCGATCAGAATCAGAGCGGCGATTGCCGAGGAAACGCTCCCTTTCATGAGACTTGACTCCACGCGGCAGGATCAAACGTGGGTCATGCTGCTACCTGGGCGCTTCAAAGTCAAATCGGCGATGTTGACGACGGCGCCAGCCATAACATAATGTCGACGCGATCAGCATCAGCAATCTTTGTACGAGGGGATTTCAATTTGAGGTCAAGCAGAATACTACTCAACACGCGGGTCGCTGTGGTCCTGGCGTTCATCCTTCTATTGTCAGCGATGTCTGGATGCGGTGGTGGCACGAGCGACCCGGCAAAAGCCACTCAATACCCCGCGGGAATCAGTGACGACATTGCGAAACAGCTTCAGTACGACTCGCGGGTACAAAGCTTCGACGTCGATGGTGAGAACCTGATCGTCAATGTCAACGATGCGTGGCTCCAGCAGCCTCAGGGTATGCAGGAACGCGCTCTTGGCGGATGGTACAGCGCATGGCATGCGGAGCATAAAGGCATAGTGGAGGTTAAGAGCGGCGGCGAAACCGTGGCGACCTGGACCGCTGAAGGGTTCAAGCCGGCCACAAAGAGCAAGACCGAAGGCAGCTCCGAGAGTTGACTAGAGGCGCTTTCAGGTTCTTTGCGAGCTTTTGAGGTTTTCACGACCCTTTGATGTTATGAAGCAGGCGCCTCCGACGGGTGAGTGATAAACTCGCGGTTGATTAACATCGACTTGCGTCGAGGGAGGCGACTGCTTCATAACATCAAAGGTCCTGCCTCGCGTCATCTCCTCATCTCCCCATCCCTAACCTTTCTCTGCCATCTCTATCGCCTGCAACATCGCCCGAGCCTTATTCACCGTTTCAACGTACTCGGTCTCAGGGACTGAGTCGGCTACAATCCCCGCGCCCGCCTGAAAGTAGGCCCTTCCGTGCCTGACTACAATCGTTCGAATCGCAATACACGAGTCCAGGTTACCCGAGTAGTCGAGGTACATCACCGCGCCCGCATACACACCCCGCCGGCTGGTCTCCAGTTCTTCGATGATCTCCATCGCGCGGATCTTTGGCGCACCGGTGACCGTTCCCGCAGGGAAGCAGGCCGCCAGCGCATCGAATCGATCCTTGCCAGCTTTGAGTCGCGCCTTTATCGAAGAGACGAGGTGCATGACGTGCGAGTACCTCTCGATGACCATCAGATCAGTAACCTCGACGGAGCCGTAGTCCGCCACTCGCCCCAAATCGTTGCGGCCCAGATCCACGAGCATTATGTGTTCGGCGACTTCCTTCTCATCGGCTCTTAGCTCTTCGCCAAGCAGCACGTCTTCAGTTTCAGTAGCCCCGCGAGGCCGCGTGCCTGCAATCGGCCGATATTCGAGCCTTCGACCGGTCGCCCTCACCAGCATCTCCGGGGACGCACCAAGGACCGCCCAGTCGTCCATCTTTAGGAAGAACATGTACGGCGATGGATTAACGACCCTGAGTGCCCGATAAACTTCGAAGGGATGGGCGGTGAGCGCGGTATCGAATCTCTGCGAAAGGACAACCTGAAAGATGTCGCCGGCGTTTATGTACTCTTTAGCTTTCAGAACCGCTTCTTCAAATTTGTCCTTCTTCATGTTCGAGCGGACCTTCGTAGGAACCGCAGGTTCCGCTCGCTTCAACGGTTCTATCGGATCTTCGAGGTGAGCTTCGATTGCCTCTATTTCGTCTACTGCCTGGCGGTAGGCGTCTTCCAGGCCCTGAGTTCGGCCTTCGGTGAAGACGTTGGAGATAAGATGTATCTGATGTCTGACGTGATCGAACACCAGGATCCGCGAGAAGAACATCATCACCGAGTCTTCGACTTCGAGGTCGTCCGGGTTGTTGTCTGGGATCTTCTCGAACCAGCGCACTGCATCGTAGGACAGATACCCGACCGCGCCGCACGTGAAAGGCGGCAGCTCGGGCACGCGGACGGGTATATGCCGTCCCGACAATCTGCGCAGCACCGCCAGCATCTCCTCACCTGTCTCTTCGGTCGACGTACCGCGTTCGATGGAAGTCTTGCCGGACCGGGAACGAACGATGGTGTGAGGATCGAAACCCAGAAAAGAATAGCGAGCGACTTTTTCGCCGCCCTCGATCGATTCAAGCAAAAAGGAAAACTTGCTGAGCCGCTCGATCTTGAGATAGGCAGCGACCGGAGTCAGGAGGTCAGCCATCACCCGCTTGACCACCGGAACTACGGTTCCTTCACTCGCAAGTTTCAAGAAT
Source organism: Blastocatellia bacterium (assembly GCA_035315885.1). Taxonomy (GTDB): domain Bacteria; phylum Acidobacteriota; class Blastocatellia; order UBA7656; family UBA7656; genus DATFXM01. The sequence goes on from DATFXM010000031.1 coordinate 38,728, forward strand.
TCGTCGTAAGTTGGCGGGCTCAGGCTTTCCATAGGTCGAGCGGATCGATTCTCTTTCTCCTCTAGTCGGTCTGTTTTTTCCCTGCCGAGCTGCGTTCGGCCAGTTCGTTGCGCACCTCTTCCAACTTAACGCCTCGCTCAACCATCATCACCAGCAAATGATAAAACAAGTCGGACAGCTCTGAGACAAGTTCTCTTGAAGAAGCGTTCTTGGCGGCGATGATCACCTCTCCCGATTCTTCGCCGATCTTCTTGAGGATCTTGTCCAGCCCGCTGTTGAACAGGTAGGTCGTGTAGGAGCCTTCGGGAAGCTCTTCCTTGCGGCGAGCTATCAGTTGATAGAGAGCACTTATCGTAAAACCGAACTCCATCGAGTTCACGTTTACAAGTTCGAGGTCCGGCTTGCGGGGCTGAGACTCGGCCACCGGATTCAGGAGGCTTGCTGGGTGCGAGTCTCGGGCAACCGCGGCGTCGCGTTCGACCAGAACGGTCAGCGAGTGCCCGTCGAGGTTTGAGCGGACATCCACCAGCTTCCAGTTATATTCGCGCAGTGCCGGCAAGCGCGAAGCGATCTGTTCTGCGCCACCGGTCTGCAGCGTCTCGGCCAGCGCCTTGCTGTCGAGATAACAAAGAGCAACAACATCGCTGGTCGCTGCGTCTTGCACGATGGCCGCGATCAAGCCGCGCTCATCGGAATCGATGTTGAGGATCATGGAGTCAGACATGGCTCAAGTTCTGAGTAGCGAGTTCTGAGTTCTGAATCTGGCAGCATCCGACCGTGCCGGTTTCCAAGCTCACCACTCAGAACTCAGAACTCAGTACTCAGAACTCCTCATGGCCTGGCGAGGTGGACTATTCTGATGGCAAGCGTTTCGCGGTCGTCTCGCCGTCTTATGCGTTGCCGGCGTTGGCTGCCTTCCCCGTCAACCCAGGTGATCCCATCCACGATGACAAGAGATTTGACATTGTAACGCATTGTTCGTCGTCTCTCACACAGACGCCGCTCGCCTCCACTCCTTCTCTCTTTTCCGTCCCACGACATGCTTTCGCACGCTCCCACTAGAGAAAGAAAGTAACTCCCGTAGCCGTGACGGCCCCCACACCGCCAGCGACAGAGGCGCAGATTCTATTCAAGCGCGCGAAACTATGCAAACGATTGTGTTGTCCCGGCTTGCGAGTTCTGAGTTCCGAGTACTGACTGAGTTTCTGAGCCGTAGCTGTAGCCTACCGTCTAAGGCAAACTACTTAGAACTCAGAACTCGGCCCTCAGAACTACGAGGAAGCGGCGGTAAAGCGAGGGGCGTGTAAGGATCGATCGACTCACTCTTGCGGCGCAGACTGCGGTAGTAGACCACCAGCGTCATCCCAACCGCGAGCACCGACAGCACCGACCAGCCCAAAGCCCAGACTATCGGAGGGATGATACCTCCAGTCGCTTCCGACATATTTCCAGCGTCAGTAGGAATCGAGGGGTCAAATGCGGACAAATATAGAAGCGCACGCAGATGATAGAAGGCATTTAGCAGGCATTGGACCGCTAGAAAGCTCATCAGAAAATGAGTCACCCCGATTCGGCCCTTCACACCGAGGAATACCAGTCCAGCTCCGAATAACAGCCCAACCAGCCATACCAGCAAGTTCCCCCCAAACAGAACCGTGATCAACAGCACGAAAACGCCGGTCCCCGCTGCGGCAAGCCGCGCAAATCGTGCTGAACGAAGCAGCAGCAACAGCGAGGCACCGTAGGCAATGGTGCTCAAATACCCCGCACTGGAGATAAATAACCGCCAGCCACCCCGCGTGTAAGTCAATCCGCTCTCGTTCCAGTCGAGGGCTATCGAATTGACCGTGCCGGAGGTGGCGAGAGCAGCGATGGCGTGGCCCGCCTCGTGGATGAAGGTCACAAAAAGCCTGACGGGATAGGTCAGGACGCCCGCGTACGGGACAAACCACAACAGCAGAGTGATACCCGAAGCAATCAGTAGGAGCTTAAACGAATCCTTGACCTGGGTCGGCGTGCTCATCGAGAGAATATACGACAATGCGGCTTATCAGGTTTCAGAGCGCTTGTAGTCACCCGAACGGCCGCCGGTCTTCGATTCCAACCGAATTTCGCCAATAACCATCCCGCGATCGATCGCCTTGCACATGTCGTACAGAGTCAAAGCTGCAACCGAGACCGCGGTAAGGGCCTCCATTTCGACGCCAGTCCTCGCGTCGGTCCGGGCGGTCGCGGTGATCGATACTCCGTCTCCGGTCAATGTGAGCTCTACGCCCGCGTGATTCAGCGGAAGCGGATGACAAAGCGGGATCAACTCGGCTGTTTTCTTCGCAGCCATCAAACCGGCGATCTTTGCGATTTCGAGCGGGTCGCCCTTGGGAGTTCGGCGCTGTCGGATCGCCTCTACGGTGGCGGCGGACATTCTGACATGCCCGCTGGCGACGGCTTCACGAGTAGTAACCGGCTTGTCGCCGACATTGACCATCCGCGCCCGGCCTTCTTCATCAATGTGTGTCAAATCCATGATAGTGCCGAGTCCTGAGTGCTGAGTCCTGAGTCGGACATGCGCTATTCTAGACTTCTTTGGTGCCGTATTGAAATGACAAGAAAGCTTATGAGTGAGCAAACTCAGCACTCAGCACTCAGCATTCGCCTTTCACTTACCTTCGAGGTCTCCGATCGCCAACACCTCCACCCGCTCGCCTTTGGCGATTCGGTGGACCTCTTCCCCTGAGATGATCAGCGCGTTGGCGCGCATAAACGCGACCAGGTCCGATGAACCTACCCACTTCAGCGGTTGCGCAAACGCGCGTCCCCCCTCGATGAAGAGTCTCGCAGGCTGATAGCTCCTGCGGTTTGACGAGTCCACCACTTCCGACGAGAGTTCCGCTACTACCGTCGGCAATGCAGGATGAGCATCCCCTTGCAGAAGCTTCAACGCCGGCCACACGAATACATTGAAAGTCACCGAAGTAGAGACCGGATTGCCGGGCAATCCAAAGAAATAAGTCGACCCTCTTCGACCAAACACCGTAGGCTTCCCCGGCCTGATCTTTACATTGTCAAAAAAGACTTCTGCCCCGATCTCGACCAAGGCGGCTTTCACAAGGTCGTAATCACCCATCGAGACCCCGCCCGACGTAACCACCACATCGCGCTTGTCTGCGGCCCGTTCCAGAGCCTCGCGCGTGGACTGAAGATCGTCATGGACAGTGCCCAGGTTCTCGACATTCGCCCCAGCTCGGCGTGCATATGAACCAAGCGTATAACAGTTCGAGTTTCTGATTTGAGCCCCAACAGGTTTCCGTGCGACATCTATCAGCTCGCTTCCGGTCGAGATCACCGCAACTCGGGGCCTCGGTCGAGTGGAAACAGTTGCGTACCCAAACGAAGCCAGCACGGCCATCTCAGCCGGCCCGATGAGCCTTCCCTTCTCGGCGACTAGTTCGTCGATAGAGCACTCGCTCGCCCGCTTTGTCACGAATTGTCCGGGAACTACCGATTCATCGAACGTGACTTCATCCCCGTTCGATCTGGTAACTTCCACCTTCTGGACGGCGTCCGCGCCTTCCGGGAGCGGCGCGCCGGTAAAAATCTTGACCGCCTCTCCCCGACCGACTCGCCCTTCGAAAGTCGTTCCGGCCGCCACCTCCCCGATGCACCTCAAAGTAGCCGGAGTTGTTAGCAGGTCGTTCGCGCGCACCGCGTAACCATCCATTCGCGCGCGATCAAAAGGCGGCAGGTCTATGTCCGAGCGAACGTCTTCGGCCAGCACTCGGCCGAGCGCATGATCTAGGGGAATCCTTTCGACGGGAAGCGGCTGAACGCGCTGTAGGACTATTTTGAGTGCCTCGTCTACTGTGATCATCGCTTAAGTCGTCCAACTGGCGCCGGCCGCCTCATCAACAAAGCGATCGTTAGACAGTTGCAAGAAGCCTTTCGCGGTTTCCTGACAAAACGAGAAGGACTGAGGAATAAGGTCGCTGCTGCGATCTCTTATCCCTCAGTCCTTCTGTTTCAAAAGTGGCGGAGCCGACGGGACTCGAACCCGCGACCTCCGACGTGACAGGCCGGCGTTCTAACCAACTGAACTACGACTCCGCATCTTCAACGTCGAGCATTGCAACATCGACTGCACTTCAAACCAGAGCTATGAGGCGCTGGAAACAGAAAGCCGAGTATAAGCGGAAACCGCAGTGAATTGCAAACAAAGCGAGTCAAATTTCCACGCAACAACCGGCCGCCGACTCACTCCGGTCTCTGCATCTCCAGGCACCCAAGGGTGAACACATACGGGAACGGAGACGGCTCCTTTTTCAAGTATTGCCCATCAAAGAAGACAAACATCTTCTTATCGTCTTCCTCGCCGTAACGCAACGAAGGTTTCCAAGGCCCGGTATACCAGCCGTCATCCTGTGCGGTCATTATCTGCAGCGGTTTGCTCCAGTCCGAGATCTTCGAGGAAGGCTCCCTGGCGTGACACCACCATAAGCCAGTCTCCGCCGGTCGCGGCGGTTTGCCCAGCCAGACGCGTGAAAAGGCCGCTTCGAAGCCATGACTCGTCTTGACTACACAGAAGTCGAATACCTTCTGTTCGGGACTGAAAAACATCTGGTGCCTGCTCCAGTTCGTTCGGCCATCCGCACTCTCCGAGTAACCATGCACGAGGTAGTCTTGCTGATTCGACCCGGCGACGTACCACATTCTCCACTTGCCATCGTGGTAAATGAGATTCGGCTCATAGACGCTGCCGCGCTCCCAATCCTCGTTCGCTTTAAACACCGGCGCCGGCTGATCCACCCATTTACTCCCATCCCATTCGAGATAGCCGATCGCATACGGACCCAGCACATTCGTCGCACCGCCGGCGTAATAGATTCGCTCGACCGCCGCTCGCCGTTGCGGATCCCATCCCACCACGTAAGAAGGGCAGTGCCTTCCTCCTCGTAAGTCCCAGTCCTTGCTCCGCTCATATCCAGCCAGGCGCGCGATCCGGGTCTTATCATCGGGAACTGCCGTAACCGTCCACCCTCCGGCAGAGAGAGGCGCATCTTGGGGCAGCGACGCGCTGAACAGATCGATGCTCTGACTGCTCCGCGCCCGGCCGGCAAGATACATCCACCAGCGATTGCCCCGCCTGGCCAGCGTGGAGTCGGTCAATATAAACGCGTCCGAAACAGCTCCAAATCCATCAGCAGGATCGAAAATCTTGGTTATCTTAGCTGGCACAGGTTTCCTTTCCATCAAAGGATCTGTGTGAAACCGGCTCGTAAAGCCAAGAGCATCGAACGAGAGTCCAGCCAGCGCTGTCGAGCCGAGTCCTTTTAGAACCGATCGCCTCTTCGTCATGACGCAATCAAGATTAGGCGATGTCCCCGCTGTTAGCCACTATCCGGGCTTGAGTTCCCAGCGACTTCCCGTATATCGTGCCCAGAAGGGACCTCTGATAACTTGGATTACTCGTTTCTTCCGGATTAGAACCGTTACACACAGTCTTTTAGCGGGAAGTCGACTCTTTGACAAGCATCATGGGCGCGCCTAGAATGGCTGTCTCTCTGATGGCAAAGGGGATGCGCATATCAAAGGTTTACACTCGGACCGGTGATTCGGGTGAGACTTCGCTAGTCGGAGGCCAACGAGTCAGCAAATCCAGCAGGCGTGTCGAAGCCTACGGCGACGTAGACGAGTTGAACTCGCTGATCGGACTCGCCCGCTCGTGGCTGACGGACGTCGAAATCGACGGCGTGCTCAGCGTAATTCAGAATGATCTCTTCACTCTGGGCGCTGATCTTGCGAGCCCGGAAACGATTACGGTACCCCGGATTCACGAAGACTTCATCAGTAAGCTTGAGGAGCTTTCGGACAAATTTCTCGAAGAGTTGGAGCCGCTCAAGGAATTCATACTTCCCGGCGGATCTCAGGCCGGCGCCGCGCTGCACCTGGCGAGAACTGTTGCGCGTCGCGTGGAGCGAAGGACCGTCGAGCTGAAAGAGGTCGAGTCGATTAACGAACAAGCTCTGGTTTATCTCAACCGATTGTCCGACCTGTTGTTTATTCTCGCGCGCGTAACGAATCATCGGGCAGGCGTGTCTGAAAAAATGACCGACTTCAGCTCTCGAAACAAGTAGCGAGCTTCGGTCAACAGGCCGCTCGAGTCAGCGAGCAGTCGTGTAGCTACTCTGAACTCTAATTTGCAATGAGCTGGTTTAAGCGAAAAGACAAAGGGGGCCCTACAACTCCGGACGAAGAGCGTACTGTCCGCACCGAAGGCCTTTTCATGAAATGCCCTCAGTGCGAGCAGATGCTCATGAAGCGCGAGGTTGAGGAGAACATGAAGGTTTGCCCGAAATGCGGCTACCACTTCCGCATCTCGGCTCTGGAGCGGCTGGCGATAATTCTCGACGACGGAGAGTGGGAGGAGGAGCTTTACCCCGGCCTGGTATCTACCGATCCCCTCAAGTTTGTGGACACCAAGTCCTATGCAAGACGTCTCGAGGAAACTCAGCGCAGCACCAACCTCCTCGATGCAATGATCACCGTGCGCGGCAAGGTAGGCGGTCACTCATCGGTGGTGGGGGCCATGGAACTGGCATTCGTAGGCGGATCCCTCGGGTCGGTCGTGGGTGAAAAGATAACTCGCGCGATAGAACACGCAATTGAGAGGCATTCGGCAGTGATCATCTGTTCGGCGTCCGGTGGTGCACGGATGCAGGAGGGAGCGATCTCCCTGATGCAAATGGCGAAGATTTCGGCCGCGCTCTCCAAGCTCGACGAGTTAGGTCTGCCGTTCCTATCGGTCCTGACCGATCCCACTACCGGAGGAGTCACCGCGAGTTTTGCGATGCTTGGAGATCTGAACATCGCCGAGCCCGGAGCGCTGATCGGGTTCGCGGGACCGCGAGTCATAGAGCAAACCATCAGACAGAAGCTCCCCGAAGGGTTTCAGCGTTCAGAGTTCCTGTTGGACCATGGGATGCTTGACGCCGTGGTGAAGCGTTCGGAGCTGAAGGAATTCATTGTGAATTCCCTCAATTTCATGAATCACAACGGCAAGGGTTAGGGGCAATTCCAATCACTAAAGCCGGGCTCAGAAACCGTGGAGCAAGACACCGCGTTGGTGGACGTCTACGCCCCACTGCCTTCTGACAACCGTTCCCTCACAAACCGGAACGCATGAACTTTAAGGAATCACTCGCTTATCTGCTGTCACTCGGACACGAAGTACTCGCGGCGAAGTACGGCCTGGAAAGCACCCGCGCGCTGTTGCAAGCGCTGGGAAATCCACAGAACTCATTCAAGTCGGTTCTGGTCGCCGGCACAAACGGCAAAGGATCGCTGTCGGCGATGCTCGACTCGGTCCTGCGCGCCGCCGGACACCGCGTCGCACTCTACACTTCACCGCACCTGGTTCGAATCCAGGAGCGAATGCGAGTTGACTCGTGGGAGATCGACGAAGCAGATTTCGCGCGGATAGCCACTGGAGTACGACTTGCGGCCGAACGGCTGGTGGACGCCAGCGAGCTATCATCGCCGCCTACATTCTTCGAGCAGATCACCGCGATCGCACTGAAATGGTTCTCTGAGCAGTCCGTCCAGATCGCTGTTCTCGAAGTCGGCCTCGGCGGACGACTCGACGCGACAAATACCGTTGACCCGATCCTCTCGGTCATAGCGTCAATAGACTACGATCACCAGAACCTGCTCGGCGACACGATCGAATCCATCGCCACTGAGAAGGCAGCAATCATAAAGCCGGGCGTACAGGCGGTAATCGGTCGCCAGCGTAATGGAGATGCGGTTGAAGTTCTGATGCGGCGATGCCTGGAGATGTCAGTTTTGCCGGCTTTCGCCAATGAACCCGCGTTAACCGGCGCCTGTGATTTCGGCCGACCGGTGTTCAACTACGAATCTTCTCGATCAACCTACTCGGGCGTGCTCGCCGGCCTGAGAGGGAGACATCAGGCCGACAACGCCGCGGCTGTCATTGAGAGCGCTGAGTTGCTGAATGAGGCAGGCTTTGCAATCCCTCGCGAGGCTCTGCTTGCCGGACTTCGAGACACAAAGTGGCCCGGCCGGCTTGAACTGGTTGATGATCGCCCCGCAATTCTTCTGGACGGCGCTCACAATCCGGCGGGAGCCCATGCGCTCAGACTGTTCCTCGAGGAATACGCAACTCCGCCGCTGACTATGATCTTCGCTGCGATGAAAGACAAAGACATTGACGGGATGGGTCGCGAGTTGTTTGATCTGGCCAGGACCATTGTCCTCACACAACTCAGAGACCCGCGCGGAGCTACGGGTCCTTCACTCGCCAGGCCGGCTCTGGTGGGATCTCATAACGTGATCTTTACCGAGACCGTACGCCAGGCGTTGTCGTGGGCCCGAAGCGTCACTGCGCCGGGCGGACTCATCTGTGTCGCCGGTTCACTGTACCTTATCGGCGAACTTAAGCGGCTGCTCGAGGAAGACGATTCGCAGCACGCGACAGTGTGAGGCGAAACGCTGAGGACCGAGTTACAACTGGCACGGAGTCGGGAAAAAACTCTTGTCGCACGAACTGGTAAACAGAAAGTATTTGCACAAAGGTCGAGTCGTGGATCTTTCGATCAGCAGGTACAAATCCGAATCAAAGGGTGAGGTCGAGATCGAGGTCGTACATCACAACGGCGGTGCAGGGGCGCTTCCGGTGTTTGAAGACGGGAGTGTCGCGCTCGTGCGACAATGGCGGTATCCGTCAGCGAGGTACTCTCTGGAGATCGCGGCAGGTCGAATCGAACCCGGTCACAACCCTCTCGAAACCGCTGAGCGAGAGCTCGAGGAGGAGCTGGGTTATCGGGCTAAGGAATTCGTGAAGCTGGGTGAATTCTTCGTAGCGCCCAGCTATTGCGAGGAGCGCCTGTACGTTTATCTGGCGTTTGGTCTCGAGGCTTCGGCGCAGAATCTGGACGACGACGAAGAGATCGAAGTCGTGCAAATGCCGTTCGAACAAGCGCAAGAGTTGGTTAAGAGCGGCGAGATCGACGATGCGAAGTCAATAATCGCGATAATGCTTGCTGAGCCTTTGATCCGGCAATGAGAGTTCTCAAGAAAATCCTTGTCTACGTCTGGGCGCCGTTTGCAAACCTGGGTTGGTACCTGCACACGGTGTTGATGGCTACGATATCCCTGCTGTTATGGCCCTTCGACAGGTCAGGCGCGATGCAGCACTGGTGCGCGAGGTGGTGGTGCCGCCTCATAGCGTGGACGATCTTCGCGCGGATCAGCGTGTTTGGCGCTGAGAACCTGAGTCCCGATCAGACATACGTTTATATGGCGAATCACTCGAGCCTGATTGATATCCCGGCTCTATTCGCATACCTGCCCTACCAGTTTCGGATAATGGCGAAGAAGGAATTGTTCTTCATTCCTTTTATGGGCTGGCACCTCTGGACAGCCGGCAACTTCCCGATTGACCGCAGCGATGCACGCAGAACGGCCAGAAGCCTTCGAAACGTGATCGAGGGCGTCCGCTCAGGCAAGTCGCTTGCCGTGTTCCCTGAGGGTACGCGTACTCCCGATGGGAAACTTCAACCTTTTAGGGCGGGTGCGTTCAAGATCGCTCTGAGGGCGCACGTGCCAATAGTACCGGTATCGATTCGAGGCACATTCAAACTGCTGCCGAAAACAACGCTCGCGCCGAGGCCGGGACGGGTCCAGGTGATAGTGGGCAAGCCGATAGATACGAGCTCATACAACGAAAAAAGCCTCAACGAGCTGATCGACCGAACCCGCGCGGCGATTCAGCGCGGGCTCGAAGAGCGGCTTGAGCCCGGTGAACGACTCGACAGCGCGCCGCAGCCCACCGCCAGCTAAGATGCGCAAATTGACAACGGCAGGAATCGAGACAGCCCAGAAAAGGAATCCCTGATCGGAATGGATTACGAACACGAGCTACCGAGCGACCAAGACCCTGACGAGCGGACCTCCGGGCAACCCACAAGCGTCAATTATTCGAACCAGGTCATCGCCTCTTCCAGCAATCCGGAACGGTCGGTTGATTGGGCTGCTGCTCCGGAGGCCGAGCCTGTCTATCGAGCGTGGGGAGCAGGGGCGGGGATTTCAGTGTGGCTCATCAGCGTTGCGCTGACGCTGTTGATTCCGCTGTTGGTCGTTTTGGGTTGGGTGGCGTTTCGAGCGGTGCGGGCTCCGTTGACAGACCAGGCGGTCCAGGAGCTTCTTCAATCGCGGAGTGCGTCCGTGCTGCTGGTGAGTGCGACGTTTCCGGCTCACGTTGCGATAGTAGTTATTTGCTGGGCTGTGGCTACGCGGATGGGCAGGGTCCCGTTTCGAACGGCTATCGGATGGAATTGGGCAAACCGGCGACCGTTGTATTGGCTGGGGCTGTCGGTCCTCCTGGTCTTTGCGCTTGAGATTGTTGCCTACCTTCTCCCTCAATTCATTCCTGAAAAGCAAGGCGGGTCGTTTGAAGAGATGCTTAACAAGGGACTGGCGGTCAGGGTTGCGGTGGCTATTGTTGCGACGATCTCCGCGCCGTTTGCCGAGGAGTTTGTTTATCGAGGTCTGTTGTTTTCGGGGCTTGCGTATAGTTTTGGAAAATCGGCTGCGATCGCGTTGGTGACTTTGATTTTTACAGGCGTGCACGTATTCCAGTACTACGGGCACTGGGCTTCAATCACTGCGCTTGCGATTCTGAGTCTGATATTGACGCTGATGAGAGATCGGACAGGAGCGATTCTGCCGTGCATTGTTCTTCATCTGATCAACAATGCGGTCCAGTCGGTCGGTGTGTTAATCAGCCGGGGATGAGGAGATGAGGCGAAGGGGCGAATGGGCGAATGGGCGACGCGGAGAGGAGAGACGCGGGCACGCGGGTGTGCCCTTCTCGTACTCAAAGCACTCGGCGTTGGTTGGTGTCACGCGCCCTCCAGATCTTCGCTTCTCTCCTCTCCGCGTTGCCCCTTAGCCCATTCGCCTCATCTCCCATCTCCCATCTTCACAGCCAGTTGTCGCGTGGAAAGTAGTCCGCTGATTTGCCGGGATGATCTCGGTGGTACTCAAGAAAACGCCGGTGCAATGTCAAATAACGCCTGTCCGATGACTGGATCTGATGATGCGGGATCTCCTGCAACAACCGCTCAACAGCCCCTACGTTGCGCACCGAGAATCTCCAATCGTAACCGCCCATCTCATACAAGCTCGCGACCGCATAGCCGGTGATTCGACCAGTCAAATCAACGTAAGGATCAAAATAACTCATCACCAGTTCACGTACCGTACGATAAACCGCCTTGCGGCCGTGAAGCGCTACGTCCCGAGATCTTGCCACCGAACCGTATCGGCTTCCCTCTTTGAACAGATACAGAACGTGATCCAGCTTGTCCTGCGATTCGATGCTGACCAGAAGCGGGGGATAACCGTGCTGCTCGAGAATCGTCGCAGCCACAAGCGCTCCTTCCAGACAGTGCGCTCGGTTCAGGCGAACAACTCCTCGAAACGAAAGACAAGTCTGTCCGGAAAGCTCGCGATTGTACGGGATGGACTCGACCAGACGCTGAACCTCAAGAGGCGTCCGGTGAGTTGCAATCAGTTTCCACTCTCGTCGGGTGAACTTGTCCTTGGCTGGCTTCTTGCCGGCGATTCTCGCCGATCCAGGTCCGGTACGCGGCACACAAAAATCTCCCTCTCAGGAGGAGTCAGGCTCCCCGCCCAATCCCGTTAGCTCGCTGCTCTCGTCAGACGAGGATCATTCGACGCTCCCTCTAATTCCTGAATAATGGAGGAGAGCTTCTCGGCGACGGCTTGCCTGTCAAACTTAGCCCCGATCATCGGCATCAACACCCGGTCCTTTACCTCGTTGGTGATTTCTTTCAACAGCAGCCGGCAGAACGCAGTCACCACCGTGACATCAAACTGAGACCCGGCATTTGTGCGCAAGTCGCCGAGCGCGCGGTCGATCGAGAGTCTTGAGCGATAAGGTCTGTCGGTCATCATCGCATCGAAAGAGTCAGCCAGCGTTACTATCTTCGATCCAAGCGGAATGTCATCTCCGCTCAGTCCCTGAGGATAACCGGTGCCATCCACTTTTTCGTGATGACACTTCGTCATATAAGCGATCTCTTTCCATGGGTGGCTGATGTGCGACAGTATCTCGTAGCCCGTCGTGACGTGCCGATTCAGCTCGTTGAATTCGCGCTCAGTCAACGGCCGGGGGTTGTTGATGATCGAGCGGTCCACGACGATCTTGCCGATATCGTGCAGGTATCCGGCTACGGAGATATTCTCAAGCTCTTTGCCATTGATGCCCATTTCGCGCGCTATCGCACGTGCATATCGAGCGACGCGATCTGAGTGACCGCTGGTGTATGTATCCTTAAGATCTATTGCGCGACCAAAGGCCTTGACGGTGTCCTGGTAAATCTGTCGCATCTCACGATACAACCGTCGATTGTCTTCGGCCTTGCGCTTGAGTGACATCAACAGCGAGTGATTGAAAAACGCCATCGCGATGTGATGCGAAATCGCGTGGATTATTTCCAGGTCATCTTGGTTGTAGGCATCGCCGGTAAACTTGTCCGAAAGGAAAACCGCTCCGATCAAATTGCCCCGGACGGTCATCGGGACGATAACGCGAACTCGCAGCTTCCGGAGCAGCCCGATACTTGCGGCAAGCTCTGACGCTGTCTGATCGTCTGGCGGAAGGACGATTGCCCGCTTCTTCCCGCGCAATTCTCTGAGTTGGTCCGACCCTATCACGATTCGAGACTCCGGCGCGGCGCCGACCCCTTTCGATGCGACTATCTTTAGACAACGCGGGCGACTCACATATTGTGCGATCGCCCCCCGCGGAATTGCGAGAGTACCCAGCAGAGTGTGAAGCGACGATCTGATCACGTCTTCGAAGTTACCTGACGAACCGATATCAGCTCCCACGTCAGTCAGGGCCGACAAGTTATGCAGCAGTCTTCTCAAGGCAAGTTTCATTTGTTGGTTCCCCTCATCCAACAACTCACTTCGGTTTTCGCTCGGCCAGATCCCGACTCGACACTGCCCGGCTCGAGTCGAGACCCACGTTTCTTGAAAGGCGAGACCGCTTAGACTAAACCAGTTCGCCGTTCAGCTTCAACAGCGCGTCTCCTTCCGTTTGCTCGACCTCGACGTGAGACATCAGCCCGAGCATTTCGAACAGCTCACGATTCGAATCATTGAGGCCGCAAAGCACCAACGACCCGTGATTCTCGTTCACGGCTTCGATGACTCCAAGCAGTATCGAGATACCGATGCTGTTTATAAGCTCGGTCTCGGAAAAGTTCACGACAATTTTTCGGATTCCATTCCCTATCAACTCCTGGCAGTGACGTTCGACAATTTCACCTCGAAGCTGATTCAGGTACGGACCGGGGTAGATAACGGCGACACCTTCAGTTGTTCTCGATTTTATTTGAGAGACGCTCATCATGAGCCTCCGCGCGGCCGGCGGTGGATCGCGTTCATCGCGCGAGGTCCGCAGGCCCGGTCGTCGATTTTTCTCCTGCTCAGGGGTTCTCGGGGCGTTTGAGGAACTTGGTCATCACCAGGCTGACGCCATCATCGCTTCGCTCAAAGTGTACTTCGTCCATGAGCGCTCGAATGATCTGGAGTCCGCGTCCGCGCGAGCTCCTTGCGGCACCCGATGCAACGCCGGTCGTGGGGGTTGACGAGGCGTCTGTGAGGCCAAAAATCTTTCCTTTGTTTCGTACGGTTATGATCAGCCGGTCATCGGTCAACGCAAAACGCTGGTAGATGCGCCGGTCCGGACTCTCTCCGTGCTCCGCCGCATTGATGCAAGCTTCGATCAACGCGGTCTTGATCTGATTTATCGATTCCTGATCGAACTCAGCGGCTCGCGCAATCTGCTCGGCAGTTCGCGCGGCAATCAACTCGGTTTCATTTTCGACTGGAATTACCAGCTCGAAGTCGCTCGACCGAAGAGCTTCTGCACCAAGCGGTCTCTCGATCTGTTCGTGAAGAAAATCGAGCTGCAGGTAATTCGAGAAAAGGCCGTTGGCTGGCAACTGGGAGTCGAGCACGGTTCGCGAAAAGCCTTCCTTGCTGATGTACCACCGTATGACCGGTATTGATTGAAGCTCGCGGCGACGGCGCAATGTTGCGTCGAGCAGGCTGTCAACACGCTTAAGCGAGTCCTCATCCAATGGCTCTCTTGCGTTGATCAACGCAATCAGCCAGACGACCTCATTCGATTCGCTGTAGATTCCTCCCTCGAATCCACTCGAGAAGAAAAAGCGCCAGGTCATGCCGCGTTCGGCGCCGGCGCCCGCGTCCTTTACTAACACCATCTGCGGCAGTCGCGCACGAGACTCTTCTTGTTCGAGCCCGCGTCTAATCTGCATCCGGCTCGAACCGTGATACAGCTCTTCAAACACTTTCTGGTTCAACAAACTTGCAGGTACGCTCTGAAAATCGAAGTGGGAGAGCGCTTCCAACAACTGCGATTCTACCGAACGATTAAACCGCGACATCATCAACCGGTATGAACCTTTCAACTTGTCGCGAAGCAGCTCCTCGCCGGTGAGCGCCGGCCGCGACCCTACAACCTCGTCTCGATAAATCGCGCGAACGTAATCGCCCACTACGCTGTCATGAGCCGCGGCCACGAAACCGTAGCTCGCGTTCAAAAGCTCCATCGAGTGCAGCCGGCGTATCAGCAACTCTGGCCCGGGTAAATATCGGCTCGCGCGCTCGAGGATCGTGTCCAGAGGCACAGGACCATCCGCCTCCGACAGCAAGCGCAACACTTCGAGCGCGCAGCGCTGCTCCCCGGGTTCACGAGCCGCAACCCGCAGCAGTCCCGCGAGATGTCTTCCAATCCTGCCTTTCAGGACCTCGCCGGCGTAGACCTTTTCAAAATCTACGAAAGTTCTAAGCGAGGTGCCGTCTGCCGCAGCACGATCCAGTATCGCGCGTATGTAGAAGAGGTCTCCGCCGAGCTGCTGGGCCATCAATTCCGCGGTCGAGTCACTGATTTCTACATCAAGCCGGCCCGATGTAGTCCGGATAACTCGTTCGATAGCGGCGTCCGGCAGTCTTTCTACCCGCATCGATTCAAGCTGTGACAACACGTCCTCGTCGGCGGGTAAGATTTCGCCAATCGGCCTCTCCAAGCCGGTCAAGACAAACGCCGTCCTGCCTTCATTCTGTAGTGCAATGAATTCGAAGAGGGCTTCGTCCGGTTGGCGATGGCTGCGCTCATCCTGATGGCCGTCCGTCTCGAATCCCACGAGTCGTTGCAAGTTGTCCAGCAACACCACGGGCACAAGGCCGGTGCCGGCTGCCAAAACCGAGACTGCTGAAAAAGGGTTGTGAATGAAAGCGGCGGGATTACGGACGCGGTCCAGCAGCTCTCGCACCCACGGCAGATCATCTCTGTCGCTTTGAGAGCTGATCGCATCGACAGATTTAGCCGAGTCGCGGACAAGACCGTAGTCGCAAGTTCTGAAGGCGACCGCTTGTTTCAAGGCTTCGCGAGTTAAGTCTCCCGCAATTGCATCAGGCGTCGACCGCGTAGTCGAGATCGAGTAGTAGATGGGCAGCGCCGGCCCCTGCAGCATGAACAGCTCGTCGAAGGCCTTCCTCAGGATCTCGGTTTTGCCGATGTGACGAGCACCGAGCACCAAGCGGCTGCACGGCCGTTGCCTGGATATCGCGTCGGGAATTCCGACGATCGACTCCACCTCGCGACCGCGATCCTCAAAAAGATCGTCGTCCACTCGAGCGAGAATTCTGGTTTTGTGCTGGTCGGTCATTTGTTCGGGCCGTCAAATGGCCGAATTCAATTCCTCAAAGACTGAAACACAATTGCGACCGCGTGTTTTTGCTCGATACAACGCGCGGTCGGCAGCCTGAATGATCGACAGGGGGCTTTGACAAGCGGGTCCAAACGAAGTGACTCCGATGCTGATGCTGACGTTCCCTATTGACTCGTCGCGCTCGGTTTGAAACTCGGTTCTGTTAACCGATGAACGAAGGCGCTCGGCGATGGAGGCGGCCGCTCGAATATCGGTCTCCGGCAGCACTACGCAGAACTCATCCCCGGCGAATCGGGCTGCGGTGTCAATGGCCCTCACCGATCCGCGAAGTATCTGCGCCGTTTTTATCAGAACGCGATCGGCGTTTGTATGTCCGTGAATGTCGTTGAAATTCTTAAAGTGATCCACGTCGATGATCAGGAACGAAAGCGGCGTTCCATAACGCTTGGATCGCTCGACTTCCTCGAAGAGTCGATCTTCCAGATAGCGGCGGTTTGGAAGACTCGTAAGCGGATCGGTCAACGACATCCGTTGATATGCCTCAGCCCTGCGATGCCACTCGGTCCGGTCAATGATCAGCGCCAGATGAGGCGACATCAGATCGAGCATCGACAGGTCTTCTTCCCGAAACGGACCTCCGTCCAGACGGTCGGTCAGATTTACCACCCCGACTTTGCGCTGCCCGACGGTGATCGGATAACTGATAAACGAACAGGACTTGTACGCCGCGGACCGATTGTGCGACACCCTTCCATCGGTTTGAACATCCGTAACAAGAAGCGGCGAGCCGGACTGGAGGACCGCTCCGGCGATGGGTTCGCCCAGTCTCAGCCTGACGGGACCGGTCGATTCCGGTCCGGATCCTAACGCCGCCTCGAGACGCAGCTCGCCCGAATCCTCATTCAACACCATCAGCGAGCTGCGCCCGGCGTGAAGAATCTCCCGGAACTTCGCCAGCACATGGTGGTAGGCACGCTGCGAATCCAGCGTTGAAGCCACTCCGCGAAGGAAATCGTAGAACTGCCCGAGAGCGCGCTTTCGCGACTCGAGCTGATCGGTCAGCCGGATGATTTCCAGGTGCGCGTCGAGCAGTCCTCGGGGAACTTCCTCAGCTTCGACTGGCAAAGCGCGCTGCGCCTCGCAACTTGCAAAATGGGAGTCTGCAGTCGAGATGACCAGCATGCTTGTCTGTTCAAGCTCGGTCGGTCGCACAAAAGAAACATTGCGGAGGCACTCGCCGCTTCTGACCTGACTCAGCTCGTCATAGTTGTCCAGAAAGTTCTCGTAATTGGTTCGGGAGATGAATGCTCGACCGCCTAGAATGACGATCTGCTTGCCGGAGACATCGACCGGCGTCGCAAAGCAGGAGAGTCCTGCGTGGCACGTGTATCCGATGCATTGACCGGCTTGAGTAGCCCTGTCGTAAGCGGTCCCGCAATCGGCAGCGCACAGAGGGGCGTATGACGGGTCTACGCGGAGGGTTTGGCAAATGCTGTTGTCGTTTTCTATTCGGCCAATGACTGCGCCATCGCGACTGAGGGCGGCCAGGGAAATGCCGCTGCGCTCGGCGAGCGTTTTCTGGAGTCGAAGCCAACCCGCCAGCGAGTTTTCTGGCTGCGATTCTGCCGTTGCGGGCGCGAAATTGATGGAGGTCTTCTCCATGACTTAGCTTGTCGCGGAACTAACTGACGCGAAATTGGCCGACGCGGAGTCCCAGACTCGGCTCGGGCCGTGCCGCGTATTTGGCGGAACTCTGAGCGACCAGTCACCCGCGTTGCAGCGACCGATCCAGCCTGTAAGTTACCCTTGGGGTCTCCGGAAACTGAAAGAGCGAACCTGACCGCTCAAATCGCTGGCCTGGGGGTCCATCCTCACCTTGTGGAATCCGCACCCTTGGTGGAATCCGCACCTTGCGGGTCATCCCTGCGCGGCCAACTTAGCACACGCGTACGGCGCATTTCAATAGCAATAGCGGGTACCATTCGGGCTGAATCAGTCTGGTTGTCCGAGGGTGCTCGGGTTGTGGCAGGCAGCCCCATCACCCGGATACATCTATTGCCCTCAGTCGGTGCTTGTCATAGAATGAACGAGCACAAGGTCGTATCGGGTAACCAGCTTCTGTAGCCAATCTCTCCCAATCCGGGATTTTTGAACGATTTTGTCGCTCAGCCGATTTGCCTATCCGCCGTTTTCTGTGAGCCCCCTGGTCCGGCGTACGAGACCGTAGTGATGAATAATGGCTCATCCATCGTTGGAAACCGAGTCATAACTCCACAGGTCGACCGAACCAGCCGATGGTAATCTGCCTGCAATGACGGGCTGTTTTGATGAACGCGCACTGGCACAGCGATTGCCGACGCAGGCGAAGGCAATCAGGAAAATTGCATAGCATCGGGGCAGTCTGGCACGCCCTGAGCAACTCAAGGGCTTCGCGGAGTTCAAATGAAAGTTCTGGTCGTTGACGACGAAGACATAGTGCGGGACCTGGTCAAAGATGCGATGACCGACCAGGGATACCAGGTGTGGACTGCATCTAACGGCAAAGCGGCGCTCGCCATGGGCGCCGAGCACCAGTTTGACCTGGTTTTTTGCGACGTAGTGATGGATGGGCTCGGAGGTTTTGATGTGCTGAAGGCCTTTCGAGACAGCCTGGGCTCGGAAGCCGAGATAGTTCTGATGACTGGACAGGCATCGGTCGAAGCAGCCATTGATGCAGTCCAGCACGGCGCGAACGACTACATCTGCAAGCCGTTTTCAATCGGGGTCCTCCAGGCGATTGCTTCGGCGGTCGAACAGCGCCGCTACCCGAGCAAACTCATCGAAGTCGAAGCGACGAAGAGCCCGCAGCAGGAGCTGCTCGGCAACAGTCCGGCAATGATCGAAGTAGTCAAGACCGCGGCGCGAGTTGCCGCTACCGAGTTGCCGGTGATGCTGCGCGGAGACTCAGGAACAGGCAAGGAATTGATCGCGCGGCTTATTCATCGCAAGAGCCCACGGGCGGAGAGGCCTTTTGTAGCGGTGAACTGCGGTGCGCTTCCCGACACTCTTTTGGAGTCCGAGCTGTTTGGTCACACCAGAGGCGCATTCACCGGCGCCGACAGCGCGAGGCGAGGTCTGTTCGACGAAGCCGACGGCGGCACGCTGCTGCTCGATGAAGTAACCGAGACTAGTCCCGCGTTCCAGGTGAAGTTGCTTCGAGTGCTTCAGGAAGGCGAGTTCAGACCCCTTGGAACGAACGCAAAGAAGCGCGTGAACGTCCGGGTACTAGCAGCTACAAATCGAGACCCGCAAGCGATGGTGGAGCAGGGGCTGTTTCGACAAGACCTGCTTTACAGGCTTCAAGGGGTTTCAATAATGGTTCCGCCGCTTCGCGAGCGGCGAGAAGACATTCGATCGATGGCGCTGGCGTTTTTGTCGCAGTACAGTTCGGGCGGGCGGCGGCTGTCGATTACCAAGGATGCGATGCTTGCGCTTGAGCGCTACAACTGGCCTGGGAACGTGCGGGAGCTGAAACATCTCATGCAGCGGCTGGCTGCTTTGAACACGGGCATCATCAGGCTTGAGGATTTACCTTCTGAGATCATCTCGACGCCGAAGGTGGCATCGGTGATGAATGAGGTGATACCCGAAGGGGAGCTGCCCACGCTCGAGCAGCTTGAATCGAGTTACCTGCTGCGAGTATTGAGCGCGGTTGGGGGTAACAAGTCACGCGCGGCTCAGGTAATGGGAGTGGACCGCAAGACGCTCTACCGAATGATCGACCGCCAGGTCAATTTGACTACGGACAAGCCTAAGGTGTCGTAGGGAGTTCTGAGTTCTGAGTTCTGAGTTCTGAGTTCTGAGTGCCAACCCCGAAGGGTTTGCGTCGTGCAGCCCAAAGTTGCCGTCCGCGGCTACCCTGCGGAGTTCTGAGTTCTGAGTGCCAACCCCGAAGGGGTTGCGTCGTGCAGCCCAGGGTTGCCGTCCGCGGCTACCCTGGGTGCGTCAGCCCCATTGGTCGCAACCCTGAATGGGTTGCGACCTCGATTCCAAAAACCATCAATCATCCGATAGCGAAACGGAGACCCAACCCCTTCAGGGTTGGAAACTCATACCCGCACCTACCCAGGGTAGCCGCGGACGGCAACCCTGGGCTGCACGACGCAACCCCTTCGGGGTTTACACTCAGCAGCGAGCACTCAGGACTTACCACTCAGCGCACTCACTCGCTTGACACACTACCGGTTTGCGCTAAAGTAAATAGTCATTTTTCAGTGGCAAAGTCTCCCCTCTCATTCGCTGCGCCCCGATCAAGAGGAGTTTTAATGATGAAGCACCTATTCCGGTTGTCGTTATTGTCATTGCTGCTCGCCGCCGTAGCCCTCGTAGGCACTAGACCGACTCACTCCAATACCAAAACTACGCAGACAAACCCCTCGCAGCTCAATCGCAAGCGTCTCGCGAAACTAGACAGACCGCTCTCATACCGAAGTCCGGGAGCACGACACAAAATCGCTATTCAAAAAAATGACGTTGAAACGGAACGCGCCTTATCGACCCCATCGGCCGCCGCTCGAATAAAAAGGTACTCAACCTTCTCGCTTGTCGAGCTGGATTACGCACAACTCGCACAACTGGGACCCGACCAACTCGCGAGGATTCAATTGCGCGACGACTGGAACCTGATCATGCTGAGGCGCGGTCAACTAGACACCGCCGGTCCCGCGCCCGTTATCGATCCGTCGCTCCGACAGAGGTCGACCTCGACCCGATCGCTGCACCTTGTTCAGCTATTCGGACCACCCACCCCCGCAACCTTTGACTCGATAACAAAGACGGGCGCGCAGGTCATCTCTTACATTCCGAACAATGCCTATCTACTCTGGGCCACTCAGGCGCAGATCGGCCAATTCAGATCACTCCGTCAGCAGGGCATCCTGCAATGGGAAGGGCCTTTTCATCCCGCCTACAAAGTCGATCCGCACCTGGATCTAAACACGGTCGCGGAATTGCCCATCGCAATCTCCCTTGCTGACACACCCACCACCGCGCAGGCTATCGATCAGGTAAAGGCCATCGCGCGTAAGGTAGTGATCCCTGAGTTCACCTCCGCAGGCACAATCCACCTCAGGGTGAGTGCTGAATCCTTTAGACTCCCCGATATCGCAAGGCTTGCAGAGGTAATCTCCATCGAGCCGTGGGCTCCGTTCCGGCTCAATGATGAGCGAGCCAACCAGATCTCAGCAGGCTCGCTCACCCTCTCTACCGTAAGCAGCGTGCAGGTTGCGCGCCCAACATCTCCCGGCTACCTGACATTTCTCGCTTCGCTCGGGATTCATTCTGACCTTGATGTCGCAGTGGACGTCGGCGACACCGGTCTGGACATCGGCTCTTCCGATGCGGCCCGTATTCATCCTGACTTCCTGAACGCCGACGGCGTCTCGCGGATCGCCTATATGTCCGACTACACCAACGACTCGCATCCGGCCGATCCGACGATACTCCCGGCTCACGACACCATAGGCCACGGCACGATCAACGCATCAATTGTTGGGGGGTTCAACAACAGGTCGGGAAGCGCATTCACCGATGCGCTGGGATTTCAATACGGTTT
This sequence comes from Blastocatellia bacterium, assembly GCA_035315885.1. GTDB lineage: Bacteria > Acidobacteriota > Blastocatellia > UBA7656 > UBA7656 > DATFXM01. The sequence continues at coordinate 60,124 of DATFXM010000031.1, forward strand.
GGGAATCGCTCCTTTTGTGAAGATAGGAGTTTCAAAGTTGTTCCAGGACAACGGCGCCTTCACCAACATCAATTTTGGCGACGTGCAGGGGAACGCGTATCGTGCCGGCGCTCGAGTTTCGAGTAATAGTTGGGGGGCCTGCGAGGACCAGTTCTGCAATCTTTACTCGGACGATGCGGCCGTTGTTGATTCTCTTACCCGGGATGTTGATTTTCTGACCGCAGGCGATCAGGGCATGGTTCTCGTTTTTGCTTCGGGCAATGATGGCGAAGACCTGGCGCAGTCGGTGTCGATGCCCGGCACCGCAAAGAACGTGATTACCGTAGGCGCGAGCGAGAACTTTCGCACCGACGGAACCGACGGATGCGGTGTGGGCGCGTCAGAAGCCGACAACGCACTGGATATTGTGGCGTTCTCCTCCGGCGGACCCTCGCAAGACGGGAGAGCAAAACCAGACTGTGTAGCTCCAGGAACTCACATTCAAGGCGCAGCCAGCCAGGACCAGACATTTGCTACTCAGCCCACTGGCAATTTGGGTGTATGCAATCGCTATTTCCCAGCAGGTCAGACCCTCTACACATGGTCGTCCGGCACAAGCCATTCGACTCCGATCGTGGCCGGCGCAGCAGCTCTTGCCTTCAACTTCCTGAAGAATACTCTCGGCACTGATCCGAGTCCTGCTCTGGTCAAGGCATTTCTTCTGAACTCAGCAAGCTACATAACCGGCAAGCTCGGAGGAGATGACCTGCCCGGAGCGAGGCAGGGATGGGGTCTGCTGGATATCGGTAGAATGCTCGACTCGAGCAGCCGAGTGCTGATTGAGCAGGCGCCCGAGAGGACGTTTACCGAAAGCGGGGGTGCGCCGTTTCAATTGACGGGCGTTGTGGACGACCCTGCGAAAGAGCTGCGAGTTATGCTGGCCTGGACGGATCCTCCGGGCAACAGCGCTACGAACTCGCCGCAAGTTAATGAGCTTGAGCTGGAGGTGACCGTTGGAGGAGTGACCTACCTTGGAAACGTTTTCAGCGGCCAGTATTCCCGGATCGGAGGTCAACCAGATTTTCTCAACAACGTTCAAGGAGTGCGGTTGCCCGCTGGAACAACGGGACCGCTTGTCGTAAGGGTGCGGCCGGTGTTGATCGGAGGGGATGGCGTGCCCAATAGCGGCGGACCGCTCGACCAGGATTTTGCACTGGTGATGACCAACGCGCACGAAGTGGCGGTGCCGGTGCTGACGATTCAAACCAGCAATGACCTTGCGGCCGGCGTAACGGTTCACCACGCAAACGGCACTAATGATGCGGCTCTGATACCCGGCGAAACTCCGCAGATTTCTGTGACGGTGAATAATGAATCGCAGACGGCGGGAGCTACGGTGTCGTCCGCGTCTCTGTCGATAACCGTGGGCTCGACTACTACGGGTCAAGCCGGGTCATTCTTCAGCACGATTGCCGCCGGAGGCTCGGCGACTAACGCGACGCCGTTCCAGTTTCAGATTCCCGGGTCTTTGCGGTGCGGCGCTACGGCTTCACTTCGACTTGACCTGAACACCCAGAATGGACCGGTGCAGTTGTCGGTTCCGGTTCAGGTTGGCCGGCCCGACAACCCATCTTCGTCGCAGCTTCTGTTCGACGACGTGGACTCGGCAAGCGTCAAATGGAAAAAGAAGAAGGGCTTTGATGTTTCGACGGCTCAGGCACACAGCGGGTCGATGTCTTTTCACGTGCAAGATGCTGGTTTGAAAGACGGAGACAACCGGCTTGCAAGTCTGACGATGAAGAAGAATATTTCGGTGCCGGCGAACGCCGGTCACGTCAGGCTCAGCTTCTTTCACATTTTCAATTTTGAGCCTGGTTATGACGGTGGAGTGCTCGAGATCTCGACCGATTTCGGCGAGACCTGGCACGACGCAGGAGCGTTTGTGATTACCGGAGGCTACGACGGTAAAGTCACCGACGCGTCCAAGAACCCGTTGGGGAACCGCTTTGCGTGGACTTCCCGGGGCAAAGCTGGAGTGTTCAGCCAGGTAGTGGTGAATCTGGACTCGTTTGCCGGACAGACTGTCAAGCTGAGATTCCTGGCGGGCTTTGACGCAGCTACCGGAATTCTGGACGGCTACACTGGATGGTTCATCGACGATATCCGGATCACAACGAACCTGTATTCGTGTCGTTGACCGCTCTGAATTTGTCGGATTGATTTTTCGGTTGGACTTATGGGATGTTCGTTTGTGAACACCCAATCCCAACAATGACGAGACCTGAACGGTGCGTACCGTCCAATTGATCGGATTAGTGGGCAATCGGTTTGGCACGAGTCTTGGATTAGTGGGACGTTGAGATTAACACGGCAGAGATGGTCACAACCATCGCTAACAAGCAGCAGAAGAATTTGGAGCAGGAGAGAATTGGCGAATGATTTCGCTACGAAACGTTGAAAAGTTCTATGAAGTCGCCGGGGGCCGGACCTACGTGCTTCGACGGGTGAATATTGATGTGAAACCGGGAGAGTTCGTGTCGATCATGGGGCCCTCCGGCGCGGGCAAGTCGACGATGCTCCACATTCTGGGCATGCATGACAGCGCGTGGACCGGTGAGTATTACTTCGACGACAACCCGATACACAAGCAGGGCAAAAAGGAGCGCGCGGACGTACGAAACCGCAACGTGGGATTTGTTTTTCAGAGTTATCATCTGTTGGACAACCTGACGGTGTACGAGAACCTTGAGATGCCGTTGTCTTATCGGGACATCAAGAAGTCCGAGCGCCAGAGCATCGTGTGCGACATTCTCGACCGATTCAACATCGTCGGTAAACGCGATCTTTATCCGACTCAGCTTTCGGGTGGGCAGCAGCAGTTGGTTGGAGTCGCCCGTGCAGTGGTAGCGAACCCGAAGGTCATCCTGGCCGACGAGCCTACGGGGAACCTGCATTCAGATCAGGGGCGGGAAATCATGGAGCTGTTCAAGCGCTTGAACGAAGGCGGAACGACTATCGTTCAGGTGACACATTCGGACGTGAATGCGGCCTACGGTGACCGGATCATCAAGCTTCGGGACGGTTGGATCGTTGACGACTAGCTGTTCGTTTTTGAACAGTGATTCCCACGGGCGAAATACAAAGAATTGACTCGCAAACTCAGGTCCTGTGCTAAGATGAGCAGCATATCCAGTTAAGCGGCAGGTGCCGCGTGGCACGAAACTTCCCTCCTTTCCGAGAGGAGGAAACTGCGGCGGTGTAAGAACTTCGGCATAAGCTCTTCGACATGACAACTTCGGTTAAGCAAGCAGAGCCGAACAAGCCGAGACCAAGGACGCTGAGTTTGATGCAGCGATGACTTGCGGAGAGAAGACAAGAAGGACGCCGCGGCAGGAGGATCACCATGGACATACCGCGTAAATCTGCGGCCCGCAAAAAAAAGATCAAACAAGCTATTTACCTCGCCGTTGCGATTGTGGTTGTAGGCGGAATCACAGTTGGAGTATCGCGCCTCGAGCGCGCCGACCCAACCGCCGACGGTGGCACCCTCCTGATGGACACAGTCAAGCGAGGTTCGATGGTCCGGCAGGTGAGGGGCCTCGGAACGTTGCTCCCGCTCGAGATTCAGCTTGTCCCTGCTTTGAGCGAGGGCAGAATAGCCAAGAAGCTCGTGCAGCAGGGAGAGCACGTCAAGTCCGATACGATCCTGGTCGAGCTCACGAATCCCGTCGTGGAGCAAGCCGCTCTCGACGCCGAGTCGCAGTTCCGCGCGGCCGAGGCCGACACGTCCAGCCTGAAGGTCCAGCTTGAAAAAGAACTCCTGGATCAGAAATCAAGCGCCGCAAACGTCGAAGCTCAGTACAAGCAGGCCAGACTCGAGGCTGATGTAATCGAGTCGCTTTACAAGCAGGAGCTCAAATCAAAGCTCGAGCGCGACCTGGCGGAGATAAAAGCGAAGGATCTGGAAACCAGAAACGAGCTCGAACAGAAGAGGCTGAGCATCGCCGCCGATGAAGCTCGGGCAAAGTTGAAATCGCAGGAAGAAAAGGTCGACCAGCTCAAACAAAACGCCGCTTTGAAGCGGCACCAGGTCGAGCAACTCAAGATTCGAGCTGGAATCGACGGGATCCTGCAGCTCCTGTTCGTGGAAGTGGGCCAGCAGGTCACTCCCGGATTCACAATCGCCCGAGTTTACAATCCGAACAAGCTGAAGGCTGAGTTGAAAGTCGCCGAAACTCAGGTCAAGGACATAGCGCTCGGGCAGGACGTCACGATCGACACTCGCAACGGGGTTATACAGGGTAAAGTAATCCGAATTGACCCGGCAGCGCAGAACGGCACGGTCACTGTGGATTCGTCGCTCGAAGGCGAGTTGCCGAAGGCGGCGCGACCCGAGCTGAGTGTCGACGGCACGATTCAGCTTGAAAAGCTTGATGACATCTTGTACGTTGGGCGGCCGGTGCACGGTCAGGAACGAAGCACAGTAGGCCTGTTCAAAGTCGATCCCGACGGAGTGCGTGCATCGAGGGTGCAGGTGAAGCTCGGCCGCAGCTCGGTCGTGGCGATCGAGGTCGTGGATGGATTGAAGGAAGGCGATCGGATCATTCTTTCCGACACGTCCCAGTGGGACAGCGCGGAACGAATCCGATTGAAATAACCCAGTCAGAAGCGGAGGAAGACTAAATGAGCGCAGCCCAGGGGCCCCTGATAAAGTTGGATGGCGTCACTAAGGTGTTCTTGACGGACGAGGTGGAAACCCACGCGCTTGCTGGTATCCACATGGAGATTGCGAAAGGCGAGTACATCTCGATCGCCGGACCTTCGGGGTGCGGCAAGTCGACGCTGCTGTCGATACTCGGGCTGCTTGACTCGCCCACAGACGGTGAGTACTTCCTCAACAATCGGCCGGTGGCTGACCTTCCGCTTTCCGAGCGGGCGCGAGTACGAAATCGCGAAATCGGATTCATCTTTCAGAGTTTTAACCTCATCGGTGACCTGACCGTATATGAAAACGTGGAACTGCCGCTCACCTATCGCGGGATGAGAGCGGTTGAACGCAAGAAGCGCGTAACCGACGCTCTGGAGAAGGTCGGGATGGCGCATCGTGCGAAGCACCTTCCGAGCCAGCTCTCCGGCGGTCAACAGCAGCGCGTGGCAGTCGCGCGAGCCGTTGCAGGTGAGCCGCTGATATTGCTGGCAGATGAGCCTACCGGAAACCTCGACTCGACGAACGGCGAGGCGGTGATGGAACTTCTGCGGGATCTGCACCGGCAGGGAGCTACGATCTGCATGGTCACGCACGATCCCCGCTATGCTAAGCACGCCGACCGCCAGATTCACCTCTTCGACGGCCGCGTTGTCGACGAAGAGCACGAGCCAAAGGCGGAGGCTGAGCTCAAACAAAGCGGGTTCTAGAAACCAAGTCAGTTGTGTATTTGCGTCTCAAGCCTTCTTTGACGGGGCGGCCTCAATAGGGCCGCCCCTGTTTTGTCGGGTTTGTTCGGATCGCGTTCCACAACGCACAATGTTCGTCGAGCCCGGGTTCGCAATAGATGAAAACAACCGATTCGTTCGAACGAAGAATCCTTGTAGCTGACGATCAGCCCGACGTCCTCGAAGCACTCAGGCTCCTTCTGAAGGGCGAGGGCTACAAGATCGAGACCGCCAGTTCGCCCGCAGCCGTCTTGTCCGCGGTCGAAGACCGCGACTTCGACATAGTCCTGATCGACCTCAACTACGCCCGCGATACAACTTCCGGAGAAGAAGGCCTCGACCTCCTCTCCAGAATCCAAAAGCTTGATACCACGCTGCCCGTAGTGGTGATGACCGCATGGGGCAACGTAGACGTGGCAGTCGAGGCTATGAGGAGAGGCGCAAGAGACTTCGTCCAAAAACCCTGGGACAACGCTCGGCTACTGGCCATCCTGCGCACCCAGGCGGATCTCGGCCAGGCCCTGCGGCGCGGTCAACTGCTCGAAGACGAAAACCGCGTCCTGCGAAACGAGGAAGGAAGACCAAAGCTGATCGCCGTGTCCAGCGCAATGCGGCCGGTACTCGAGATCATCGAGCGGGTTGGCCCTTCGGACGCGAATGTCCTGATCCTCGGCGAAAACGGTACGGGCAAGGGTCTGATCGCAAGCGCGCTGCACGCCGTTTCCCTTCGCTCTTCAAAGCCGCTGGTGACCGTAAACGTCGGCGGTCTGTCTGAAGGTGTATTCGAAAGCGAGATGTTCGGTCACGTGAAGGGAGCGTTCACCGATGCTCGAAGCGATCGCGTGGGCCGCTTCGAGATGGCCGACGGCGGAACTCTCTTCCTCGACGAGATCGCAAACCTGCCGATGAAGCATCAGCCCAAACTGCTTCGCGTTCTCGAAACTGGTGAATTCGAACGCGTCGGTTCGTCAAAGACGCGTCACGCCGATGTGAGGATCATTTCGGCGACTAATTCGGACATCAACGACGACGTAGCGGGTGGAAGGTTTCGGCAGGATCTGCTCTTTCGCCTCAACACGGTTGAGATCCATCTGCCGCCTTTGCGCGACCGCCGGGAGGACATTTCCCTGCTCGCCGAACATTTCCTTCGGCAGCATGTGAGGCGTTACCGCAAGAACTTAACCGGCTTTGAACCGTCTGCTACTCAATCATTGATGAGGCATTCGTGGCCGGGCAATGTTCGAGAACTGGATCATGCAGTCGAGCGCGCGGTGCTCATGGCGGCTGGAAACAAACTCGAGGCGCGCGACCTCGGGCTTCAGGCGGGGCGAGAGGCGTCTCGTCGTCTGGAAGACATGAGCCTCGAGGAGGTTGAGGCCTTCCTGATCCAGAGGACTCTGGCTCAAAGCGACGGGAACGTCAGCAGGGCAGCCGAGAAACTCGGACTCAGTCGCAGCGCTTTGTATCGCAGAATCCAGCGTTTTGGCCTGCAGACGACTTCGTGAATGGTAATTTGTTAGTGTTACTATCCACTATTGAACCATGGCAGCCGTCACAGAGTCCGATAGCAAACCGCCAGCGCAAGCAGCTTCGCCCGCCACGCCCGCCCTACGCAGTACTCCCCGAGCTCGATCCGCCGCCAAGCGCGATCGCCGAATGGCGCTCGATACAAAAGTATTTCTGCTGGCGCTGATCGCCGGATCGCCGGGCGTTGTGGCCTCGATGATAATGCTGTGGTCCAGCAGCTATACACCGAAAGTCGAGTGGACGGTCACCGTATTTGTACTAGGCATCTGGCTGGGCTGTTCGTACGCGGCGCGTGAACGCGTAGTGTTCCCGCTGCAGACGCTTTCAAACCTCCTTGCGGCTCTGCGAGAGGGAGACTTCTCGATTCGCGCAAGGGGTGCGCGACATGACGACCCGCTTGGAGAAGCCATGCTGGAGGTGAACCAGCTAGGGACGATCCTCCGCGCGCAACGACTCGGCGCTCTTGAGGCGACTGCGTTGCTGAGGACGGTGATGGCGGAAATTGACGTTGCGGTCTTCACGTTCGACGTAGATCAACGACTGAGGCTGGTGAACCGCGCTGGAGAACGGCTGCTTGCGCAACCGGCCGAGCGGTTGCTCGGTCGAAGTGCGGCGGAGCTTGGCCTCGCTGACTGCCTGGCCGGTGAAACCGCGCAGACAATCCAACAATCATTTCCCGGAAGCTCGGGGCGGTGGGAGATGCGTCGTAGCACGTTTAGGGAGAGCGGTGTGCCCCATCAGCTACTGGTGATCTCAGACGTCAGCCGCGCGCTGCGAGAAGAAGAGCGACAGGCCTGGCAACGGCTGGTTCGAGTGCTGGGACACGAGTTGAACAACTCGATGGCCCCGATAAAGTCTATTGCCGGGAGTCTCGAGTTTCTGTTCTCGAGGGAGCCGCTGCCTCATGACTGGCGAGAGGACGCCAAGCGTGGGCTGGGAGTCATCGCTGCGCGCGCCGAGTCGCTGACGCGATTTCTTCAGGCGTACTCGCGGCTGGCAAAACTGCCTCTTCCGAATTTTGCGCCGGTGCGAATCGGAGAACTGATCAATCTGGTGACGGGTCTCGTAACGAGAACTCGCGTGCAGATAGTGCCGGGTCCCGATCTGGTGGTGCGTGCGGACGCCGACCAGCTTGAACAGTTATTGATAAACCTCTTGCGCAACGCGGTGGACGCTTCGATGGAGACTATGGGAGAAGTGACGGTGACGTGGAGGAGGGTACGGCGGGATCTTGAGATTTCGATTCTGGACGAGGGTCCCGGGCTGCAAAACACTGGAAATTTGTTCGTTCCATTTTTCACGACGAAGCCGGGCGGTTCGGGCATTGGACTGGTGTTGAGTCGTCAGATTGCGGAGGCTCATGGGGGAACTCTGACTCTTGAGAACAGGCAATCGGCTCGAGGCTGCGAAGCTAAACTCCGGCTGCCACTATAGTGCTGAGTGCTGAGTACGAACCCTTCGGCGTTGGGACTCAGAACTCAGAACTCACTTCACCACTCACCTCCACTGAATAGTTGTTACAGGATGTGGACTATCCATTTTCTTATAAGCAAGCAATCGTTCCTGTAGATTCTGCAACTGCGCCTTGTCTGCGTCGTCCAATGCCGTTCGCGAGGAGAGAATATCTATCGCTTTCTGTGCGGTGCTCGATGCATCACTGAACCTCCCAGCCTCCGCGTAAACCGCCGCGAAAACATCGAGAGCTACGGGGTCCTCGAATCCCGTCAGCGACACCGCCTTCCCTGCGAGACTTAACGCTTCTTCCATATTGTGAAGTGCCCGGTCCTCACAGGTCGCAAGAGTCAATGCGAGCTGACTTAGCGCTTCTGGCCAGCGCCAATTGAGATCCAATGCATTCCTGTATTGGCGAATAGCTTCTCCATACCTGGATTGCTTCTCTAACGCTCGACCATAAGTCAAATAGGCTGGTGCGAACTCGCGATTCAACTCCACTGCCTTGGATAAGTGCTCAATCGCTTCATCCACTGCTCCCTGGCTCAAAAGCACCCGGCCAAGTGCCCACTGAGGGGCAGCACCGTCAGGTTTGAGACGCACCGCCTCCTCGAGGTGTTCCCGCGCAGCCGAAGCGTCGCCTTGAAGGTACAATCCCAGCCCGAGACCATATTGCGTAGCCGTATTCGAAGGGTTCAACCTGCAGGAGACGTCCAGATGCTGCAGCGCTTCCTGATGACGTCCCAACGACGCAAGCGCAAAAGCCAGATTCGCATGCGCGCGATCGTTCTCAGGCCTCTTGCGAACAATGTCCGCCATCATCGCGAAATCGGATCGATAAGCGGCGTTTCTGCTGATCGTCAGTGACGCGAGCACCGCTACCGCTAAAACGAGAGCTGCCCACCCGACATAGATCAGCACGCGTGGTGCTTCTAAGCTCGCTTGCTCGTAGTCGGCTTCACCACGTGCAGGCTGCGAGCCGGATGAAATAGCTTTGTTCAGCCTTCTGAAGGACAGAAACACAACGAAAACCGTAAAGGTAACAATTCCGGCAAGGGGCAGGTACATTCGGTGTTCGAATACGGGATCGTCAAAGGGCATCACGCTGGAAGTCACCGACAACACCAGGAAGAAAAATGCCGCTGCGAAGCTCAGCGAGCGACGTCTCACAACTCCCCAAGATGTCGCAGCCACGAGCGTCACAACCAGAACCGCATAGGGCAAGATCTCGCCGAGCGTCTGGGCTTTCGGCCATTTGTAGTCCAAACAAAGAGGGTCGGGCCAGACCGATAGTCGGAGATAATAGAGGATGACCGCCGGCTCGGTCTTCAGATACTCGAGCGGAGTAAACGACGTGACTGCAAATCCCGCTGTCGGATTGGTGGGCGCAGCGATGACAGTCGCTGCAAGCAGTGCCCATGTTGACGCCAGACCGGCATATAAAGGCCATCGCCGCCGCATAGCCTCCAAAATCGGCTCGGACTCAAACACATAATCCCACAGCAACACTGCAATGGGAGCTGTCACCATGACCTGCTTCGAAAGCATGCCTGCGCCACACGCGGCGACCGCAGCCGCGTACCAGCCGTTCCCGCCCGATGACTCAATCCCGCGTATCGCACAATACAACGTCAACAGGTAGAAGAGCGCCATCATCGATTCGCCGCGCTGGATGATGTAGGTTACCGCCTGCGTAGTGAGCGGATGCACGACCCACAACAACGCGCAGCACAACGCAAGAGTGTTCGCGTGCTTCGACCAGCGCTCGTGAAGACGTCGGGACAGCAGTGTGCGCCGGATCACGCCGAACAATGTCAACGCCGCAAGCAGATGGATCATGAGATTGAGAGCGTGATAGCTCCAGACGTTCGATTCGCTGATGGCGTAGTTGACGGCGAAGGAGAGTCCCACGAGAGGCCTGTCCACGTTTTCGCGGGCGAACAGCGCGTCCCACGGAGGGAACAGCGAGCGGATGTGGGTGTTGTCGAGGATCTTATGGTCGTCGAAAACAAAAGCACCTGAAAAGCTATTCGAGTAGGCAATGGTTCCCGCTACAACCACCAACAGGATGGCCAGCCAATGTGAGACTTCGCTTTTCCGATTGGTCTTTGTGAAAGATTCGGCGCCCGCGACCTCGTTTTCGATTGTCACCGCGCAAGTCTAGCCGCGAGGTATTTCAATGGCAACAGTTTTGACCTTCGGTCGCACTTTGTTACTCTGACGATATCGAATGAGAATATTCGCGATCGGAGACATGCACCTTGCGGGCGGGACCGACAAGACGATGGACCGCTTCGGCGACCACTGGAGAAATCACGACCGGAAAATTTTTGAGTCCTGGGAGAATCTCGTATCCACAGACGACCTGGTCCTGATTTGCGGTGACACCAGTTGGGCAATGCGGCTGGATCAGGCGGCGCCCGACCTGGCTCGAATCGGTCAGATGCCTGGAAGGAAGATACTGATCAGGGGGAATCACGACTACTGGTGGGAGACGCAGGCGAAGCTCACGCGGTCTCTGGACGGCTCGATAACTTCGCTGAACGGCACGTCGGTGATCATCGATCGAATTGCAATTGCCGGAACGCGCGGGTGGCTTTGTCCGAACGACGTGTATTTCCAGCCGCACGACCGCAAGATCTACGAGCGCGAAGTCAATCGGCTGCGCTCGGCTCTCGATTCTCTGAAGTCCCGGCGATCGGAATTCGATGTCCTGATAGTCGCGTTGCACTATCCGCCAGTAAACCAGTCGCACGAGCCCTCGGACTTTCTTAGCGTGATCCGTGAGAGTCGAGCGGACTACTGTGTTTACGGTCATCTTCACGGAGAGGACATCAAGATTGCGCTGAGTGGAGAGCTTGAAGGAACAACGTACAGACTGGTCAGTGCTGACGCAGTTGATTTCAAGCCGTATGAGCTTAGGGCTTAGGGTTTTGGGTTTCGGGTTTTGGGTTTCGGGTTTCGGGTTTGGGCCCGCGGAGCGATGGGTAAAACGGCGAAGGGGTGAATGGGCGACGCGGAGACGCGGTGAGGAGAGACGCGGAGACGGCGAAACGGAAAGTTCGACCAAAACCATTTCACAAAGGAATACCAGAGTACTTGAGCGTCTCCGCTCACCGCGTCACCGCTTCCCTCCTAACCGCGTCGTCCCTTCGCCGATTCGCCGATTCGCTCCTTTGCGGGTAGCAGCCGGCCTGTTGCATAATTGCCCGGCCGCTTGGTTCAAAAGAACGGCGCGCAAATCTAGAGCAACCACGGTTTGCGTAGAACACTGAGGAGACGGGTTTTGGGGGTGCCCAGAGACTCTTTGGAAATCAGAGATTCGGAGTGGGAGGCGCTCATCCGCAGGGTGGCGGCGGGGGACCAATCCGCCCTCGCCCAGCTCTATGACGCAACCAGCCGAATGGTGTTCGGACTGATTCTCCGGATCGTGACCGATCGCGCGTCGGCTGAAGAGGTCTTGCTCGACGTCTACACCCAGGTCTGGCGTCAGGCGTCTTCGTTCGATTCAAACCGCGGCGCCCCGATTGCCTGGCTCATGACGATTGCCCGGAGCCGCGCGATCGACAGGTTGCGGTCCGCGAAACACGACCAGAGCAAGGACGCTTTGGACACGGTTGGTGAGCTGATCGCCAACTCTACCGATCCTGAACAAGCCTCGGCGCTCTCTGAACGGCAGAGGCTGGTGAGGGCCGCGCTGGATTCGCTGTCTCGTGAACAGCGAGAGGTGATCGAGCTCGCCTACTACGCGGGGCTCAGTCACAGTGAAATAGCTTTGAAGCTCGGGCAGCCGCTTGGGACCGTCAAAACGCGAACGCGGCTGGGAATGATCAAGCTTCGCGACATGCTGCGACCTCTTGCGGAGGGCCAGGCATGACGCACGAAATAAAAGAGCTGGCCGCGGCTTATGCCCTAGGGGTCCTGGAGCGAGATGATGCTCGCAGATTTGCGGATCACCTTGAGTTCAAGTGTTCCGAATGCGCTCGCGAACTGAGCAGCTTCGAGGAGACACTAGCCGATTTGAGTCTGGCAGTCGAAGCAGTTGAACCGCCAGCGTCGCTCAAAGGCGAGCTTAAGATGCGCGTCAGCGGCTCGCGGTTTTATTCCGTGTTCCGCAATGAGGGGGAATGGCACGAAGTAATGTGCGGCGTTCGGGTAAAGCAATTGCATTTGGACTTGTCGAGCGGGATATCAACCTCGCTGGTCAGGATGATGCCGGGAACGTCGCTGCCCAGACATGGTCACGCAACGGGCGAGCAGGTTCTGGTGCTCGAAGGCGACTGCAACATAAACGAGCAGAAGCTTGGACCGGGCGATTTCCATTATGCCGAAGCCGGCAGCGTACACGACTCAACTTACACCGTGACCGGCACAATGTTTCTTTTGATAGCAAGTCAGGACTACCAGTTTACCGATTGATCGGAGCGAGGAAGGGCGTTCGAATTGGAGCACGATAAGACAAACGAAGACACGCAGGAGACCGCAGCGCTCTACTCGCTCGGAGCCCTTTGTCAGCACGACGCGCGAGTGTTCGAAGCACACCTTCTTGAAGGTTGCGCGATATGCCTCGCGGAAAAACGAAGCTTTGACGATATAGTTACCGCGATTGGTACGGCCCAACCGTCGATGGCTCCACCTGCGTACGTGCGAGACCTTCTCATGTCGCGAGTCCAGCGCGAGACAAACATTGCCCAGCAAAGTGCTCCCGCGGCTCCGTCTGTTGTCACGTTTCCAGAACGGCGACCCGAGAAATCCGTATCGCCGAAAAAGGTCGTTCGCGAATCACCGGCTCCGGCGCGCCGCGCACCGATCCTGCCATGGGCTCTGGCAGCCACACTGCTGATATTCTTTATAGGAACCTATCTATACCTGCGATCGGACCGGCTCGCGATAATCAATGAAAGCAAGAATCAGATTGAGGCCGTGCGGCGACAGAGTGCGATTCTCAAGGATCAATTGGCACAGTTTCGCAAAGAGAGCGCCGCGGTAAACGAAGTCGTTGGGTCGCCGGGTTTCAAAACGATCGACCTTCAGGGTCAACAGCCGGCGCCGTCGGCTACGGCAAAAGTCTACTGGAACACTCGAGACAATCGATGGGTAGTGACCGCCCAACTTCCACCTGCACCCGCGGGCAAGACTTATCAACTATGGTTTGTGACCGCCAGTGAAAAGATAAGCGCAGGGCTGATCCAGCCGGACGAAACGGGTCACGGTTTCATCGACGTTCCCTTCCCCGTTAGTTTGTCCGGACTTGCGGCGGCTGCCATCACATTGGAACCCGAAGGCGGTTCGGCGCAGCCGACGATGCCCATTTATGCGGTAGGGAAAGCAGGTTGATCCTAGAGACCCCGCCCGGGTCTGTCACTCCAATTTCTTCCTGCCCGACCGAGTGCGCACCGCGAGCGGAAGCGCAAACCATAGACTGTAGAACAGCACCAGCATCGAAGCTGCGGCGATGATCGAAATGCGAGTTGAATTGATAACCAGCTCGCAGATGACGTACAAATCGCCGCACATTCCGATAGCCAACAGGGCCATCGCCGCCAGGAGAATCTTGCCTGCGATGCGATGGAAATGTTCGCTGTCTTCGCCCTGCTCGAGAATGCGGTGGTAGGCGGCTGGGGTCATCAACAGGATGATGCTGCCGGTGACCGTAAAGAGACTCAGCAGGTGTACGAGTTTCAGCGACTGCCGCTGAGAAATCCGACCGGACGGCCCGGCGACCTTTTCAGCGGCGATGCACGCGTCGGGCCTGCCCAGTTGGGGCTTAAGCGAACCCGAGAGCGAGACGTTTGATCGAAGTACACACCTCTGCACTAATGTGCGTCGGTCCCGAGTCTGACTGGTCCCACCTGAGATAGACATGCGCACAAATTTCGGAGTATACTCGTGGCGCACTAATTGCGAGCCCATGGCATCTGCGACTACTACTGTCTGAGCGGCGGTCGCTATTTTCCAACCGAAAGAACTGCACCTGCACGGAGGAACTCTATGGAAGTCTCCAGACGAGCTTTCATCAAAGGGAGTATCGTCGGAGGTATCGGCCTATCGGCTTTTGGGTTCGATCTAGCGCCGGTTTATGCGCAGACTCAGGCCCTCAAGATCCAGCGTACTTCCGAAACCCGCAGCACCTGCCCGTACTGTTCAGTCAGTTGCGGCGTGATCATCCACACCTTGAGCGACAAAGGCAAGAATTCCACACCCCAGGTGGTTCACGTGGAAGGCGATCCCGATCACCCCATCAATCGCGGGACGCTCTGCCCGAAGGGCTCGTCCCTCGAGCAAGACATATTGAACGAGCGCCGTCTCACGATGCCCGAGGTTCGCCGACCAGGATCCGATCACTGGGAACCCATCCGATGGGAGGACGCCTACAATGAGATCGCTCGGCGGATAAAAGACACCCGCGATCAGACCTTCGTGGATAAGGATCAGCAGGGGCGCACGGTCAACCGCTGCGAAGGGATTGCCTGGGCTGGCGGATGCACCGACACCAACGAGTTCAACTTTCTCGCCGTCAAGACGATGAGATCCATGGGGGTGGTCTACTTCGAAACGCAGGCCCGTGTTTGACATGGTCCCACGGTCTCCAGTTTGGGGCCCACATTCGGACGCGGCGCGATGACCAACGGTTGGATTGACATCAAGAACACCGACATGATGCTGATCATGGGCGGTAACCCGGCGGAGAACCATCCTTGCGGTTTCAAATGGCCGGTCGAAGCAAAGAAGACCCGCAATGCAAGAATGATTGTGGTCGACCCGAGATTTACCCGCACGGCCGCAGTCGCAGACATGTTTCTTCAGATTCGCGCGGGAACCGACATCGCCTTTCTCGGAGGGCTGATCAATTACGCGCTTGAGAACAATCGCATCGCTTTGGATTACGTCAAGAACTACACGAATGCGACGTTCCTCGTGAAAGATGGCTTCAAGCTGCCTGAAGATGGGCTCTATTCAGGTTTTGACGCCAACACTCGCATCTACGACAAGTCGACATGGAACTACGAGGAAGGCGGTAAGGTTGCCGCACCGGCAGGGGAGTTTGAGGCCGGAGCCGGAGGGCGTGTCCCCAATCGTGCCGATGGAGTCGCTCCAGCCGATACCAACGGCGTGGCGAAGCCGGGTGCGCAACCCTCGCCGGGCCTCGCACAAAAACCCGTTTCGGTTTCAACGCCTACCCAGCAGCCACCGAGCGCTTCAAAGGAAAAAACGTACGGTGGTCAGGGACCGGTTGGAGGCGGGCATCAGGCGGCCGGCCCCCCCGGAGCTTCGGGACAGGGCGGACCAGTTCCACCTCCGACTCTTCCACCCAACGTCGCCTACGATCCAACGTTGCAGCATCCACGCTCCGTATATCAACTGCTGAAGAAGCAGTACTCACGGTACACACCGGAGATGGTCGAGCGGATCACCGGGATACCAAAGGATCAGTTCCTGAAGGCTGCGGACCTGTTCACCTCTATCAGAAAAGATGGAGATACAAAGAAGGCGGGGACAATCATATACGCCGTCGGTTGGACGCAGCACACTTTTGGGACCCAGATCATCCGAACCGCGGCGATGCTTCAGTTGCTGTTGGGGAACGTGGGCCGGGCCGGCGGAGGAGTTAACGCGCTCAGGGGACACTCGAATATTCAAGGCGCTACCGACATGGGAGGCGTCTTCGACATTTTCCCTGGCTATCTGAAGATGCCGAATCCGACGGACACCGATCTTGCGACGTACCTCAAACGCACGACTCCCACAAGCTCCAAGCCATCGGAGTGGGATTCGTACAACTACTGGTCCAACACGCCAAAGTTCATGGTTTCGTGGCTCAAGTCAATGTACGGCGACGGTGCCACGCGCGAGAACGATTTTGGATTCCAATACCTGCCGAAAATCGATAGACGGTACTCATGGGTAGAGATGTGGGACCGGATGTATAGCGGCCAGGTGAAAGGTCACATCGCGTTCGGAATGAACGGCGTGATGATTGGGCCAAACTCGAAGAAGAATATCGAAGCGCTCAAGAAGGCCGACTGGCTGGTAGTCTGCGAAGTATTTCCCGATGAAACGAGCGAGTTTTGGAAAGCGCCGGGCACTACGCCGGAGCAAATGAAGGAGATCCAGACTACAGTGTACAGGCTTCCCGGTGCGGGGTTCGCCGAGAAGGACGGGACCTTCGTAAACTCCGCTCGCTGGCTTCAATGGAAGTACGCCGCAGTTCCGACTCCCGGTCAGGCGAAGCTGGATCAGGAAATCCTGGCTCGAATCTTTTTGAAGGTCCGGGAGCTCTACCAGAAAGAAGGAGGTAAATTCCCTGATCCGATCATGAACCTGACGTGGTTCTACTCGAATCCTGGAAACCCGCCGCTGTCGGAAGTGGCGAAAGAGATCAACGGCCGGGCGCTTGCGGATCTCACTGATGAAGCACAACCGGGGGTGACGATCAAAACGGGCCAGCAATTGCCGGGATTCGCCTGGCTGAGGGACGATGGCTCGACCGCGTGTGGGAACTGGCTCTACAGCGGCTCGTGGACGGAGGCGGGTGCGCAGTCTCAAAGACGAGGTCTGGACGATCCGTCGGGCCTCGGGATCTTTCCGAACTGGGGCTGGTCCTGGCCGGCTAATCGCCGCGTGATGTACAACCGCGCATCCTGCGATCCGTCTGGCAAGCCTTGGGACTCCGAGCGCAAACAAGTGTGGTGGAACGAAGCCTCAAAGAAGTGGGTAGGAAACGACGTGCCGGACTTCAAGGCGGATTCGCCGCCTCAGAATCACATGGGGCCGTTCATCATGAATCCCGAGGGTATCGGGA
Source organism: Blastocatellia bacterium (assembly GCA_035315885.1). Taxonomy (GTDB): domain Bacteria; phylum Acidobacteriota; class Blastocatellia; order UBA7656; family UBA7656; genus DATFXM01. Next base: position 77,318 of record DATFXM010000031.1, read on the forward strand.
GGTTGTTCGCGCCTCTCGGTGCGTTTGCTGAAGGTCCGTTCCCTGAGCACTACGAGCCCTTCGAGAGTCCGATTGCAAACCCGTTGCACCCGCAGCAGTCTTCAAACCCGGTGGTCGGGAAGTTCAAGTCGGATCTGGACGTCTACGGGACACCGGATCAAGGGTTCAACGTCGTCTGCACGACATACCGTCTGACCGAACACTATCACTACTGGACGAAGAACAACCCAATGAACGTCCAGCTCGTGCCGGAGCCCTTCGTGGAGATCCCGGCGGAGCTTGCGGACGAGTTGGGCCTGAAGGGCGGCGAAAAAGTCAAAGTGAGCAGTGCTCGCGCTCAGTACGTGGCGAAGGCGATGGTTACGAGGCGGATTCGGCCGATGATGATCGACGGGAAGAAGACTTACCAGATCGGCGTTCCAATTCATTGGGGCTATAGAGGAATCGCCGAAGACGAGCACAAGACGTCTCTCGACCCCGCCAACCTGCTGTCACCAACGGTCATGGACCCTAACGCTTACACTCCCGAGTACAAGGGATTTCTTGTGAAGGTGGAGAAGGCCTAAAGAGGAGATCCAGATGGCAAACGAAAGGACGCTCCAGGTTAAGGCGATCTCGGGTCATCCGGGCACCGTGCCGGGCGCGGGTGTAGTCCGCGAATTTGAGGTCGCGAAGCTCATAGACGTGACCACCTGCATCGGCTGCAAGGCTTGTGAAGTTGCGTGCGTGGAATGGAACGATCATCCCTTCCGCGAGACGACGTTTGACAACACCTATCAGACGATGCCGTCTACCGAGTGGAACTACTACAACCTGATCAAATTCAATGAGCACCTTCGCGAGGACGGCACTCTGATGTGGCTGATGAGAAAGGATCAGTGCATGCACTGCGCCGATCCCGGCTGTCTGAGAGCGTGCCCCGCCGACGGAGCGATCGTTCAGTACACGAACGGAATCGTGGACTTCAATCAGCAGAACTGCATCGGGTGTCAGTACTGCGTCTCGGGATGTCCTTTCAACATTCCCAAGTTCAACGCTACCACAAAGAAAGTTCACAAGTGCACGCTGTGTTCCGACAGGGTGGGTGCGGGGCTGGAGCCCGCGTGTATCAAGGCGTGTCCGACGGGATGCCTGCACTTCGGGACCAAGGAGGAGATGGTTCAGCTAGCGAAGGCGAGGGTTGACCAACTGCAACATGACTCGATGTTTCCGATGCCGAACGCTGGACTCTATGATCCGCAATCGATCGGGGGAACACACGTCATCTACGTTCTGCATGATGCGACGAAGCCCGAGCTGTATGGCGGCCTGCCGGCCGATCCACAAATACCGATGAGCTACACTTATTGGAAGTTCATCGCAAAGCCCGTGGGCCTGGTGATTGCGCTGCTGAGCCTGCTTGGGGTGTTCTTTCACTACATCCTGAATGGGCCGAAGCTGCCGCAACCTGATGCTGCTGCGAGGGAGGAGAAAATATGAGCACCTCGGTAGAGCGCTTTGACGAGCAAGCCAGGCAGCGCTTCGGCAGATTCGGGCGAACCACAGTTCACGAGGGTGAGCTATTGCGCCACCCGGTTTACACCAGGGTACTGCACTGGACGGTGGCGATCTTTTTCTTCCTGGCATTGTTGTCGGGATTGGCGATCTATTCGCCGTGGCTGTATCGCTGGATAAGCCCGTTGTTCGGTGGCGGAGCCAACACTCGACTGCTTCACCCATGGTTTGGTGCTGGATTCGTGATTGTTTATTTGTTCCAGTTCCTGAACTGGCTTTCACCGATGCGGTGGAAGCCGGCGGATCGACAATGGGTCGGTCGAATGCGCGAGTACGTGAGCGGCGATGAAAAACTGGAACCGGAATACGTTGGATTCTTCAATGCAGGACAGAAGCTTCAGTTTTGGGAAATTGTTTTCGGAGCGGGGCTGTTGCTTATTACAGGATTTTTCATGTGGTTTCCGGAAGTATTCGGAAGGATCCTGGTAGCGATAGCGTACGTACTACATGACATCGCAGCTTTGATAATGGTGTTCGGAATCTGGATTCACATTTACTTGAGCACAGTCGGCCAACCGGGAACGTTTCAATCAATGACTCGAGGCGTGGTCACACGCGCGTGGGCTTGGACGAATCATCCCGCTTGGTACGCTGACGTTACCGGTCGCAACCCGCGAGAGGATCACCAACGCGAGCTTGATCGACAGGAACGTCGCCGCGCAAGAGAGCGAAGTCTGGATGAAGTAGCCGAGGAGAAACCCTCACCTGACCGCAACTCTCCGGATGCACCGGGTAGTCGCTGATCCCAGAACATATAATTTAGTCCCTGCACTGCAGGAAGCAGTCGCAAGGGTGGTGTCATCTAAAAAGTTAACCAGTGGGACTTTATAGGAGTAGAGTCTGATGCAGGTTTTTAGAAAGACGTTGGAACGAGCAGTTCGCAAGACATCGAAGCCCGGAAATACCTTTGTCGTTCAAAAGAACCGAACAAATAACTTTCACTACGATTTCAGTATAGAAGTGAATGGAGTCCTGAAGTCTTGGTCGGTGCCTAAAGGACCCTCTCAGAATCCGTCGGTACAAAGAGTCGCGATCGCAAATGAGGATCACCAAATCGACTTTGACAGCGCGGCACTCGAGGTATCAGAAAAACCAGACTTCGCCAGCGACGGGAACGTGGTATGGGATGAGGGAACATACGACCCGGCAAACGGTGAAGTAGCAGAAGCGCTTTCGAAAGGCGAGCTGCGGCTCGAACTAAAGGGCAGAAAGCTGAAAGGCGCGTGGCTGCTGACTCGAACGAGTGGCAGAAACTGGCTTTTGATAAAACACGGGGTTAACGGCGGAGGTTTGTCGCGGCTGGCAGGGACGCAACTTAGCGGCAACGTCTCAGCCGGATTGACTACTGACTCCTCTAAGATCGGTGAGACTCCGATGAACATTCGGAGGAGGTTGAGGGCAGATCGGCCGGCGCCTTCGAGCAATAGAAAGTACAGATATCATCAGTAATCAAGCGATAGCGTTCAACGCAAGGACGCCGGAGCGCAATGAGCTATTGCGAGCCGGCGTCCTTGAGCTGTGTTTGGAGTCGATTCTTACGGCTTCCCGTTTCGAGTCATGAACGACTCATAGTACTTCCGGCCGCGCTCAAAGCCTCGCTTGAACACTTCGTTGTTATAGTCCGATGGAGAACGTCGTTTCAGGTAAGCCTCAGCCTCTTGATTAGCGCGTCCCCGCACCGCCGGGTGCAAAGCAGTTTCGAAACCTCGACGGTACGTTTCTTCGCTAGTTTCGAATTCCGAAACCTCGCTCAAATAGTCCTCGGCCTCGGCGTCTCTCAGGCCAATCCACCATCGGTGGCGGGCAGTGTCGATTGACTCGGCCCCCGCGCTCTGCATGATTTCGCGCGCGTGGTTTGCTTGAACGTCATCGTTAGCGAAGACGATTACTACGGTTCGACCTTGCTGGAGCGCGTGTTCATAAACGAATAGCTCGTCGACGGGCAAGCCGTTTGACATCGCGTCTTCGAGTGCTTCTCCAGCAAGCACGCCACCGGTGGCGCCTCCAGCGGCCAGAAGCGCCGCGCCTGCTACACCGGTTGCAATCACCGGCCCAACACCGGGGACGAGCAGACTGGCCACCGTAGCGCCCAATGCCATGCCGCTTGCTGCCCCGATTGCGCCTCCAACCACACCACCTAATGCCGCTCCCATGCCCGGTTGTTCGGTATCGCTCGTCGGCACAGCCGACACATCAGGCTCGGCCGGCGTTAGAAGGCTCACCCGGTTCCCGTCCATGCCGATCGCTCGCAGCCTGTCTACCACCGCTTCTCCACCGGATCGCGACGTGAATATTCCTACCACCGATTTCATAAGTCCTCTCCTAGAACCGCGCACAGAAATGCGTCGGTCTTTGTGGCAAACCGCCATTCGCGAGATCAGGCGTTCTTCCGTGTGGCTGCCGCCTTCTTGGCAGACCTGGAGCGCGAAGCCTTTGATCGTCGCGCCGCGGCGCCTCGAGCTTGCCGGGACAGCGATCCTTTGGACGCGGCCTTACGTGCCTCTCTACGAAGTGCCTTTGTAGTCGCTCGGGAACGTTTGGAAGACACTTTTTTCCTTGATCCTGAACTCTGGCCTTTTTCGTAGTCGCGCTCAGCCTTCTCTCTTGTATCCTCCGATGCTTGGCCTTTCTTTGGCGGTTTGAGCTTTACGCCGGCCCGTCGCGCCTTGGACAGACCGATGGCAATAGCTTGCTTTGTGCTACGCGCTCCGTGTTTGCCTTCGCGGATATGATCAATTTCTTCTTTGACGAATTCTCCGGCCTGGGTAGAAGGGGCTTTGCCTTCACGTTCATCTTCTTCTGCTTTTTTCAGGGTACTTTTCTCGGGCATTTTGGACTCCTCTCCGGCTCCGCGTCAGAGATATGAGTGGCAAAGTCAGTGCCGAGCGGTTGGGCTGCATATGTGAGCTTTTTGACGTTAGAACGAGGGTGGATTTAAAGAATGGAACGGGGATGCTTCAATCGATGGCCTCAAGAAGGACAGGGCTGCACTGGGAAGGGACACAGGACTTCTTAGTGCTGAGTGCTGAGTGCCGAGTGCCAACCCTGAAGGGGTTGCAGAGAGTGTGCAGGCTCCCCTTACCCCTTGCATAGGCAAACAGCCCACGGCCTACCGCCTACCGCAAACTGCCTACTGCCTACCGCCTACTGCATTATTAATGCATTGTCACGGCGGCGGATGGAGTCTCTTAGAATAGGGTTGCACTTAGCAGACCCAACCACGTCTTCTTGTGGAGTTCCAATCACCGCTCTAGAAAGGAGGAGTTGTTATGGAACGTCGGCAATTGCATTCACGTTTCAGGTTCCTTGCTCTTGCAGTACTCCTCTCCACCCTTGTAGTCCCATTGGGAATTGCGAACCCGCGCCCCGTTGCCAACGGCCAGGACGGCGATGAGTTCGACTTCACCATTAACGAAGCATTCCTTAACAAGCTGGCTTCTGACGACACCCTCGTCCAAACGATGAATGTGAAAATGCAAGCACACTCCTCCCTGCACAGTCTGAGCTCAGATTGCGAAATGCATGTTGCAGGTTCAGCGCAGGGAGTATCCATGGGCTCGCCTTCAGCCATCGTTGTAGAACCACCAAACCTCTGTCTCTTTGTTCCGCCCGGTGTGAGCAAGAGCCCCGGCAGCTTCTGGCCAAAGAACTTCGACGACAATGTCATCAGCAAGACTTGTGAGGTGAAGGGGTTCTTTCGCATCTTTACCGAGCACGCAAGCGGGACTCCCACCCCATCCAATCCAAATCACGTCTTCGAGGTTCACCCGGCCCTATCGATAAAATGCGGCGACAACGAAATCTCGTTCAAGACCTTCCTCTCGGCGCCCGAAGGCCTCCGCGCAATCAAGGCGACGACTGCGACCATCTGTATGACGCGATCGTTGCAAGTCCGGTTCAAGAACAACCGCTACGAGTTCCAGGAAGGAACTCAGCAGTGTGGGAACTTCGCCATCATCGAAATCACCAACCTGAATCAGGCGTGGGTTCACAAGATGAACGGCGGGCATTCGGCCATCGCCAGAGTGAGTGCCGACGGTCTGAGCACGACCACGCTAAAGCTGTACACGCTGGAAGGCACCGACGCGGACGATTGGATGGAGGCCGTTCGATTGAATGGCATGACCGATGATCGCAAACTGTTTCACGGGCTATTCACCTACGACTATCAGTCGATCATCAGAACGCTGAAGGCAGGCGGAAACACGCTCACAAAGCCCAGCGCCTTCACAACCGTCAGATTCCCGATGGCGCTCGTAGTCTTTGGCGACACTGAAACGGTTCCATGGGAGGAACAGTAGAGAACCCGGTCTACAACTCGAATGCCGCTGTTTTCGTACTTGTAAATCGCCCAGCCTTTGACAGTGTGAAATCGCGCGGTTAGAGTACGCACAAAACAGTTACCGAAGCCTCAAGACGATAGACGCGCAAGCCCCGACTTCGGCAACTGCGAAAAATGCACATTCAGCGGCAGAAGAACAGTTGAGACAACTCGAGCTCCTCACGCTCCGCTGTATGAGTGTATGAAGCTCAGCACAAATTCATCGCCTGGTCGCATCTCGTGTCTGCTTATCCTGCTGATAATGTCCGAGGCGATCTATGCCGAACGGCTGCCGATTCGCAGCTACACAACGCTCGACGGACTGGCCCACAGCACAATTAATAGGATCGTTCGCGACTCGCGGGGATTTCTTTGGTTTTGCACCGCCGACGGACTGTCCCGCTTTGATGGCTACGCGTTCACCAATTTTGGGACGGATGAGGGATTGCCGCACCGCTCGGTGACCGATCTTCTTGAGACACGCAAGGGCGAGTATTGGGTCGCAACCAGAGCGGGGCTTGTTCGCTTCAATCCAAAGGCCGCACCGGAGAATCGAATCACCTACTGGAATGCAGTAGAGCCGGCCAAAAAATCCATGTTCACGGTGATCGACGCTGACGACGAACACCTGCGGCCAGTATCGATCAGTGTACTACTGGAAGGGCGCGATGGCGCGATCTGGTGCGGCACCGACTCAGGCCTGTTCCGTCTCGAAGACGCATCCGGTCATTTGGGACTACAGCAGATTGAGATCGGGATTCCATCTGACTGGGCGGAGGGATGGCAGATCTGGGATTTGCTTGAGAGCAAGGACGGCTCGGTTTGGGCGGCAACGCCGGGCGGCATGTATCGCAGGTGGCCCGATGGGACTGCGGCTCATTACACGAAAGAAAACGGCTTGCCGGACAATTATCTGCACGACCTCTTTGAGGACCACTGCGGCCAGCTATGGGCGGGAACACGCTATGGCGGCTTCTTTCGCTTTGTAGCCGACGACACGCACAAACCTCCGGTAGTTGCTGCATCCTATTCAACCGGCGACGGGATGCCTTCGCCGTGGGTTTTCCAGATCTTTGAGGCATCCGACCGCAAGCTCTGGATTGCAACCAACCGGGGACTGCTTCAGTTCTCACCCAACGGAGACGAAAGCGGGCGGCTGTTTCACCAGTATAGTGAGAGAAATGGCCTGAGTTACTACGACATCACAACGCTCAATGAAGATCTCGGCGGAAATCTGTGGATGGGCACGAACAACGCTGGTGCGATGAGACTTGAGCGCAACGGTTTTGTTACTTACGACCGGCGAGACGGCATCTATGGTATCGATTCGATATTCGAAGACCGGACTGGCGCGGTGTGCTTTCGCGGAGTCGTCTATGGCGACAGCCGCACCAGCGTCTTCGAAGGCGCAAAAGCAGATCCTCTGGGAGCCACGCCTGACTATCACTACTTGCGCCTGGGCAGGTTTGACGGGCAACATTTTGCCTGGTTCCAACCGCATGCGGTATCCGACATGGGGTGGATATGTGAAGGCGTCACGCTTCAAACTCGAAGCGGTGAGTGGTGGGTTGCCGGCCTTCACGGGATAGTTCGCTTCCCTCCTTCCGACAGGTTCGACCAGATCAAGGAGTCCAAACCTCTAGCCGTTTACAATGCTAAAGATGGAATGGGCAAGGATGAAGTCTTCAGAATGTTTGAAGATTCGAAGGGGAACGTTTGGATTTCTACGATGTCTCCCAAGCCCGTAGTCCTGTGGGAGCGCGATACCGGAACCATTCGAGACCTGACCGCAAAGCCAGCGCTATGGCCCGACGAGAAAATGCCGAGATCCTACGGTGAAGATCTGGCTGGAAACGTTTGGCTCGGGCTTGATGGCGAGATCGCGCGGTACCACAACGGCCGCGTCACCTGGTTCAACGCAAACGACGGCGTGCCGCCGGGAATAATCACCAGCGTATATCGGGACCATGAAGGGAGACTCTGGCTGTCTTCGTCTCGAGGCGGATTGCTTCGCGTCGACAATCCGGAGGCGGAGCGTCCGGCGTTCGTCTCCTACACGATTGCTCAGGGGTTATCCAGTAATAGCACCGAGGTTCCGTCATACCGGTTGATAGTTGAAGACCTGCAAGGGCGCATCTACATCCCTACCGGGCGCGGACTGGATCGATTGGACCCAGCGACGGGAAACTTCCTGCACTTTACAACCGCCGACGGTTTAGCCTCCGGCTCATTCCGATCCAGTTTTCGAGATCGACGAGGTGGGCTTTGGTTCGGTACTAGCGGCGGCTTGTCGCATTTCGTACCTCCATCTGAAGACCATCCGTTGCCTCCGCCTCCGATTCTGATCAGCGATCTGATAGTCGCAGGGTCTCGACGCTTCATTTCGGCGCTCGGTGAAACCGATATTACCCTTCCCGAGCTGACCGCCGATCAGAACCAATTGCGGATCGACTTTATTGGATTGAGCTTCGCGCCGGGACAAGTGCTGCACTACCAGCACAAGCTTGAAGGAACCGACGAGGACTGGAGTCCGCCAACCGAACAGCGCAACGTCAACTATCGCCTCTCCCCAGGCCGCTACAAGTTTCTGGTGCGCGCAGTCAGCTCTGATGGAACCGTCAGCTCCAGCCCGGCAGTAGTTAGGTTCCGAATCCTGCCTCCAGTTTGGGCACGATGGTGGTTTCTCATGCTCGTTGGAACGGTCCTCACGTTGATTCTATATTGGCTCTATCGTTATCGCGTTGCGCGTCTGGTTGAACTGGAGCGAGTCCGCACGCGAATTGCTTCTGACCTTCACGATGACATTGGCGCGAACTTGACCAAGATCGCAATTCTTAGCGAAGTCGCGTATCAACAGCTTCTGGACGAGGAAAAGCGAAAGGACAGCCCCCTTTCGTCTATTGCGCGGATCTCGCGCGAATCAGTCGCCTCGATGAGCGACATAGTCTGGGCAGTGAATCCGAAGAGAGATCAGCTAAGGGATTTGACGCGCCGCATGAGAAGCTTCGCGAGCGATACGCTGACTGCGCGTAACATCAGCTTCCAATTCCGGGCGCCCGACGTTGAGCAAAGCGTAAACCTTGCGGCGGACGTGCGACGCGGCGTCTTCCTGATTTACAAGGAGGCGATCAATAACATCGTCCGCCATTCCTCGTGCAGTGAAGCGATCATTGACACGCGGATAGTCGAGCGCTGTCTCGAGTTGAGAATCGTCGATAACGGCAAAGGGTTCGACTCGGCCTTTGCAGGCGAGGGCCAGGGCCTCATCAGCATGCGCAAACGAGCGGAGGGATTTGGCGGAACGCTGGAAGTCGCCTCGATTCCCGGGCAAGGGACGACCGTTACACTCAGAGTGCCGGTGGGCGGCGGAGGTTGGTTCCCAACTGACAGGATCCGGCTCAGAATCGCGCGCAACGGGTCCTGAGCGTCTCGTCATGCTTTTGCTTCCGGCTACACCTACTCGAACACGTAGGCGACGCTTGGTTCGTTCTAATGTACACTCGGCCTGGAAGATCAGATTTGCGAAGCGGAGGGCGAAGGTTGCAGGACCAGAATCCCAGCGACAAGCCTGCGACGCCGCGGATCAGAGTTGCAGTCATCGAGGACCAGCGAGAGGTCCGCGAAGGATTGGCGATGTTGATCAACGGAACCAGCGGCTACGAATGCACCGGCGCCTTTCGTTCGATGGAAGACGCGCTTCGCCGAGTCGGCGACGCGTTACCGGATGTGATCCTGACCGACATCGGGTTGCCGGGCATGAGCGGCACCGACGGTATACCTGTTTTGAAAGGACTGTACCCTGATATCCCGTTGCTGGCACTAACCGTGTACGACGACGACGAGGACGTATTCAAAGCGCTTTGTGCCGGCGCGTCGGGTTACCTGTTGAAGAACACGCCTCCCGCGCGTTTATTGGAATGTATCAAGGAAGTCGCAAACGGCGGAGCGGCCATGTCTCCTGAAATCGCTCGCCGAGTGATCAAGCTGTTTCGCGAGATCAGTCCACCGGAGCGCGCGCATTACAGACTCACGCCGCAAGAAACTGAGTTGTTGAAGCTTCTGGTTGAAGGTCACAACTACAAGACTGCGGCCGCTGAGATGAACATAAGCATCAACACCGTGTCGTTCCATCTGCGCAATATCTACGACAAGCTGCAAGTCCACTCCAAGAGTGAAGCCGTTGCCAAGGCTCTAAAAAACCGTTTGGTTTGAACTAGTGGACTCAGAACTTCCCTTCCCTACCTACCTGCGTAGTTACGCAAGCCAAACAACCTGATTATTATTCAAGCCAGTTTGTTGATTAGGAGGTTTATATGTTTCCTGAAGCTCATATGCTTACTCACTGGCCGACCGTAAGCAATGTTTTGTGATTTAACATTTGTAGCCCACCAAAAGCACAAGCTGGTGGGGAAAGAATCTTTCGATCCTCACGACTAGATAATAGTGGTATGATTCCACGCAAATCGTAGGATACAGCCGAGAGACCAAGTCTCTGCTCTACGTGGGCGAAGAACCTCTCCTTAGATATTAATACACACCTGAACAACGAAGGAGTTTAGACATGACAAATGCGATTGACGTTCATCGCACTTCCGGTCGCTCGTCGGGGGCAGCGCCGGCGTTTGCGCCTGACAAGACCGCTCCACAAATCTTGCTCGATCCGCGAGCCAAGTACCGCGACTATCTAAAAGGACAATTCTTCGCTGCCGCGCAGCAGGAGGGGTACGCGAGCGCTACGGCGCTGATGCTCGAAGACGCGCTGCGGCGCAGGTTCCATCAGATCTTTTCTGGAACCCAGGACGATCCGCAATCAGTTTTGCCGCTGCTCATAGAATTGCTGACTGACGCTATGGTATCGCCTGTAGGCGAAGGCGGATTCGGTTTCGATTCAAGTCAGATTCCGCCGCAGGGACAAAGCTCGGACCAGGACTATCTTGCTCAACTTATAGCTCTGACCGGCAAGTCGACTCACGAGCTGCAGAACCGCTATCGAGTTTCTTTCGAACGAGCCCCGAACGAGCTGTCGAGCAGGGTCGATCTCAACATCGAGGCGCTGCAGGGGTTGATGGCCGACTCATTTCAAACACCCAAAGAACCGGTCGGCGTAGTGAACCTTCCCCCCTCGCCGACCTTTGCTCCAATCGTTCCGTTCGCTGCAATCGGGTCGGCGCCGTTTTTCCTCGAGTATGAAGAGTGGCTTTCGACACTGGACACCTTCTACGGCGAGAACCTCTATGAGATTCGTGCCGCGCTTCCGAACCTCGACGCCGAGTTCCGCCAAACGGTTCAAATCTATCCCGACAGGCCATTCTTCCCAGGAAATGGCTTCTTCGACGACCCTGGCGAGCTCTCGGCTACGAAAGCGTGGCTGATAGGACTTTTCGGGCTGTTTGATACGCTTGCCCAGGCATTCGACAAGATCAACGAGCGCGAGTTCGGCCAGGCCAGTCCTTTGCTGGACCAGGTCGACGGCATGCTTAGCAACTCCATGGCCGAATACCAGAAGCATCCAAAATGGTTGCGCGATCGGTTCGAGTGGAGTGGGACCGGCACGACTGTAGGACCCACTGCATCTGAGCAGCTAATCAGTCTCAAGGACCGAGCAGCTTTGCCTGTCGCTACTAAGCAGGACCTCGATGCATTCGAGGCCTACTTCAACGCGCCGTTCCTACCGCCGTTCGACGCAGATCATCAGGACGACACAAGCAAAGCTGAGCGCGAGATGGGGCTTGCACGCGCACGAAGTTTATTCATTTACGATCTGATTTTCCTCCGATTCGCAGGATTGCCGTACCTTCGCGCGCACATTGCCTCCGAACAAGGTGCCTACGCCGAAGCATTCAGATGGCTGGCTCCGCTCACCGGTTATATCGTTGGCGTGTCGGAACTGACGGAGACAGCGCCTTATGCCTCGCAGACGTTCCCGACTCTCTACAACGACAACTCCCTCCCATACACCGAGAACGTCGGCTTTGATGAAGGCCGCACTCAATACAAGGATCATCTAACCGATGTCGAGGCGATCTCTTCGAACCTGATCGAGTCCTTCCCTCTTGCGGCTTTCGAACGCCGTCATATCAAGCTGCAACAAGGCGAGGTCATGCTGTCGTGGGCGGATCGAGAACATCGAGCTTCCGCACCCGCAATCCATCGTGCGAGGGAGCTCTACAAGGGCGTGCTTTTCTTGCACGTAGACGATCCTGACCTCACTCCTGCTTTCACATTCCATCTTCCTCCCCCGACCGAGTTCGGAATCAATCCGGCAGTTTCGAGCCAGATAGTCCGCGCAAAGCTCGGGTTTCAGAAGATCGAGCGAGGACTGAACGCATACGGATACGCGGACGATTTTGTGCCGGTCCTCCGGTATCGGCCTTTGAAAGATGCCGCCGATCGGTTCGCTGCTCTCGCCAAATCGACGGAGAACGAGTTCATTGAGTACATAGCGCGACTCGAGCAAGCGGAAATCGATGAAGCGCAAGCGCAGTCGATGGCTGCCAAAGCCGAAGCGTCCGTACAGATCGCCGAAGATCGCGAAGCCAACGCGCAGTTCGAGGTCGATCGTGCGCAGGAGCAGTTGGCGGCGGTGAAAGCGGCTATCGCCGCCAGGGAACAAGAGATTGCCGACAGTGATTCGCTGTTCGGGCAGGTCAGCACCTTCTTGAAAAAGGGTGTAGGTGACACCCTGGGAGGCTTGCTGGATTCGACTGGCATACGTCTGCACACCACGCAGTTGGATTTCCCACCAAAAACGGAATCCGACTTCTCAGATATGCTCAAGAAACTGGTCGACGACACGCACGCGGATCAAATTGCCTCAGGCTTTGAGTTCATGGAATCGTTCGTGGCATTCGGCGTCGTCGGCTATACCGTCCTTTCCTCAATGGCCGACGAATCGAACCGGCGCCAAAGCGAGCTGGCCCGTCTGAAGGACCACGACCTTCCGCTCGCCCAGCAAGTCGTAACCCTGAAACAGCGCGATAAGGCGATTGCGGGCCTCGAGACGCTGATCGCACAAGCAGATCGCGATTTCGCGCAGTGGCTGCTCAAGTTTCAACGTCAACGCTTTCTCAGTCGCGCGTTCTGGCGAACGATGGCGAATCTCGTCGAACGCCTGATGACCCGCTACGTGGAGCTCGGCGCTCGCACCGCGTGGTTCGCCGAACGCGCCCTCGCGTTCGAGCAAGCGCGTGCCTTGCATATCATTCGTCTCGACTATCAGGCGCCTCAGATTCGTAACATAACCGGCGCCGACCTGCTGTTGGCCGATCTCGCCGAGCTCGAGGCAACGAGGCTCGACGGCATCCGTCTGACGGTGCCGGTGACACGAACGTTTTCACTTGCTCGTGACTTTCCGACCGCCTTCGCAACGCTCAAGGCGACGGGCACCTGCACCTTTAGAACCTCGGAGCGTGATCTGCAGGCGGCTTATCCGGGGACATTCAGCTATCGAATCAGAACTGTGAGCGCAAACGTTCAGAGCCTGCGGACGATTCCCTTGCGAGGTCTGTTGACGAACGGCGGGTTCTCAGTCCTGTCAGGCAATCAGCCTGACAACGCCACCGCTCTTGCGCGGTTTCCCGATGCCCTGCCGCTCTCAGACTTCTCTTTGATAGCAGATGCCGCCATTTTCGGAGTGCCCGGCGAGACGCTCTTGCAGTTCGAGGGCCTCGGACTGGACTCCAACTGGAACCTGAGTTTTCCCGCTGCGGCCAATCGACAGGGACTCTCAGCGCTTGCCGACGTTCTGCTGACGTTTAACCTCAACGCGTTCTGGAGCCCCGAAGCCACGGCTCTTGCACCGTCGGAGCCGGCTCGGTCCGGTTTCTCCCTGCTCCTCGCGGCAAGCACATTCGACGCGGCGGGTACGCTCGCTCTGCGTGCCGGAGTAAAGGGCGGAAAGACAGTCACTTTAGAATTCGACGTGCCGCGCGCCCGACTGCCAGAGCCTGGCCCTCTTACGATTGCCAACATTGGAGCAGTGGCCGTCGGTATCGAGCCGACTTCAACTGCTGTTCGCCTCACAATCGCGACGGCATCCAAGAGCGCTGCAACTGATCTCGTCGACGGAATCGCTCTGTCAAACGCAGGAAATCTGACCGGTACAAAACCGCCAAGCACGTTGAACCCGCTGGTCGGGGAGCCCGCCAACCAGCGCTTGCGGGTCACGTTGTCGCCGCCTGCTGGAGTCAACTTAGGGCCGCTGCGTGACTTCGTTTTGTACCTCGAGCTGCGACCTTCGGCGACCCCGGCGCCGCTCGACGGAGTCTGGACTCAGATAGTTCCTGACGCGAGCGTGTTCCAACCGGAGTTCAACCGCGTGGGTCATTCAGCGGTTTACGATCAGTCGTCAAACCGCATGATCATCTTCGGCGGGTCGCAGTTCGAACGGTTCGCTCTGCTCAATGACGTCGAGGCGCTGACCAGCTCGAACGGTTCATCGGACGATAGTAAGTGGATTACCTTACTTGAGCCCGGGCTTGAAGGCTCTCCCACGGCTCGCGCGGGCCATTCGGCGGTCTATGACCAATCGAACAACCGGATGATTCTGTTCGGGGGGCAGATTGGCATACATACCTTCCTCAACGACCTGTGGGTGCTGTCGGACGCGAACGGAGTCACCGGCACGCCGAAGTGGACACAGCTCTCGCCTGGTGGTAAGGGACCGTCGCCGCGCCAGAACCACGTTGCGGCGTACAGTGCCGCCGACAACCGTATGATTGTGTTTGGAGGCGGCAGCGACACAGAGGTGTTCTCGGATGTCTGGTTGCTCTCAAACGCGAACGGGCTCGGCGGCGAGCCCCAGTGGATCCGCCTGGATCCTTCAGGTACGCCGGGTCCAGCACTACTGGAGCACTCAGGGGTCTACGATCCAGTCGCCAACACGCTCACGGTTTTTGGCGGCGTCACATCGCTAACAACGTTTCAAATCACAAATGCAGTGTGGCGGTTGACCGGAGCGAATGGTTTAGGTGGACCAGCCGCGTGGACCAACGTCATCCCGGACGGAGTCGGCGATACTGTGCCCCCTCCGCGAGCGGGCCACACCGGCGTATTCGATGCGGCGAAGAATCGAATGCTGGTGTTTGGCGGCGGAGACGACAGCGGTCTCGGCTTCTTCGGTGATGTATGGGCGCTTTCACAGTCGAACGGGGTGGGCGGAGCTTCGATTTGGACGAAGCTACGTCCAGCAGGAGGGCCACCCGCCGCAAGAGTCTTTCACACGTCGTTCTTCGACTCTGTCAGTCGTCGAATGAACATCTACGGCGGCGGCAGCTCAGAGGGCAGCTTCTTCAGCATCTGGCTGCTTGGGGAAACATGAGGAGATGAGGGGGTAGGGTAGACGTGGGGACGCGGAGACGGAGAAGCGAAGCGGCGAATGGGCGAAGGGGCGAGACAGAGGCCGGGCGTCCTCATACCGTACTGGATTTTCTGCGGCTGCGTCATCAGCCGCACCCTGTCACCACGTCGCCCCTTCACCCCTTCGCCCCTTCGATTCTGCGCGTCCCCGCGTCCCCTTCCCTCTCAAATCAGCAATATCGCAAGGCCACTCACCGCGAGCGCAATCAACCAGAGCAAATCCAGATTGAACCACGCTCGCCTTAGCATCGCGAGACCAAACTTCTCATACACCACCAGGGCGATCAGCGTCGCGACTAACAAGTATCCAAGAGTGTGAACGCCCACTGCAGCGATCCAGCTTATCGGCCCCGAAAGCGAAGCGATCTGTTCAGTCCACGCCTGACCCGCGTGAGCGATATGTGACGCGTGATCGGCGTGCATCGAACCTTCCGCAGCCTGGGACGATCTCAACAAGATCGGCACCAGCATTAACCCAGCGCCGTGTGATGACGCCATCAATACCGACCACAACGTCAGGTCGCGAAAGCCTACACGCATACCCACCCAAGTCGGATGCCGCCACCGAATGAGGCGATAGATTCCGAATCCGAAAAGGACTGCTGCCGAGCCGTAGCGCAGTGGTCTTTCGGGTACGCTGCTTTGCGCAAGCCACAGCAGCGTTACCACCGCGGCAATCGACACTAGGTGGCCCAGTGCTATGGGTGGTATAGCCTTCAGCACGGCGCGCCTGCTCTTATCCTGCATGCCCAGCGCGACTGCAAAAAGCCAGCCCATTCCTGGATTGATCCCGTGATACGCACCTAGACCAAGCAGCGCAAGCCACGGCAGAAGAGTGCTCATGAATAGCAATATGAATCCGATGAGCAGTCTCCGCCTTCCAGCCGAATCTGATGTGCGCGATAGCCGTCGAATTCTACGAAGAAGTCGGCGTCTATACTCAAACCGCCGCTGGGGTCGGCATCAAGCTTTGCCATCCAGCTCCGCACCCCGTCAGGGTAGAACTGTTCGTCCCAGGCACGATAAAGAGAGTTGGTGAAGTAGACTCGCCTTCCGTCGCGACTAACTTCAACCATCTGCGGCGCTCCATTTAGACGATCGTGCGGCTTCTTCGGGTGCGGTGTCCGGCGCACGATGCCCCCTAGATGTACCGAGCCGGTGAGTTTCGGGCTGAATGGATCGGAAACGTCATACTGCCGCATCTCGCCAGTGCCCCAGCAAGACACATAAAGGAACCTGTCATCCAGTGATAGATTGATGTCAGTAACCAAAGGCGGCACCGCCTTGAAACCCTGCAGCAACGGCGGCAGGTCCTTCTCCTCAGCCGGCTCCGCGGGAATCTCGATGACCTTCTTCACCTCCCAACTGCCATTCTCTCGATGCCACAGCCATATCGAGCTCGAAAGATCTTTCAGCGAGACTACTACACCAACGAATCCATACGCCTTCGTCGGGTCGTGCGCCCCCCTGAGCTCGAGCACCAGTTGCTGCTCTTCTCCGAGATCAAGAGTCTGCTGATGCTTGCGTCGCCGAAGGTCCCAAAAATGAAGGCGGCGACCGTACTTGCCGCTGAGAAGCAGCTCGGGGACGATTCCGTTCTCGATCATATTCGGTGTGCCCCACTCACTGGTGACCATCGCGTCGTGACCTAGATGCCACCAGAAATCATAAGCGAAGTACTGAGGCCCGCGGTCCATTTCCCACTGACCGAGCACTTCGAAGGAGAAGTGGTCGAGCAGAAAGATGCCGCCGGGTCCTTCGCCATCGGGCGCCCCGAGCGCGCTGACATAGATGCCTTCCGGTCCGCAGTGAATCGTGTGAAACCTGGAGTAGCGAGCGCGACGGAAGACTTCGTCAGGTTCGATCACCTTGACGATTTTCGGATTGAGCGGATCCGGCTTGGTGTCCATTATGTAGATGCGGGACGATTTCAATCCTGGCACAACCAGATAGCGGCGTTCGATGTGGGGATGGGGTGCGTAGGGGCAAAGCGCCGAGCTGCAGGCGTTCCAGCCGAAATGATGAAGCTCGTCACCCGCTGTCGGCATTTCAGTTCTGCCCACCAGTTGCCCGGAGGTGGATGCACCCTTAGACAGATCCACTACGGTCATTGCGTCGGGCTTGCCGTCGTCCTTCGGGTTGAAGACCGCTACGTAAGCCAGCTTCTCCTGAGGCGCCTGCATAGCCAATCGTGGCGATGGATAGAAAGTTGGATCAGGTTTCCATTGCATCATGTTCGTTCTCCTGTTTTTTCTCCGGGACTCGAGTCCCCTGCTGGCACGGCCTGTTGGTACGTCGATCGTGAGTTACCGTTTAGTAGTTAATTCGCTCGTCTGGTAGTCGATTTCCACCGCGGGCGCTTGTCTGCGGGTTCACGCAGTGTACCAGCTTTGAGTGATTGTTGCTCGTCGGCAAGTGGGGTTTTGTTCCCAGATTGGTCTACTAAACCTAAGACTGAATTCTCCAGGTAGGCTATTGGAGGTGGATCAACGCTCTCCGCGCTGAGTGCCACAGCACGGTGCGCCGAAACTTTGCGCCGCTTGCGCATCAGTCTCACTGGACGGTGAGACGTTTAACTCCGGAGCGGTATCTCCGATCTTAACGACGAACACCTCCCAGCGATATCCGTTGGGATCAGTCACCCAAATCTTCTCTTGCAGCGCATAACAGCAGTCGGTGTTCATCTCATCGAACGTCGCAAGCCCCGCGGCACTTAGTCGGCCTTTTGCCTCGAGGACTGCCTCGGTACTGTTGACCTGAACCCCCAGATGATTGAGCGCACCAGGCTGCTGAACCTCGCCTGCTTGATTCAGTGCCAGGTTAAGAGCTGGCTCTGAAATATCGAACTTCGCGTATCCCGGTTTCAACTTCACTGGATCCACGCCAAACATCGCGCGGTAAAACGCGACGGATTCATCCAGATCCTTTACATTCAGCGACACGTGTACCTTCACATCGTTGCTCATAGTCATCCTTATAGGTTGAGCGAAGCTTATTTCTTTGACTTCGCTGCAGTGATCTTTATCGACTCAACAACTCCGCTCCGCGTGCAGCATTCGG
>DATFXM010000032.1:0-2419 GCA_035315885.1 Blastocatellia bacterium
TGAGCGGAACAGATCCTGCTCACTGGTCTCCCGTCGCTCGCGTGGTCGCATCGCAAATCCCCGCTCAATCAACTCGAGCGAGAAGAATCACGGCCTCCGATTCGAGGGAATCCTCAAAATCGATTTGCAAGGAAATCGCCCTGCAAGGGCCAAAAACCGGCAAACTCGATTACTTGAGCGTGCCCAATCATCCAGCCCATTCAATGGCTTTTGAATTCTTCACGGACGACTAACTTAGCAGTTGTCTGGCGTAACGTCGAACTGGACGCCAACATCAGACAGTCCTCTCACCGGCTTTAATACCGACGGGATGGGCACCACTCAGTACGGGCTCGATTTCACAGGCCCGAACAACAGCATCACAGCTAATCTGGACTTCGCGGCTTACGGTTGGACGTCTACAACGGGCGGTGTGTCCGCTGACACAGCAGAGGGAAAAGTGGCGCGGCGCCATCGGCAGAGATATCGCCTGATCCGCCACGTCTAATCGAACAACCGCGTGCTGGCCTCCCCGCCAGCACGCTTTGCTTTGGGCAGGCAAACAGGGTACGGTGACTGCGCTTTAGGCAAGCCAAAAAGAGTTCCATGACCGCGACTTCTAACGAACTGACTGCGCCAAGCCGGGGGCTGGTTGCAGCGCTCCGGCATTCGATGCCGCGCAATGAGTTCTTTGCCGGCCTTTACATTCTCGTTGCGCCAACGGCCTCTTGGGGCGAACGATTTACACCTTGAACCTGGAAGGTTGGAGAGGCGCCGTCGTCGGGTTCGAACTAAATGTGATCGTATTGTCTGCCTGCTTTGCCGGCGTCTACTTGATAGCCACTAGCAATCGAAACCAGATACGAATCTTGGACCTGGTGGTCGCCTTGGGTTTTCTCGGCTTAGTCCTTCTTCCGATCTATGCCATGAGCTGGGTGGCGGTGACCGGACTCAGTCTTTACATCCTCTTTTTTGCAAACGATGGTGCAGAGCGAAGGCGAGGGGCCCTGATCTTGCTCGCGCTAGCGGTCCCCATGCTGTGGAGCCGTCTGCTCTTTCAGTTCTTTGCGAGATTCCTTCTAGAACTCGACGCAACGATGGCGGCGTGGATGCTGGGTACCGAGCGGATCGGAAATTTGGTTCGCTTCGCCGATAATTCAGGATACATGGTGATATCGCCTGCTTGCGCTTCGTTCGGCAATATCACTTACGCATTCCTGTGTTGGGTCGTTGTTTCGCAGTGGGTTAATCACCGCTGGCGGCGGATAGATTTCCTATGGTTGTTTCTTGCCTGCGCCTCGGTGGTTGCAATCAATGTCACACGCATTGCCCTCATTGGCCATAGCCAAGCACTTTTTCAATTGATTCATCAATTTCAATATTGCGAAGTTGTTCTGAGTACGGTCTTCCTCTGTCTTATCA
Source organism: Blastocatellia bacterium (assembly GCA_035315885.1). GTDB lineage: Bacteria > Acidobacteriota > Blastocatellia > UBA7656 > UBA7656 > DATFXM01. The sequence goes on from DATFXM010000032.1 coordinate 1,402, forward strand.
TTGGCTTCAGCATCATAGGTGCGCGGCGTGAGTTGTTCGCCCGTGCTTAAATGGTTCCTCGTCCTAGCGCTTTTGCTCACGCTTGGGTCGAAATTGATTGTACGCCCCGATAAGAGCACGCCGAGCGCGGCGGACATCCAACGAAGAGTCGCGGATTTTTTGATTCAACAAAGTTTTACCGTCGCGTTGACCAATCAAACGAGCGATGGACAGCCTATGCTTCGCGCGAGCGCCGGGGTCTGCCGGATCCTCGTAGTCAACTCTGATCCGATGGCTTGGGGCCGCGACGTCATTCGCCTCAACGCAACGGTTGCGGACCAGAGCTTTGTGGTGTTCCGAGGCAGGGTTTACGCGGAGCAGCCAACGTGGCTGACCGTGCCAGATTTTCTGTGGTCCCGGTTCCAGCGCGAGCTCGGATTGCGGGCCCATGCCGCACCGCTGCTCGCCGTCATAGCGACGACCAGCTGCAATGCTGAACGGCTGCCCTGGGGCGAACTTGGCTAAGCTTGTTGCCGGGCCGGTTGTCGTAGCCCCCGAACGACCGGACACGGTCACGGGTTTCTGTGAGCTGCGATGAACTCGCGGGGTGAACGATATCCGAGTGCCTTGTGCGGGTGAACCTCGTTGTACAACAAGGCTTCAGAACGCCCACAATACCGAGTTTCGGGAGTTGCTGTATCCGTGGCATCCATGGTCCGGCCTGCGGATCGGCATTCATGAGGCAATTGAGAGGCCGGGCGGTGTTCTCTTTCGCTGCGCCGTAGAATTGCTCATAGACACGGTTGTACGCCTCACACTTGCTAAGTGGGAGACCGTGTCCGGTCGGTTCGGGGGCTATCTCACCGGTCCAACCGAGACTACCGATTGGTGGCGCCTTCTAATCTTACTGAGTCAGAAAGTCGCGACTAACGACGAGGAGAATCATCTATTTGGCAAGATTCACACTTCAGCGATGGGAGGCTGGAATGGATCTGCCAAGATCGAATGATGGTGAAGCACGATTTTCAGGTTATGTGGA
>DATFXM010000033.1:0-4556 GCA_035315885.1 Blastocatellia bacterium
TCAGGAAACGGCTGATCGAATGCTTTCGCCTTCGCTATCCTTACGTTGTTCCATTTGACCTTTCCGTTAGGCAAAGCGCGCGTGTACTCGCCCATCACTCTTTCTTTGCCGGTTGGATTGCCCAGAGTATCAAGGTACAAGTATTCGAAAGTAAGCTTATATTTCTGTGGCTGATCTTCTCGGAGCTTTAGATCCTTGGGAAGCTGAGACAAGTGAGCATCCGCGCTCTGGGAGTTGCTGGGGTTAGGCGGTATGAGCGCGAAGCCGTTGAGACTGGCGAGTGTGAGAGTGGCGATCGCGATTGTTAACCTTTGCATAGAATCACTCCTGATCATGCAGGACAAATATATGCCTGTTGCTGAATGGTTAAAGGTCCTTACGAAGTCAGAGAAAGCTTTGTTCTGACGTTACTGATACTAGTCGTTGTGCCTGAGCTTCATTAAAGCGACAGAGCAAGATGTGTCGATTGTCATAAGGTTTCGGGCCGATCTAACGAGATGGTCAGCAATTTACTGCATAGTTTCAAGCACGGATAGTTTGGGTTTCACCTTGCGTTGTGCATAATCGTATGGCGCTAACCCTCTCCAGGAAGCTTACGCGATGGTCGCAGCGATTCGAGTTATCATTAATAGAATTGCGCTAGCGCTCGCACTCGTGCTTGCTTTATCGAGCCCAGCGAACTCTGAGCGACTTTCGATCAAATCCTATAGCACCGCCGACGGTCTCGCGAATAATAACGTTAATCGAATCGTACGCGACTCACGCGGCTTTCTGTGGTTCTGCACTCGGGAGGGGCTATCTCGCTTTGACGGATACAGTTTCACAAACTACGGCATCGATCAAGGACTGTCTTCCGCGAGTGTCAATGGTCTGCTGGAGACCAGCGACGGGCAGTACTGGGTGGCGACTGCAAGCGGCTTATGCCGTTTCAATCCAAAACGGCGCTCATTCTCGGTCGTCGAACATCGGAAATCGACGGCCTCGAATAGCCCGCATCCAGACGATCCGGTTTTCAGGGCTTACTTTCCAGATGAGAACGCAACGTCAAAGCACATATTGTCGCTCCTTGAGGATCGCACGGGCGCTATTTGGTGTGGCACGCGCAACGGCCTGTACCGTGTAGAAGCCGCAGGCGACGAAGTCAGGTTTTTTTGGGTCGACCTGAGAATCCCGGATTATCTTGAATCCAGATGGATCGAGTGTCTGCTCGAAGACCGGGCGGGCAGCTTATGGGTGGGTTCTCGCAGAGGACTCTATCGGCGATGGCCTGACGGTCGTGTTGAAACTTACACCACGCGAGATGGGTTGCCGGACAACGGGGTTTTTACCTTACTCGAAGATCGAGAAGGACGCATCTGGGCCGGCACGCTCGCCGGCGGGGCGTGTCGGCTTGTGCCGGATCCAGCCCCGGGACGCAATGTGGTCGCCCGCGTTTATTCAGATAAGGACGGTCTAGCAAAATGGATATACCAGCTGTTTCAGGCTTCAGACGGCAGTCTTTGGGCGGGAAGCAACGCCGGGCTGATCCAGTTTATACCGACCGCCGATCGCAACGATTTTCGATTTCGCAAGTACGCCCAGCCGCACGGTTTCAGTTATCACGAAGTGATGTCGGTTGCCGAAGACAGCAATTCGAACCTATGGGTGGGCATGAACCAGGGCGGCGCAGCCAAGATAGCGCGCAGCGGATTTACAACTTTCGGCGTAGCGGATGGTTTCTTCTATGGGGCAACTTCTATCTTTGAGTCCCGAGCTGGAAGTCTCTTCGTAATTGGCGCGCCCGACGAGGGCGAAAGAATTATCAATCGGTTTGATGGGGAGAGGTTCATTCGAATAACTCCACAATTTCCCAAACCCGTCCGCGGATTCTCATGGGGGTGGAACCAGATCCTCCTCGAGGATCATCAAGGCGATTGGTGGATGGCGACACAGCGCGGAATCTGCCGGTTTCCGAAACCAACAAATCCGGAACAGCTCGCCCACACGCCGGCAAAAGCCGTTTACACGACCCGCGAAGGAATCGCCGCGGATGTGATACTGCGGCTTTTTGAGGACTCACGCGGTGATGTATGGATAAGTTCGGTGGGCGAAGGCAAGCGTCCTAATGGACTCTCACGCTGGGAGCGTAGCACTGGGACTTTCTATCACTACACTGAAAAAGAGCTTCTGCCTCGACCCGACATATATTACGCTTCATCGTTTGCCGAAGATCGAGCGGGCGGTGTCTGGATAGGCTTTAGCGGAGAAGGTGGGCTGGTTCGTTATCGCGATGGGCGGTTCATACCTTTCACAACCTCCGATGGGGTGCCATCCGGGCAGATTCGTAATTTGCTGATAGATTCCGCAGGCCATCTATGGGTGCCGACTTTCAGAGGAGGACTGAGCCGGATTGACGACCCGACGGCTGCGAGTCCGCGATTTGTCACGTACACAACTGCCGATGGTCTTTCAAGCAATGAGGTCACCGCCGCAACCGAAGATCGGTGGGGTCGCATATACATAGGTACTGGAAGAGGCATTGACCGACTTGATCTAACGGGCCTAGTCAAGCATTACACGACCGCTGACGGACTGCCGATAGGCGAAATACAAGCCGCAGTGAGTGATCGCTCGGGCGCGCTCTGGTTCAGTTTCGGATCGAGCCTAGTTCGACTGATTCCTGAGCTCGACCCACCGGCTATTTCGCCTCCGATATTGATTACTGGATTAGGCGTCGCCGGAGAGCCTCATATGGTTTCGGCGCTTGGTGAAATCGAAGTTGCGCCGTTGAAACTGGAAGCAAATCGTAATCAGCTTCAGATTGAGTTTGTCGGCTTAGGCTTTGGGGCCGGCGAAGGATTGCGGTACCAGTACAGGCTTGAAGGTGCCAACAATGTATGGAGCCAGCCCGATGAACATCGCACAGTGAATTTCGCTAATCTTGCGCCCGGCCAATATCGCTTCCTGGTTCGCGCTATCAACGCGGACGGAGTCATGAGCGATCCACCCGCGAGCTTTTCATTCACAATCTTACCGCCATTCTGGCAAAGATGGTGGTTCGTGGCGATTGTCGCAGCGCTGGTTGGACTCACTGCTTACGTTCTATATCGTTATCGCGTTCGGCGACTCCTTGAGATTGAGCGGGTTCGGACACGCATCGCTTCTGACCTCCATGACGACATAGGCGCCGGCCTGTCGCGCATCGCTGTATTGAGCGAGGTGGCGCGCCACGAGGCGGGTGGCGGCACGTCACCCGTAACCGAACGCCTGTCGGCCATCGCAAGAGCTTCGCGCGAGTTGGTGGATTCAATGAGCGACATCGTTTGGGTCATCAACCCCGAGCGCGACCAACTGCGCGACCTCACGCAGCGCATGAGGCGATTCGCCAGCGACGTGTTCACCTCGCGCGGCATCGAGTTTACTTTCCGCGCTCCGGAGGGGGAGCGGCGCCTGAAGGTGGGGGCGGATATGCGACGCCAGGTCTTCCTGATCTTCAAGGAGGCGATCAACAACGTCGTCCGCCATGCCGATTGCGCACAAGCCAGTGTACAGCTTGCGGCCGAGGGAAGCTGGTTTACTCTCACGGTTAAGGATGACGGTCAGGGGTTCGACGCTGAGCATGCGAGTGATGGCAACGGCCTCGTGAACATGCGCGAGCGGGCGCGAGTGTTAGGGGCGCAGCTTCAAGTGGATTCCCGCGAAGGACGAGGCACGACGATCACTCTTCGTGTGCCATTCAATGCGACTGTGAAAGAGCACAACGGCCGGCTGCGGGGCTCAAGAGCGTGACTCCTCCGAACGTAGTTGAATGCCTTTGACCCGTCTGAACAGACGGGGACACGGACCGCCGCTTTAGGCTATGCTGCCGATGAGCAGGAAGGGCACCTCCTCTAAGGTTTATCGGAAGCGAACATGAGTGACGAACATACCGAGGGATCCGCCCACGTACTAGCGACATCCACCAGCACCCTCAAGGTCGCCATAATCGAGGACCAGCGTGACATCCGAGAGGGATTAGCAACGATGCTCAAGTTCACCGAGGGTTACTCGTGCATCGGTTCGTTTCGCTCGATGGAGGAGGCGCTGGAGGGCATCAAAGCGAACATCCCCGAAGTGGTGCTCGTCGATATCGGGCTGCCCGGAATGAACGGGATCGAAGGCATCAGACTGCTGAAAGAGCGTTACCCTACAACACTGCTTTTGATGCTTACGGTCTACGATGACGACGAATACATTTTTGACGCGCTGTGCGCCGGGGCGTGCGGATATCTTCTGAAGAAGACGCCCCCCGCGCGCCTGATGGAGTCTCTCCGCGAGGCGATGGACGGCGGCGCGCCAATGTCGCCTGAGGTCGCGCGCAAGGTCATCAAGCTTTTCAGAGAAGTCAGGCCCCCTGAGCGCGCCGACTATCATCTGACGCCGCACGAGACGCGGCTATTGAAGTTGCTGGTCGACGGACACAATTACAAGACGGCGGCGGCGGAATTGAACGTCAGTGTGAATACGATTTCCTTTCACATCAAACGCATCTACGAAAAGCTGCAAGTGCACTCCAAATCCGAGGCGGTGGCCAAAGC
>DATFXM010000034.1:0-3205 GCA_035315885.1 Blastocatellia bacterium
CTGGTGCCGATAATCCCACCGCCAACAATGACGACATCAACGCGGGTAGGCAGGGCCTCATCGGAGGGGACTGAATCGACACGAGGCCCCATGCTGTTTCCTTTGGCTTCGCTCACGACTAGGTCTCACCACGTTAACCGCAATCGCTCCCCTAGTGATAGCGCTCAGGATCGCGAAGCGATTTAGTTGCCATGGCACGGAAGAACCCTGCCGATTGCGGTACTGTAGGTCCGCTTACTGATGTACTGCGGAGATTGAGAACGGCCCCCGGACTACGCCAGACCGCCGTCTTTGACCACTGCGATCATAAGCATGGCCGAACTCCCGCAGTGCGGCAGTCACCGGGATCGGGGCAGTCGAGACCACAAAACATTGAAATATTTAAGGACGAGAGGACGCGCTGTGGCTAGAACCGAGAAGAGACGAGCGCTCGTATGGAAGCAATCCCGCAAGCCCGACCGGGATGGCCACAAGCATTATCAGGCCAAGACCGCTGCTGGCTGCTATAGCGTGGCTGCCGAGTACCAGCCCGGCAAGGGTTTCATCGGCTATAGGGTCACGCAATCCGTTGCCGATAAGCGGCGGGTAATCGCGAGCAGCCTCACCGTCGACGAGGGCAAGGCGCTTGCGCAGCGCGATTACGAACAAGGCGACGCAGACGAGCGCACGCGCCAGGCACTGCAGCCGATAACCATCCGCGTTCCTCTCGGCTGACAGAGCCAGCCATCCACGTCTGAAAATAGGGGTGTGAAGCTGTTTGATCACAGCAAATCGAACCGCAAACACAGAGTCGATTCGACGCGACGATTCACACCAATTCGACCGCCTTGCGAAGGACATCATCCGCGACGTCACAGTGTAGCGCTGTCGTTTCGATGTGACGATGTCGGCGATTGATCAACCCGATATCATGACCTGTCGCTTTGACAGCTTTGAATAACGCTGTTGAGCCTCTCTGCAATATAATCGGCGTCGCCTGATTCAAAAGCTAAGACTGGAAATCTTTTCAACGAAGAACGTCCAATTGCATAGGGCTGTAACTCCTCATCGTAATTTATTGGGGTCCAATCATGTTCCTCTCCGGTCAATCCGTCCACATTAGCAAGCAAGAGGCTTACCGGTGCAGTAGGAAACTTATTCACTTGACGCTTTTCGATGACAACAAATTTTTTAACCGAGGTCGTTTCTATCATAGAAGATACGAAGCGATCATAGCGAGATTGCCAAAGTGGGCTCCTGGGCGAAGCGTTCGTAAACTGTGGAAAATACGCTGGAAACTTTGGAATGATGCGCCTCCGCGGTGGTTCAAAGGCTATCTTGATATATTCCGGCGCATCAATAATTTTGACCGAGTTTGGGTCGAGACCATTGAAGTTCAAAAAATAGGCTACATGACCAGTTTGATTTTGCTGGTACGAGCCATCAGAGTTTTTCTTCAGCAATGATTTCTTGACATCCAATGCTGCAGAGAAAAAGCACTCACCTTCATATTTAAATTCCCGGATAGGGTCGGGCTGAACGATTACATCGCCAAGAGCGGGATTAAGCGTCGGCATAACGCCCGAGAGGATACCATATGACCGATTACAGCCCGAATCTGAAAGAAAGAAGCACTGTCTAAAATTCTGGAATGCGATCTCCTGGTAAATTTCTCTCACGTCTTTAGGCGATTTTCGACGCGCATCGGTAGAAATGTCGATCGTAAGTCCGCCAGCGTCCACATCATTGAATACCGCCAAAAATGTCTCTTCTGCCAACTTTATAAAATCGTCGGCGGTCCTCAATCCTTTCATTAAGAACTGAAGATCTAGCGGCGCATTAGCAAGATTTCGGGAAGCCTTTGCTTCAGCTTCTTTTCGTTGCTTAGCTCTGTCTGCGGTGATCGGGGACAACGGAGCAATGGATGGGGACCCTTGAGGTTGTTGGTCTGTCGGATTTGTTGGCGCTTGAGTTGCTACGGGTTGGGGTGAAATTGCCGATGCGTCCACTGCCAAGAATCGAAGAGTGCCGCGCCCCTTCTGACCATAGCTAGCTACCCAAACGAAACCAGCGCCACCGCTGAGGCGGTAGACGGGCAAGCCTTGTTTGGCGGAGCGAGCGAAGTTGCCGATGAAGTCGATGAGATATCCTTTTTTGATTGGCCGCCGCCCCTCGGCGAGCGCCTTTATGTCGTCGTTGTCGAGTGGTTCTAATTCAACTTTGCCCCATGAAGCGAGTATGCCATTCGGAACACCGGGTCTGTGCGGCATTCTCGTTATTCGTGGCGACTCGCCGATCTTGAGCGAATATCGTTGAATGTCGTCGTTGGGTTCGCTTGCGCCGAAGAAAGCCGGCTCTTGATAGCGATTGACATAAACGGCCGCTCCGTCAGGCGAGTGCAAAATTGAGTAGATCGCATTAAACTTCCCCCGCCGTTCCTTGCCCTTGCGGGCTTTCTGACACCACGTAAATCCGTCGAATTGATCGCTAGGAGCGCATTTATACTCTCGGTATGCCGAACTCCCGGACTGAAGTGTTGCACCAAGAGCCACGCCACCTACCGCATACATCGGTCTCTGACTGTCGGTTGGCTGCGGCTCCTGTCGTTCGGATTGTTTCTGACAGTTTGATCGCTCGTTGGCGAGCCTGGGGTCGGATGGCAGCACGCCCCGTTGAATCAACGCTTCCACGCTGCCACCTTGCTGGTGGAGAGCGTCGTTTATACATCCGACTTCCTTAGAAGGAAGTTTAGCCCACGCAGCCTGCGTTGCTTGCACAGTGGCAGGTTGCGTTATTGTCCCGAACGTTCGGAGAAAATCGCCCAAACCTTGCGCAAGAGCTGATGACGCGCTTCCCAATAGACAAAGGAGCGTGAATGATACGCACCATGTTGGCACAGGCGTACCCCTGATCGTGCAGCGGTCCTAATGTTACAAACATCGGAACGGTTTTCAATGCAGCGCCAGTAGCTTCGTCAACTCAGTGCATCGGGCGAAATGTTCAAGCCCGCTTCACCGCATGCGCGGAGTGTCCTCCCGTCACGTCGCAATATGGCGCAGTTGTCGTTGCGAAAACGAAGTCGGCCCCACGCGGGATGGCCGCTCAAAGGCGGTCAACGTTCGCTTGCTTACCCCGGAGCGTTAGAAATGCTCACTCCCGCCGCCAGCTATTCGAGAACGCCGCCGCCTCACGTCGTAGGTCCGCGACGCCGCGAAGAAACTCTCGC
>DATFXM010000035.1:0-17447 GCA_035315885.1 Blastocatellia bacterium
GGAGGGCATGTTTCTCTCGCTCGTAGTTTCTATAAACAGAGCCCTCCTGGCGGAGGGCATGTTTCTCTCGCTCGTAGTTTCTATAAACAGAGCCCTCCTGGCGGAGGGCATGTTTCTCTCGCTCGTAGTTTCTATAGACAGAGCCCTCCTGGCGGAGGGCATGTTTCTCTCGCTCGTAGTTTCTATAAACAGGCCCCTCCTGTCGGAGGGGCACTCTGTTTATAACACGCGATTCGATCAGAATGGCGCCAGCAGAGGGCGTCATTCTTGTCTTATTCACGTTCGACACCGATCCCTCTCTCTCTCACGGCGATGTGGGGCGCGCGCCGCAGCAGCGCTGATCAGCATCGCGACAATCACGCCAAAGACCTCGACGTTCATAGGCATTCCGGTCGTCGGTTTTGTCTTTTCCGGCTCATAGGCTCGAGCGGCCGCGGGTCGTTGTAAGACGCGACGATCGTTCCCTTGTTCGCTTGCGTCTTAGCCTCCTTGCGTTAAGATGTTCGCCTTGGTGGACCCACAGCTCAGACACAAAGCTCTGTATGCGGCCTTTGACATCTTCCCTTCGCGCAAAGGCGCCGCCGTTCACATCAACAGGATGGCCACAACCCTGTTCGATGCGGCGGACGGTGGACTGCTGTACGTACTCGGCGACGATAACCTTCCCCTCTATCAGCGGGAAAACAACACCGAAGTCATCAGGTTCGTCCCAGATGCCGAGAACTTCCTCGATCGCACGCTAGAGTTTGGACGCGCGCTGGCTCGAATCTTACGCCAGCAGCAGGACTGTTTGAACATCTGCCACTTCCGCGATCCATGGTGCGGTGTTCCGATACTCACCAATCGAACGCGGCATTCAACCGCGATTTACGAAGTGAACGGCTTGCCCTCAATCGAGCTTCCGTATCGCTTTCGGCATATTGCGAAGCGGACACTCGACAAGATTCGAGCGGCCGAAGAGTTCTGCTGGTCCGAAGCGGACCTGGTCATAACGGCTTCCTCAACATTGAGGCATAATCTGGTTTCGATTGGCGTACCGCCGGAAAAAATCAGCGTGATACCAAACGGCGCGGATCTCCGGCCTCGGCCCGCGGCGCCTCCCGACGCGCCTGGCCGCTACATCATCTACTTAGGCGCTCTCCAGCGGTGGCAGGGACTCGACAACCTTCTGAGAGCAATGGCTCGACTCGCGGACCTTGACGACCTTTCGCTGGTGATCTGTTCGGCGACTCATCATCGTCACGCAAAGCCTTACCGAAAGCTGGCCGAAAGACTCGGTGTTGCCGAACGCACGATATGGATGTACTCGCTGAATGAGACCGACCTTCTCTCCTGGCTTGCGGGTGCGAGTTTATCGGTGGCGCCACTCGCGGAGTGCTCGCGCAATATCGATCAGGGATGTGCGCCGCTAAAGATTCTCGAATCGATGGCAGCAGGCGTACCGGTAGTTGCCAGCGACTTGCCGTCCGTCAGGGAATTTGTCACCGATCGCGTAGACGGTTGGCTGGTGCGGCCCGATCGGCCTTCAGAGCTCGCAATGGCGATTCGCGTACTGCTCGAGTATCCGCAGCGGCTCCGATCAATGGCCGAAGCCGCGCGGTCAAAGATCGAAGCCGAGTTTACCTGGGACGCTTCCCTTATTCGTTTGAGTTCGCTTTATTCCAAGATTCTGGCAACAGACAGCCACAAGTCAGTGCGCTCGCTGTTAGACGTTGTGAACTGAGGACATGAATCCAATAAGCGAATACAGAGCCTACTCTTCGCTTTCGGCCGAACAGAAGGAGTTCGTCACCAAAAAGCAGATCGAGTCAGAGCGCTCACCAGCCGAGTGGCTGGAGTTTGCAACGGGCATAGCAAAGTTCGACACCGTCAGCGATTCGCTCAAGAAAACTGCCAAGATCGGGTGCGCTATCAGCGGTGCTCTCTTCTTTATCGGAATCTTCTTGATCGCGGTGTTCGTGGGATTCTTTATGATCGCGATCGGTCTTTTGGCCGGCATAGTGCTGATGATAACGCTCGCCTTTCTTGCAAAAGTCGACCTGCATAACAACTTTCGCGAATGCGTATTTCCTCTTCTTTCGGTGCTGCGGGAAGAAATGACCGAGGGCGAACGGCTCTACTTGAAGTTGGATTTCCGCGGAAAGACCTCTTCCGAAAAAGAGCTTCTGAACGCGCGAAGGTCTGCGACCGGTCGTCAGGAGCAGTTCTACCACGATGAATGGATGATCGGGCGCGCAACGCTTGCAGACGGCACACGACTTGATCTGCGTGTCGTAGATCTCGTCCGTAAGCGTAAGCAAACCAAACGAAGCCGAAGTGGCAAGACCAAGACGAAAACAAAGTACAAGATCAAGACGATGATTGAAGCGAAGCTCGGCCTTAAGCAGGATGACTATGCCGCCGTGAGTGACACGCCGCTGAAATCAAAAAGCGAGAGTGTCGATGTGAAGGTTGGCGATAAGAGAAACGCGATTCGAGTCCGGCGATTCCTGCTAGCCTCGGACACCAATACCGTTCTGGATTTTGGGCAGGTGCTGGGTGCAATCGGGGCAGCGTACGCCCGAGCCACACTAAAGCAAGACGACGAGAAATAATGACTGGAACCTGTGCGGTCAAACGCGGATTCTTTGTGCTTCGAGACTGCGGCAGCTCGGCAGCCTCGCAATGCTCCATCTGTCAGCGCCCAATCTGCTACCAGCACATGGTCACTCGCGGTACGACCAACTTCTGCGTCGAATGCAATGCGCGCCAGTTATCGGAGGAAGAAAAGCGCGCGCGGTTACAGGACCCGGAAGATGACGTAGGCTTCTACGCCTACCGCTCGGGCTTCTACAATCGTTACGGGTACAGTCCATTCTATTCGGGCCTGTACTACGACTCCTACTACGACGAGTATGATTTGCGCTCGTTTGCCGATGCTGGAGACGACAGCGTCGGGCGAGACGACGATAGCGGCGTAGCCGGTTTCACCGACAGTTGAAAACAGTTGCGCGTTGGCGCAACGGCCTCTCACTACCTGCCAACGAGGGAAGATGCAGGATAGATCTCAATTACGAGTTCTCTGGATAACCGAGAACTACCCGCCCGCCCAAGGCGGAATGGCACAGTCATGCGATCGGATAGTTGATTCGCTGATGCGTGCGGGGCTTCGCGTGGATGTTGTGCATTTTACCGGCCGAGTCACGGCGATGAGATCGGAGCGCTTGCACAGCGGGAGCATTTTGGAATGCCCACCCGGAGTGGATCCGGCTCACGCAATGAACTGCGCCTGGAATTGGATCTCATTGCAGAACACATCGCCGGACATTACTCACGTTGTAGCGTTTGGCGGGACGCTGCCGATGTTGGCGGCGCCGGTGTATGCAGCATGGCTGGGAGTGCCTCTCGTGACTCTGATTCGCGGGAACGATTTCGACACTGCAATATTCGCCCCGCGCCGCTCAACCGTATTGCAGGACGCGTTGAGACGATCAGCGCGAGTCTGCGTGGTCAGTCGCGATAAAGCTTCAAAAATCAACGCCCTTTATCCAGATGTTTGCCCGATCTGGATTCCCAACGGAATTGACCTGGAATACTGGGAGGCCTTGCCATCTCAAAAACACGCGGCCGAATGCTGGAAACGCGAGACGGTTCAAGGGGGCAGACGAGTTCTTGGACTCTTCGGACACATAAAACAGAAGAAGGGTGGCTTGTTCTTTCTTGAAGCGCTGCACCGTTCGGGACAGGCTTCGCGGTTCCATGTTCTTTTCGTGGGCGACCTCGATCAGGAGATTGTTGATTGGCTCGCTGCGCACCAGGACGAAATTCATTCTAGCTGCTATCCGTTCATGGATCGGTATGAACTTTTAAGGTGGTATTCGTCGTGCGACTTTGTGGTGATCCCATCTTTTTACGATGGGCTTCCGAACGTGCTGCTGGAAGCGTGTGCGCTTGGCGTTCCGGTACTCGCTTCTACTGCCGGCGGAATGCGCGATGTGCTCGAGGATGGACGTCACGGGTTTCTGTTCGGACCCGGAGACTCCGGCAGTTGCGGAACCGCTCTGATCGGCGCCGCGCGTTGCAGTGCAGACGCCCACAAACGCATGGGCCACGAGTGCCGCCTGCTGGTCGAGACGAACCTTACGGCGGAAATCGAAGCAGCAAAATACATATCAACATTGATCGAGACAGTGCCGTGCGGCGAAACGAGCGAAAGCTACCAGGACACAACAAGTTTCTACGGAGAATGACGTGAATACGAAACTAAGAGCATTACTGCTGCTCACAATCTGTTCGATGGGCGCAGTTCTTCTTTCAGCCTGTTCGAAAGAAGCGAAACGCGAGAAACCACGAGCGGCGCGCGCCGACTCAGCCGAAGGCGATTGGGTCAAAATCAAATCGCCCGATAACAAACAGGTCGCACAAATCAAGATTGAAGGCTCGACTACGAAAGTGGAGTTCGGATCTACCAGCCTCGAGGGAGAAGAAAAGGAAAGCGGCAAACGCAAGTACAGCGGCGCGTCGGGTGCGAATACGATCGAAGTGAAGTCAGAGGCTGACGAGTTCAAGGTACGCACTGCGGACGGCAAGCTGTTGTGGAAGGTGAAACTCCAGCCGGAGAAGATCAAGATCGCTAACAGCGAAGAAATGAACGGAGCCATTTCCGTCGAGAGCAAGGACGCGGAAAGGCTGAAGGTCTCCCGGGGTGAGACCGAGATTGGTCGCGTTCTTTTGCGAGGCGAGCGGGGCAAGATAAAGGTCGAGGACCAGTCTGGGACTGTCGTGTTTGACGCTAACTACAACAGACTTTCGGCGGCGTTCGGCGTTCTCCTGATGAGCGAAATCGCGGAGAACGAACGCTACATCATCATGGCAGAGATTCTGGCGCGTGGCCGATGATACTCTATTACGCAATTGGAGGCGGGCTCGGACACCTGACTCGAGCACGCGCCGTAGCCCATACGCTTGGATTCAACGATCGAATTGCGGTGTTAACCGCTTCCCAGTTCTCGTCAGACCCGCGCGTGACCGCAGGACTGGAGATCATCAAAGTACCTCGCTGCTTTGAACGAAACCTCGCTGAGTATCGTCACTGGCTACAAACCCTGCTTTGTCGATTGCAACCCACGGACTTTTACCTGGACACCTTTCCCGCGGGAATCATCGGCGAGTTCTGCAATTTCTCGTTTCCATCGGGCGTGAGTTTGCACTACATCGCGCGCTTGTTGCGTTTTGCACGCTATGAAGATGAAATGATTGGCGCACCGCCGGCATTCAAGAGAACTTACGTGCTGGAGCAGCTCGGGGAGCTTCAATATCACTTTGTGTCAGACGCTTCGGTGGAAACGTTGCCGCTAATTTTGATCGACCCTCCGATGGTCCCAGACGTTGAGACAGACAGGGCGATCCGCATTGTCGAACAAAGCGGCCCTTTCTGGGTCGTAGTACACAGCGGACCACCGCAGGAGGTTCAGCAGCTCATCCAATACGCCCACGAGCTTCGTTCAAGCGAAGGCAGCGAGGCAGCCATTGTTGTGGTCTCTCCTCGCGGACAACAAACGATCGCCGTTGTGGAAGACGGCGCGCGTGACCGAGAGGTTTGCGCACATCTGCATCTGTACCCCGCGCGTGTTCTGTTTCAGTCTGCGCGGAGGATTATTACGGCGTGCGGCTTCAACGTGATGCGGGAGACTGAAGAGTTTGCTGAGAAGCACCGGTTCGTTCCATTTGAACGTCGCTTCGACGATCAATTCCTACGCGCGAGGAGGAGAAGGGGAGGAGGACGTGGAGAAGGGGCGAAGGGGCGACGCGGATGTTGAGTGATCGTTTGTAGCCGCAACGTGTCTTACACAAATCCAGCCGCAAAGTGTTCTACGCTGATCCGTAACGTGTTCTACGCAGATCCGCGATGTGGTCTACGCAAAATCGGGTCGGTAGGGAATCTTTATAGCACGCGTGACGATGGCACCGATCGCACTCCGTGAGGAGGCCTTCTATGATCTACGTCGAGCGATCGATGTTGCCCTCCCTCACCAAGGGCGTTTTGTCCACCGAACGCGTGCTATAAACATTCCCCGTCGCCTCGATTTGTGTAGAGCACGTTGCCGCTGCAAACGACTACTCAACATCCGCGTCGCCCCTTCGCCCATTCGCCCCTTCTCCGCGTCTCTCCTCCCGCGTCACCGCGTCACTCTCCCATCATTCACCCTGTCGATGAGTCTCCGGATCCACGATTCAAGACCCGGGTCCGCCTTTAGCGCCTTTTCGAAGTCCTTCATTCCCTCGGCTTCTTTGCCTTGCATTACTTTCGCAATTCCGCGATTCCCGTACGCCACCGCGATCGAATCCAGTTCCAGTGCCCGATCATAGTCCGCAATCGCTTTGTCCATCTCTCCGATGTCCAGGTATGCATTTGCGCGGTTGTAGTAGGACGCAGCAAAACGCGGGGCGATCTTGAGGGCCCGTCCAAAGTCGGCGATTGCCAACTCGAGATTCCCCTTCTTTAGCCACGCGCAACCGCGCGTGTTATAGGCTTCGACCATCTTGGGGTTCAGTTCTATCGCTTTGGTCGAATCAGCGATGGCGCCGTCCGTGTTGCCCGTCTGTGCTCGGACGATGGCTCGGTTGCAATAGCCCACAGATTGCTTTGGATCGAGGCTGAGGCCGCGATCGAAGTCTGCCAGTGCACCCTCAAGGTCTCCCAAGTTCTGCCTTGCACTCGCGCGATTCAGATAGGCCGCTGCAAACTTGGGATCTATCGAAATCGCTACGTCGAAATCTGCTATGGCTCCTTCCAGATCGTGCTGGGCATAGCGAACGCTTCCGCGATTGTAGTAGGGCAACGCCCACGCAGGCTCGAAAGCAATCGCGGCGTCTATATCCGCAATCGCTCCGCTCAGGTCCCCTCTTGCGAATTTCGTCGCCGCGCGCTCTCGATACGCGGCAGCGGAACGCGAGGCCTGCGCCAGCGATACCGAACAGGCAAGCACTAGAATGTGAATGATTGAAAATAGCAGGTTCCTTTTGGCTACACTTACTTTCCCGCTCATATGTTCCTTTCATAATCATCGCCCTTGAGAGAGATGAGACTCAGATAATCAGTTGTAGTAGGTATTCAGTTGCGTGAATCTCGGAGTGGATTCGAGGTGGCCTCTCGAGGCGCGCAGATGGTTGCTTCCATTCCTCCAATGATCGTGCCGCTTCCTGCAACGACCGGGCTGCCCTAACGTTTAGCGGCTTCCCATTGAATTAGTACGGAGGGTAGCCCGGTGCGCTGCAGTTCTCTTGTTCTCTTTCGACCGTTGGCCGGCGCTCTTCTCAGAACGCGAGCTTCATCCCGAACTGGATGACGCGCGGTCCGCCCTCGCCTAGCCGCGGATTCCCGGCCGTCACATCCGGCGTTTCGCTGATCGCACCAAATGCCGCACTGTTGAAGTCAACATTCGGAAGACTCAGGTTCGCCCGGTTGAAGAGATTGAACATCTCGGCTCGGAATTGAAGTGATATGCGCTCGTTTATGTGGGTCACCTTGTTCACTGAGAAGTCAAAGATGTGCAAGGTCGGCCCGATGATCACATTGCGACCGGCATTTCCGAACGTGCCATCCGCGGGACGCGCAAAAGCGGCTTTGTTGAACCACCGATTTGGCAGGTGCGGTCCGGCGTTAGGATCACCAATCAGGTTCGGCCGATCATTCAGTTCGCCGGTACCGCTCGCGTCTACGCTGAGGAAAGGAGTGATCGGAAGTCCGCTCTGGCCGGTGTAGATTCCTCCAAGCTGCCAACCATCGGTTAGCCTTCGAGGCCAGGAGCCCAGCAGGGCGGTAAGGAAATGCAGGTCGTATGTGAAGTTGGCGGTGAACCGGTGTCGCAGGTCGAAACTCGACACTGCTCGCTCCGCTCGAAGATTGAAGCTGTCCTGTGGAAACGATATCCCACGCGTCCCGGAGTATATTCCGTTCGACGCGTCGTCAATCGACTTGGACCAGGTGTAGGTCGCAAAGAAATTCAACCCTCGTGACAACCTCTGCTTAAGCGTCGCCTGCAAAGCGTTGTAGTTTGAATTCGCTGAAGTCTCCAGATAATTGATAAACGAATACTGCGGGAACTGCGCGTTGAACGGCCTGCGCTGTTGTGCGGTTGCCGCGGGACCCGGCGTCGCCTGATTGATGTCTCTCACGCGATAGAGCTTCGCGCCGTGCGATCCGACATAAGACAACTGAAAGACGGTACCCGCTCTTAGCTCCTGCTCGAGATTCAGGTTGTAGTTCTGGATGTAAGGCGATCGTAGATTTCGATCAACTCCAAAGATCGCAAGATTGCTGGTCGGCAATGAACCGTTCGCCGCGCCAAAGATCGGCACACCCGGACCATATGGAATCGTAGCGCTCGCGGGGAAGGTCAGATTGAACACGCCGAGTCCCGGCAACGGATTCAGCGCCGGACTGCCAGGACCACCGTTTTGAAAACCCTGCAGCAGCAGGTAGTCCTGCGACGGTGTGTCGTAGTAGATGCCGTAGCCCCCGCGCAGAATCGTCCGGCCGCGCCCAGTCAGGTCGTACGCAAACCCGATCCGCGGAGCGAAATTGTTGTGATCGGGTTCATACAACTGGTCCAGTCCGCCAGGCCCGACCCGCACCAGCCCCTGGTCCGAAACAAAGTTCGAAAGCCGGTCTCCCTTCTCGGTGAACACACCCACATACTCGTAGCGCAACCCGACGTTCAACGTCAGACGAGAAGACACCTTCCACGAATCCTGAATGAACAGACCGAAATTGTTTGTGAAGGTGTCCCGGCGTGTTCCTCCGCGCAGGATGGCCGTTCCAGCGGGCGATACTTTTCCTGCTAGAAAATCGGTGAGACTGGTGAAGTTCAAACGTCCGCGCGCTAACTGATCGTTGAAGGAGTTGACGATCGCCCTCAAATACTCGCCGCCCATTTTGATGGTGTGCGACTGGTGAGTCCACGTCAGGTTGTCGACAAACTGATATGCGCTACTGACGCGGCCGCGAGGAACATTGGTTGGAGCACCGAGTGGTACAAACCCGGTGATGGTTATTGTCGGCAGCGATTTTGATCCAGTCACCAAACCAATGCTTGCCGGATCGAAATCGGCATCCAGCGGAGTAAACTTCTGCACGAAGCGGTTATATCCGGCGCGCGTCTCGTTGAGAAAATGCGACGACAAGATCTGCGAGACGTTTAGGCCAAACAACTGAATGCGAGTAGGAACGACTGTTTGAAATTCGGGCAGCGGCGAACCGTTGCCGCTGGTCAACGGAAAGGTTTGATTGCCGTCGCCGAAAATGTATCGACCGCTCAGGCTGTAGTTGTCATTGAAGCGGTGGTCCACCCTCAACACCGCGTTGTCGCTGTTGTTTGTATTCGGCGCGGCGAACGAAAGATTGTTGCCCGTCGCAACGTTCAGGTTGGCCTGCGGAAAGAACTGCAGGATTTGAGTGCTGAGTGCATTTTCGGGTCGTCCCGCAGCAGCATTCGCGGCTCGCGCCGCGCTCAGATCGGCCGCGCTCGGCACCCGAACCACTGAGGGAGAGAAGACGAATTCGCGTTGTCCTTCATAGCCTCCGAAGAAGAACGTACGGTTCTTGATGATCGGCCCACCGATTACGCCGCCGAAGTTATTATTTCGAAATTCATTTCGGGTGCGCTCAAAGAAATTTCGAGTGTCGAGATTATCGTTTCGCAGGAAGTCATAAGCAGAGCCATGAAAATCGTTGGCGCCGGTCTTGAGAACTATGTTCACGATCGCACCCGAGTTGCGACCGTACTCCGCGGCGCCTTGCGTTTGAAGGCTGAACTCTGCAATCGCATCCACCGGCATCAGAGTGGCCGGGGCTCCAGTGACACCGCCTTGATTGAACGACGGCTGATTGCGGAACGAATCGTTGTTGTCTACACCATCGATCAGAAAAATATTTGCCTTCTCTCGTTGCCCGTTGACCGTGAACGATCCGAGAGATCCACGCTGCGACCGGGGAGCAGCCCCCGGCAACAAAGTCGTCAGCCTGCGGTAGTCGCGGCCGTTAATTGGCAGGAGGGAGACTTGTCGGTTGTTCACCACTTCCGCGAGCTCACTTGTCTCCTTGTGCAGAAGTGGTGCGCTTCCTGATATATTGACGGTCTCACCGATTTGTCCGACCTGCAGTGTGATATTCAGAGTGACCTGTGCCGCAACACCTACCTCGACTGTCTCGATCTCCGCCGTAGAAAAACCGTCGAGCTGGGCCCGCAACGAATAGAGACCCGGGGGGAGCAGGGGTACGGTGAACGCGCCTTCGTCGTCTGTAAAAGCCTGCCTTTTCAGGCCCGTTGCCTTGTTTGAGACAGTGATTGCAACATTCTCGAGAACCGCACCTTTCTTATCGGTGACCAGACCACCGAGCGTTGCGGTGTTCGTCTGCGCAACAGCGATGGAATACAAACCGAGCGAATAAATAATCAGCGTTCCACACAACATCGTAATTGCACGTGACCGGCCTCTGTTAATCCACTTCTTCATTGCGTGCTCCTCAATATTTTGTGCGTAGCGTTGTTTGCCTCTTTAGTAATCGGTCTCGATATCGATATAACTCGGCCCAGCGTGTGTTTTTTCCGCTTGGCAAGCGTTCGATTCAGTCGCGCAATCCGGCCCTACCGGACGGTTGGACTGTTCATGTAGTACGACTCAAATCAGACAGGCATCGCTATTGCCTTAGTCTTGCGCCAGGTCTTGAGCGATGAAGGACAAGAGGTGCCGCGGTCTTTTAAGCCTTAAAGCTTCGTTCCCTTCGTGAAAGCAAAGTGTGCGGACGAAGTGTCTCGCTCCGGTTTCTGCGATGTTTCGTAGAAAGCATCCAAAGGATTAGGGATGCGAAAGGAAGGATGGATATTACCATTCGAAGGAAAATTGAAATCGAATTTGACGCTTACTGATCGCGCGGCCCTGTAGAACAAATGTTCATCGATCCAAAACTCAGTAAACACTTCTGTCCCACTTTTATTCCACCTCGCGGCGATTTTTTTCACTCTGCCAACAACTTTTTCGTCGAGCAACTTGATTCGAAGCTTCGGAGCCGCCCGACCCAATATTTTCGACAAAACTGTTGCGTCTTATGAATCCTGGTGCACCCTGAAAGCGTCTATATACTCGGGAAGTCAAACATAAGAACCAACAACAGACGTAAGGCGTGATAAGCTTTGCGCTGATTCGAAGTCACCCTCTCATGCCCGCTCCTGTGCGTCGACACTCATCTTGCTGGGAGAGGAATCTCTGATGCGAAATAAGATTGATATACGCTCTTCAGAGCCCATTCGCTCGCTGCTGTCACGAATTTCCATATTCTCATTCTGTATAGCCATCGTTGTCTCTGCTTCTCACTCCAGCCGCGCTCAACTTGACGCCTCCTCTGTGACTCAGAGTGAGCAAGCAGACCTGCGAGCGCAGGTTGAGAAGTTCTTCGCTGCATATGCCTCTAAGGATCTCGATCGCGTCGTTGGCTTGTGGAGTGCAAAATCTCCGGACCTCGCGCGACAAAAGCGCACGATGCAGCGTCAATTCACAACAAGCGACCTGAGCTTCGACAATCCCTCAATATCGCGAATCAATATTCAGAGCGACAAAGCCGACATGCGAGTGACAGTCGGACTCACAACGACGAACATCAAAACCAAATATAAGCGCGAGCAGCGATTGGTGCGCGCATTCGAGTGGGTCAAGGAAAATGGGGAGTGGAGGGTATGGCGCTACGCCGTTGCTGCCGAAGGGCTGGCCGTAGCGCTGGTGAAAGCGAACAGCGACGTCGAGCGGGCACAGCTCATGGCGGCAGACAAAGAACTAGTCACCGCAGAGCTTGTGCAAGCGGTGATCAATCAAGCTGCGCGTTACATTTATGAAGGCGACTTCTCGCGAGCGCTCGCCATTGATTTCCTAGGTTACGACATCGCGCAGCAGATCGGTGACAAGTCGTGGATGGCGCTCACATTGAGTGCGATCGGCGGGGTCTTCAATCACCAGGAGAGCAACGAGGAGGCGCTGGAGTATTTCCAAAGGAGCATCGCATTGAGTACAGCCACCGGCGACAAATACTTCATGGCCCGGACCTTGGGACCACTCGGCGATCTCGAGCAATCGCTTGGGGACTACGTCAAAGCGATGGAGCACCTTCAGGAGAGTCTCAGACTCAGTCAGGAGGCAGGAGATGATACCTGGGCCGCGTTGGTGCTGGGCTCAATCGGAAATGTCCACCGTCAACAGGGAAACTACGATCAGGCTCTCGACTACTTGCGCAAGTCCGCGGCACTCGCCAAAGCCGCCGATGACAAGGTCTCCGGCGCGCACATCATGAGCGATGTCGCTCGCGTTTACACGCTTCAAGGTAAGTACGATGAGGCGCTGGCGATCTACAATGAGAGTCTGGCGCGCCTGACTGGATCAGGTCACGACCCGGGTACTCTCATCACTCTTTCAAACATGGGAGAGATTCATTTCCTTCAAGGCAAGTACGACCAGGCGCTAGACGAGTACGGGAAGAGCTTGTCGCTGAGTGAGGCGACAAACGACCGGCAATCGATTACTACAGCGCTATGCGCAATCGCCGATGTGTACCGGGCAAAGGGCGACTACAAGCAGGCGCTCAAGCATGCTGAGCGCGCATCTGGTCTGGCTCGCGAGGTGGGCTTCGAAGAGCTCTTTTGGGACTCGCGGATGACTGCGGGCAAATCGTACGTCGCGACCAACCAGCCGGCTGAGGCTCGACGCGCATTCGAAGAAGCCATCGCCACCATCGAGACTCTACGCAACCAGATAGCAGGAGGTGATCAGGACGAGCAGCGGTTTTTTGAGTCTCGGATCGCGCCGTATGAGGCGATGGTTGAGCTCATGGTGAGCCAGGACAATCCAGGCGTGGCGCTGGCTTATGCGGAACGCGCAAAAGGGCGGGTGCTGTTGGACGTCGTGCGCAACGGCCACGTCAACATCAACAAAGCTATGACCAGCGACGAGCAGCAACGAGAGCGTAAGCTGAAGGCTCAACTCGTCTCACTAAACTCACAAATCTATTCCGAGAGACTTCTCCCGCAACCTGACCAGAAGCGCCTCGCCGAAATGGACACGCGACTACAAAAAGCTCGACTGGATTTTGAGGTCTTTCAGACCGCGCTTTATAGCGCTCATCCCGAGTTGAAGACTCGGCGGGGCGAGGCGCGACCTCTCAAATTAGACGAAGCGAGTTTGCTCATTCCAGATGACCAGACTGCACTGCTCGAGTTCGTGTCGACTGAAGAGAAGACTTATCTTTTTGTGCTCACCAAGCGGAATCCACCGAAGATAAAGGTCTACAGGCTGAATGTCTGCCAGAAAGAGCTCACCGATCGCGTCGAAAACTATCGACAGATGCTGTCGACGTTGGACAACCGCTTTTCCAAACCCGCGCACGAGCTGTACGACTTGCTGCTGGACCCGGCAAAAGAACAGTTACAAGGAAAGACGAAGTTGATAGTCGTGCCCGATGGAGCCCTCTGGGAACTCCCGTTCCAGACGCTGCAGAACCCGCGCGGCCGTTACCTCATCGACGATCACAGTATCTTCTACGCCCCATCTCTAACTGTGTTGCGAGAGATGATCGGCAACCGCCACAGGGCTCGGAAGAGCGTGGCGTCACCTACGCTTCTGGCAATGGGCAATCCAGTTGTCGGCAAGCACATGATTGATAGAGTTCGGGCAGTGCACATGGACGAGCGGTTAGACTCGCTCCCAGAATCCGAAGCTCAGGTTCGAAGTCTGGGAGAGCTCTACGGTCCCGATCGAAGCAAGGTCTATGTGGGAGAAGAGGCTCGCGAAGAACGGTTCAAATCCGAAGCGCGGAACTTCAGCATCATTCACCTTGCAACTCACGGCATTTTGAATGACCACAGCCCGATGTATTCTCAACTCCTGTTGGCGCAGACCGCACCCGGCAGCAAAGAAGATGGAGTGCTCGAAGCATGGGAGCTGATGGGACTGGACCTGAAGGCCGATGTCGCAGTGCTCTCCGCGTGCGAGACTGCGCGCGGGCGCGTCGGCAGGGGCGAGGGAATGATCGGCCTGAGCTGGGCGCTGTTCGTTGCAGGAGTTCCGACCACGGTCGTCAGCCAATGGAAGGTTCGATCAGACAGCACCGCCGAGTTAATGGTCGAGTTTCACAAACAACTCAAGGCTCGCCTCGCTAATGAGTCGGACCGCAACTCCACCGCGGAAGCCCTTCGGATCGCCGCACTCAAGCTCAAAGCCAACAGAAAGTACCAGCACCCGTTCCATTGGGCTGGGTTCGTAGTGATAGGAGACGCGTACTGATGTTGAGGGTGTTTGCCGGACGAAGGGAGGCTGTATTCATCGGTCTCTGGACTTGACGTCTCGGAGAAGGCTTCTGGCAATCGGCGATTTCGGATTCAAAGCCATGAGTGCTTTGAACTCACGTTCAGCCTCTTCCAGCAGACCGGCTTCGGCGTACCGAAGACCCATCACGAGGTGGCTTCCGCCGTAGGCCCTTTTTGCTTTTATCAGCTCGTCGAGCGTCGACTGCTGAAGTATCTTGAATCTGGCTTCGCCGGAACTCGCGCCCGGCGCCTTCACTTCTGCACCATCTTCGGTGCGCGCGGCGACCTGCCACGTATAAACGTGCCCTCGCTCGAGCGGTTGCTCAACCATCCACTCCACGCACGCCAGCTCCGGACTGGAGACAATTTCTTTATAGCCCTGGGCAGGGTCGGTGATCGTAACTCGAAAGCTGATCGCGCCGTCGGGCGGCTCCCATCGCAATGTAGGCCGGTCGGTCGATACTACCTTACCAACTGGATCGAGCAACGCAAACGCCGCCTTGTCGCTCCCTCCCATCACCGACCCGGCAGAATCGCTCAGCTCTTTGAGCGCATCTGAAACGCGCACGTCTCCCCGTTCGAGTGCAATCCTGATTCGTCGCTGATCCGGCTCCGGCAGCGACTCCAGCCCGGTAATGTACCCGGCAGGATTACGCTCGATTTTCAGGTCGCCGTCCAACAGCAAAAGCGCGGTGGCTGGCGGAGTCTGTGGCTCGGGATCCGGTCCTTGACTCTCCGACACGCGAGGCTGGCCGGTGACGGGCGGTATGCCTGTCGCAGGGATCTGCTTCGGTCCGCGCGAGAGCACAAGAGAAAAGACTACCACTGCGCCTAGCACCGCGGCCGAAGCGAGCCCGGCTACCAGAAACCGAAGGTCGAGCCGTCGCCAAAGCGCGGTCGCCCAGCCGGTCCAGCCGACCAGCGAAGACTCACCGGAGTGGCCCCGCGTTCGGGCTGGAGATGGCGCTGCGCTCGCTTCAGCGCCATCTGCAAGACTCCTCGCCTCAGCGAGGCATTCAGAGCAGATTTCGAGGTGACTCTCCACGAGCTCGCCGTCGGCTTCATCGATACGACTGGAGGCGTAAGCGGACAATTGCGTTCGTGTCAGATGAACCGGAGCAGCGGTCGCTGGATTCAAGCTGGCTTTCAGGCCGGCAAGGGCCCCCGGCCGCGCCTTCGACTGGCGAAGCTTCTCTCGGCACCCGGCACAGGTGCCGAGGTGATCGTCAAGCGCGAGCAGCTCGCCAGGATCCAGGCCACGCTCGTCGTAACGCTTGAGGAGTTCTGTTGAAAGGTGCTGCGACACGTGTTTCCACCGGGACCAACCGCATTGGACATCCAGACTGCTATGACTACGATCAATTCTGTATGCAGCGGCTCTTCGGCAATCCCCAACCTCAAATACAATGATGCGAGCAGGAAGACTATATTACCGGGACAGTGCTTCAAAATCTAACTCACGGCGGCGGAAAGTTTGGGGCGAGCCCTGCTGGTCATTCGTCGCGTCAGCCGGTCGCTGGCCGCTTTGCGCAAGTTAATGATTCGTTGACGTTCGACGCCGAGAACTCTGCCGATTACCGCATCGCTTAGGGGTAAATATTGCCACAGAAGAGCGAATCTTTCATCGTAGTTTCTCAGGGCGTGGGCTCGCGAGATGTCTTTATCGGTGAGAGTCACGTCCTGCCACAGTTGTGCGAACTGTTCTTCGCTAAGCTCCAGGATCCTCCCGATTTGCCGGATGCTGACCACTCCGTACGCCCAAAACAACTCGAGCTGGCCGTCCCCGGCCGTGAAGTTCAGCAAGTAGGCGCTTCGCTGAAGCCGTGGAAGCTGCTCGATTTCGGCCCACAACTGCCCGAGAAACTCACCCCACTCTGCAACCTCATCCGGACGCGGACCGGCGTCGGGAACAAGTTCTCCGACGTATCTTTCATTTTCCACATCCGTGGTCACTAGCGGGGCAGGGTCGAGTTGTTTGAAATCACAGAGGATCTTTACCAGATCGTCGAATCGGATCGGATGCCCGACCCACGTGAACAGCTTCGTTAGCAAATCTGCGTGATCGAGGGTTCGCGAGCTGGGCACAAGCACATCGTCGAGCAGTCTAGGGTTGTCGAGCAATTGCTTGAGGTGTTGGCTGCGCTCCGGGGACAGCGAGGGTGAACCCTCCCAACATGCGAGACCCCAGAGGCTGTCTCTAGTTTCATTAGGCCACGAAGTGAATCGCTGGTTGGCCTTGAGCGTATAGCGCAGTGCGTCGACCAGGCTCCGGCGCTGGGGGTGTTCGTCGCGTAGTTGGCCCTTGGCGACGTGAGAGGCTACGACCTTTACATAGCGTAAGTACCTTCCGATGGCTCTGCGTTGGGGATCGGATTTCAGGTCCCACAGTTGTTCAACAAGTTGCTGCGCAGTCTTCTGGAAGGCGTCTTCGGGGTCGCGTGCCCACGCGGTGATCTTTTTGATCGTCGGCGCGGCAAGCTCTATTAGCTCCTGGAGCAAACGCTGCGCCGCCAACTCATCGGCAGCGTCGAGAAACGGAACCAGGAGCGGATCATTTTCCTGGGTAGGCCTCTGCCCGCGCATAATGACTCATACCGGTTGTTGCCACCGCCACTTTCGGAACCGGTATACAGCAAGCAGGATCGGACCCTTTCCTGATTGCCTGCAGCCCAAGCAAGAGAACTGGGGCTTGGAGCGAGGGCCTGTCGGTAACCCGATTCAAAGGAAGCAGGAGCGGAATCTTTGTCTGTTCGCCCGCCAGCCCGCACACAAGTGTTACGAGCCTGGTCTTCTATCAGGGAAAGCGAATTCGAGACCTTTTTAGGATCATGGAATTTGCAAAAAATTTATGGGCGCACAGGAGTCTTTTCGGACGCGCTATATTTTAGTTGTTGAAATTTCAAATTTCAAATTTCAGATTTCAAATTTCAGATTTCAAATTTCAGATTGCAGATCACTACTGTCCGGTTAGATCTACCATAGATTTAACTGGTTAGCAGAATTGGTTCTTTGAAAGTAGTCATCATAGTTCTCAAACAGGCTTTAAATGGGCGTTTTTTCGAAAAGCGTCAGACTCAAGACCTGTAGAATTGTGTAGAGGTCTTGTTTTATTCCAAT
>DATFXM010000036.1:0-8281 GCA_035315885.1 Blastocatellia bacterium
TGTTTTCGCGACGTGAGATGATTAAGAGCAGCGTGCTCGCCGCCGGAGCGCTTCCTTCAATCACCAGCAGCGCATCAGCGACGATCCACCGAGAGGGCGATGATCCGTGGCGCGGCCTGAGAGTCGGAGTCGCCTCTTACACCTTGAGGAAGATGCCGCTCGAAGCAGCAATCAAAGCGATTCAGCGCGTGGGTTTGAAATACGTATCTATCAAAGACTTTCACTTGCCGCTGAACAGCACGTTGGAACAGCGCCGAGCAGTTGCGCAAAAGTTTAAAGATGCAGGAATCACTCCTCTGAGTTGCGGCAACGTTTCTATGGAAAACAACGAAGGAGAAATTCGCCAGGCTTTTGAATACGCGAGGGACATCGGATTGCCTACTATTGTTTGCAGCCCCCATCCAGACTCGATGCCGATCCTGGACCGAATGGTAAAAGAGTTCAATATCAGGCTAGCGATACACAACCACGGACCCGAAGACAAGCGCTTCCCCTCCCCTTACGATGTCTGGAAAGCAGTGCAGCCTCACGACGCGCGTATCGGACTCTGCATTGATGTTGGTCACACGGCTCGCTCAAAAGTCGATCCCGCAGAAGCGATAGTCAAGTGCCGCGCGCGTCTGTACGACATGCACTTCAAGGATATAGCCAGCCTGGACCCGAAGGCTGAAACAGTCGAAGCCGGGCGTGGCGTCCTTGACCTGCAGGCAATTTTGCGCGCAGCGGTGAAGATTCAGTATCAGCATCTGCTCAGCTTCGAGTATGAAAAGGATGCTGACGATCCGCTTCCGGGATTGGCGGAGACGGTTGGATACGCTAAGGGTTTGCTCGCGGTGATGATTAGATAGACCAGCCTTAGCGAGTCTCTGCATATGCTGCGCTTATTCGCAGTTGACTGATTACGTTGAGACGTTCACGAGCTTGCACACCACTTTGACATGATAGTGACTTTGATTACCATCAACCCGCCTGTTTTTCTCCCGTCATCAGGAGCTGCACAAATGCCAACGACAGTAGACCAGCTCCCTACGGGAGTCAGAACGCTCAGAGTAGAATGCTGAGCGCGATCGCTAAGGCTTGGGCGTGATATTTGGCGGCAAAGCAGTCACCGCTTCCTTGTTGTTTTGCAACTGCTTCACTACAACCACAGCGGCTACTGTACCCCCGGCCACTGCTGCTGCAACGATTCCCAACGTCGTTCCAGTCAGTATCCCCGCCGCGGTCGTAGTCACTCCGATCGTCGTAGAAGTGGTGGTGCCCGCAACGGTGGCCGTTACCGACGACGAGGCGCTCGCAGGACCCGCCGTGAAACTCGTCGCAGCGACGCCCTGCGCATTGGTTGCTACCGTCACGCTGGTTCCAGCGGTAACGCCGGATCCCAACGTGCCTCCTTGTCCTGCAAGCAAGAATATTACTGGTGTGTCGGGCACCGGACGGTCGTTCTTGTCTGTCACTCTCACTTGAACCTGACGGGTTGAGCGCGCCCGCACACTCAGCCCCGCTCCGGAGGTGACAGGCCTCCCGAGCTCGTCGACAAATTGTATTTTGAGATCGCTCTGACGCAGCGGTTCCGCTCGAACCTTGCCAGCGATAGTCGTCAGCATCACTTGACCTTCGTTAACTCCCAGCTTGAATGTTGCCCCGGGAGACGTCGTAAAAGCTGACCCACCCGCTTCGACGTATGCCGCGGTCTCCGCCATGAGCTTCAGACTGATTTCGCCGGCAACCAGCGATACAATCAACACCCTGCAACTGTTAGCTTCCTCATACCTCGACCTCGCGCTGGCGAACCTCGTTGCAGCACCCCTCCCAAGCGTCACCCGCCCAAGCTGATAGAACTCGACCTGGACGCATGCGTCCAGCGCTTGAACCATCTCGCCGCTCCAGATGAACTTTTCTCCACGACCGGCGCGCCCGTTGATGCTCACCGGTGTGAACGCTTGCACCTCACCTATTGGTCCCGCAACCGCTGTTGCGTAGAGATGTATTGACCTTTCTCGCCCAGAACCTGGGTCATCAGCCCGCGCCGGCTGCGGCAACAGGCTGACAGTCAGCGCAACAACTAGAATTGAGCTTACGGCAAGGGATTTGGTTCTTATCATTACTATTTCTCCCATGAAGAAGTTCCGCGGTGCCCCTGTTCAAGGGGAATGGCCCCCTGGCTCTCCGCAAGAATGCGGAACTACGAACTCATGCCGGTTAGTTATGGAATCACAGAGTCGAGGCGTCGCCTCGGCAGCCGCAGCGTCACTCTCTTCTGGCCAGCGCCCGTTCTTACGCTCGGAGCGCTCGCTCCAAGGGTGGCAGTCGCAGACACGTTGGTCTCGGCGTCGAAAACAGTGAGCCGCACCCCCGCGATTTCCGGATGGCTGCTTGCTCCTGAAAAGGGTTGCTCCACCGTGAAGCTCTGGCCTCTAGTAAGCCCCAGCGATTGAAGCGCCTGCGAAAGATTCACTTCTAGCGGCGGCCCGACAGCCTGACCGCTGCTGTCGAGGAACTCGTGCGATGCCCGGCTAACATCCAGATTTGAATCGAACACAGAATATGTCAGCGTGAACCGATCGCCCGATTTCGTAAAAGACACGGCCGGCGGCCGGCTCGTGTTTCCCGGATCGATCAGTCTCAATGCGCTGGCTACGCGGCCTGTCACGTTTATCGTCAGCGTCTGGTTGTTACTTGTAGTGAAGTTTACGGTAGAGGTGACAACGTCGGGCAGCACTTGATTGGCCGCGAGATTACTCGATCGCGCAGCCACTGCTGGAATGCTCGGATTGAATGTCACTCGAAAGCCCTGTTGACCCACTGGAATCGGCGCCGTCGTCCCAACGCTCAGCCGCGTATCGGCCGCACCCGGATTGACCACGAAGACCGTGTAGAATCCGCTGTCGTCCGGATTGGTAATGCTGCCGCTCACGGCGCTGCCCGTCCGTCTGATTGAAGAGAGAGTGATGTCAACGGCAGCCGGAGCTACGTTGAGGATCGCGAATGTGTCGGACGGCGGATTTTGATTCGGCAGTGTGATTGGGCCGAAGTCGATCGCGGTCTTGTCGAGCGAGGGGTTGTTCGGAATAAACGGGTTCACTGTGACACTGAAGCCGCACGAGCCTTTATTGTTCGCCGAATCGGTCGCCGAGCACACTACCGTGGTGACGCCCACAGGGAAACTTGATCCAGACGGCGGCGAGCAGGCGATAATAACTCCAGCAGGATTGCCCCCAATCGTCGGCGGCGGATAGTTCACCACAACCGACGTTTGTCCCTGCGCCGCGTCAGCTCGGACATTCGCCGGGCAGTTAATGGCGATCGGATTCGTAGCGACAATCACGCTCACGATAACAGTGTTGTTGGAAGAAATGACATCGTTAGTGACACTTGTGACCGTAGCGATGTTGTCGATCTTTGTGCCGTTGGTAACCGAAGGGTTTACGGTGGCTTCAAACGTTATTGCGCCCGTTCCGTTTAGCGCCATCAGGGGAAAGGTTACTGTGCGCGTATTGCCAGTTCCGCCGCAGGTGCCTCCGCCCGTCGACGAGCAGGATAGAAACGTCAACTCGGCGGGCAGGTTATCCGTCACCACAACGTTGTTAGCTATTTGTGGCCCGTTGTTGGTAACGGTGATTGTATAGGTCAGTTTGTCGCCGGGCTTGGGCGCGCTGGATGAGGCGGACATCGTAATGGCCACGTCAGCAGACGCCACCGCAATACCGATGCACGGAGAAAACTCCGAAGTATTGCCCGACGGGTCCGTTGCGGTTGCGGTGAGCACCTGCCCCTCGATCGGCAGGCTTGTCGTGAATATGAAACTCGCGCTGCAACCGGCGTCGGTCGTAACCGTCGTCGAGCCAATCAGATTCTGACCTTCGCCAAAACCAGTCGGATCACAACCATCGTTGGAGAAAAACTGGATGGTGAATGTCGTACCGGAAATGCTGTTGAGGGTCCCCCGAATTGTTGTCACTCCAGCGGAGGTGAACGCGGAAGTCAATACAGGTGAGTTTTGGAGGTTGTTCGGACCCACGTCCAGGTCGCAGGGATCGTTGGGCGTTACTCCAAGGGGGTCAAGATCTATTCCCAAGCCATTGTTGGAGAAGATGGAATTGGACAAGATGGCATTGCCATTCGCGGCGCCCTTCACGTTCACGCCGGCGGCGCCATTAAACGCGATGATGTTCCCCGAAGCGGCGGACGCCCCCCCAACCGAGTTGCCGCTGGCGTTATTCAGGATCAGAACGCCGGAAGCGACGTTGCCAAGTGCGAAACTCCCGGAGGCATCCGTACCAATAAAGTTTCCCAGCACGGCGTTACCGGTCCCCGATCCGCCGATACCGATCTCGACCCCCGTCCCATTGCCTGAAATGATATTCCGCGCTCCAGGCGCCGTCCCTCCGACTGTGTTGCCGCTAGCATCGCTGATCCGAATGCCGGCAATACCGAAGCCAATGGCTAAAGTCCCGGAGGCATCTGTACCAATAAAGTTTCCCAGCACGGAGTTACCGGTCGCCGTATTGACCATCACGATCGCCCCAGCACTGCCTCCCGAAATGATATTCCGCGCGCCGGGCGCCGTCCCCCCGACTGTTGTGCCGCTAGCACCGTTCCCGATCTGAATGCCGTTAAAGCTGTTACCAACCTCGAAATTTCCGGAGGCATCTGTACCAATAAAATTCCCCAGCACCGAGTTACCAGCCGCGTTGTTAAAGATCGAGATCCCCACAGTATTGCCTGAAATGATATTTCTCGCCGCGGCTGCTGTTCCTCCGATAACATTGTTGGAACTGAGGCCAGGTATGAAAACTCCCTGAGTGTTTCCGAGCGCGACGCTCCCACTCGGGTCAGTTCCCAGGAAGTTACCCTCGACTACATTAAGTCCGTTTATCTGGAGTAGAATGGCGTTGTCAGCGCGATTGATGACCAGTCCCCGTATCGTGCTGGCGCCAGCAAACAAGTCAATCACAAATGCGGAAACTAAATTGCCGTTCAACTCGATGATCGGGCTCCCGGCAAAACCAGGCTGCGTCGTTCCATCAATCGTTACCGGGTCGGTTATAATGGGCAAGGGTGATGTGAGGTTTATGGTTTGAAGACCACCGCCTCCGATATTAAAGGTTATGACATCGAGCCCCGGAGTCCCGTTTGAGTCAATTATCGCCTGCCTCAGCGAGCCTAGACCGCTGTTATTCCCATTTATCACCGGGATGGCGGTCGCAATGTGCACTACACTCGTTGGGCTTACTGCGCCGCTCCTGAGAAGCACCAAATCGTTCAGCGCACAACTGCTCAATCGCATCGGCAAGACCGCGACCGGTTCTGACTCTACATCCAACGACACCGGCTGCAAGCTCGAACCTTGAGCGCTGGTGTCTTTCTGGCCCGCGACGATGTGCAATTGGCTGCTCGCCGGGTCAACTATCACCAGGTCATCCGCCGGAATGCTTGAAACCCGCGCGCGGACCAAAGTAGTAGCACTAGACCAATGGTCAGGGATTAGTTCTTCGTCTCTCCAGGTTTTAATACCGGAGCTTTTCTTCCTTTTGGTGTTGACCTCCGCCGGAGTTAGAAGATGAATGCCGCCATCGCCGGTGAGCAAAGCCAAGCCTTTCTTATGATCGCCTTTGAAGTCCCCAATAGCTAAGCCCTTCAGCGCAAATGGGAACGCTCGCCGACTGATGCGCGCTTCCGGGACTTCCATTTGTCTCTGTCGGTCCAGCCATAATTTACGATCTCGCCCGTACACGACAACCAGAGCGTTCGCGGCAGCTATCGCCATATCCATCTCATAATCATTGTCAAGATCGCCCAATGCTATCGACGTCGCTTCTCCCGGCAAATCGAATTCTTCGGCTTCGCCTCGGAGCGCACCTTCTAGCGATTCAAACACCAGCGCCTTGGGACCATCCGCTGAGACTATGCCTACGACCAAATCGGTCAATCCATCAGCGCGGTTTACTTCGCCTGTGGCCATCGCGGTTATTCGACCGGGCAACTTTATGGGTCTGGCTGCCGCAAAGCTTCCATGACCGTCTCCTGCCGACAAATAGAGTGAGTCGTCTCCACGCGCCGCGGTGACCGCGTCCCAGTGTCCGTCCGCATCGAAGTCTCCTGCACCAATAAAGTCAGGCCCGCGGGGCAACTCGAAAGCTCGCGCCGATCGCAAGAAAGGCGAGTCGGTGAATTCTCCATTAACGCGGCGTTGCTGAGCCTCTGGAGTGTTGGGATAAATTGAATCAACATTGCCGCCTATCCAGGAGAGAATGCCCCCACCCGGTCCGCTGTATCCGCATAGAAGGTCCGGAACGCCGTCCTCGTCGAAGTCAGCCGAGGTAAGCGAGAGCGGCTGTGCCGAGCCCTGCTGCAACGTCTTTTCGGCTTTCGAAGCCGCGGTGAAGGAAGTTGGCACTTCTCTCCCATCAGCCAGACGGATCCACGGATTGCCTCGACCTACCGCGTGGACTGTGACGTCGTCAGCGCCCAGAATAGACTGAGGGAAAGCGCTGTTGGCAAGCACCTTCCGGGAACATTCCGGAAGAGTAAACAGACTCATTAAAGCTATGATCGCGAGGATGAGACGCTCTCTATACCTGGGGCGTGACACTGGTGTTTGCATCACAAGCTCCTTCTGGATTCCCGGTATTTGTCGCAGTACGCTTCCGGTTCGCCGAGTGGTGAGAGCCACTCCTCGTCGAGGCTTAGACGGTGAAGCCGGAAGAAGACGCCTCTTTATTCAGAGCTGGCTATTCAGACCTAACTTTGGCCCTGGCAACAGCCAGCAGACCAGGTTTTCCCCAAACTTAATGAACGGAAGCCATTAAGAAAACGGGCCGATTCATTTCACTGCTGTTACAAGACAACCTGGAGTGGACGTCATTCGTCTGCTGATTCCGGATAGTAGCTACGTTTGTTCCGCGGATCGCGCCTGCTGGACGACGAAAAGTCAACAGGGAACACATCGGACATCAACTAATCTCACCAGCTGGCGGTTGCGATTGAGCCTCGGCCATAGGCTCAGTTTTAAGAATCCTTTGAGTGAGGAAAACTAAGTCAAAGGACAAATTAGGGACATTGTACTAGCTTTCGGTCTTCAACGAGTAACAACTCTCTTACCAGATCTGCTTCATGAGTGCCGTAGTGCGGACTGTATATCACGGACCAAATTTTGAAGCAAGCAGAAATGGCACCGCCCAACTCACTGTGCAATTTTCCAGCGAGCACGCGTCGTCGTGCTGATGCGCACCGCGTTGGTGGTAAACAAACGCAGCGACGACATCTTGCAGCCGAAGGTGTTGACGGCGCGGAACAAGTCCAGGTTCCAGCACTGCGTGATCGTTGTCTGTTGCTGCCCCTTCGGCTTGGTGCAACATCTCGGCTGTGCCGCCCTCGGCCGTGGGCTTGGCTAGTGGCCGCCGGTTGACATTCTTCAAATGACGAAGAAGAAGACGCAGTGGATTCAGAAGAAGGATAAATGCCCAGAGATTCGACAACAGTCGCTGCAGTGCAAGACCTAACGGATAAGGTTCTTTGCGTGGTGTTCGGCGCCGAACCAATCTCTCGACGTGACTGCAATACTCGGCGGCGGCGAAACCACGCAAAGAACCTTATCCGTTACGCTTGGTTCGGATCCTACCGGGTCTGGGAATCCGAATATTCGTCCGAATCTAAATACAAATTTGGATCTATCGAGCCTGACGATCAGCGAAATTCTGGCAGCTGGTGGCGCGAACCGTTTTCGAGGGCAAACTGCACCTACTGAGCAGCACCCTGTTCCACTAAATCCGAACTCAGTGTCATCTTAGAGGAGCGCAATCTGATGATGATGAGGATGATAGTGAGAATGAAGAATGCCTGTGTACTCACTGATCGAGGAAGCTCTGCAATCGGGGGAGAGTCAGCGGATGTGCACTCACGAGTTGCCTGTGTACTCACTGCAATCGCGGGAGAGCCAGCGGATGTGTAGAAGCCGGCAGACCCGATTCACCTAAACTGGGCGTTTCGTGGAGCCCGTTGGCTCCGTCTCATTCGGTAACTTTAATTACTATGCAACCTCTCCTGTTTTCTCCTGTTTATCAGGAGGCCGTTGAGGAGGTCCCGCACTATATTTCGCGATCTCCTCACTAAGCCGATAGGATCTTCGCTTATGCAATCGCGGGAGAGCCAGCGGATTGACCGTGATCGTGTCAATCGGGATGGTCGCACCTTGATCCAGGCTCTCTAGTTTACCGGCATAGCGCCTGCGTCCGATTTCGTCACGGTCACGACCAAACGAAGCTTCGTCCCGCCTGCTTCA
>DATFXM010000037.1:0-3708 GCA_035315885.1 Blastocatellia bacterium
GCTCGTGAAATCGCGCATTCTCGACCGAAGGGACGACTACTGCCGTCCAGGTGTCGCCGTCGAAATGAATCGCGAACGGCCGGTCGTTCGAAAAATCGAGGGTTCCGGTCCGACCGACCGCCCAGATGTCCGAATCGGAGACGATGGCGAGCGAGTTCAGGACTGCCCCTTGACCTTGCTCGAATTGAGGCGTCGGGACGATGGTCCACGCCGCGCCATCGAAGTGTTCCACCAACGGGCGTTGAGTCCCGAATCCGTCGCGGAAGGAGCCGACCGCGAAGATGTCCTGGTCAGACACCGCCTGGATTGCCCTGAGCACCTCGCTCGAGGCGAAGTGGGGGCTCTCCACGACCGACCAGCTGTCGCCGTCGAAGTGCTGAATCTGGGAGACGAGAGCGAAGGGGATCCGGATAATGGATCCAACGGCCCAGACATCGGTGGGAGAAAGGACGGCAACCCCCATGAGCTGGTTGGTCGTTGCGACCGGAATCGCGGTCCAGGTGCTTCCGTCGAAGTGGATGGAAAGATTGCCGACTGCCCAGACGTCATTTTCGGCGTCGCCCGAGATTGCCGAGAGGAAGTCCACTGTGGATAGACTCGGCGTGTCTTCGACCTGAAAGATCGAGCCATCGGAAGGCGACGGCTGTCCTTGAGCCGCATTGACGACCAACATCGATAGAGCAACTGCGGCCAACAGTTTCATTGCGTTTGTCTCCAAGTTCTTTGAGGGGTGTGTGTTTAGAGTGCACCGCAATGCGCTGACGCACGCGGACTCGGCTCATGACTTTCAATGGCGACGGGTGTTTTGATGTTTTCCTGGTGACACGCCACGCGCGATTACGTTGCACCTTGCGGCAAGATTCCGAACGACGTTCGCAAGTAAATAATGGGTCTAGCTACCCCATTGAGGTGGATCGATGCTCTACAAGAGACTTCTTGTGCAGGGCACGCCAGAGGTGCCGAACGGCGTTCCGGACCCGCAATTCGCCCCTCCAGGCACGATTAACTGGATGCGGGCTCTCTCGCTTCTCGTGGGAGAGCGGAATCTTGGATTCCCTGCAGCCTTGCAGGTCTACAGCCAAGAACATTGCCGTCGACGAGGATAAAAGTGTCGCGCCGATCGGATTCACGATCGCAGCCGGTGCTGCCACCCTTTCAACCTCTGGGAAATCATCAACCCGTCGCAGCTGTAACGAAACGTCCCAGACATCGCACTTATACACGCGAGCCCAGCGATGACACTCAACACCTCAGACAACTCGGCCCTATCGATGGCGTGCGCAGCGGTGTTGTTGGCAACAAAGGTATTCGGCGACCCGGCCAATCGCTGTGTTCTGCTGGTGGGATCAGGGCAGAGCTCGCAGCCAAGATTGGAGCGCAGGTGACGGACTTCGATGCGGTGCACGGCTCAGTGGCTTTTGCAGAGAGAAATTCTCCAGGAGCCCGGAAAGTACTAATCGAAAGGAGGAAGTGATGACTGACGTCGGAATGGCGCTGTGGAAAATGAAGGGACAAATAAACAGAATGATGGGCGGCCTGCTTTTCGCGTGCTTGATTGGTTCAACTGCGGTTTACGCGGCAAACACGCCAGCTCCACGATTTAAGGCGGTCGCGTTCGACTATTTCGTTATCTTCGATCCGAACTCGGTTGTGCCGGAAGTGGAAAAAGTATTTCCGGGGAAAGGCCTTGAATTCACAAAAGCCTGGCGTAGCAAGCAGTTTGAGTATGGATTTCTGAGGTCCATTACCAATCGCCATGAAGACTTTTTCAAAGTCACAGGCGACGCTCTCGACTATACCGCAGAACAGCTGCACCTGACATTAACCCCAGCGAATCGTGATCAACTCCTGAACGCGTATCTGACGCTCAAGCCTTGGTCGGATGCGGTTGCCGCGATTAAAAAGCTGAAGACATCTGGCGTTCGCATTATTACGATCTCTAATTTCAGTGAGAAAATGCTTCGTGCAAACTCCGATCACGCCGGTATTACCGATCTATTCGATGTACTTCTCAGCACGGAAGTCAATCACACTTACAAGCCTGATCCGAAGGCCTACGGGCTAGGTATGAAAACCCTTCGTCTCAAAAAGAGCGAAATCATCTTTGCTGCTTTCGGCGGCTGGGACGCCTACGGAGCCAAAGGTTTCGGCTATACGACCTATTGGGTCAACCGGTTTAACCTCCCAGCAGAGAAAACTGGAGTTTCTCCAGACGGAACCTCGGCGAATATTGACGGGCTAGTGGATTTTGTTCTGGGCGGACATGAGTAGCTTATTGAAACGTTATTTCAGCAAATAAATTAAACCTGCGATAGCGCACTCCTTTTTGCTGTTTCGCCTTGCCGGACAGGGGTTTGGAACGAGTCGGCTTGTCTGCATGAATCCTTGGCAGAGTCCGACAATGGCCGCGCTGTTTGCGAGCATGCTGCGACTCCCGCCTTGGGCTGGCTGGAGGGTTGGGGCAGTTGCTGAGGGGCTTGGCCTCGAACCTTCGATCGAGCGCGGTGACTACCTGCGGTCTAGTTTTGGCGTGGGGCCCCAAAGTTGGTTGGGTAGTCACTTCGAGGGTGGTTAGGGCCTTTGTGTTGTACGTACTGAGTCGCTGGTAGAGTGATTGGATGCAACTCGGAAAGAGGCTCCCATTCTTGAGATGGTCCTTGATTCGGTTGGCCCTTGGAATGAAGCGGCTGCTCAAGGAATGGCAAGTGGGAGATGGTCGGGAGGCGTCGTGTGTCGACTACGTGCTGACGAACGCCCGGCCTGGTGACGTTTCGGACGCTATACGCGCGATCGACGACTACGCTTATCGCAAGAAGTTTCTCATCAACGTCGGTGACGAGAAGGGCAAGCTCCTCGACGACGTCATCGAGCAGATCAGACCTCGTCGGGTACTCGAGCTTGGCGCGTACGTCGGATACAGCGCGCTGCGGATTGCACGGAAGCTTCCTCCTGGCGGTCGCCTGTATTCGGTGGAATTCAGCCCTGCCAATGCCGAGCTCGCGCGGCGAGTTGTAGATCATGCCGGCGCCCAGGATCGCGTCACGATCATCCCCGGCTATCTCGGAGATGGGGGCGCGACAATCGAGCGCCTGAATTCAGCGCTCGGGCCTGGGCAGCTGGACGTGGTGTTCATTGACCACGCTAAAGAAGAGTACTTGCCAGACCTGGAGCGCATTCTCGCGGCGGGCTGGCTCCACCCGGGAAGTGTCGTGATGGCCGACAACATTCGTTTTCCGGGTGCGCCGGAGTACCAAGCGTACATGGCGGCTCAAGAAGGAAAGCGGTGGAGTACCCGCGCACACCAGACTCACGCTGAGTACCAGACTCTCATCAAAGACGTCGTCCTCGAGTCAACGTTGATCGGTTGAGGGCACGGGCACGATTTCGTGCCGCGCTACTTGCATGCAGTTCCTTGCATCTCCTCTCACGCGGTAGTTGCCGGACTTCCTCGGTAAGTGGTTGATATCAAAACAACGACGGATAGATGGCATTAAAGGAGTCACCGGTTCGATCCCGAATGAGCGCGGGGCCGAGATAACCCTCCAGCTAATCCGCCGCAGCGAGCGCACCGAATCTGGCCTTCAGCTCGTGGAGTTGCAGCAAGTAGCTGCGCAGGTCCTGTGTCCCACAGCGCTCACCCGCGCCGGGTACGAAGCCGCGGCGCGCGAAGGCCTCGGCCCGCGCCGCTCCGCACAGGTGAATGACCGC
>DATFXM010000038.1:0-2542 GCA_035315885.1 Blastocatellia bacterium
GCGCTGTCAGGGCCAAAACCAAATGAAAGTCATGAACCCCATTCAGCTCTCGTTGAGCTTGGCGGGGATCGCGGTGCGCAGTCAACGATTAATGGTCGATTTTCTGACACGTCACCACGAAGTGGGCGGACTGGGCGATCCGGCTGGAATAGGACAAGCCTTCCTTGATCTAACCGCCAAGATGATTGCCGACCCGATGTCGACTGCGCAGACGCAGCTAGAGCTGTGGAAGGAACATGTCAAACTCTTGCAGCGCACGACAGAACGCTTGTTTGGTATTACCGACAAATCTGAGCACCCTGCCGTCGCGAGCGATCGGCGCTTTCAACACCCTGCTTGGACCGAAAATGTCCTCTTCGACTATATCAAGCAAAGCTATTTGATTTCCGCCGAGGCAATTCTGTCAGCGGTCAATCGCGTCGATGGTCTCAATCCGAAAACAGCGCACAAAGTGGACTTCTATACAAGTCAGTTCGTGGATGCCATGGCTCCTTCGAATTTTCTTGCTACCAACCCGGAGGTATTGCAAACCACCATCGAGACGGGCGGTGAGAACCTTCTCACTGGCCTGACGAATCTGCTGGACGACCTCGAACGCGGCCGGGGACAACTTGCAGTCAGTATGACCGATCAGAAGGGCTTTCGCCTCGGTGAGAACGTAGCCACCACACCCGGGAAGGTCATCTTCCAGAATGAACTGATGCAGCTGCTCCAGTACGCTCCCTCGACCGTTGAGGTCAAGCGGCGACCTCTCGTCATCGTGCCACCTTGGATCAACAAGTTTTATGTGCTCGACCTAAGGCCTGAGAACTCTTTCATCAAGTGGGCTGTCGATCAGGGACATACGGTATTTGTGATTTCCTGGGTCAATCCAGACGAGCGTCTCGCTCATAAAGGCTTTGAGGATTACATGCTCGAAGGCCCGCTTGCCGCGCTGGACGTTATTGGGGCTGCGGCCGGCGAGCGCGAGGTGAACGCTATCGGCTATTGCCTTGGAGGCACGCTCCTCGCTGCCACGCTTGCATATCTGACGGCCCAGAAGGATGATCGTATCCAGACAGCGACATACCTCGTGACTCTCGTCGATTTCACCGATGTCGGCGAGATGGCGGTATTTATTGATGAGGAACAGCTGGCAGTACTCGAGAAGCGCATGCGAAGTCGCGGATATCTCGAGGCGCACAATATGGCGTTAGCCTTCAATATGCTGCGCGCCAACGATTTAACATGGAGTTTTGTTGTAAGCAACTATCTCCTCGGAAAGCAACCGATCCCGTTCGATCCCCTCTATTGGAACGCCGATTCCACTCGCATGCCAGCTGCCATGCACAGCTTCTATTTGCGTAAGATGTATCACGAGAACCGGCTTGCCGTTCCGGGAGGGATCAGTTTTGCCGGGGTTGCGATCGACCTCGCGAAAATCAAGACGCCCGCCTTCTTATTGTCGACGCGCGAAGATCATATCGCACCGTGGCAGTCGACCTATGCCGCGACCCAGCTATACAAGGGGCCAATTAAGTTCGTGCTCGCCGATTCCGGCCATATCGCTGGGGTTATTAGCCCACCTGGCAGTAGGTATGGCCACTGGCAAAACCCAAACCTTCCTACGAGTCCGGTTGAGTGGTTCGAAACCGCGAACCTGGTTCAGACCTCCTGGTGGCCGACGTGGGAGGAATGGGTATCATGGCATGCCGGCGGTTGGGTCAAAGCACGCGAGCCCGGTGGATTATTGCAGCCGATCGAAGACGCTCCAGGCTCCTATGTTCGTGTCCGTGCGGTCAATTGAAAAGCGACGCTGTCGCTTCCAAACTGCACTACTTTGGCAGAATTTTGCTGAAGCCGGGGAAATGGGATTCCCGAAATCAGTTTTTCAATGATTCATGAGTGGTCGGCTGTGCCGCCGGCTACGTTTCAAGACAGTCCAGTTAAACGGCGACAGTGAACTTTTTCTGAGTCAGGAATCGACCATCTCGTGATGGCCATCACATCGGCGAAAGCTGTGTTTCGGCATGCTGCTCCCCATCAAAATAGCTGAGCTATCGCATGTTGCGGTTGGGCTGATTGAACGGGAGTCAGACTGATGGACCCACCTCCCGTTTTGCGACAGCAAGGGTACCAGGACGGACAGCCTAAGAGGACGTCGCCAATGCGAATCTTAGTTGCTACAATCGTGCTGACCGCGTGCGTGAGTTGGGACTCCCTCGCGCACGATTCCTGGATTAGCCACGGCAACCATCGCAACGCCGCCGGCGAATGGTGCTGCGGCGCGGGCGATTGCTTCATCGTGCCGAAAGAGCGCGTGATGATGACCGGCGAGGGCTACATGATCATCCACGGCCCGCTCGCCGGCGTTGGGCCGCAATTCCACGAGGCGGTTCCGTTCAGCGAAGCCCAGCCCTCGCCCGACGGCGAATTCTGGCGCTGCAAGCGGCCCGACGGCAGCCGGCGGTGCTTCTTCGCACCCCCGCCCTCGACCTGAGGCGCCCTAGCGACGTCGTCCATGACTTCGGTTCTGTGAGGGGACGCGCCGGGCGAGGGACGC
>DATFXM010000039.1:0-23738 GCA_035315885.1 Blastocatellia bacterium
GACCTTGCCATCTTTGTTCGCGTCGAGC
The DNA here is from genome assembly GCA_035315885.1 of Blastocatellia bacterium. Taxonomy (GTDB): domain Bacteria; phylum Acidobacteriota; class Blastocatellia; order UBA7656; family UBA7656; genus DATFXM01. The sequence continues at coordinate 29 of DATFXM010000039.1, forward strand.
GCTTTTAGCAACGTCTCACCAAAGCGCATACCGCCGCCTGCCACTCTGGCTCGGCCGCGGTTCCACTCTTCTTCGTCGATGAATCCGTCATGGTTCTCGTCGTAGCGATCAAAAATCTGAGAAGGCAGGCTACCCCATTCGGCTCGGCTGATCTTCTTGTCCTTGTCCTTGTCGAGGTCGGCGAATTGGGGCATCTGAAAACGGCCCTGTCCGCCGCCGAATCCTCGAGACCGCTGAGACTCACCCTGCGACGATGGAGGCGGCTCCTGCGCCTTCACCGTGAGACATCCGCCGATTACGATTGCGGCGAAAAAAACAACTCCGACTACACTTTTCATTGCGGTACTTCTCCTCACGTCTGTATTAGAAATTGAATCTTATTGCGCCTTCGATTCTCCTCGATGGCTGGGCGCGATTTGCGAGCCCAAAGAAGGGCGAAGTCAACGTGCCGATGTAGTTCATCAGGTTTGTATGGTTGAAGATGTTCGTCGCGTTGATGGTTAGAGTCAGGTTGTACTTGTGCCGCGCGTCGCCACCCGGACCTGCCCCGCGTCCTCCGCTTCCACGGCCTCCACCGCCGCCGAAGCCGCCACCGCCAAATCCGCCGCCTCGTGGTCCACCTCCGGGTCCGCGATTGCCTGGCCGTGCCCCGCCGCGACCTGAGGGTTGGCCTCCCTGTTCGTCTTGAGGCTGGCCGTTGACCGCAACTCGTCCCCAGTTCACTGGTGGGGGCCCGAATCCGATCGTTTTCGATACCGCCAGATTCACGTTGAAGTAGCCGGGCCCCTGACCGAAGTTCCGCGGGATTATGACGTCGCCCGGTCGCGGGTCAGGGTTGAAAACTCCAAATGGAGTCACGATCGCTCCCGGAACGCCGACGTTCGCGAACGCCGGCCGGTCAGCGAACACGGTGTCCCGGTTATTATCGCGGCCGGTCACAATATTGAAGGGCCGGCCACTGTTGCCGAATAAGTAAGGACTCAGACGAATGCCCTTAGGCAAGCTGATCTGCCCGCCGACAAAGAACTGGTGCCTGACATCGTTCGAAGCGCGTCCGTACTCGATCGACAAATCATACGGGTTCGCAGGCGACGATGATGCACCGTCGGTATCGCTGTGCGTATAGGCGAGAGTGTAGCCCGCGAACAACGACAGGTTGCGACTGATGTTCGAGCGCAGGTTGAATCTGATCTCGTTGCGAACCGAGCGGCCATTGGACTCCACTTCGAGAATTGGTCCCTGGTCCGGAAAAGGGAACACCAGGTTGCCGCCATCAAACAGCGGCGCGTTTATGTTTCGCGCGCGAAGCAGGTGAACTCCGCGAGTCCACCAATAACTAACCGACCCCACCATCTTCCATGGAAGCTGCCTGTCATAACCAACATTAGCGATCATCACGTACGGATCCTGAAGCCCTTGCTGCTTGACGTGGATCGCAGAAGCTCTGGTCACCGCGCCGGTGAGATCGCCAGGAACATCGGCAAAGAACGGGGGCGCAAGGATCACAAACTGCTGTTGGTGCTCGCCGTCCAGCCGCGTGGTGTCGGCGGTTATGCCGCTGTCGAGGCCGTTGAAGAAGACTCCCGCGCCGGCTCTTATCGTGCTCTTGCGGGCTTTGTCCGGCGCAAACGCAATGCTTATGCGCGGAGCGAAATTCAGACGATCCTGCAAGTGCGTTTGAAACTCGTGTCTCAAGCCATACGACACGGACAGGCGGGGTGAAATCTTCCAGTCGTCTTGCACGTACCAGCCAAAGACCCATTGAGAGAAACCGATGAACGGGTCGCCCCGAATTATCGAGAACTGAGACGGGTGATACCCGGGCACACCCTGTAGCACAAATCGATAAAGATCGAGTCCGGAGATCGGCGTAGTCGCGCCGTCAGGGCCGAGTATGGGCTGTCCGGTGGCATCGCGAAGAAAGTCTGAACCAAACGTAAACGTCCCCCCAAAGTTGGACTGATTTATGTTCTTGTATTGAAGTGCTTCCGCTCTAAAACCCGCCTTTATCGTGTGGGCCTTATGCGTGTAGGTGAGATTGTCGGCCAGATCGAGATTCCGGTTTTTGTTGTCGAGGAATAGCTGACCCTGATTTCCGCCCCCGATGAATGAATCGGTTACCTGAATCGTCGGATCCGTGTTTAACGCTTTGGTCAACGTTTCTCGTTGACTTGCCTGCAAGCGAAACTCGTTCACCGTATGTTCGGTGGCGATGGTTGTCAGCGAGAAGCGCAGGGTGTTGTCTATGGACTCGCTGTTAAACACGCGAGTCGGCAGGTCGAAACCTGACAATCCCTGATTCAGACGTTCGTTGTCAGTTCTGCGAAATTGAATGCCGATGGTGTGCTTCTTTGTTGCAAGATAATCGGAGCGGATTGAGAAATTGGTGAACCTCAAGGGCGCCTGGACGGTTGTGGTGAACGGCAGCGCTTGAAACGTGACCGGGTCGAGTACCGTAGCGTTCACCAGCGAACTGTCGTCTTCCTCGCGCCGTTCGATGTCGAAGAAGAAACTCCACCTGTTCTTGATCAGGGGTCCGCTGAAAGTCCCGCTGTAGTTTCGCCGCTGCATATCGGGCTTTGTCGGGAAAAATGCGCCCCTGGCGTTGAGTTCGTCGCTATTGAAATTGAACCGGAAGCTTCCGTGGAACGTGTCTGCGCCGGGCTTCAGGACTATTTCTATTCGCGAACTGCCCGGCTCGGAATACTCTGCGGAAAACGGGTTCTGGTTTATGTTGATGCGCAGTATTGCTTCTTTTGGCGGAAGCTGTCCGCGCTCGCGAAACCCTCCCACGTAGATTGAGACATCGTCGCCTGCGCCTGCAGCTCCGGCCATCTGCTTCAACACGGTCAGCAGCTCGTCGGGATCGTCCGGTAGCGCGTCCAGATCTTTTTCGGTGATGGTTATGGCTGAGAGGTTCTGGTCGGGCTCGGTCGACACCATTGCGGAGTTATCTTTGATCTCGACGTTTTCGGTGAGTTGAACTTTTAGCAGCGGATCGAGCGTGATCTGTCGTTTGGAGGTCAGGTCTACCGGCTGGATGAATTTTGCAAAGCCTTCGACTTCGACGGTGAGTATGTAAGCGCCCGGCTTCACCGCGATTCGGTAATGTCCGCGGTCGTCACTCTGGGTGGTGCGTTTGTAGCCGCTCTCGTCTTCGAGGGTGAGTTTTGCTCCGACGATGTATGCGTTGGTTTCATCTAGTACGGTTCCTCGCAGCTCGGCCGATTCCTGAGGATCACCTTCGCGTCCTGCTCTCGCTTTAAACAACACGGGACCGATCAAAGCCAACAATAGAAGACAGATTAGCAACCTCGACACAATTTTCGTCATTGGCGCTTATTCCTTCAGTGAGATGATGCTTGCGTTCCACTGCGCCGCTATACCTATTGTTCGAGCTATTGATCGAGGGGCAAGCGCTTGCTGCGGCGCCCTCTTTATTTCTGGCTTTCTTATTTCTGGCTTTGCCGGCGTTCCTCGCGTCGTTTGTCTTCTTCTTTGAGAAGTTCCTCAAACTTGGGAAGCTGGTCGTCGGTCAGCTCTGCTCTCATTCTGTCCCGGGATTTCTGTCTGATCTCGTTGAATCGAGGCTCGGCCTGTTTGAAATAGGGCTCGAGCTTCTTGCGTTCCTCCGCATATTGATTGAAGGTATCGTCCAAAATTGATTTGATCGAGTCTTCCTGCTGTCTGGTCAGCCGCAGTCGTTGATCCATTTTGCGCAGAATGATTTCCTGAGGTCTCGGTCTCTCATCCAGGTCGCTTTTGGCGGAAGTCATCCGCTGGTAGAGGTTCATTGAGAGAGCGCCGGCCGCAAAACCGATTGCGAAAACGGCCAGCACAATGACCCGTGCCCTGGATTTGCGCTTCGTATTACCGTCCATCTTTCCTGTCCTCCACCGCGGCTACTGAGTCGAGCACGTCGTCGGGAGACGGCTCCTGAATCTCATACGCCTCTTGACGCGCCGCAACCTGCTGTCGCGGATGCCCACTGTTCCAAAGCAGAGTAGCCCCAATTATCAACAAAAGCAGAACAGTCATGGCCGGGATCAACTGCCTGGCGGCCAGAAGGGCAGCAGTCCACCATTCGTCGCGGGGCTCAACGGTGACACCCGCCGGCCCTCGCGCTATTCTGGCTCGCAGCGCCTTAAAAAATTCGCGATCAGGTTCAATATCCTCGGGGCACGCGGCGGCATTCAGCGTCGCGCGGCTTAACCCGAACAACCTGTACTCGAGGTCACAGGTGGAGCAGGATTCAAGATGCCGGAGCGCGGAAGCGATACCGTCAGCCGGATCGTGCGTAACCAGTCCAGTTCCATCAGTCTTGGGTCCGGCAAGGATCTCCGGAAATAGCTTACGAACCTGCCTGCATCCAATTCTGGCAGTCTCATCCGTCATGTCTCGCTGCTCCTCCCGTCTTGCTGCTCCTTCTGCTGCTCTTTCTCATTCGCTCCCCCGAAAGCAGCAACCGCTTCATTGCTGCTCTCAGAGTGCGCCGCGCGCGAAATGCCCTGACCTTGACCTTCGATTGTCCCCAGCCGGTCAGATCGGCGACGTCCTTGACCGAATACCCGTCGCGGTCGATCAGGACCAGGACTATGCGATCCTCAGGATCGAGTTTCGAGAGCAACCGGTCGGCGATCTCCGCGGCGTCGCGCTGTCTTTCAAGCCCCGCGTGCCTGTCCCGCGCGACTTCGACCATTTGTAGCTCGAGCCACTCGCTGTCCTGCTGAGTCTCGTGCGGCAATTGCTGTTCTATTCTTCGCCGCTGTCCCCGCAACTGGTCATAGCAGGCGTTCACCGCAATCTTGGCGACCCATGCTTCAAATGATCGTCCCAGAGTGAAGGTGCCAAGCGAAAAGTACGCCTTGGCAAATACTTCCTGCGCGATGTCCTCAACCATGTCGCGACGGCGGAAGAAGCTGCCGATGATGCTGAAGACCCTGGGACTGTGTTTTCTGACCAGAGCCTCGAACGCGTCCTCGTCTCCGGCGACCGCCCGGGAGATCAACTGGTCCTCGGCCGATGAACCCTGCGAGGCAGATGACGACCTGTCGAATCCGTCACCTTCGACATCTGCGCTCGGCGCCGGTTTTGCCGCTACGCCGGATGCTATGCGATGTCTGCTGAGTTCTTCGGCCTGATCCAATTCAGCTCCACTGATCGCCTAGTTTTGGTCACCGCACGTTCGATGCTTCACAAGCTCCAGCGTGGGGAAGCTTCGCCTGAACCCCTGAACCCACCTCGCAGAACCTCGAACGGCTTCCAATCAAACTCCGCGTCATTTCCGCGTCATTTCCGCATCACTCGCCGCTCGCGAGGCGGCCTCACCTTAGCGGCTCAGCAAACTAAACGCTAGCCCCCGGGACGCCCTTCAGGCAAGCGCGCGGCCCGCGCCTGTCCGGCGAAATTGGCAAAGAACCAACCAACACTAGTTAAGACGGGCGTTTAGCTCGGGCGGTTACTAAAACTCAGATCAAAGGCTCGTCCGCGACCCCGCACCTTCAAAAGCTCACTCACCCGGCGTTATGAACGCGGCAGTACATAGAATACCACCGCCATATAGTGACATATGCTGCCCGCCAGTACGAACAAGTGCCATATCGCGTGATTGAAGCGGAGGCGTCTTGATGCGAAGAAGATTACTCCAATGGTGTACAGCAAACCCCCTGACAACAGCCAGGCAAGCCCTCCAGCGGGGATCGCGCTCACCAGCGGCTTTATCGCGATCACACACACCCAACCCATGGCTACGTACAACAGCGTCGAAACAACCGGAAGGCGGTTAATGAAAAACGTTTTAAGAACAACTCCCGCAACACAGCACGACCACACCAGTCCAAAAAGCGTCCAGCCCCAAAAACCTCTGAGATTCACCAGCGTGAACGGAGTGTAGGTTCCGGCTATCAGCAGGTAGATAGCCGAGTGATCCACCACCCGCAAAATGTGCTTGAGACGCGGCGAACGAGAGCTGTGATAGAGGGTCGAAGCTAGATACAAAATGACCAGCGTGGCTCCGTAGACGGTGCAGCTCGCGATGTGCCAGGGGCCGCCCCGCACGATCGCAAGCACCAGCAATACCGCAAACCCGGCAAGCGATAATGCCAGACCAAAACCGTGTGTCACCGCGTTCGCCAGTTCCTCAATGAGCAGCTCCGAGTTTTGGTGCTTGTTTAAACGCATGGTCATTTGATGTACCCGCGCAGCATTTCGATGCGCTGGCTGAGTTCGGCGGGTGTGAGGGTCCGATATTGAGACGGGACCATCTCCTTCGATGTGGCTTCGCGGGCCGCAACCAGCATTTGATACTGGATTGCCATCTCGTCCCGGGCAGGAGTGAATTCAGATGCCACCTTCTCGACGTCCTCGCGCGCAACCGCCGGCCTGCCCGCGAGCTTGGCGATTCGTCGTGCGCGAATCAGCATCGATTCTATGTCCGCACCCGAAAGCGTCAGCTTGTTTGTGGTTATCGGAGACCAGTCGGTCACTTCGTGCTTTATCTTGTTCTTGCCGAGCATCGCCTCGACTATCGCGAGGCGGTCCTGCTCGGTATCCGGATAGAACAGCGATATGTGCTCCTCGGCTCGCCCTTGTCGTTTGAGATCGATTGGCAACAGATCGGGCCTGCTCGTCATCAGGATCCAAAGAATACGCCCCCGATTTCGAGTGTCCCCCATTGCCCCCGCAAGCTTGGAAAAAACTCTGGCGTCCACACCCGAATCACCTCCGGTGTCTCTAGAGCCAAGCGTAGCGTCGGCTTCGTCGACAAGCACTACTATCGGAGCCAGCGTCTGAAGCAGATTCAGAATCTTCTCGAGGTTCGCTTCGCTTGAGCCCACCCAGCGCTCTCGAAAATTCTTGAACGCAACGACATTGAGTCCGCAATCGTGCGCGAAGCACTCGGCGAGAAAAGTCTTCCCGGTTCCGACAGGCCCCGAGATCAGTATTCCCATTGGAGCTTCTTCGGTGTTGCCTTCACGAATCGTGCCGGCGATAGACTGCAGATACTGCTTGGCGGTAGCCATACCGCCAACCGAATCGAGCCCAAAGCGTGGATGCACAAACTCGACCAGCCCGACACATTCGGCCTCGATCAGTTCTTTCTTCTTGTATCTTATTTTTTCCAGCGTGAGGCCGTCGCCTTCGGTGGCGGCGCTGCGCAGCAGAGAGCTGAGATGTACGCGATTCAAACCGGAAGTCATCTTCGCAAGCTGATCGTCGGGTACGTCCGACTTAAGCTCCGGAAGCTGACTCTTCAGATGTGCTATGAACTCCAGCCTTTCCGGATCGTCGGGATAGGGGATCTCGATGGCCGAAAGCCGCGAGTTCTGGCGAATGCGAGGGTGGGTCTCGGCCGGACTCTCCGCAATCAGGATTACGATGTTGTCCTTCTTCAAGAGGCGCGAGCTGGTGATCCAACGCTGGAATGAAACCAGGTTCGTGCGGTCGTCGCCCGACATATAGCTGATGTCACCTGCAGGTATGATCGTATCGAGGAAGTTTATGATGACCGCAACTTGATCGCCGTAAAGCAGGAAATGTTCGATCAATGGAAGCGCTCTTGCCGGGTCCTTCGGCAGTTGCTTGAAGGCGTCACGGCCGGCAAGCGGATCCGAGACCCGAAGCTGAGCCATGAACGCTCGCTCAGCTTCGCCCGAACCGAACTTTATCCCTTCGCTTCGATTGTAGGTCAGAAGGTGTTTGGTTCCGACCAGCTCCCGCTGAAGGAAGTTCAGAAGGCTGATGTAATCGGTTCCCGCACGAACCAGATCATAGATGTTATTGTAGAGCAGAAAGTGACTCGCCTCGCCTGCATAGTACTTACGTGCCATGCGTCCGGCCCAGGCTGGCAACTGTTCCAGTTCGTCAAGTAGTAGCCTTGTTCGTGAGCTCATCGCAGATTGTGAAGCTTATGCAATTCCTGAATGAGAATGGATGCGAATTGGGGCAATCTTCTTCCTCTTCCTAATGTCTCTGCGCTATTGGTGGGCGGAACGGCTCCGCCGAACTACTTTCAGCGGAATCGAGCTGGCTGAGAATGGGAGCTGTCTCGTCCAGAATCTGCCGCGTCATTTCGATCGAGGACAACAGCGAATCGAAATCGATTGACGACAAGTGCTCGGGCCCCGGCATCGTTACCACCTGGTCGTTGACCAGACCAAAGAAACTCTCGATCGATTGAAGCTGCGCCTCGACCCGCTTGATCGATCGTTCCATGTCGTCGTAGGTCTTGAGGCGAAGCTGCAGGAACTCGAGATTCGTAGCGTACAGCCGTCGAGTGTCATCATCGGGAGCAGTAGCGATCGACCGCTCGGTCTGCTGTATCTGGTTCTGTATCGTCTGGCGGTTTATCGCCCGCATGTGATGCTTGCGCCGCCTGTACGTGTCCAGAAAGTCAACGTACTTGTTCCACATGTGATCCAGCTTGCGAACGTGGTCGGGCAGTTCCAGCGAATGAGTGAACTTCTGGTAGTTCGAGTATATCTGGTTCTTGAGCCAGCTCAGGTACTCCACCGCTTCTCGTTCGCGGGGATCGAACCGGTTGATCAACTCCCGACGATTGCGATCCATCTCCGCCAATTGCTTTCGCCGCATTCTCTCGTCGACCGTCCGCCGGTACTGCGCAGTGTTGGGCAGCGTGCTGAGGTAGAGGACTTCACCCGCCCCGCCCAGGACCAGAGGCATCCAATAGGCAAGCCAGGCGAGCACGCCAAAATCGCTTGCGGCAGTCGCGGCGAACACCGACAGAGCGACACAAATGACCAGGGCCCAAATGTTCAAAGGCTCTTTGAACGCTTCTTTAACGTAGCTCACCTGTTCGGGCATATTCGTAGGCTTCACACCTTGCTCAGTCAGCTTTCGCGCTTTATTCGAGCGCTTTCGCCCTGTCGGCCGGGCCGAGGGATTTCTCGGCGGTTTCGCTTTCGATTGCCGGCGGCGCGGGGACGGACGGTTCAGGTTCGGCAACCAGACCCATCTGGCGCTTATAAGCCAGCAGCGTGTCTTCAACCTGTATATTCAGCGACTCGCGTTCGATGTCGGCTATCTTGGATTCGACACCGCCGGTCGCAAGGTCCATGCGCGCTTCGGCGGCTGCCGCCCGGCGCTGAATCTTCTCGCGCATTTCTTGAAACGTGCCGGCGTCGTCACCAATCTGGAACGAGGCCATGGTCTGCGAGAGCTGTTCCTGCATCTTTGCGGCCCGGGCTTCGTTCACAAGCTGCTGCGCCTCGGCCGTTCTCTTCTTGACCTGCAGAATGTAGTTATCGAGAAATCTCTTAGCCTGTTCGCTGGCGGTGCGGGCGGTATCGAGCTGGGCGCGCGATCGGTCGAGCGCGATCTGTTTTTCTTGAAGCGCGGTTATGTAGGTTTTTGCGATGTCATCGCGACCCTGGCCGATCGCAGCTTTGACCTTGGCGTCAAATTCCTTTATCTCGCGTTCAAGGGTAAAGACTTCTTTTTCGAGGAGCTTCTGCGTCGCCATCACCTGCACGACATTGTTTTGCATCTGCGGGACCTTTTCCCGCATATCGCGAATTGTCTGTTGCAGGATTAATTCGGGGTCTTCGGCTTTCTCGATGATCCCTCCGAAGATGGAACGGAACAACCTCTTAAGCCTCTGCCACATTTTTCCTCCTGGACTCACCCGCGCCGCCTGCCGGTCGGGCGGAATAGACTTGAAGGTCTTTACTGCCAGCGCATGGCGAGCACGTATGTTGGTTTCCGCTCTAGTCTACCATAACGTCGGGGGACCAATAAATTTAAACTGCCTCAGCAATGCACCATTTGTATACGCCACTTAGAAGTTCTGAGTTCTGAGTTCTGACTCGGAAGTTCTGAGCTCTGAGTTTTGAGTCTGGGCAACTTCCTGGCAGGTACACTTTGCCTCTGGCAGGCATCGAGGTTATAACCACAACGAGTGTTCAGTCTGAGACGGGAGGCCAGATCGCTGAGTTGAATTGTAGTGCACTCAGAACTCTGAACTCAGGACTCAGAACTACTAATTTGGCTACTGAACTAACTGTTTGTTATCATTGCGGCTCATCTTGAGCCGGCGGTTACCCCCGGGGCAGCACACGGGTTGATTCTGATCGGAGCTTCGCGACTAATGCAAACTCCTTTACACCTCTCCGAAGCTGAAGACGCGCTGATGACTCCCGACGAGATCTTTTCGCTGGTTCGCAGCGAATTGACTCTGGTAGAGAAGGAGTTCGAACGTAATGCCACCGATGCTTCGGCAGACGTGTCCAGCATGGCACGCTACATCCACGACGGTGGGGGTAAGCGAGTCAGACCTGCCCTGCTCCTGCTTGCGTCCAAGATGACCACTCGCGATGCTTCCCCATCGGCGATCCGCATGGCTGCGGTCATGGAAATGCTCCACACCGCGACGCTCGTACACGATGACATAATCGATGACGCGGAAGTACGGAGGGGTCGCGCGTCGGCTAATGTTCAGTGGGGCAGCGATCGAACCGTGCTCATCGGAGACTGGCTCTACATGACCGCGTTCGACATGAGCCTGCGGGAACGCAATTTTGACATTCTGGATGCTCTCACGCAGATGACCCGGCTGATGGTCGAGGGCGAGATCATCCAGCTCTCGCTGGTAGGGAATAGCCATATAACCCGAAGCGAACATCTCGACATCATCCGCCGGAAGACCGCTTATATGTTCAGCACCTGTGCCGAAGTCGGCGCGGTTGTCGGCGGAGCTACGGTTGCCGAGCGACAAGCGCTGGCGAGGTACGGCCTCTCAGTCGGGATCGCATTCCAGTTGATCGACGATGTCCTGGACTTTGTCTCGACGGAGGCAAAGCTCGGTAAACCGGTCGCTAACGACCTGCGAGAAGGCAAGCTGACGTTGCCGCTGATCTATCTTTTGGAGCAGACCGGAGAACAGTACCGGAACTTGATCGAGACGGTGATGCGCGAGCGTGGCTTTGTCTCGGTTCAGCGTGAAGAACTGTTGAATCTGTTGATCGAGACCGGCGCGCTTGAACGTGCCAGGTGCGAGGCGCGGCAGTATGCTGAGGAAGCCTCGCAGTGCCTCAGTATTTTCTCCCCCACCCGATATCGCCAGGCCCTCCTGAGTGTCCCCCGCTTCATCGTAGAACGCGATATGTGATATTAGTATAGTGTCTTGGCAACAAACTGTGGAGCAGGAAACGGCCATGACCCTTCTACGACATGTACTGCGAACGATGCAATATAGACTTCCCGGAAGGGCTCCGCTACTGCAAGTGGTGCGGCCAGACTCTAGGTGAACGCCGCCGGGTAACAAGCGAACTCTACACGTGTCCAGCCTGTTCGTCCCAGGTAAGGCAGGGCTGGGTCTTCTGCAAGTCCTGCGGCTCGCGGCTGGAAGCCGAAGGTGGCCCGAAGCTCGCCGAAATCAGCTGCCCACGATGCGGTACCAAATCACCTTCGTCGGCGGCTCGCTGTAATCGCTGCGGTGAAGATCTCACCGAGCCGGTGGCGCCAGCGGCTGAACCAGCCGCGGAAGCTTCGCAACCCGGCGCCTGCTGGTCTTGCGGGGAGGCGCTCGAACCCAACTCGCTCTACTGCAAGTCATGTGGCTCGGCGGTATACGCGGGACCTCGAATCTCCGACGAACGTCAGGTCTTCTGCGCCGTCTGCAAGAGCCCAAGCCCTGTTGGCTCGTTCAACTGTCGCGTTTGTGGAGAGCCCCTACCCACCACGCCCAGCGTCGGGCTGGAAACAAAAGTGCACGTAGTTCCCACGGATTCTGCCGAACAGCCCAGCACGCTTCCTGATCTTGGCGAACACCTGGCAGAACTTCGCCGCGTGCAGTCACAGGATGTTCTGCCGACCGTGCAGGTGCCACAGGTGCCGGTGCCGGAGGTGAATTCGGGTGCGCATACCTTCATCCTCAGTACAACAGAGGGGCAAGGCGTGCCGGATCAAACAGTGACCACTGACGATCTAGTGTCGACCAGCGGCCCGCACAAAGCGGTTGAGCCGAGTTCCGAGCCCACACCCGCCCGAGAATCGTTGGAGACCAACGTGCTGAGCGGCGTTGCCGACTCGCAGACGGAACAGACTGCGCCAACCAGCACTCTGAAGCAGACCCGGATAACCGCACCGGTTGAAGGCGAAACCACGACACAAATGGAGCGGGACGAGATCGATGAAGCGTCGTCGCGGGTTGCTGATGAGGCAAGCAGGGCGGCTTCACCGCCTCTCGACAAACCGGCTTCCCCTCAGCTCTACAAGTCCGCTTCGCCTCCAGTCGAAACGAGAGTCGTGCGAGATCCGACGCTGCCCATTTCGTCGGCTCCGACGGTCCCCTCACCGCCTGAAACTCGCGTCAGCCCTGGACCACCGGCGCCTGCTCCAGTTGTTCCCGAGCGGCCCGCAAGGGAATCGCGTCCGGCTCAGCCGCGGCAACGACCGCCAGCTCCCCCGGCAAAGCCTGCGGTCGCAGCGCAACCTCGGCGCCCTGGTGTTGCACCGCAAAAGCGAAGCGTATCGGCCATCATCTCAGTTGCGGTAGCGCTGCTGGTGCTCGGCACCGGCGGATACGTAGTGTGGTGGTACATTGCTGGAAAGTCGCGACCGGAGCCTCCTCCTGCGACAGTGCCGGCGCAAGTGGCTCCAACACAGACGCCGCCGCCGGTTGAGACTCCAAAGCCTCCGGCCGTTCCGCCAGGGATGGTGGCAGTAGCGGCCGGATCCTATACGATCGGCCGCAACAGCGGTGACGTGAACGATCAGCCCGCGCACAGCGTTCAGGTCGGTGCTTTCTTCATCGATCGCACTGAGGTCACAAATTCCGACTACAAGAAATTCATCGACGCCACCTCGCATCCGGCTCCGGTCTCATGGAAAGGCGGAACGTATCCCGCAGGTGAAGACAAGCTGCCGGTGACGATGGTTACCTGGCAGGACGCTTCGGATTACGCCGAGTGGGCGGGTAAGCGCTTGCCCACGGAGTCCGAGTGGGAGTCGGCGGCCCGAGGCCCCGATGGCCGGCTGTATCCGTGGGGAAATCAGTGGCGGGCCGGCATCACGAACATCGGCTTGAAGCCCGGAAAAATTGAAGAAGTCGGCAGATTCCCGGAAGGCGCGAGCCCCTGCGGTGCGCAGGATATGATCGGCAACGTATGGGAGTGGACCGGCGACATAATGTCAAAGTACCCGGGAAGCCAGGCGAAGATTGAACAAGAGCCAAACGTCACGTACCGGGTAATCAGAGGCGGTGCGTTCGATGGCGATAAGAGTCACGATGCGGCGTACCGCGGCTACCTTGACGCGAGCAAACCCTGGCCGAAAGTCGGGTTTCGTTGCGTCAAGGATGCGAAGTGATCTGGCCCGGCCTTGTGAAAAAGCCTGAAGTCAGCGATTCAGTTGACGCGAAGGTCAGCGACGGTCCCCCTGCTCATACTCTCGTTATGCGGATCAGTATCAAGTTAGGTGTGCTGTGCGCGGTATCGGCAATGGTGCCGCTGATGGTGGCCTCGCTGATAACCGTTTTTCAGGTGTCGGGGACCGTCCACGCACAGGTCGTAGAGCAATCAAAAGCGAATGCTCGTGCGGCAATGGGCTTTTACGACAAGCGGCTGGACGAATTGCAAGCCGCCGCAGCTCAGTTGGGGGAGACGATCGCAACGCGAGCGTTGGTCAGCTCCGATACTACGGATCGTGCGGGCAACACTGCCGCGTGGGCGAGGCTTCAGGATCTGCTGCCTCGCTCTCAGAAAGACTACTTCCTGGATTTTGTAATTGTCACTGACCCGACAGGGAAGGTTATAGCCCGCCACAACGACCATCCCGCGCAGGGCGAGACGCTGATTGGGACTGACGACAAGAACCCGATTGTTGAAAAAGTCATTGCTGCCGGAGGCGGATCCGCAGCGGGTTGCGTGATTGAGCGCGGGGATCGCTATCAGAAGCTCTGGCTCGACCGAATCGCTAAAGTAAAGTTGACGGACGGCTCTACGGTTGACGAGGCGTTGATGATGGAAGCCGCGGCGCCAATCTATAGCGCGGGACGTTTTGTCGGAATCGTGGTGATAGGACAAATGCTGAACACTTACTGGAAGCCCCGCCCTGGGGCCAGTCCGCTCCAGACACCGCTTGTCGCGGAGGTACGCCAGGCGCTGTGCTCCAGCAATGACCAGGACTGCGGGATTCTTGTCTCGAATAATCGAGGAATACTTGCGTCGAGCATCCCGCCTCGGTCATCCGGCTGGGACTCAGGCAGCGATCCGGAACTTTACCGGGTAATGCACGATCCGAGCAGACCGGAGGAGGCGCTCAGCGATGGAGACGGAGCTTATTTCGTGGCGTGGCAGCCGCTCAAGTCGCCCGACGGCTCGGTCATAGGATCGATTGGCGTTGCGCGTCCGCTCACCGATTTGTCCGACGCTGGGGAGGCGATTCGTTCCACGATGTTATTGATCGGATCGATAGCGACTGTGCTTGCGGGCGCGGCTGGGTTTCTTTTTGGACGGATTCTGGGAACGCGGATCGACGAGCTGAGGGAAGCTGCCAGCAGGTGGACCGTAGGTGAGCTGAGCGCGGCGGCCGGAGATACCTACGATGGAGAGAACGGGGTGCGCGGTTTCCTGAAGCACGATGAGATTACCACGCTGGCAGGACAGATGGAACAGATGAGACTCAGCATCAAGATGGCTATCGAGAGACTGAGAAAGAGATGAGTCGATAGCTTCGGGCTTCGGGTTCGGTTAACTTGTGCATTGAGCGAAATTCGTCTTCCGATGGGTGAACTTGGCAAGCCGTATCGAAGTGGAGCTTGCCGACCAAACGCTGCTGGTCGGTCGCACCCGCTCCGACTCGATTGTCGCTCAAGAAGGAACCCTAACCTAAACCAAAACCCGAAACTGGATTCCTCTCCGTGCTGAGAACTTGACATGAAACAACCCCTCGGATAGGTTGTCCATCAAATCTCCTTCCATGGGAATGACACCGACAACAACTAAAATAATGGGAACAGTCGCACGGCTGGCAGTTGTGTTGGCATGGGCGGGGCTCTCGGCCTGCAGCATCTTGACGGGCGGAGACCCCAAGATCGACGAAGGCGTGGTGATCGCTCCTAAGCTGACTATCAGATCTTCGACTGCGTTGGCGGCTCTTGCGCTCGCCGAGGTCAAGCGCGGCGATCGCATAGACATAATCGAAGAGAAAGAAGTGAAGACTCCCACTCGCACGAACGATTGGTACAAGGTCCGAACAAAGACAAAAGATCAGACCGAAGGTTGGGTCGAAGCCCGCTACGTCATCAACAAATCCATCGTAGACAAAACGAACGAGCTTTTTGAAAAATCCAAGTCCATTCCATCGCAAGGGACGGGACGATTGAAAGTCCAGACCAAGCTTCGCATGGAGGCAGGCGGCGACGTTATCCACTATCTCAGCCGCGGCACCAGTGTCGAAATTGTGGGCAAGACCCGCACCGTAGTAAAACCGGAAAAACAGCACGACGCCGACGATTCCGACGACAGCGATGAAGAGCCCGAGGCGAAGACAGTAATCTGGTACCAGATTCGGCTACCGGAGGGTGAGGTGCTAAGGGCGGGGTGGGTTGGTGCACAGCAGGTGCAGCTCGACGTGCCGGATGAAATCATGTACCTGGAGGGCGAGGGACGCCGCTTCACCGGATGGGTGGTCTACGATCAGACGAAAACGAAGAAGGGCGAGCTGAAAGAGAACTACGTAGGGCTGATGAAGAACCTGGCGACCGAAGGCCCGATTGACTTCACGCGAATCTGGGTGCTGACTTATGCGCCGGAAGAGGGTCGATACGTCAATTCTTATTTAGAGGACGCGCTGCACGGCGTTTTGCCGGTCATTCCGACTACGCTCTCGAACGGCCGAAAGGGCTTCACGATTCACGAATTGGACGAAGCCGGCAAACAGGTCCTGGTTGAATACGAGGTTAACCGTACGAGCCCCTCGCGTTTGACCATCAAGCGCCTCACGCCAAAGATCTACTACAAGAAGAGGAGATGAGGGGGCAGTATGCAGTATGCAGTAGGCCGTACGCAGTGTGGAGTACCCAGTGTGGAGTTTTCGTTGTCCCGTACTCCACACTGCCTACTGCCTACTGCTCCCTCATCCCTCCTTCTCCAGTAAGGCAATAACTCCGTCGAGGCTTTCCTCAACCGAGTGCGCGAAGAAGTCCACCAGCGCAGTAGTGTTCATCGCAAGCCCCGCAGCCCTTGCCGACCGATACTGCTCAAGCCGGTTGTCGCCGATAATCACCGGCGGCAGACCCCTCCTTAGAGTGAAGATGCTCGACCCGATTAGCCCGGACTCTTCGTTACGGCTATCGAACGGCTGCAGCTCAATCAACCTGAGGAAGGCAATCGACGCTTGCTCGACCGGATTCAGCTCGCGAAATGAATCGGCGGTGAACCACTGGCAGGCGTTTGCAATCGCCTCGCCAAGTCGGTTTGCCGGTACTGGCCGTACGCCTCTGGTCGGATCTCCGGCGTTGGAACGGAACTCGCCCGTACCCGAACTGCCAAATCTGATCGCGACCAGAAGCTTCGGGGTGAGTTCGGTGTTCTTCCCGCCCCGGCGTACAGCTTCTACTACCGTTCTGATCGCCTGAAGTGGATCAAAATCACTTTCGCTTTGGCGGTCGGCCACGTTTACAGTGCGACGGTCTGATTCCAGGCTCATCACCGAACGAGCACAGTCGAATTCAAGGGATCGACTTATTTGCTCAAACGTCGTAGCAGATTGCTTCAGCTTTGTTAGCCGCTCCGACTTAACGTTTATCCGATTAACCCAGTCGTAAGATGGCCGAGAAAAAATCACCAAAGGGTTTTCTTTATCTGGAGGCTTCATACAATGAGCTTAGGAGCCAACCTCCAGGTCAGGCAAGCCGGCACCTTTCCGTTGAAGGCGCGTTCACGAACAGCTAGAATCATTGCCTCCTGAATGCAAACCGAACGCGAGCTGAGACAACAAATTGTCGAGATCGGCCGGCGAATCTATCAGAATGGATTCATCGCCGCCTCGGACGGCAACATCAGTGCGCGCATCGCTGACAACCGGTTCCTGACAACTCCGACCATGGTTTGCAAAGGCCGAATGACCGAAGACATGCTGGTTGTAGTTGATCTCGACGGAAACAAAATCCGGAGAGACGAGCGAAACCCGTCCTCCGAGTTTGCGATGCACCGCGAGATCTACCGGCTCAGGCCTGATGTTCACGCGGTCGTTCACGCCCATCCACCGTTTGGGACCGGATTTGCCGTTGCAAACGTGGCTCTGGATCAGCCGCTGTTGTCGGAAGTCATATTGACGCTTGGTTGCGTCCCACTCACAGGGTATGGCACGCCCTCGACTGACGAGTTGCCCAATTCGCTCCGGCCCTTCATTCCGCACCACGATGCGTTGTTGATGGCAAATCACGGGGCGGTCACCTACGGGCCTGATCTAGAGATGGCGTACTACCGGATGGAGACGCTCGAGCATTTTGCAAAGATAACCCTGATCGCGAGGCTGGTGGGCAACCCCAAACACCTGCCCGCCGCTGCCATTGAAAAACTCCTGGATGTTCGAGAGCGAGCTGGTTACATGCCAGCCGAATCTCGCGGGTGCCAGGCCTGCGGTTTTGTGCAGGGGCACTCATCGTCGTGCGCGGTGGGTTCCGCGACCAGCTCCTACGGCACGCGCAACGGAGAAGAAACCGTAACGCTGACCAGGCGGGAACTTCAGGCGTTGATCACCGAGGCTGCCAAGCTGGTCGCGAGCGAGATAAAACATTGAGACGTTGCAAGCGAACTGATCGAAACTGAACTCAGAGGTGAATCGAATGGAAGCTCTTGGAATGATCGAGACAAAAGGTCTCGTAGCCATGATCGAGGCGGCGGATGCGATGGTTAAGGCTGCCAACGTGCAACTGGTGGGATACGAAAAGATCGGCGCGGGGCTGGTGACCGCCATCGTGCGCGGCGATGTTGCCGCGGTGAAGGCCGCAACCGACGCGGGAGCCGCCGCTGCTCGAAGGGTTGGCGAGCTGGTGAGCGTTCACGTCATTCCTCGTCCGCACTCGGCTGTCGACGAAAACATGCCGGTCACCTTTGAGTCTCGAGGAAAGTAGCTTCGGGAACTCTTCAGTCACAGTCATCGCCTCGAGCTCGGCCTGAATGCGCGAGAGCTACCCGCGGTACCTGAAGCTCAGGTTGAACGCTCAGGTTGAACGCTCAGGTTGAACAGGTTGGACAATGATTCTCGCTCGAATAGTCGGAACAGTTGTGGCAACGCGCAAGGACGAGCGGCTCCACGGTCGAAAGTTGCTGATTGCCCGACTGGTAGGAACGGACGGTCAGGACGAAAAGGGGCACCTGGTCGCGGTAGACACGGTCGGGGCGGGCGTTCACGAGATTGTACTGGTTGTGCAGGGAAGCTCTGCGCGAATGGCCTTCGGCTGCAAAGAGTGTCCGGTAGATGCAGCAGTCGTCGGCATCGTCGATACAGTAGAGGTGAGTAAGTAGGCAGTAAGCAGTATGCAGTAGGGACTTATGGTCGTCCCCTCAATGTGCGATTAGGTAATACGGGTTTCACGCAAAGGCCGCAAAGGTTCGCAAAGAACGCAAAGGTCGGAAAAGAATTGCGCTCTGCTCAACCTTTGCGGCCTTTGCGAATCTTTGCGGCCTTTGCGTGAAACCAACCTCGGTGACTAATCGAGGGGACGACCATTACTCCCTACTGCATACTGCCTACTGCCTATTGCCCAGATGCTCGCGGGCTGTGGCGGTGTACGGATCGCCGGGTGCAATCGCCACCGCCTTTTCGAAGTTCTCTCGCGCAAGCGCGGGGTCCTTCAGCGCTTCATAACAAAGACCAAGACTCGTGTACGCCCTCTGATGACGCGGTTCAGCAGCTATCAATTGCTTGAGAAGCGCGACCGCATCCTGCGCGCGATCTGATTTCCGATACGCTTCTGCAAGCGAGTACAGCATCACCGGATGCTGAGGAGCAATGCGCTTGACCGCCTCGAGCTGCTCGATGCCATCCTTGATCCGCCCCTCGTCCGTGTATACGACGCCCAGATTTATTCGCGCCTCAATGTAGTCGGGCTTCACCTCCAGCGCCTTGGCGTAGTACCGCTCAGCGCTCGCCAGCTTATTCTCCTGCTGATCAAGCCACCCGAGATAGAACAGCGCGTCCGACTTGTTCGGCTGTATCTCGAGAACCTTTTGCAAAGGCGCGCGCGCCTCCACCAGCTTGTGCTGCCGCGTCAAGACGTCTCCCAGATTGTAATAAGTCTGAGAATAAGGCGCCCCCGCATCTACCGCTTGCTGATACGCGCGTTCGGCCGCCCCCCAGTTTTGCTGCTTGAAATAGACGTCACCCAGATTCGAAAGCGCGTCGTAGTATCGCGGATCGAGCGCCACTGCCTGATTCAAATACCGCTGAGCGTCTTCGAGGTTGTTGTGATCGCTCGAATAGGCGCCAAGATAGTTGTACAAGAACGGCCTGCCGGGGGCGTTCGCCAATCCGTGCTCGGCCATGCTGACGTCATCGTGCCAGATGCTGTTCTGGTAAACGAGCAACAACAAGAATACTGCGCACAAGGAAATTGATATCGCCGGTACAAATCTCTTTATTGTCGATTGATGACGGCTCAGCCAGTCCAAACCTAACGCTATCAGGAAGCAAAATCCGACGGACGGGAGGTATAGATACCGGTCGTGCACGATCGATTCCTGCGGATTGAACGCCTTGAGATTAAGCACCGGGACCAGAAACAGGAGCATCACCGCAAACGCGCGGAGGCCCGGCTTAGACTTAAGGCATACCCAACCCAGAAGGACTAAGCCTGCTGCAACGGCGATCCCCACAGCCCAGAACCTCGGGTCACTCGCCGAGTTGACGAAAGGGTGATCGTAAACTATCGACAGCGGATACGGCAGGACTAGTAATCTTGCGTACTCGGCAACCACCGATGGAAGCGTAAGGACGACTTGCGCGCTTGTAACACCGGCGGCCTTGAGCTCGGGCTTGCTGATGAACCCGAGTACCCCGTATCGCGCCAGCAGGTACAAAACCGCAGCTCCGAAAAACAAAGCGCCGCGTTGCACTGCTCTCATGAAAGCAGATGTTAGAGACTCGGCGTCCGCGCGCTGTACCAGCTCGATTATCAAGATGAACACCGGAATCACGATCGCGACTTCTTTGGTGAACATCGCAAGCGTTGCGGTAATCACGCTCCAGACAAGCCATGACCTGCTAGAACCCTGCTCTTCAAAGTATCTGCAGTAGAACAGCAGCGCCATTAGAACAAACACTGCTGCCAGCGGATCGGGGACTCCTGAAATCCACGCTACCGATTCGCTGTGGACGGGATGAACACCGAACAACATTGCTGCAAGAGCAGACGCCTCCCGGCTCAGCGACCAGCGGCGGGCAAGCGCATATACTAGCAGCGTACTTCCGAGGTGCAGAATCACTGACACCACATGCCAGCCCGTCGGACTGAAGCCAAACAAACTGAAGTTAAAGATCAACAGGCTGTTGAACATCGGCCGATAGTACAGCCCAACGGCCCCCTGCGATGAAGCGTCCATGAACTGCCAGACCCCTTGAGTGAACATCGCTGGTATGTTTGACAGAGATCTGAGCGTGGGGTTTCGAAGGATCTGAAACGTGTCGTCGTAAACAAATTTTCCTGAAAGAGAGTTCACGTAGCCGATAAGCGCGACCGCCACGATTGACGCGAGCACAACTCGCTCGCTTCTTCCAGGTTTGACTTGTACAAACAGTGCCGCTCGTTGCTTTGAGACAGGCGATGCCTGAGTGGTGGACGGTTTTGGCGCCTCGCGGGCCTGAGCCTGTGTTGCGCGGTCGCCGCGTTGTTTCCTTTGTCGCTGGGTTTTCGCCACTCGCGCTCGAAAAAAAAAAGAAAGATAGGTTAGACCGCAAACGCGTCGATCATCTCTCGTACATTATCACCCAGCGGGTAGAGGACCGGGCAGGTGCATCCCGCTTCGATGTACTCGCCGACCTTTGCGCGGCACTCATCGGGAGTACCGGACGCTGTGATGAGTTGCACCACGTCATCCGGCACGAGCTTCATCGCTTCGCGAATCTGGCGCTCCTCGGCGGGCCAGGTCAGAACTCGGCCAATGCGGTCCAGCAGATCCTGATCGACACCACTTGCCTTCATGATGTGAGGCTGTTGTCCGAGATACTGGGTTACCAGCTCGCGCGCGTTGTCGATTGCTCGGGATCGATCCGAATCGAGCGAACAGACTATCAACTGAGGACGATCCACGCCAGCAAGCTTCCGCCCGGCACGTCTGCAGCCGATCTCCAGATGCTCCATCGCCTCGCGATTGTACGCAGGGGACACGAGGTAGTTCAGCAGTACCCCGTCCGCGATTTCACCGGACAGCTCCATCATTTTCATTCCGGTTGCTCCGATGTAGATAGGGACCTGTTTTGGGCTTCGATCGCCGTGGACGATGTCTATCTCGATGTCATCCACGTTTACAAACTCGCCCTTGAACGTGACCTTCTGCATAGCAAGCAGGTTGCGTACGACTTCGACTGTCTCTCGCATCGCTACCAGCGGTTTTCGCCGGCTGACACCAACCTTGGAGGCCAACGGTTCCCACCACACGCCCAGCCCGCACATAATGCGTCCGGGAGCGAGATCATCGAGCGTTGAAAAGGTAGTCGCAATCAACGCGGCATTGCGAGTCCAGTTGTTTATGACTCCAGAGCCGATCTTGATGTGCCTGGTGCGCGCGGCAAACGCGGACATCGGCACGATGGCATCGCGGACGAGTCGTGACTCGGCCTGCCACACCGCCTCGAAGCCTTTTGATTCGGCGTAGCAGACGTAATCGATCGCGTCCGAAATCGAATGCTTATCCTGGAGATAAAGAGCTACTCGCTCAAAGGGTTTGTTTGTCACGCCGTGACTCCTGATTGAAACCGCCCGAACCTAACCATCGGACGCTTACCACTTCGGGCCGGACATTATACAATGACCGGTCTTCGCAAAAACAACAGCGTGATTTCTTCGAGATGAACACGACAACACTCGCATTGAAGAACGGCACAGTAGTTGACGGCAGCGGAGCGCCAGGCAAACGCGCGGACGTGGGCATTCGCAACGGCATCATCGAGGCAGTCGGCTCAATAAGCGCTCTCGACTCAGATTACCAACTCGATTGTGAAGGACTCTTTGTCGTGCCCGGCTTCATCGACACTCACAGCCACTCGGATCTGCGAGTGCTGGTTGAGCCTTCGTTGCCGATGAAACTGCGGCAGGGCATCACACTCGAGGTTTTTGGTCAGGACGGAATATCGGTCGCCCCGATTCGCGCGAGCGACCGCTCACAGATGGAGCGAACTCTCGCCGGGCTACTGGGGCGGCTGGATCGCGATTGGGACTGGGAGTCGGTCGGAGAGTACCTTGATTCAGTTCAGCGAGCGGTGCCTTCGGTCGACTGCGCCTACCTGATTCCGCATGGCGCGGTGCGGCTGTCGGTAATCGGAATGGAGGATCGGGCCGCTACTGCCCCGGAACTTTCCAGCATGTGTGAGCTGGTCAGGCAGTCGATGCGGGAAGGCGCGGTAGGTCTATCGACGGGCCTGATCTATCCGCCGTGTTGTTTTGCCGGCACCGCTGAACTGATCGAGCTTGCGAAGGCAGTTGCCGAATTCGACGGGGTGTTCGTTGCGCATATGCGGAGCGAGAGCGACTACCTCGAGGACGCAGTAGCCGAAATGATCGAGATAGGCATGCGCTCTGGTGTCCGAGTTCATATTTCACACTTCAAGGTTGCGGGGCGCGAAAACTGGCCGATCATCGATCGGGTGCTCGAGTCTGTCCGGTCCGCGCGTGGTGAAGGTGTGCGCCTGACTGCCGATCAATACCCGTACATTGCTGGCTCTACGATGCTGGGCGCGATCGTGCCTCCGTGGGCACACGCTGGGGGAGTTGAAGCTACGCTTGCACGCCTGGCCAACGTTGAGCAGAGAGGTCGAATGAAAGAAGCGATGCTTTCGAAGGAGCGGAGCGCCTGGGACAATTTCTGGAAATGGTCCGGCGCCGAGGGCATCGTAGTCTCGGATATCCCATCCGGGCGACATCCGGACATGGTGGGAAAGAGTCTGTTGCAGTCGGCCGGGTCGCGGGCGACGGAGCGGAGCGTCGAGGAAACAGCGGTAGAGCTGGCGTTCGACCTGCTGCTGGAGGAACGAATGGGGGTTGGCATGATTTCATTCAGCCAATCGGAAGGAGTAGTGGAAAAGATAATGGCTGAACCTTATGTGAACGTTTGTACTGACGGGTTGCTTGGAGGGAAACCGCATCCTCGGGCATACGGCACGTATCCTCGAATTCTCGGCCGCTATGTCAGAGAACGAGGGATTCTGGAACTCGAGAATGCGGTGCGAAAGATGTCGGGCCTGGCGGCTGAGACGTTCGGACTGAATAGATTTGGGAAGATTGCGGAAAGAAGCCGAGCCAACCTTGTGGTCTTTGACGCGGAGCGGGTAAACGACCTGGCGACATTTGAGGATTCCAGACAGTACCCCCAAGGAATCGAGCACGTGATAGTGGGGGGCGAGGTCGTCGTGCGCAACGGCGAGCAGTTGGAGAAGAGAAGCGGCACCGCGGTGAGGAGGCAGTAGGCAGTAGGCGGTGGGCAGTAGGCAGTAGGCAGTAGGCAGTAGGCAGTAGGCAGTAGGCAGTAGG
>DATFXM010000040.1:0-26404 GCA_035315885.1 Blastocatellia bacterium
GCAAGCCGCTCCTGATAAACCGATGAGTTATTCGGAAGCAGAAGAAGCGTTGAGTGCATTGCAACAACAGAAACCCTCACGCGCTGCAACTTTGAAGATTCTCCGTCTGTCGGAGGTGTCTTGAGAATGCGACGCCTTCGAGATTGCGATCATTGTGGGAGAAAACCCGCAACCAGAATTCATCGCGGCGCGGACGCGCCGAATCCGAAATTTAATAACGTCACGAGGTGGTTATGCCAGTTACCTCTGCGAACCATGTTTTCATTCCCTGGGTAAGGCAGGGAGCCGCGGCGGGTATTCAGGCTGTCGACACTTTGAACGACAGCCCGGCTGGAGCGGTCTCCTTGCCCGTCAAGCTGCGAGTCAACAACACCGATGAAATCTCGCGCAACGTTCGGCTGTTCGGCCCCGGCGATGTAGTCGGCATCGATCCACAACAAGTCATTCGCACCGAGCCACGCAATCTGGCTACCGATTTCGAACCCAACTACTTTGTCGCTGTCGAATTTGACCGGCCTGATTTTCCGTGGCTGTTTACACCCGCAAAAGCCGACGATTTGAACAGGCTTCGTCCGTGGCTCTGCCTGATCGTAGTTCGCAAACAACAAGGCGTGACGCTTCGCACTGATCGCAACCTCCTGTTGCCGATTCTCGAAATCAAAACGCCTGCAGTGCCAAAGGACGAGTTGCCGGATTTGGCGGAGTCGTGGGCATGGGCGCATGCGCAAGTTACCGGCAGTCAGCCGCAACAAACTCCTTTACAACAATCGCTCGCGGGCGACCCGGCGCTAAACCTTTCGCGCCTGCTGTCTCCTAGAAGGCTCGATCCACTCACCGACTACTTTGCGTGCGTCGTGCCTGCGTTCGACCTCGGAGTCAAAGCTGCGCTCGGTTCACAGATCACACCCGATGATGAGAAGTCTTTGAAACCTGCTTGGCTTTCAGGAGCACAATCTCCGGCGCAAATTCAGTTGCCGGTCTATTACAGTTGGCAGTTTCACACCGGTGAAGGCGCCGACTTTGAAGCTCTGGTGAACCTGCTCGAAGCTCGCGATCCATCGGACTTCCCTCCCGAAGTCGGCAAGAAACAAATCGACATCAGCAAGCCCGGATTTGTGATTACGCCGCCGCTGGCGGCTGGTTCGACGCTCGAGCTCGAAGGCGCTTTGCGATTCCCTGAGAGCACCGTCGCCGACTGGCCCGCGGAACCCAGGAATCGTTTTCAAGGCGCGCTCAAGAAGATTCTGGAAACTCCATGGCTCGCGATGAAGAACGACAACGTAGATCCACTTCTCGCGCCGCCGATCTACGGCTGCTGGCACGTCGGACGACACATTCTCAACACGGCAACGACGCCTCCAGTTTGGCTCGATCAATTGAATCTCGATCCGCGCAATCGAAGCGTTGCGGCTCTAGGCACTGCTGTCATCCAGACTGAGCAAGAGCAACTCATGGCAGCAGCGTGGGAGCAACTCGGCGAAATTCAGAGGATCAACCAGATTCGGCGACAGGCGCAACTCGGCCGGGCAGTCAACGGATTCTACTACTCCAAACACTTCAGTCGATTTTCCGAAGAGACGCTTCTAAAAGTTGTAGCGCCCGCGCAATCGCGCTTAGTCGTCGAGGCGGTAGGCGCAGGCCAACAAAAGACTCGAGCGATGTTGTCACAGCGCATCGCACAAAGCGCCCTTCCCGACAGAGCCATCTCTGCAACGTTGCGAAAGCTGACCAGTGCCCGGAGTCCCATCGCTACTCGATTCCAACGGCAAGGCGCCGCACCGATAGCGATCGTATCAACACTCAACCGATTCGTCTCATTTGTTCTAACGCCCCGACCCTCCGCGGTGACGCTTGATCAAGTCACAGACTCGTTGGTCGGCACCGTAGCAGATCCGCTCAAACAAGTTGCTCGCTTCAATCGCATCCTCACCGCGCTAAACTCATCACCCAAGCTCAACGACTTCACCATCGCGCCCGAGAATGTCTCCCCAAAGCGCAATCTGTTGTCATTCACGCCGCCCAGCTCGTCAGACAGTCCCGAAGCGACGGTGTTTCGAGCTGCGGCTATCGCACATCAGAACTACCTGGCACAGGCCGGCATAGTCCCTTCATTCGCGCCTATCGCGCCGATCAACATGGGCACAACAAAAGAGCCGCTGCTTGAAAGCATCGATCCGCAAAAAACAATCAAAGCTCGGGTGCAAGCCTCTCTTGATATCAGCGGTCCGACCGAGATCGCCGGAGATGCGTTGGAACCGCTGTTGGATGCGCCTGACTTCCCTCAACCGATGTATGAAGCACTGCGAGATCTGTCTCAGGACTTTCTGCTTCCCGGGTTGGAAAAAGTTCCTGCGAATACAGTCACGCTTTTGGAAACAAACTCGACGTTCGTCGAGTCGTTTCTCGTGGGCTTGAACGTTGAAATGAACCGCGAGTTTCTGTGGCGTAATTATCCCACCGACCAGCGCGGCACCTTCTTCCGTCAGTTTTGGGACACATCGGCGGGCAGCGGCGCGCGAGACATCAAGCGAATCATCGAGTGGACCGACCAGAGCCAGCTCGGTAACAACGCGAATGCGGGAGACGATCTTGTGTTGCTCATCCGCGGCGAGCTACTTCGACGTTATCCCAACTCGGTCATCTATGCGGTTGCTGCGATAAAGAACAGCGCCGGCAAGTTTGATCTCTCGCCGAAACCCGAAGACGAAAAGCACCCGCTGTTTCGAGGCTCGCTGAATCCGGACGTCACGTTCCTCGGATTTAATTTGAAAAAAGAAGACGCGATCGCCGATCCCGGATGGTTCTTTGTCATTCAGGAACAACCTACCGAGCCTCGTTTTGGCATGGATGTCGCCGACTTCTCAAAACCGCTGCCTGCTCTCACGACTTGGAACAATCTGAGTTGGCGACATCTGGCAGCGACGCCAGACGCGCTGAAGACGCTTACACACGCGTCCGTTAAGACTCAGCTCGGAAGAATTGATCCCGCTGAGTGGGGAAGAAACTCCGCGCATCAGGCTTTCATAACTCTGCAGCGACCGGTGCGTATCGGTATCCACGCAAAAGACATGCTCGTGAAAGGCTAATTCATGCAGACTCCACATATCGATATTCCCAACATCCCTGTCACGCCCGAGGTGGCAACTCCGTTATCGTTTGGTCCTGTTCGTCCCGCTGTGTTGTTGCCAGTGCGATTGGAAACGCGTTTCTTTACGCTGCCCGATTCCACCTCCGAGCTGCGAGTTCGAGTCTATCCCGACACGGTGCACATCGATTCGCACGAGCCTGAGTTGACAGCAGAAGAGTTGAAGTGGGGCCAGCATTTTTGGGAAGAGACCTGGCGAGCTTCGACCGACGAAGAGCGCGCTAAGAGCGCGTGGCGGCAGCTTGCCGATCGATTCGATCCTCCGCGAGCCGCTTGGGTCGCGCTCGCGTTGAAGCCGCTCAACCCGGACGATCGCCCGAAGCTGCCTTTGCCCCCGAATGCGGCAATGACACCGCCGCCAAAATTCCCGATCGTCCCCTCAAAAGCTGAAGCGTGGACGCGCGCGCCTTTGACGCGCATGTTGCCCAATCAATGGATCGTGCTCGGCTACAAGGACGGCAAGTTGATCGTGAACGTCAAAGGCAAACCGATTCCGGATTCACTTGCCACCGGCCCCGATCCGACGAAGGGCGAGCCCATCGCCCCAGATCAACTAGCAATTGACGATGAGATGAAGTGGATGGTCGACTTCGACTCTGCTGAACAAAAGGGCATGGGAATTCGCGTCAAGCTGAGCGCTCAGGACGCGGCTGCCGGTTTTGACTTCCTTCTCGTACTCGGCATCAAAGATTCGCAGAGCACACCAATCGATGCCGCACCCAGGCTCGCGGACCTGTTGAATGCTCACCACTACACCGATGGATTGAGTTTCATACGGCAAGGCACGCCTTCGAACAATACTCAGGATGCTCCCTCCGGTTTCAGCTCGAACGATCCGGGCCACGAGTCGAGCTACGCGGCAGAACGCGACGCCGTTCCTTTTCAAAAAGGCGACGGATCGAACGGCGACTTGTTAGCCACGGCATTTGGAATGGCGAACGCGACATCGGTGTTCGCCAACCTGCCGCTTGCGACCTCAAAAGAACAACTCGACGCGAAGCAAATGAACACTGCGTTGTGGCAAGCAACGATGGGCTACTTCCTGCTACAGATGCTCGGTGTTGGTGGAACCGGCGAAAGCCCGCTGACCGATCCCGACATCGCTTGGGCTCGCAGTCATTTCATCGACTTTGTCCGCGCTAGCGGCCCGCTTCCTTCGCTTCGAATCGGCAAACAACCCTACGGCATTCTACCGGTCACGTCGCTTAACGCGTGGAGACCGATCTCCGCTCAGCAAGCTCTCTTCGCTAGCGATATTGTTCTACAGAATTTGCTGAGAGGGCTTCGAGATGTTTGGCGGCGCAACTGCTTCGATGTGCCGCGCCTCGGCCGCAGCGTGGACACACCTCAGCAATCCGGCATCGAGAGAGACCTTTCCGAAGTCTTCAGCATGGATTCGCTGTCATCCAACTACGCGGTCCAAAACCTGATGGGCCGACACTATCTCGAACACCTGTGGATCTTTTTGAGCGCCGACTTCTACACCGATATTTGGGGCGTCGAGCTCGGCGAACCGCCTCCTGAGCCGGAACCTTTCGAACCCGAAGAGCCGGACCCCGATCTAACGCCAAGACAAAGGATCGAATTCATCCGCCAGCAACTCCATTTGAAGCAGCTTGCGGAGCAAGAGCATCAACGGTGGGCGGCTTTGATGGCTGAACGAGCGCGAAGGCTCGCAGCCATGAATGCGAAGCGCGCACTCACAACAAATTGGTGGACTAATCAGGATCAGCTAACCGGCCTCTTACCTCAGACGGTGGCCGGCATGTTTCCTCAGACGCTCCCTCTCACGTGGCGGCCGCGGATGGCCCACGCTGTTTTTGCGCCTCCAGTTATCGATCTCAAAGGAACTCTTGTGCAGGACGGCAACAGCACGTTGCTCTCGCCGAATTACATCGCTGCGCTTCTAGCATCTCGAAAGCTCACCGATATTCGCGACGACAAAGTTCTGCAACCCGCGCCGCGCTCGCTGCTCTATCTTTTGCTGCGGCATTCGATGTTGCTCGAGTACGGCGCCGCTGCCTCGCGGCAGTTAGCGTTGACACCGGATCTGCGGCGCGAAGCTGAGTTGGTGAATCTGAAGACCGGACAACCGCCTCGAACCGTCTGGGATCAGTTCAATCAAAACATCACCGTGACCGGAGCCGGACAGATGCCGCTCGGAAACTATCTGCTCGGTTTCCTGCCAACCGGCGAACCGGATGTAGCTCACCAGCCCGATCTGAAAACGTTGAGTGATTTTCGCGCGAGCCTCGCACACCTGAAATCGTTAGAGGCAGACAGGCTCGAAGAATTGATCAAGGGCACGCTGGATCTCTGCTCGCATAGACTGGATGCGTGGATAACGTCTTTCGCGACGAAGCGGCTAAATGCCATGCGCAAGGCGAGTCCCGCCGGTGTATTGTTGGGTGGTTACGGTTGGGTGATGAACCTTAGACCCGCGCTCGCTCAACAACCAGTTCCCACACCTGCCGGCGAAACGGGTCCGGTCTTCTCTTCACCAAACAATCCCGGTTTCGTGCACACGCCTTCGCTCGCGCAAGCCACGACGGTTTCCATTTTGCGAAGCGGGCATCTCGCTCACGCCGGAGGTGACAACCCGGATGATTTGCTTGCGATCGATCTGTCATCCGCGCGTGTTCGACTGGCGAGCTGGCTGTTGGACGGCGTGCGTCAGGGACAACCGCTGGGGGCGTTGCTTGGTTATCGATTCGAACGCCGCCTGCAAGAGGCTTCCCAAGCCAGGTTCATCGCTCCGTTCCGCGAAATTGCGCCGCTGGTCGCGAAAAAGCTCGTGCAATCAATCCAGCCGGGCGAGAACGTTTCTGTCGAAAACATTGCAGCCAATAACGTAGTCGACGGGCTCAAGCTCAACAGTCTTTGGCAGGACACGCAAAAAGACCCATTTCAAGCTCAACAAAAAGAAGCGGACTTCTTCACCAAGTTGCCGGCAATGACTGTGGACGAGAAGAAAGCTGTTCGCGACGAGCTTCTCGCGCTTCACGATGCAGTCGATTCGGTAAGCGATGCGCTGATCGCCGAAAGCATTCATCAGGTCGTGCGAGGAAATCCGCTGCGATCAACCAACACCGTTGAATCCATTGCAGGCGGCGAAACGCCTGTTCCTGAGCTCGAAGTCGTGCGTACGCCGCGCTCCGGAATCGCGTTGACACATCGAATAGTGACTTTGTTCTCAGGCGATCCGGTTCTTCCGCCGGTATGGGCGCCGCCGGCAATTCCGTTTCGCGCGAACGCCGAGCCGCACCTCAACGCCTGGGCTGCGAAACTGCTTGGCAATCCCGCAAACGTGCGTTGCGTTGTCGAGCGACTTGAACCGGGAACCGGAAAGGTTCTGGAGACGAAAGAGCTTCGCATCAACCAACTGAGACTAGCGCCGATCGATTTCATCTACGCCAACGAAGGCGCGGAGAGCGGTCAACAAGCTGAAATCGAACAACGCATTCTTTACACGATTCAGCGAAAGGCGGATGGCTTTGCGCCCGGGTCGTTGTTGCGAATCAATCCGGGGCGCAGAGCGGGTTGGCTTCCGACCGATTTGAGCTACGGAGAGTTCAACGAATTGGTGAGGACCGCTCGCAAGCTCATCACCGGCGCGCGAGCTATCGACGCCAGCGACATCGATTTGCCCGAACGGGCTACAGATCCCAGCATCGACATCGTCGACCTCGAGAAACGCGTTACCGCCGCGGAAGTATTTCTACGCCGAACTCCCAACGACTTCAAAGCTGCGCTTGCTTTGCCCCCAACGGCGAACCTTGATCCGCTGCGAGACTTGATAATTCGATCAGAGGGCTACGGGGTCGCCGGTGCCGTCCCGCTTTCGGCCGCGGGAAACTCCCCGACAGACAGACAAACTCTTTTCGCCCAAGGCGCGTCGATTCAAAGAGAGATTGCTCAGCGAATCGACCAACTCACTGCGCTCATTGCAGCCTTCAACGCCAGTACCGCAACAATCGAAGAAAGACGCAATCACGCAATCGCAAGGCTGCGCATCGTGTTTGGAAAACAGTTTGTCGTGTTGCCGCGGTTCGCCGCGCCGAATGCGGTCGAGCTTGGGCAAGCGATCGCAAACAGCACCAAAGTGCAGGGTGGCGATCCGTTAGCGGCGTCGACGTGGTTCCAGCGAATGTCGCGCGTTCGCGCCGGAGTCTATCGACTCAATGCCTCGATCAACTACGCTGAGGCGCTCAACACGGGAGAAAAACTTAAACTGAGCATCGCGCAGCTTCCGTTCGGGGCGGACGATCGCTGGGTTGGTTTGCCGCTCAATGCCGGAAAGACTCTACCGGGAGGAAGACTTTCGATCGCTGTTCAATCTTCAGCGACGGTAGATGTGAGCAAATCGCTTGCGGGGTTGCTCATCGATGAATGGGTCGAAGTGGTTCCGAGCTCCACCGAGACTACGGGAATCGCAGTGCAGTACGACCGGCCAAACTCCGCTCCTCCGCAGACGATTCTCTTGGCGGTGCCGCCCGACCTCGAAGCGCCGTGGACTATCTGGTCGCTGCAACAGGTGTTGCTTGAAACGCTCGATCTCGCTCGTCTTCGGGCGGTCGACCCGGACGCGTTAAACGAAGTCGGCCATTACTTTCCCGCAATGTACTTTGCACTCAACACCGCGGGCGATACCGTGTCTACCGATTTCACAAAGATAAAGTCGTAGAGGAAATCATGCCTTCAATCACAAGTTGGATGCGTCTTGAACCGCGTTGCCGCAACGTCGAGATGACTACGAGTTTGCAAGCTCGGATTTACGATCCGCTTTGGCTGCTGGCGCGGCAATGGCAGCTTGGCGAGTTTCAAGCCGAAGATAACGGCTCGCCGATCATCGCGAGTTGGCGCGCGGAAACCGCGCGGCTGACCCGTTATCATTCGGGACCAATCAAACCGAACACGATCAGCGCGCCGGCTTATGACGGGAAGCTGCCTCTCGAAGCGCTTGTCGAACGCGAAACGATTCGGCCCGCCGCAACGCTGACCGCAGGTCCGCAAAGGCTCAGGTTGGCGGCCGAAGCGGGGCAGCAGTTTCTCCGAATGCTGCAACAGCGGACGCTCTCGCGTGACTACAGCGGCTCATTCATCAAAGAGTTTCAGTTCACGGCATTGACGTCGAATCAGCGTGCAGCGCTCGATGCGGATAGCCTCGCCTTCTTTGACTTGATTGCTTCGCGTGTGCCCGATGGCAGGCGGCTGTATGCCGCCTTTCGTCCAAACAGTGCCGGTGCAATTGTGTTTCCGGCGTCATTGCAAATCACCACTGGAGATCAAGCCGAAGTTGAGAAGGCTGCGAAGGCGTGGTCTCAATGGTTCGAGACTCTGTTCAGCGAGCCGAACGCGACTAGTCCCTCATGGTTGTCGGATCGACTTGAGTATGCGTTCTCGGTAGGCTCGCGACTCAGTGACCGGGAGTACGTGCTGACCGCAACCGAGTACTCTGAAGGTCATCTGGATTGGTTTGCATTCGACTCGAATGGCGAGGCGACCCTGGGAGGCGCGAATGACAACGCGGTTACCCAAACGAATCGCAAGATTATTCCGGCTCCGGTCAGTTTTCGCGGAATGCCGGCGGCACGGTTTTGGGAATTCGAAGACGCGCAGATTGATTTCGGTTCGGTGGATGCCGGGCCTACGGACCTTGGGCGGATGCTGCTGGTCGAGTTCGCGATTGATTACGGCAATGACTGGTTTGTCATTCCGGTAGAGTTGGACATCGGTTCTCTATGTCGCACCAAGTCGTTGGTCATCACCGACACGTTCGGCGTACAAACACTGATCAAATCAAACAGCGATTCCGGAGACCAGAATTCGATCTGGCGTATGTTCCAGATTTCACTTACGCGCGGAAGCGGCTCGTCAAAGCCGGAGCCCAATCTGTTCTTCCTGCCGCCGTCTCTCATCAGCGGAGTCTCGGATCAGCCCATAGAAGAGGTTCTGTTTCTGCGCGATGAGATGGCTAATCTTGCGTGGGCGGTCGAGCGTGTAATTGAAAGTCCGACGGAGGGGCGAATCAACCGCTTTGAAGCTTACTTGAAGAGTCAACGAAGCAGCGATCAGCAATCGCCGCCATCAACACCAGCGCCGCCAACACCCTCGCCGTCAACATCGCGTTATCTGCTGACGACTGAGGTGCCTGACTATTGGGTTCCTTTGTTGCCGGTGAAAACGGATGACGGCCTTCGACTGCGTAGAGGAGCGGTACTCAAGACTGACGGCACCAATGGATTTGTGCCCGCATTAGGGCGAATTCTGGAACCCGGGGCGGTGCTTTCGCTGTGTGAAGAAGAAGTGCCGCGCGAAGGTGTTCGCGTGACGCGGAGCTATCAATTCACTCGTTGGATCGATGGTTCATCGCACTGCTGGGTGGGGCGTCGCAAATCAGTTGGACGCGGAGAAGGCTCGAGCGGACTTAAGTTCGACTCATTGGAAGGAAAGGCCTGAGACTAATCGAAAAACATTTCGCACACACAACACGTCCGTTGTACCCGCGGGCCGGTTAGTGTAAAAGCATAAGATCAGCGTGAAGCAAAGTTCTGGCAGGCGCTGAAATGCGAATTCTTTCTCAGAGGAAAGACGACGATCCAGGAGAGAATACATGGAACGGGTACAAGTGGAGCGATTCTATTTGGGCTGCCTGGCCCACGCTTCTTACATGATTGGGTCGAACGGTGTTGCAGCCGTTATCGATCCCCAGCGTGACGTGGATATCTACCTCGAAGCGGCAGCTAGCAAAGAGTGGCAAATCGAATACATTATCGAGACTCACCTCCACGCCGACTTCGTATCGGGACATCGCGAACTTGCGCAGCGCACCGGGGCGAACATCTATCTCGGCGTGGGATCCGGAGCTGAGTTCCCTCACGTCGACGTCAAGGACGGAGACGAGATTCAATTTGGTGAGTGCTGCCTCCGGTTCCTGCAAACTCCGGGTCACACACTCGAGAGCGTTTGCATTCTGATGAAAGATCGCGGCGAACCGAATCGTCCCGCCTCGGTCTTTACCGGAGACACTCTGTTCGTGGGCGATGTGGGCCGGCCGGATCTTTCGCCCACCCACACGCCACAACAGCTCGCCGAAATCATGTACCAGAGCATTCATGAGAAGCTTCTGACGCTTCCGGATGACACCGAGATCTTTCCGGCCCATGGCGCGGGTTCGCTCTGCGGCCGTCAAATGAGTTCGGAGAGTTTCTCCACCATAGGCAAGCAGCGTGAGTCGAATTACGCCTTGCTTGCGCGCACGAGTGAAGAATTCGTACAGCTTCTGACGGACAATCTTCCTGCGCGCCCCGAGTATTTTGAACGGGAAGTGGACTTAAACCGTCGAGGTGCGGCGCCGATATCGGAATTGCCTTCGCTTGCGGCGCTGACGGCGCCGGAAGTCCTGCGATTGCAAAGGGAGGGTGCAGTAGTATTGGACACCCGGCCACCGATGCAGTTCGCCGTGGCGCATGTGCCGGAATCGGTTCACATAGCCCTCACGGGGCAATATGCTTCCTGGGCGGCGCGGATTATCGGGCTAGACACACGCCTGATCATTGTTGGAGAGGATCTCGAACACGTACGCGAGTCGCAAATGCGTCTCGCACGCGTCGGAGTCGAGAATTTGGCCGGATACCTGGCCGATGGCGTGGCAGGTTGGATTGAGAACGGCTTCGAGCTCGACTATATCCCTCAAATCACAATTCAGGACTTCGTCGAACTGCGGGATCGTGAACCGGACCGAGTCGACGTACTTGACGTACGCGAGTTCGGAGAAGTGGCTAGCGGGGTGATCGAGGACTCGTTGTCCATCCCGCTCGGAAAGCTGCGCTCGAGAGTAGCGGAGCTGGACCGCGACAAACTTCTGGTGGTGCACTGCAAAGGCGGATACCGGAGTTCGATAGCCACGAGCATCTTGCGACGTGCCGGTTTCCGCGACATCGCGAACCTCACCGGCGGGTTTGATGCATGGAAGGCGGCAGGTTTAGCTTTCGTCCTCCCTGAGAATTAGTATGGACACAAAAAGACACTGGGAAAACGTATATGCGACCAAGGCTCCCGATGCAGTGAGTTGGTACCGCCGGCACCTTGAGACGTCGCTCGCGCTGATAGAAAGGGCGGCTGATGCGCGTGAGGCTTCGATCATCGACGTTGGCGCCGGAGAATCAACTTTAGTTGACGACCTGTTCCTTCGCGGTTACAAGAACCTCACTATACTCGATGTCTCGCAGACCGGAATCGAAGTGGCGAAAAAGCGATTGGGCTCGGCTGCAGAGCAGGTTCGTTGGTTGGTCGGTGATATCCTCGAAATCGATTTAGAACAACATGCCTACGATCTCTGGCACGACCGAGCGGCATTCCATTTTCTTACGACGCCGGCGGAGCGTTCTGCCTACGTTCGGCAAGTTATCAATGCCGTCAATCGAGGTGGCCACGTGATCGTCAGCACATTTGGTCGAGAAGGACCTACCAAATGCAGCGGGCTTGACGTGACGCGTTATGATGCAGAATCGCTTCACCGCGAGTTTGGTGAGCAGTTCCGCCTGGTGGAGAGTTCTAAGGAATGCCACCAAACACCGTCTGGAACAACGCAGCAGTTCCTGTATTGCTACTGCCGGCTCGACTAACGTCTCGCGCACCCGGCGGTGATAAGCTCATGAATGGATTTGCCGAATAAGAGCAATGCAAGAGAAGCGCATCTATCTCGACTTCAATGCAACGACTCCAATCGCGGCCGAAGTGGCAGCGGCGATGCGTCAGGCACTGGCGGAACCATTTGGCAATCCGTCCAGCGAGCACTGGGCAGGGCTGCCGGCGCGACAGGCGGTCGAAAAGGCACGGATACAAGCGGCGGAATTATTGCATTGCAACTCGGACGAGGTCGTATTCACCAGCGGCGGAAGTGAATCCAATAATCACGCCCTGAAGGGTGTTTTCTTCGCCAAGGATGTGCGCGGCGGCCACATCATCACCACTCAGGTCGAACATCCGGCGGTTCTCAACCCGTGCCGTTTTCTTGAGAGGCTTGGAGCGTCGGTGACCTACCTTCCGGTCGATTGCTTCGGTCGCGTCGATCCCGACGATGTCCGGCGTGCACTAACGCCTCGCACGATACTGATTTCGGTGATGCAGGCCAACAATGAGGTCGGAACCCTGCAGCCGATTTCCGAGATCGCTCGTATTGCGAGTGAGCGAGGTATCCTCTCCCACACGGACGCAGCGCAGTCGGCAGGCAAGATCCCTGTGCGTGTTGATGAGCTGGGCGTCGACCTCTTGTCGCTGGCGGGCCATAAACTCTATGCGCCGAAGGGTGTTGGCGTTCTTTATGTTCGCAAGGGTGTTTGCCTGGAGCCGCTGATTCACGGAGCCGGCCATGAATCAGGCCGCCGCGCTGGGACCGAGAACATCCTGCTCAATGTCGGTTTAGGCGCGGCCTGTGAGCTGGCGCAGCCCTGGGTGGGCGCGGAATCGATACGCCAACTGCGCGATCTAATGTGGGAGTTGTTGCAGACCCGGTTCGGCAAGCGGGTAGTTCTGAATGGCCATCCGACTGAGAGGTTGCCGAACACGCTGAACGTTAGTTTTGTAGGAAGGATTGGTTCGACAATCTTAAGTGGCTTGAAAGGCGTGGCCGCTTCCACGGGCTCCGCTTGTCACTCTGGGTCGGTAGACCTTTCGCCGGTATTGAAGGCTATGCAAGTCCCACCGGAAATCGGAATGGGTGCCATTCGCTTTAGCCTTGGTCGCACAACGACGCGCGAAGAAATCGAACAAGTCGTTTCGCGCATATGAGAGTGCGTTGGTCGGTGATATCCTCGAAATCGATTTGGAACAGTTGGAGCAATCGTTCCGATCTTCGCGGACGCCGCGGCTAACGTTCCACTAAGCGCGATAGACTTCAGCAATCCCATCTTCAAGCTCGACCCGAAAACTCCGATGATACAGAGCGATCCTTCGAGGGCTGTCTATCGGCGTCAGGTTCGCGGTCCTTCCATAAGGCGACTTCGCAGACTGGGTCTGAAAGTGGCCACGCAACAGGTGACTTGTGTTGACGTTGAGCGATCTAGACCGTGCCGGCCAATCGGCACTCGCATTCGAATCACCGCGCGCCCTGCGTCGGTGCGCGCTCGTCGCGCCGGGTGTAAAATGCGACGAGCAAAGGAGGGATCAAATGGTCGCTTCTACTGGACGCTGGTCTGTTGCTGACGTCGAATCGTTCATCAATGAGTACTACGACGCGTGGGGAGGAACAGACCTTGACCGCATTATGTCTTACTACGCCGAAGATGTAGTGCTTCAAATTCCGGGCTTGCTCATGAAAGGAAGGGAGGCAGTCCGCGATCAGTTCGCTCGGCCATTTACCACCGCGTTCCCCGGGAACCACCACCGTGTTAAGAACATGATCCCTGGACCAGGCGTCGTCACCGTTGAATTCAGTTTTGAAGCCCAACACAACGGTCCGTTCGCCGGCCATCCGGCGACTGGTGCTCGAGTTAGACTCCCCGGTTGCGGGGTTTATGAGTACGATTCGGCGAAACGTCAGATCACCGCGGGTCGCATTTACTTCGATGTCGGGACTTTACTGCAAACCATTACTGATGCGCTGGTTGATGATCGCCAAGAGTCTGAAGAGGCTCTGCAAACGAACGAACGCAATTTAAGCCTGATTGCCAATGTAATTCCCACCTTTATCCACGTATTACGTCCGGACGGATCAGTGTTGTATGTGAATCAAGCCGTGTTAGGTTACACCGGTCTCACTCTGAAGGATGTGCGGAAAGAAGACTACGGCGCTCGCGTTTTCCACCCGGATGATGCAGAGCGGCTGCGCGAGCAGCGCGCGGAGGCGCTTCTCCGCCCGGTACCGTTCGAAAATGAGCAACGTGTGCTGGGTAGGGACGGCAAATATCGCTGGTTCTTGATCCGCTACAACCCTCTGCTGGATGTGGAGGGAAGAATCGATCGATGGTATGTGGCCGCGTTCGACATCGAGGATCGAAAACGGGCGGAGGTCGCGCAGGCAATCCAGGCGGGTGTTCGGGCTGACGTGAGCGCCGCCTTTTCAAAGCCAACCCACTTGAGGGAAATTCTGCGCGGATGCGCGGAGGCTATTGTTCATCACTTCGACGCGGCCTTCGCCCGAATCTGGATGCTGAACAAGGATGAAAGTATGCTGGAGCTGCAGGCGAGCGCGGGGATGTACACGCGTTTGGATGGGTCATACAGCCGGATCCCCGTCGGAGACCTGAAGGTCGGCTGGATTGCCCGGGAGAAGAAGTCGCACTTGACCAATGACGTTATGAACGATCCACGCGTGAACGATAAGGGTTGGGCACAGCATAACGGAATGGTTGCCTTCGCCGGGTACCCGTTGGTTGTCGAGGATAGGCTGATCGGAGTGGTGGCGCTGTTCGCGCGTCACCCACTTGCGGAGTCCATTCTCGACACG
Source organism: Blastocatellia bacterium (assembly GCA_035315885.1). GTDB lineage: Bacteria > Acidobacteriota > Blastocatellia > UBA7656 > UBA7656 > DATFXM01. Next base: position 14,595 of record DATFXM010000040.1, read on the forward strand.
CTCGCATCGGTTGCGGACACGATCGCGCAAGGGATCGAGCGCAAGCGGGCGGAGGAGGCCCTCAGAAATGCGCTTGATGAAATCCAAAAGTCAGAAGCCAAACTTCGGCAGGTGATTGATGCCATCCCTGCGCTTGCGTGGTGCAATCTGCCGGATGGTCCGAACGAGTTCCTCAACAAAGGCTGGCATGAATATACAGGTCTCACCTCGGAACAGTCTCAGGGTTGGGGCTGGCAAACCGCGTTTCATCCAGAGGACCTGCCGTCATTGATGGAAAAATGGGTGAAAATGATGGCCTCAGGAGAATCAGACGAGATCGAGGCACGTCTTCGCCGCCATGATGGCGCTTATCGGTGGTTTCTTATTCGCGCACAGCCGTTCCGCGACGAATCTGGCAAGATCGTGAGGTGGTATGGCACAAGCACCGATATTGATGATCGGAAACGGGCCGAAGCGGCTCTCCAGTCGAGCGAGCGCAATTTGACCTTGATCATCAATACGATGCCAACGTTGGCATGGTCTGCTCTTCCAGACGGCAGTGTCGACTTCATCAATCAACGCTGGCTCGATTACTCGGGTCTCACTGCTGAACAGGCGGTGGGCTGGGGATGGAGCGAAGCAATTCATTCCGACGACTTGAACGATCTCGCAGACTACTGGCAATCGATCATGAGTACCGGCGAATCCGGAGAGATTGAAGCACGCTTTCGGCGTTTCGACGGCGAGTATCGGTGGTTTCTGTTTCGCGCTAACGCTTTGCGCGATGAATCGGGAACCATCGTCAAATGGTATGGAACAAACACCGACATTGACGATAGAAAACGAGCAGAGGCGGAGGTCGAGCGAGCCTACGTTCTTCTCGCCGAAGCCCAGCGCCTCAGCCAGACCGGCAGTTTTTCGTGGCGCGTGGAAACCGACGAGGTCACGTGGTCCGAGGAGGTTTATCGTATTTTCCAGTTTGAACCAGGTACGCCGGTTACGCTCGAACTCATCGCCAGTCGAGTGCATCCGGAAGACCAAACCAAGTTGAATGACATGATCGAACGGTCACGAACGGCGGTCAGCGACTTTGAATATGAGCACCGCCTGCTGATGCCTGACAATTCAGTGAAATACCTGCACCTGATCGCTCAAGCGATTCGAGACAGCGAGGGGCGACTGGAATACATTGGCGCAGTTCAGGACGTGACCGAGCGCAGAGTTTCGGAACAGGCGCTCGATAAGCTTCGGTCGGAACTCGCACACGCCGCGAGGGTGACGAGCCTCGGAGCATTGACAGCTTCGATAGCTCACGAGATTAACCAGCCCATATCCGCCGCGATCACTAGCGCCGGCGCCTGTCTACGATGGCTGAACCGCGATCAGCCGGACGTGCAGCGGGCGCGAGAGGCGGTGATGCGGATCGAGGATGACGGGAAGCGGGCCGCTGAGATCATCACCCACTTGAAGTTCTTCTACAAGAAAGACGCGTCTCCGCAGCGAGAGCTGGTTTCGGTCAACGACATCGTTGGCGGGATGTTGGCATTGCTGCGTAGCGAGGCCGATCGCCACTCCGTGGTGATGGGTACGGAACTGGCGATGGATCTACCCTCGGTGAGCGCCGACCGCGTGCAGTTACAACAGGTGTTGATGAACCTGATGCTGAACGGGATAGAGGCGATGAGCGAGCGAGGAGGCGTGCTCAAGATAAGCACGCGATGCGAGAAAGGAGAGGTGATAGTGTCGGTGGGCGACACTGGTGTGGGAATACCCGCGGGCAACTTGGAAGAAGTATTCAACTCGTTCTTCACGACTAAGGCCGCGGGCACAGGTATGGGGCTGTCGATCAGCCGCACGATCGTTGAGTCGCACGGTGGCCGGGTTTGGGCGACGGTGAACCCAGAAATTGGCGCGACTTTCCACTTCACTTTACCAACCGAAGCTGGAGGCGAATAAGTGATCAGTGAAGACGCACCCGTTGTGTTCATCGTCGATGACGACGCGAGCGTGCGCCAATCGATCCAGGATCTTTTGTCGTCGGTGGCATTGCGGTGTGAGACGTTCGCAACGCCGCAGGAGTTTCTCAATAGCAAACGCGCCGATTGCCCCGGTTGCCTGGTTCTGGACGTCAGACTTCCGGGCATGAGCGGCCTGGATTGTCAGCGTAGGCTCGCCGAGGCCGGAGTGACCATACCAATCATCTTCATCACCGGACACGGTGATGTCCCAATCACAGTGCGGGCAATGAAATCGGGTGCAGTTGAATTCCTGACGAAACCTTTTAGGCCTCAGGAACTACTCGATGCCGTACAACAGGCTCTCGACCGGGACAGAGAATTGCACGAAAAACGTAAGGAGACTGCGAAATTGCGAAACCGCTACCAGACGCTGACTCCGCGTGAGCGCGAGGTGATGGAGCTGGTGGTTTCGGGCCTGCTCAACAAACAGATTGCGGCGGAGCTCGGGACCGGCGAACACACGGTGAAAATTCATCGAGGCCACGTGATGGAAAAAATGAAGGCCGACTCGCTGCCCGCTTTAATCAGAATGGCGGACACGTTGAAGTCCGGCTAGTAAATTAGCGTTCGACACGTAACCCCCCACGTTATCTCGCACCGATTTCCGCACGGACACCAAAATCTACTCCCAAGCGTTCAACTAAGAACCCATGGGGTCCGTTTTCATGTAACCAAAGTTCAATTCGGGGCAACCCAATGTGTAATTGTTTCCGCTCTCCGCTCCAAGTAGACTCGCGCTGTGACCACAACCACCACGAGTACCTCCCAACTAGTGGCTATCGTCGATGATGATCGATCCGTCCAGAGTGCGCTCAAGGATCTGATGGAATCCGCCGGGCTTTCGGCACAGTGCTTCGGATCAGCAGAAGCATTCCTTGAATCGGACCAGTCGAATCAGATCGCCTGCATAGTTGCGGACATCCGTATGCCGGGGATGTCAGGCCTCGAACTGCAAGCGAAGCTGAAGGCTGAGGGATCTCGCATTCCAATGATCTTCATCACGGCGCACGATGACGCAAAGCTGAGGATGCAGGCGACAAAAGCGGGCGCAGTCGAGTTCCTTTCCAAGCCCTTTGATGATGAAGTTTTGCTTGAGAAGGTCCGAGCTGCGCTAAAGGGCTGAGCAGAAAAACTTCCTATCTTTTACAAGGAGCATCGCCGTGAATTCAAACGTCTTGGCTTTCTCAGAGCATCGCGAAGCATCACATTTGGCAGAGCATGTCCGGAACGAGAATCTCATGTCACCCGAAGAGGTCGATTACTCTTCGAGGTTCGAGGAAATCGTAGGTTCATCAATCCCTCTTCGCAAAATACTGTCGCAAGTAGCTCGGGTGGCCCCGATGGATTCCACAGTCCTGATCCTGGGTGAAACCGGAACTGGCAAGGAGCTGATTGCCCGCGCCATTCATAAACGATCGAGCCGCTGGACACGGGACTTCATCCGCGTGGATTGCGGCGCGATCCCAACTTCTTTGATTGCCTCGGAGCTGTTCGGTCACGAGAAGGGCGCCTTCACGGGTGCGATGCAGAAACGCCTGGGACGTTTTGAATTGGCGGACCGTGGCACGATCTTCCTGGACGAGATCGGCGAATTGCCGATGGATACACAGATCGCGCTGCTAAGAGTGCTTCAGGAGGGTGAGTTCGAGCGCCTCGGGGGCAGTCGGCCGATACGAGCGAACGTCCGAGTCGTTGCGGCTACGAACCGGGATCTGGAGGCTGCAATCGAGGATAAGTCCTTCCGGGCTGATTTGTTCTACCGGCTGAACGTGTTTCCAATTGAAGTGCCTCCCCTCCGCGAGCGAATGGACGACATCCCGCTTCTTGCCGAGCACTTTGCTTCTCGGTTTGCGAGGCTGGCTGGCAAAAGGATCAACACGATCAGCGACAGCGCACTAAAGCTACTTCAGTCGTATGACTGGCCGGGCAACGTTCGAGAGTTGCAGAACGTGGTCGAGCGCGCGGTCATCGTCTCTGACTCACACGCGCTGCACGTTGACGAGCAGTGGCTCTCCGGAACCCGGTCGAGACTTCGAGTGACTCCTCCACCGATCTCCCGCACATTTTCAAGTCGACACAAGGAGGTTATCGAAGAGGCCTTAATGGAATGCAAGGGACGAGTCTCCGGACCGTTCGGTGCAGCGTCGCGGCTCGGCGTTCCTTCATCCACGCTCGAGTCCAGGATAAAAATGCTTAATATCGATAAGCGCCGTTTCAGGCCTCGGTTCAACGACTTGTACTGACTTGACATCGACCTGAGGTCTCCGCCAAATGGCAGCGAGCGAGTCTGATGGCGATCGAGCAGTCTTTTTACAGGATCCCTCGCAGGAAATTCTCGAAGTAGATCATCGGCCCTAGCAGGTCAACTAAGCGTGTCGGCCGAATAGAAAACTTGACCGCTTTCGATATCGACAGTCCCAGCAGCGCACAGTATGGAAGCCGGGAGGACCAACGTGTGAGGCGAGCCATGTACAAGGGATCTCAACGGATTCGGGCGCCAGGATGGCATGGCACGCCTCTCGCAGGCGAGGCAGTGGCGTAAATAAGACTCTTCCTCCTACGCCGTGACCGCGCCGACCGCTGATCGGCGGTTCGGCGCGGCTTAATTTTTCAAAGCGATGCGTTCACGGAGGGCGAACCGGTTGTTCGCGCCTCGACTGCAACTCACGAGACGTTTGCCAGCGCTTTTGTCAAAAGGAGAAATGCCGTGGAGACTTTGATGAGGGACCTACGCATATCGACGAGATTGCTGCTGAAGAGCCCGGCGTTCACAATCGCAGCAGTCATTACGCTGGCGCTGGGAATTGGAGCGAATACTGCACTGTTCAGCGTGGTAAACGCGGTGCTGGTGCGGCCCTTACCTTATTCGGATCCATCGCGTCTCGTGCTTCTTCGGGAAAAAGTCGAGCTCATGGATCAGTCGTTTTCCTACCCGAACTTCCTGGATGTGGAAAGCCGGAACCAGTCGCTTGAACGGGTCACAGCATTCCGCCGCGACAGCTTCAATCTGATCGGACAGGGCGAACCCGAGCGGCTGACTGGGCGAATGGTATCAGCGGATTTCTTCTCGACATTCGCAGTGAGCCTGTTTCGAGGCAGAGACTTCACCCGAAGCGATGATCGCCAGGGCGCGGAACCTGTCTGCATCCTGTCGCACGCACTCTGGAATCGCAGATTCGGGGGTGACGAGAGCATCGTGGGGCAGCAGATAACGCTCAACGATCGCAGCTTCACCGTCATCGGAATAACGCAACCTGAGTTCCAATTCGATGGAGGGGCAGATCTGTTCGCGCCGTTAGGACTCTGGGCCGAACGATACCAGGAGCGAGGCTCACATCCGGCGATCTGGCTCATCGGCCGCTTGAAAGCCGGAATAACGATTGAACAGGCGCGTGCTGATCTCGACGGCGTTATGGTGGCGCTGGGAGAACAGTATCCTAACACCAACGCCGGGCGGCGAGTGCACATGGCCTCGCTGTATGAGGACACGGTGCAGGACGTTCGGCCGTCGCTACTGATTCTTCTCGGCGCGGTTGGACTTGTCCTGCTGATTGCCTGCGCCAATGTCGCCAACTTGCTGCTGGCTCGAGCCGCCTCTCGTCAGCGCGAAATGGCGGTGCGCATTGCGATCGGTGCCGGACGTTGGCGGCTTATACGGCAACTCCTGACTGAAAGCATCCTCCTTGCGGTAGTAGGCGGATTCTTGGGGGTACTGCTTGCTCTCTGGGGAACCGATCTGCTGATACGAGCCGCGCCGGATGGAGTGCCGCGGCTTGCCGAAGCTGGGATCGATGGCACGGTGCTTGGTTTTACGACTGCGCTATCGGTGCTGACCGGGATTCTGTTTGGCGTTGTGCCGGCCTGGCATGCATCGCACCCGGAGATCAGCGAATCGCTCAAGGAAGGCGAGCGAGGCTCGACCGGCCGCCGCGCAGCAGTGCGCAATGCGCTGGTGGTCGGCGAGGTCGCGATGGCACTGATGCTTTTGATTGCGTCGGGCCTGCTGGCTCGAAGTTTTTGGATGCTTTACTCGATGCGTCCAGGGTTCGATCCATCAAACGTTCTGACAATGCAGCTGTCGATTCCGGTTAAGAAGGGGGAGCAGCAGAAGGCGCGAATCTTCATCGACCGGCTCGAGGACAGGATTGGGAACCTGCCCGGAGTCGAATCGGTTGCGGTAACCAACGGTCTGCCGTTCCAGGGTGCTGTCGAAACCGCTTGTTTTGTCGAAGGGGACACCTTCGGCGATCCGCAGAGCGTAAGAGTGGCGGTTCTGTACGTCACCAGCGGCGATTACCTGAAGACGATGGGGATTCGGTTGTTGAAAGGACGCTACTTTGATCCTGATAAGGCACGCGCGGGTCAGGCGGAAGTGGTGGTCGACCAGGTGTTCGTCGAAAGATACCTTCCGGATCGGGATCCGATCGGCATGTATTTGGTGTCGCCTCCGGGTCAACCAAACCCTGAGATAGTCGGCGTTGTGGAGCACGTCAAACACTACGGGCTGGAAGGACAGGTTCCGGTCGAGCCGCAGCTATATAGACCATTAGCCAGCGTGCCTGCTGAAGCCATGGAATTTGTAGCCGGCCGGCTCCATCTCGTCATACGGAGCAGCGTCGATCGCCGGAGCATGGCGGCAGCCGTGCGAACTGAAGTGATGTTTCTCGACAAGAATCAACCGGTCTTTAACGTCATGAGCATGGAAGACTCAATCGGAGCAAGCATCGCCGCGCGGCGATTCACGCTGCAGTTGCTGATTATCTTCGCCGCAGTTGCTCTGATTCTGGCTTCGGTCGGCATCTATGGAGTCATGTCGTACTCGGTCTCTCAACGCAGGCGAGAGATTGGAATCCGCATGGCGCTGGGTGCAAGGTCAAAGGACGTGGTTCGAATGATGGTCTTCCATGGGCTGAAGCTCGCAGTTGCTGGTGTTTTGTTCGGGGTCGCCGGAGCCTTTGCGGTCACGCGGCTTGGAGCGGCACTACTGTACGGAGTCAGCGCGACCGATGCGACTACGTTCATCAGCGTTTCAGTCGCGCTCACTGCGGTTGCGCTTATTGCCAGTTACATTCCTGCCCGTCGGGCTGCCAAGGTTGATCCGATGGCCGTGCTCAGATCGGAGTAAGAAGAGAATCCTCACGTGATTTATTGCCTGCCATCGACTGGCCTTTGCGTACTCGCTGAGTAAAAGGCCGGGAGGGCTCGAAGATGAGCCGCTCCCGGCTGATGGTCCTGCAGTGTTTAGCGGGCACTCCGCTTTGAAACGGAATTGGCGCCGGCATTGACGACCCAGATGCTGGAGCCGTCGAAGACAATTGCGTTCGGGCCGGTCCCTACCGCAACGGTGCCCAATACGGCGCCATCGATCGCGCGAATCTTGGAAACGGTGTTGTTGGCGTGGGTCACCCAGATATTAGTCCCATCGAAGGCGATCGCGCCGGGAGCTATAGTCAGGTTGACGGTGAGGAGCACCGCGCCGTCGCTGGCGCGAAACTTTGTTACGCTATTGCCGCCACAGACCCAAATGTTTACCCCGTCCGACGCAACGCCGCGGGCGCCAATACCTACAGGGAAGGTTCCGAGCACTGCACCATCGGTGGCTCTGAGTTTTGTGACATTGGAGCTGAACGTATTGGCGACCCAGATGTTGGTGCCATCCGAGGCGATTCCCTGGGGTCTTGAACCGACGGCGAACGTTCCAAGGACAGCCCCATCGCTCGCGCGAAGCTTTGTAACATTGTCGGTGAGCGAGTTTGCTGACCAGATGTTTGCCCCGTCGAAAACAAGGGCCTGCGGCATCTGACCAACCGCAAAGGTGCCCAGCATGAGGCCATCGCTGGCCCGCAGCTTTGTTACGCTGTCGGTTGAAGAATCCGCCACCCAGATGTTTGCACCATCGAAGGCGACTGCACCAGGGCCAATCCCGGCCGAAAAAGTGCCGAGCAGCGCGCCATCGCTGGATCGCAGCTTGGTGATATCGTTACTTATCGCATTCGAGACCCAGATGTTTGCTCCATCAAAGGCCGCACTGTTTGGCACGGAGCCCACGGGGAACTCGCGGTAGAGCTGGTCCCAACGGAGTGTCGCAATCATTACCGGGTCCAGCCCACCGTCTCCGGCCGGTCCCGGAGGGCCCGGAGGACCCGGGTTGCCATTAACGCCCTGCGCTCCCTGATCTCCCTTGTCACCCTTCGGTCCTGGCAGCCCTGGATCCCCTTTGTCGCCCTTCGGTCCTGGCAGCCCCTGATCTCCTTTGTCGCCCTTCAGTCCCGGCAGCCCCTGATCTCCTTTGTCGCCCTTCGGTCCCGGTAGCCCCTGATCTCCTTTGTCGCCCTTCGGTCCAGGAGGGCCGGGGTCACCCTTTTCACCTTGTGGTCCTTGAGGTCCAGGAGGACCTTGGGGACCTTCAGTCGTCCCCTTGTCGAAAACCAGAATCAACTCCGGCTCGTGACTGGTTTGCGAGTTCTCTTTGCTGTCAAAGGTCACAGCCGCGCCGGACGCCGCAATCAGGACGATGCCGTTGTTGGCTGACCCGTCCAACCACTGGCGTACCGTCTCGGTAATATCAACCAGCAGGAAATGACCCTTCATATTCAGGTCGACCTGAACCCCGGCGTTGATCAATGCACCGAGTGGTGGTGCATTGCTTGAGGTAATCGTCCTTTCGTTCCAGCTGCCACCCGCTTGATAGACATCTAAGGTTCCGGGAGTGTCGACACGGCCCACAAAGAGTTTGAGAGTTGCTCTCGATACGTCCAAACCCTTGGTTGCCGGAGGGAGTGTGTCAAGCAGCCGAAATCCAAGATAGGCGTTGTTGCTTGATGAGACCATCAGACTTGGATTAGTTCCGAAGTTCGCATCCAGATCCTTCGCCGCGCTGCTTGTGTGCGCATCGTCGTTAACTACGCTCTGCGCCATGGCCATGGCTGTGAGACACATCACCACCGCTATAGCGCCCAACAAGCGGGCCAGCTTGATTTGACAACAATGAGTCATATCCTTGATCACTTTCATAATCCTTCTTTCTTTGTTTGTTTTGGCGATTCTCACCGGACGGTCGCCCGATCCTGTGATATCGGCGACGAAACGATCTCAGGTCCGGCTACGAGTCCTTCGACGGGCGGAACAGTACGCACACCAGCCGTAGAGGGTCCGATCAACCAGGCGATAAGCTACATTCCCGCCGCCTACCTGGCGGTAACACTGCTTGCACTCCCACAGAGGCTCGTCACTAATCCTTGATCTGCTCGATCACAACAGTCATCGTCGAACTCCCATCGTTTTGTATTTGCCCGGTAGTATTCATTGTGTCTTCTATCCCAGTGAGCTCTGCGGCACTTCATATCGCTGTCCACAACGTAGTGGCTGGCGACCGCAAAACATCACAGGTCCGGTTTGATTGGGAACGATGACAGAAATGACCAGGCGGGGAGTGGCTGAAAGAGCCGGGGATCTTTGGCCAGAGCCGGCGTGTTTACCGCCGGCCCTGGTCAAGTCAGGTGGTGCTGAGTACCTAGCCATCGACAGGCCAGGGTCTCAATGAAACTCTTCCTTGGCAAACAATCGGCGAAGTGACCAAGGCTCATGCCGAGCCGCTTCCAACCGCCGTACTCGGTGGCTTCGTCCGGAGTCAGCGTCGATTCCTCAACTCTAACGATTGCACCCATCTCGCCGAGGATCTGCTGAATGCCTCCATTCGCCATCGTGTTGGGCCCAGCCGACGGTCCGTTGGCGATAGAGGTTGCTTGACCAACGCTACGCGAAGCCGCCCGTCAGTGCTCGCGTATCGTTGTGCATTTGTGAACGACGGCACGAACAACAAAATCAGCAGCGTTGAAACGAGCAAGTTTCGCACTGCTGACGATCCTTCGTTGGAATCTATGCGGAAGACTGCTTCGATTCGCTGGACGGCCAGGCAGGCGCCGGCCTGTCGAGCCAGAGCCAGACGATGTAATCCACACTCGGTGGGTTTCCACCAACGGCTCGAAGGCGAGCGTTAACTTGTCCGCGATGGTATGTGCTGTGAAGAGCGACCTGAAGCGCGGTCTCTCCAAGCGAGATAGCGTGCGGTGGCTGGCCAATTTGCTTCTCTATGAAGTCTGCCCATGGTTGCGGCATCTTCTCCGATAGTTTCTGGTCTTCGAGACCCTGGAGATGAGGCAGTCCCTCGGCGTGATAGCTGCGAGCCCACGCCATCAGCGATGGCGCGTCATCGAACGTAGGAAACGGGGCCTCCACATTTTCGCCGCGCCACAACCGGAGGAATGCGCGTTGAACCAGGTGCAGGTGATACAGGTAATCCCTAACGCCCTTATCGGCGGGCGCTCCCTCCGACGCGAAGACCGCCTTCCAAACCATTGCATCAGCCCATTCCATGTGCCGATACAGATCTGCGAGCAAGCTGATGTTTACCACAATAATCTCTCCAGTGTTTAATGCGTCGAGTCGACGCGGAACCCCGACGGAACTCGTCCGAGACTCGACATCACTCCCTGCGGTCGCTCCTGTCGTGTTCGAGGGTTCGCGTCGTATTTTCGACCGCGCTCACTCGATGTTCCTCGTGATGTCGGTCAAGCAGATTTTCGGATCTACCTTTCAACATCCTCGTGTCGAGGCGATCAAGGTGTGGTTCATCTCGCCCGGTGGCTCGTTTGTTGATTCGCAGAAGCTGCCAGATGAGTACGCTGTCAATTCCGAAGAGGAGGGCAAAGATCAACCCGACGGCCAGAAGAATTACGCCGTCGCCCAGTTTGGTCTGCTTCAGCAGGGCTATAACGCCGATCATGATGCCAAGCACGGCGATGGTGACGACGACCAGCGCCCAGACGGTGGACTCGACGGACTCGTTGAGCGCCTTGAGCTGATCGGATGTCTTCCCGAAGTTCAGATTCGCGCCGCAGCGAGTGCAATAGCTCAATTCCTGTGCGGTGCCGCATGAAGGACAGAACATTGATCTCACCTCGTTGGCGGCTTCACGTGTCGGAATCTACTGAACGTCGGTGGGGTGACCGATCACCGTAAGAGCCGTCGAATCAGGTGCTGGCGATGCCGGATCTCGATGCCGTAGTGCAAAGCCGATCTGTGTTAATAACAGTCTCCGCGCACTCATCGAGGCCTTACGGTACGGCTGAACTTATGGTTCAGTCGAACTGCGGAGACTCCGCTCTGCTGGCGCACTAGCGACAGTATTGGGTGTCGCTCCACCCGCCATACGCGAAGCCGCCACTGGTATCTTCTTCTGGCCCGCCTGGGGCTTGTATGACACCATCAACGGAGACACATTCAAGCACATTAACCTTTCTCGTGATTGAGTTCCTTCCAGTCCTATGGGGCGGACGCCCGATACGGTTCCGGCGAGATGAACCGTATCGGGTTGGCGTCTTATCAGGATTTGGCGCCTCCAGTTGCGTGTTGGGAACCGCGGAGCCAGTCATCGAACCGCGTCGTGCCGAGCCGCGCGTCTTTGCCCGGCACAAGTGTGCGCTCGCTTACTTCTGCACCGAAGTACTTCGCGTCCGAGTCAGCGATGACCTCGCGCGGATCGTTGCGTGCGCTGAGGGCGCGTCGGATGAGTTCAGCGAAACGGAACTGTTCGGGCCCAGCCGCCTCTACGGTACCATTCACCGGCCTTCCGGTCGCCACGCTGCACACCGCACTGGCAACATCTTCGGCCGCCATGGGTTGAATAAGCACGGTCGGCACTCGAACCGTGTTGCCGTCGGTCGCGTCGTCGGTCATGCTCTTGACGAACTCGAAGAACTGCGTCGCGCGAACGATCGAGTAGGGGATCGAGGATTCCTTGATCAGCTTCTC
>DATFXM010000041.1:0-56453 GCA_035315885.1 Blastocatellia bacterium
TTTTGAACCCGCCGTCACATCAGCCACAAGCGCGGGTATCCGGTCTATGAACGGTATTATCCCTCGGGCTGGAACGTATTCGCCAAAAGGTACCAGCGCCAGCTTGTCGTACTCCGAAGTCTTCTGACCCGAAGGATCCACAACGATCGCGCTATTGTAGACTGCGTCAGCGCTCTCATTATTTTGAGGAAATCCCCAACTGTTGAACAAGACGTAGACCTTGTATTCGATGGCGAATGATTCAATCTCTTTGCGCAGTTGGGTGTCGCGATCGTATTGAAAATTGATCGGCGATTCGGGCCAGATCACCACGTCGATTTTTTTCTGTTCGGCCGCGACGTCATTGGCTGACGCTTGAGACTGGATTGTCTGTGTAGACATGTCTCGCTGCCGCTCAAACATCTGGTCAAAAAACCTTCGGTCCTCCCAGTCACCTTCGATCGGAATGACGGGCTGCACTGCAAGGGCGTTGATTGAATGAGGACCTTCTGCGGTTGGTCTCAGTGATTCGCCGTAGAGCACCGAAAGCACTGCTATCAGCCCCGCTACCGTCAAGACGAGCAATCCCCGCCGTAGCTCCAGGTACACCATCCCGAAGACAAGTGCCGTAGCCGCAAACACCATGATTGCAGTCACGAGGTAGACACCACCCCAACTCGAGACCTGTATCACTGCGGGCTGGAACGCCTGTGAGTACCCGAGGGCGTTCCATCCAACGCCGGTGACCAGTATGCGAGCGTACTCCGATGCAGCCCACAGTATCGGCGCCGAAATAATTGCCCATCCCCCGAGTCTCTTTACCGCGAGTCCAAAGACTCCAGCAAACAAACCGGTGAATGACGAAAGGATCGCCGCAAGTACCATCATCAACGCATAAGAAAGCCCGAGCGGTACGCCGCCGTAGTGATGCATCGAGTACGTGACCCAGTACGACGTGCCCGCGAAAAAAATGATCCCGGTTGTCCAGCCCAGCGCAAGACCGCGCCAGAAGCGCCTCTCACGCACGAGGGCCATGATCAGAGGCGCGGTGCCTACCCAGCCCAACGACCAGAGGTTCCAGTCGGGGAAGGCGAATACCAGCAGCAACCCCGAGAACACCGCAAGCGCAAGGTTGCTGATGAAGGGCGGGGATGCCTGTTGATATGGAAGGACCCGCGCAACACGGTAACGTGCTGCAAGAAGGTCTTTGCGTGAATAAGCAGGGGCGGCCTCTTCGAGGTGCGGCGGTGTAATCGGGGATTCGTGAACGGCGATCGATGAACCGGATGAATCAACGACAATGCCGGCGCCCGGCGAACCGGCAACCGCGGCAAACCGACAATGTTCTTTACTGGACAAATTCCGGTCCGTTGTTAAAGTTCAGTTGACGTTCGAGGAGCTGCGAGCTACTCCGAAATCTTATCGTGAACCGATTCGGCCATGAAAGAACTGCGCACAAGCGGACCTGAAAAAACCGCGCGGAATCCAATAGACTCGCCGTATCCGCGATAGTAGTCAAAGAGCTCGGGGGCCACATACTCTTCAACCGGCAGGTGTCTGAGCGTTGGCTGCAGGTACTGCCCCACCGTCACTACGTCGACGTTGGCCCCGCGCAGGTCGCGCAACATCTGCTTCACTTCGTCCACCGTCTCACCAAGCCCCACCATGAAGCCGGACTTGGTCAGTGCGCCCGATAGACGCTTCGCGTTGCCCAGCACGTCGAGAGACTGACGATAGCCGGCCTGCGGGCGGACCCGCGGATACAACCTCGGGACGGTTTCGACATTGTGGTTGAAAGTATCGGGCTTTGCGTTCAGCACGGTTCGAAGCGCTTCTACATTTCCTTTGAAGTCGGGAGTCAGGACTTCAATGCGTGACTCTGGCAGCCGCGCGCGAACGGCAAGGATGGTTCTGGCGAAGTGCTCCGCGCCGCCATCGGACAATTCGTCGCGATTCACTGAGGTGATTACAACGTAGCGGAGCTTTAGTTGTGCGGCAGCTTCGGCGACCTGATCGGGTTCGTGCTTGAGGTCTTCGAGATCGATCCCTCTTCCGGTCTTTACCGAGCAGAACCCGCAACTTCGCGAGCAAGTATCTCCAAGGATCATGAAAGTCGCCGCGCCCCTTGCGAAGCAGTCGTTCCGATTTGGACAACGAGCTTCTTCGCAGACGGTATTGAGACTTCGTATGCGGAGCAGTTTTTTCAGCTCGTGATCTGCTTGAGGGTTTCGCGCCGGCTTCCGAAGCCACTCCGGCAGCCGTGCTCTCGCTACTGGGCGTTGTTCTTGCTGAAGTAGTCCACCGTTTCGGGGTGGCTTTTCGATTTGGATCAGCATTCTGAGTGAAGGGCGTTTGAGACTACTGCAGCGGAATAACCTGAACCCCCTTGAACCCCTGATTAGCCAGCTCGTTCGCCACCTGCTGCGCGTCTTCACGTGCGTTGTAGGTTCCAATCAGCACGCGGTACAGCCGGTCATTACGCGTCGGTTCCTGCAGATATGCGGCAAGGTACCGTTGCTTCTTGAGCTGAGCCACCAGCTCATTTGCCTTTTCGGCAGTTCCGAAGCCCCCAACCTGAACGACAAACCGCGCGTTTGGCGACGCCTCAGGCTGCGCTTCCTGCTGTGGCGGAACTTGCGCGGGAACTGGTGCCGGGGGCGCCGGCGCAGGTCCATCCGAGGCGCTTACTGCGGGACGCGGCACGCTATCCCGCTTGACTGCGTACAAACCGGCCCAGAAGGCGCCCAACAGCAGCGCCAGCCCGATGACGAACACTGCGACGACATTTTTGTTACTCATGTTTGCTACTCTGCGACTAGCTCTCACTTAACGGATGCTCGATTATAACGATCATACGAGCCTCTTGCCAAAGACGGCCGCAACAAAATCGAGCGGAACCGGAAAAACAACAGTGGTGTTTTGTTCGACGCCGATCTCGGTGAGCGTTTGCAAATACCGGAGCTGCAGCGCGACCGGTTGTTCGGCGATTTTTTGAGCTGCCATCAGCAGCTTCTCGGCCGCCTGATATTCGCCGTCCGCGTGGATGATCTTGGCCCTCTTTTCTCGTTCTGCCTCGGCTTGCTTGGACATTGCCCTGCGCATCTCTTGCGGCAAATCGACTGCCTTAATCTCGACCAGAGAAACTTTGATTCCCCACGGATCGGTATGCTTGTCCAGAATTTCCTGAAGGCGAGTGTTCAGCTTCTCACGTTCCGAAAGCAAGTCGTCCAGGTCCGCCTCGCCTAGAACCGACCGAAGCGTCGTCTGCGCCAACTGCGTCGTTGCGTACAAGTAGTTCTCAACCTTCAGGACGGCGAGCAACGGATCGACCACTCTGAAGTACACGACTGCATTCACCGAGACGGTCACGTTGTCGCGAGTGATGACGTCCTGCGGCGGGACGTCCAGAACTACGGTTCGAAGGCTGATGCGAAAGATGCGCTCGATTGGCCTGAAAACCAGCACCACCCCAGGCCCTTTCGGAGTGCGCAGCACTCGTCCAAGCCTGAAGACCACACCGAGCTCATATTCAGGCACGATATTGATGATACTCAGCAGGTAGATGACGAAGATTACGACGGCGATCAAAGGCAGGCTTAGGAGCTGTGGAGTCATACTTTTTTCTCGACCTCATCCGGTACAAAGCGCGAACCTATTTCTATTGCCTCTTCGGGTCCTGACGCGGTAAAGACGCGGCTGTCGCCGAAACTGGAGAAGAAGTTGAGAGCTTCACTGGGTCCGCACAACATGATCACCGGCTTGCGCGCCTTTACCGCCAGAGCGATTTCTGCGGCGGTGCCCGGACCCAGTCCGCATGCGAACACTACTTCGCTCGACAGCACGTTGACGTTGTTTCGCGCCTGACCCATCCCGGTAACAATCGGGATGTCGATCCAGGAAGACATCTCACCGGTGTCTGCGGTAGGCAGTATCCCCACGGTAAGGCCTCCCGCGGCTTTGGCACCGCGGCTTGCGGCATCCATGACGCCTGCATCGCGACCGCCGGTCAGCAGAATCCAACCTCGACCGGCTATAAGCTTGCCCAATTCGAACGCCGCATCCTGTTCCTGGGGAGTGGCGTCAGCCCCCGGACCCATCACCCCCACGATCGTCTTGCTCATATTCTTGTGGCCTGTTCACTGTATTGCGGAAGTCTCGCGAGGAGAGTCGTTCCCCAGCGTCTCCACTTCCAGAGTAAGTCCCTCAACGCTCAGAACCCGCACGGCTTCCCCTCGCGGTATTGTTTTCTTCGAACGTGCCTTCCACAACTCGCCGTGTACAAACACTGTTCCGTCTGGCGAGATGGCAGTCTGAGCCTTACCTATTAACCCGATCATACCTGCGATCCCGGTCAGCACTTTTGCTCGCCGGGCTTTTATCGCGAGGCGCAGCATAAGAGTGAACATAACGCCAAAGGGGACTACAACCGCAAGCACGAGTTCGGGTGGCAACCGCAGCTCTGGTACCGGCACGTCTATCAGGATCAACGAGCCTATGACCGCCGCGACTATACCACCTATACCGAGTATTCCGAAGCTGCCTACCTTCGCTTCAAGCACGAACAACGCAATCGCCACCAGAATCAATACGACTCCGGTCACGTTGATGGGCAGCATGTGAAAACCGTAAAGGGCCAGCACTACTGCGAGTGTTCCCGCGACTCCCGGCAACACCGCGCCGGGATGCTGGAATTCGAAGTACACGCAAAGGGCGCCGATCGCGAACAGCACAAAAGCGATCCGCGGGTCTGCCAACGCCATGAGCAATCGTTGGCGCAAGGTCGGTGTGATCTCACGCAGAGTTTGACCATCGACGTGCAGGGCAAGTTTGCTGCCGTCCATTCTGGAAATGGGTCGCCCTTCGAGCTGAGCAACGAGGTCGGGCAAGTCACGAGCTACGATCTCGATGACGTGTTTTTCGAGCGCCTCCTGCTCGGTGAACGAGCGGCTTTCTCGCACTGCGGATTCGGCTGCGGCCTGGTCGCGCCCGTGTTTTTCCGCGTGGCTTCTCACATAAGCCGAGACGTCGTTTACCACTTTTTCGGACATCGTTTTCCCGAGGTCGCGACCATCTGCCATAACCGGATGGGCGGCCCCGGTGACGGTGCCCGGCGCCATTGCCGCAACATCAGCAGCCATCATTATTATGAACCCCGCCGAAGCGGCTCTCGCACCGCGTGGTGCCACGTAGATGACTACAGGCACGGAAGTGCTGTCGATCGCGGACACGATATCGCGCATGGACGTGTCCAGTCCGCCTGGAGTGCTGAGGGTTATGATCAGAGCAGTCGCATTCTCGTACTCGGCGCGCTTTATTGCGGACGCGATGACTTCGGCGCTGGCGGGAGTGATCTCGTCGTCGACTCTGATGTGCAGGACGTCGGCGCGGACTTCTCGAGCAAAGCCCAACAGAGCTGCTGCGATTATCAGGCTACAAAGGATGTGGGAGTTCTGAGTCCTCATTTGGAGTTCTGAGTTCTGAGTCCTGAGTACTTACACAGAAAAGGCTATACCTCATTGCGGGATCGCTCAATAGCGGAAACCTCTCCAATACTCAGAACTCAGAACTCAGGACTTAAGGTTCAAGGCCGGGTTCGTAGGTAGTCACAAACTCCATGAAGCCCGAGACCTCGAGCATATCTTTGCCGACAAAGCGAACTGTGTGCGAGTCAATTCGCTTTACTATCGGCAGGTAAGCGAGAACCTCGGCGGGACGGTAGTTCTTGAATCGGACGTCCAGCTCAACCGGAGTCTTCAGCCTATACGGCTTGAACTCACTTATTCTTCCGATCGCCTTTCGCACGCGCTCTCGAATAAGTTCATATGCGACCTCCGGCGTAAGAGTTCGAGCGGAATGGAATCCGAGGGACCACTTGACTACTGCACCTTCGATTGGTCCGATGGCATCGCTCACCTCTTTGACTGCAGCGTCGTCGCCGGAAATCATTATGACCGGCACGTTGAAGTGGCCGGCGATCGCGGCGTTCATCGCGCCTTCAGTCACCGACACGCCGTTGAGCCGCACGTCAGCCAGTCTCGCGCTTGAAATCGTATGGGCGCGCACCCCTTGAGAATTCGAAGTGGATGCGTGATACCCGATGAATATTACGCCGTCGAAGGTTCCATCAATTCCTGCCATCATTCCCAGGTGCCGGGGGAAGGCACGAACCAGAGTGACGTTCTTGGGCAGCTTCTCAACCAGAAGATTCTCGCCGTTCCCATGGGAATCGCTTATCACGATGTCCGTAGCGCCCGCGTCAAGAGCAGCCTGGCAGGCCGCGTTCACTTCGTTGGTCATGAATTCGCGATACCGGTTGTACTCGAAGCCTTGTGGCGTGAGCTGGTCTGCAGTCACTACCCCGACCACGCCTTCCATATCGGCAGATATGTAGATCTTGAGCTTCCGCGTTTGCGCGCGTGGAGACGGCGCGAGCATCGTCGCCATTACTGCGGCGGCTACGACTGCCAGTACCCTGGAACCATTGTTCATCGTCATTCCCTCTTGAGGTTGTTCGGAGACTTGGACAACAGCTTGTAGACCAGACCGATTAGCTGCGGCGAGCACTCGCGTGAAGCGCGACCTCTCGGGTTAGCTAGACCTTCAACGCTGCTTCGATCTCACGGATTCGCGTAACCAGGCCAAGCAGCTCGGAATCGCTTACGTGCTTGCCGGCGATGATTGCTTCGCACCGGGCCATAATCCCGCGAATCTCCTGCTCGCTCATCTTCAGCCGGCGTGCGGCTGCGGCGGCGATTTTGGGACTGTCTGCTTTAGGCGGGAGCGCCGCCGCGCGGCACAAGCGTTTGCGGAACTCGCTGTAGATGTTTTGAATCGCCAGGTCGCTTGCGCGCGCTAGCCGCGTGATGTTCGCCATCGAGGACACAAATTCCATATTCGTTGTGCGTCGCTCGTGCGCAAGCGGAACTGATCTCGCGAATCTTCGCGCAAAAGTGTAGATCAGTAGCGTGCCGCCAAAAACGAGTTGCCAGAACATCCAGGGCACCGGCGTGCCATGAAAGTATGCGAGAAAACCGCCGCCCGGACCCGAATACGCGTATCCGTGGTGATATTCGTCGAAAGCAATTCTGGTATTCGCTTTGTCAGATACGAAATTTAGCGCGAGCGCCAGGTTATCTGCCTCTGCGATTCCGTTGTTGGCTACGATGTGAGGGTCCGAGAGAAAGATGGCGCGGCCTTCGCCCGAGGACATATCCGCAAGCACCGCAGCGTAGTCGTCACCGATGTGATACGTCGCGTTCTTGCTGTCGAGCTTCACGCGAGGCGCTCTCTCTGAGAGCGCGACAGTGGTGACCCCGCGAGTCAGTTCGGTGGGTTGTAGAGTGTGCACGCCCTCGTTGCTGCGAGATGGCTCGGTTCTGACGAGCGAGCCTCCAATGGGTATGTCGATATCGCGGTCGATAATCACCGCAATGCCGCCGCTTTCAATCCACTTGTCGAGGCTCGACATCTCCTCCTGGGTGGGGTTGTTTGATTGCGGTAGCGAAATGATGAACAGGACGTTTATGTTGGACTGTTTGATCTGAGTGAAGGGCTGCTGATACCGCGAGACTTTGTAACCGGTTTCCTGCAGAAGTGTGTAAAAGGCGGAAGTGCCGTAAGGCGTGTTGCGGTATGACGAGCGGTCGGCGTTGTTTTCGGTTTCCAGTTGTTGCCGCGCGTCTATGAAGAATATGAAGTTGAGCGCAACTACCACCAGAAAGACCGCGAGAAGAACAATGATGGCGGTGCTGTTGCGTTTCATGGTTCCAGGGAACCTCGCCCATGTTACTTCACGTTGAATAACTGCACGTCTTCAAGCATCCAGCCGCCTCCTCCTCTGTACAACACCAACACCGAAGTGCCGGACTGGTCCTTTCCCTCGGTACGAGCAGTGATTCGCACGTCCAGAGCCACCCGATTTGCATCCAACCGATCGCTTCGCAGAATCTCGGTGCTCCAGGCCGATGGGTGCGACACGGTGATCCCCTGAACAAAGCGTTTCAAATTGTTTTTTATCGCGAGGAGAAACAACTTGTCGGAAGTAGGTTCTCTTATTGCTGCGTCCAGTTTCGACACGTATTGTCGAATGGCATCGTCCACGGGAGGCGCCGCGTTCGCCGCGCGTTCAGCCTGTATCAGAAGTTCTCGCACCGCGAACTGAGCCGGAGTTTCTTCAGCGTTCGCCAACCCTCGACGCAAATTCTCGACTGCTTCGGCGTTCTGACCTTTTGCCATCGCAACTTGTCCGAGACTGATCCTGGCCCATGCGACTGCAGATGCTACGGGTGGTTCCGCTTTCAAGGCAGCGTTTGCCTCGGCCGCGGCTTCGTCGAATTTCTTTTGTGCGGCAAGCGTTCTCGCCAGCCACGCGTGCACCGTAGGGTTGCGCTGATCAAGCTGGACGGCCTGCTTCAACTTTGACTCGGCGTCCGCGTATTGACCCTTATTGAAGTCGGCGATGCTGGAATTGAACAGGGTAATTGCTGACTGTCGCGGATTCTTGAAATCGCCAGAGCGCATGTCGTTGTCGTAGCTCGTCTGAATTATCAGCTTATCGGGGTCCAGCTCCAGTGCGGTGATCTTGTCGCCGGTTGGGATTTCGGCTGAGACGATGTTTTCCGAAGGCACGAGCACCAGGACGGAGACCTGCTTGTTGGCGGCGGTAGTCGCGACAAGCTGCACCGGGACGTCGCCGGTTCCCAGATTTCGGATGTTTACTCTTTGGGTGCCGGGTTTGTCGGATGGCAAAGGAGCACCGACGATCAGGTTTGGCTCGATTATCGAATCAATCCACTGCGAGAACAGTTTGTCGCCACCCGCACCCATTTCCTTTGCGATCGACTGGCGCAGGTCCTCGAGTGTAACCACTTTCGTTTGCGGTCCCGAAAACAGCGACTTAATTGCTGAGATCAGTTTGTCGCGGCCGCCCAACTCCGCGAACAGCCGGAAAACGAGTGGTCCTTTCGAAAGAACCGCCGTTCCGTAGTTCGGCAAAATAATTGTCTGAACCGCAAGCTCCGCATCGCGACCGGATTGCGCTACCGGCGTGTAGTTCCAGCGCATTCTCGTGAAGGAGTCGCGTCCCGCTTCCTTGCCGTATCGATCCTCGATATAAAGCGTGGCAAGATAGCGCGGCAACGAGTCTCTTAGAAAAGCCGCGCTTCGGGGTTTTCTAGCTGGTCCGCCTTCAGCACCCCCGCGAGCTTCCTGACCTCGAATGCGAACCCTCCCGTCGATCCAGAGGTGCGCCAACGCGCCCGCCACCGTCTCGATTGTGCTGACCATCAACGCATCTCTGCGGAATACCTGCTCGTTCAGCACCAGCACACCTGGAGTATCTATGTTTGAGGCTCGCGCCGAGGAGATGATTCGAAACGATGCGCCAGCCGGCGGAGGTCCCAGAGTACGAGTAAGAAAATCTATTGCGCGACCTGCTTCCTCGGAAAGCCTTGCGGCCACCGATTTCCCACCCGCCCCTGAGTGCGTGTCGACAAATGCCGGAGTGATTCCGGGCTGCGTCCAGATTTCTACTTTCACGCCTCCAAGGTCCGAGCTGAGGGGCTGATCAAATTCTCCGGCGACCAGCATCGGAATCGTGTTCAGCGGCTGCTCAAACGAAAACCCTGAGGCGTCCGATTTGCCAGTCCCTGACGAGGCTGCGCGGAAGCTTTGCGAGGCACCGGAAATCGAAATTGTCGTTGTGGCCGGGGCGGTCGTTGGTCCGTACAAGGTGTAAAACGTGCTCGGCATCGGAACCCACACCGCTTCGGGCGCAAGAAACACCTCGCCGGCGTAGACGTGGATCAACGGAGACGACTCCGGCGCTTCAATTCGATAGTTGAACTCAACTGGAGCGCTGGCGCCTGCCGCAAGAGAGGCCGCAGGTGTCACCGTTAGCTGGCTCAGAGTTGTTGCTCGACGATCGTCGACCGCTTCGACAGTCGCCGACCCGCCGTTGACTGTTACGGAGGAGACCTTCGCAAGCTTGGCGATACGAAAATAGAGCTTGGGTTTTGCCGAAGCGCCAAGATTGGTGATGTTGAGCGAGGCGTGAACATCGATGGCGCTCGCGGCAACATCAATCTTTGCACTCACCTGATAGCGATTTACTTCAATCTCCTGCGCCGAGGCGCTTATCGCTGCGGCGAATACAAACAACAGAGCAGTTAGGAGCTTTTTCTGCATCGAGACCTTCTTGATTACTATGGTGATTAGCGCGAAGAAGCTTTAGCCGGGATAGTCTTCCCGCATCAACCCGAATGCCCATCTCGAGGGGGCGAGCCCGGATCACAGGTCTTCCCTGATCAGATCGTGAATTGCCTTTAGCTTCTCGAGCAATGGCGCCAGCCTCTCGAGATCGAGACTGTTTGGTCCGTCGGAGAGTGCGGCGGCCGGATTGTCGTGCACTTCCATAAAAACCCCGTCAACGCCACACGCAACTCCGGACCGCGCCATGTACTCAATGAATTCCGAATTGCCGCCGCTTGCATTGCCTAATCCGCCGGGCCGTTGCAGGCTATGCGTTACGTCGTACACCACCGGATAGCCGAACGATCTCATGATCGGCAGGCCGCGGAAGTCCACCACCAGGTTGTTATAACCGAAACTTGTACCTCGCTCAGTGATAATGACCCGCTCGTTACCTTGTTCAGTAACTTTTTCGATGGCGTTCTTCATATCCTGCGGGGCGAGGAACTGGCCCTTCTTCATGTTCACCACCCTGTTTGATCGAGCCGCTTCGACTATCAAGTCTGTCTGCCGCGACAAAAAGGCGGGGATCTGCAAGACGTCGGCTACTTCGGCGGCCGCTCGAACCTGCCAGGGCTCGTGAACATCGGTTAGAACCGGTACGCCGGTCTCAGCCTTGACGCGAGCCAGAACTCGCAGGCCTTCATCAATGCCCGGCCCGCGATGCCCGTGAATCGACGTACGATTAGCCTTGTCAAACGAGGATTTGAAGACGTAAGGGAAGCCGGATTGACTGGCAATTCTCGATATTGCTTCGGCCATTCTCAGCGCGTGGACTTCACTTTCAACCACGCAAGGGCCGGCGATGAGAAAGAGGTCGCCGGCGCCCGCTTCGAAGCCGCCTACTTTGAAAGGTTTCATTCCGGCCGGCATAGAGGAACGACTATTCTACACGTGCGGCCGCGGGTTGTGAATGCAGGCGCTGAAGGGGACGGTTGTCTTACCTCGATTGTCACCGATTGAGTTGGCCTTGTCTGAACCCCTGGTCTGAACCCCGACTTGCTCAATCCTGACTACCCCAACTCACTTTTCGTCAAAGATAATACATCGGGACTGCTGAGCGAAGCTGCGGCCCGGCGAAGAGATCAAAACGTGAACGTCTTAACTGCCGAACGCAGCCCGTTAGCGATAACCCGCACGCGGTTCTCTCCGGAATGAATGTTCAACTGAGTCTGGCTTCCGCTGATTTTGAGTTTGTTCCCGCCGCCTTTGACTTTAATTTTCTTCGGTGCAGCGGGGGAATCGTTCACCTCGAGCTGTAGCGTGCCGGCGAAGCCCGATCCCTTGATCGACAACGTTACCCCATCGTAGTTCGCGCTCTTCAGCGTAGGCCCGCCTGGGTCTCCATCGTCCGGATTGGATCCGCCGCCCGTGCCTGGCGGGTTGTAGCCCATGAGGTCGAACACTCTTAGGTCATTGTCGGTTATCACGAGGTGCAATCCGCGAGGTATTCCCGGCACCATCACTCCAATCGCCGGCGTGACTATGCGAAGGTCTTTCCAGTGACTGGCCTGGTTGCCGTCGCCTCCACTTCCGTCTTGCCGACCGGTCGATAACTGGATCTCGGAGCCGCCGCCAAAGAAGACCTGCGTGCCCCCGGCCGACAGAACCCTCTGGCCGGTCGCGAACGTGCCCAGGCTCACACCGGGCCTGAAACGAAACAGGTCCAGTACCCCAAGTCCAAGCGGCGTCGAAGGGTTCAGCTCGGTGGCGCCAACGCGAGAAGTAAATCCCAGGGCGTGGGCTATTTCGTGTGTCGCGACCGCTTCGAAGTCAGACTTGTCGCTGTCGATTCCGTCAGTGGGATCAAAATCAAAATTGAAGTTCGAGTTGAATCCAATCGAAGGCGGATTGCCGAAGTCGGGCTCCGCTGGCGGATTTGCCGTCGCTGAAATGACGCCGAGCGTGCGGAGCAATGCGGAGGGCGCTCCGACTCCCGCGGTGCTTCCCAGATCGGTGGGGACTTCGACGTTAGGCAGGACGTTTACGATTGCCTGATCGGCGGCCGTGGCGGCCTTGCTTACGAGACCCGCGCGTACACCGGGATATCCCGAAGCATTGAACAGGCTCTGCGAGCTCGTGCTTCCAAGCACGCCGGTAGGATACGGTTGACCAAATCGCGTCGGGCCGAAATCTACGTCGATGATGATGCTGATCGGAGCTTGAATCCTCTGCTTCCAGTTTTCTGCCGCGCGAAGGAATGCGTCTCGAGCCTGCGGGAAGCCGTCTAGTTGTGCGGTACCGCGCAGGGTGATCGTCAGCCCACCGGCCTCCTGCATCTGATACCCGGTCGAAATCACGTGCAGCATTTGTTCGCGAGCCGGGTCCGCCATCGCTAACGCTTCATCGCTCGACGCTGGGCGGCAGATGAAACTCCCGTCCCGTTCCTCATTCACAAAGGCGTCCGTCTCCGGTGCCGCCAACCAAACGTCCTTCTGATGAGGCGTTCGTGATGTGGTTGCGCGAGTAAACGACTGCAAGCTGATAGAGCAGGTGCAGAGCAAGAAGATCGCCAGCCAGCGACGGGTCCAGGTCCGGAACATGAATCGTGCCTCCCGAGTTATTTCTGAAGGTAGAGAGTTAAACGGTGGGGACTCAGTTGCAGTGCGCCATTATAGGATGGACTCGAGGTCAAAGCGATAGTTTTGTTGGTGAGGGGAAGGGGAACAGGGAAGTTCTTAGTTCCGAGTGTCTAGTGCTCCTGACTCAGAACTCAGAACTCAGAACTTCCCCTTGCACTCGGTGGCCAGCTTGTTCAGGAGTTGCGCGTTCCGTTGGACTGCGGCTTCAAGCATGACTGCCTGCTTTTTGGCACTCTCCCAATCCCCGGCTTCGGCGGCCTCAGTCAATGCAGGCAGTTCCAGATGCGCGTAGGTGTATCGCGCCGCGTACAAGAGATGCTTAAACCATGGGCGTCCGGGGATTCCGTCCTCGCTCAGCCAGCCTCGTTCGACCTGGATGATCTTCGCGTTCAGGCTGCTGGATGAGTCATCGGCGCCGCTTCGAGTTCGCAGTCTCAGCCGCATTGCCTGGTTGAGCCTTACGCCTGCCGTTTTGAAGTCAGCGATGCGCGCAAGAAGCGGCTGGAGGTCAAGTTTCTCTCTTGCCCCGCTAGTCTTGTAGATGTCAGCAACAAAATCGCTCAGATTATCTGCATAGAATGCGAAATCAAACGGGAGCAGCTCTGCGTTGGCGAGCCTCAACGCAAGCGCTCCCCAAACCTTCGTACACAGCACGTGGTAACGGTACCCCGGGTCGCCAAAATGATTCATCCAATAAAAATCATCGTACATCGAGTGATAGACGCCATACGGACCTTCGAACGACAGCCCAATCGTCGGGATACCGAGGTGGTTCAAGAACACGGTATGATCGGACCCGCTCCCGATGCGAGTGTCCACCAGCAGCTTCCGGAGGGCTCGCGGGCTTCGAGCTTCCGGGTGCTCGCTTGCGGTCGAGCGTTGCAATGCTGAGTAGAGAACCGTTCCGCCCGGCGCCGCCAACCCGCGGCTCACCTCCAGAATCAACGGTGCGAGTGACGCAACCGCGTTGGGTGAAAAATTGGGACCCGAAGCCGAAGAGTCTACGTTGATGTACGCCACTGCTTTCGCTTTCAGCTCCTGGGCAAACTGTTCCCCCCATTCGGTCGAACCGGTAAGACCTACTTCTTCGCCGTCCCAACTACAAATCACAAGCGTTCGTCTTGGTCGAACGCCGTCCTTCAACAGACTTCCGAGGGCGCGCGTCAGCTCGAGCATTGAAGCAGTTCCGCTGGACGGGTCCACCCCGCCGAATTCCCAGGCATCGCGGTGATTCCCCATCACGATCCATTCATCGGGAAACTCAGAGCCGCGAATGCGCGCTTCGACTACGTAGTTGGGCAGGACGCCGTTGTCCATCTCCACCTTCAGATGAACACGTACCGAGCCGGATAAGCGGTACTTGATTGGCAGCCCACCCTGCCAGTCGGAGGGGGCTTCGGGTCCGTCCATGTTTTCGAGAAGAGGCCGGGCGTCGTGCCAGGACATCGGCACCGCAATGATTTTCGGGAGAGAAAGCGAATCCTTAGGGTCCAGTCGCTTCTGGCCTTCGATTGAAGGCCAGCCGGGTGTCAGCGGATCACCTGGCACCATGAAGTCGTAGGTAATTGCTCCCCTCTGGATGTGGCTCTCCGGGCCCCACGGGCCATTTGGGAATACCTTGCCTTTCTTGTATCCATCCTCGGCAGGATCTGAGTAGACGATGAGGGCTGCGGCGCCTTTTTTCTGCGCGGTCAGCGCCTTAAACCCGCGATAGCTGTACGGGTTTGAATATCGAACAATGACCACCTTTCCTCTAACGTCTATGCCGTTGTTGGCCAGCACCTGATAGTCTTCAGGATTGCCGCTGTGCGCATAGACGAGATCGGCAGTCACTTCTCCCGACGCAGACATGCCAGCGTACGCCTGTTTCACGCGCGGGTTCTTTGTATCGGGATCCTGTTCGTAGGGGTCCTCGCGGAGGCTTGCCTTGTACTTGATCGGCGCAACCATTTCGACCGACACCTCGCGAGGCGAGGTGTTCAGAACGTCGTAACGGTGAATCGTGACGTCCTCGAGACCCTGATCTTTCCAGGTGTGAGCAATATCGCGCGCGAGCTGATTGTTGCGCTCTGAGCCCGCCGGATGGGGCTCTGAAGTCAGATATCGGTGAAAGTCTCTGACCTGTTTCGCGGAGAGCAACCGGTTGAACCGTCTCTCAATGATCATCTCCTTGCGCGCGCCTGCGCTTGAGAAACCGGACAGACTCTGACCGAGGCCCGAGTACTCGAGTGACAATACCGCGATTATGCATGAGGCAATGAGCGTGAGGCTTTTTCGATTGGCCACAATTCGCGTCTTATTTTCCCTGCGCGAGCGTGAAGATCGGCTCGATATCGATCGGCACACTCCCAAGGTTGTCCAGGGCCTTTTGCATGACTGGTCGGATGACGCCGTACTTATCAAGCATCGCCTTTGCCTTGTCGTAAGAGCCTTCGGCTTCGAGGGTCAGGATCGCCGAAGTGAGCTTCCTGACAGCATCCTTTATCCGGCTCTCGTCGACTGCGAAAGTGCCCGACGGCTCGTCGTATTTGATTCCGCCCTCGTCCAGCAGGTAGTTGAATTGAAGCGCCTGGCCCTTTCCGTGGGCTTCGTTGAGGCCGAAGCGAACCGAGCGGAACGAGCTCGCAAGATAGGTCGTGTACAAGTCTCGTTCTAGGGATTTATCGAGCGAGCCTTTATCGATCAGGTACTGAAGCGCCCAAAGCGCGGTGATGTCTGCCTTGGCCTCTTCGATCGCGGAGTAAAGCTCCTTCAACGAGAGTCGAACTGTGGTATCGGTGCCCGCAGGTTTGATGTTGTGCGGACCCAGCCCGTGCATTAGCTCGTGGGCGAGTATGTGTGTGAAGAACGCATCGAACGAAACGCGGGAACGCTGCGAAGCGTCCAGAACAGCCTTCGAGATCGGCACGAGTATCTTATCGAACTTCGCCTGCTGATTGTTTCTCAGCATTATTCGCTTTGAGCCTTTTTCTTTCACTACGCGCTCGTCGTTGGGGAGGTTGTAAGCGGCGGTTTGAACTCCTCGGTTACCGTCGCCGGAGCTGAATACAGTGTTTACAACATGAATTGGAGACGATGCGCCCAGCTTCGGGTTTCGATATCGGGGATCGATTGGGAGGTTGTTCTCCAGCTCTTGGAGTACGCTGGAAAAACGGGCGAGCTTCGCAGTTTCGGCTTCGTCTCGGACGGTCACGAATGCTTCGTACGAGGCCTTATAGCCGAACAACTCATCTTCGTAGGTTTCGTAAGGACCTATTGTGACATCGATTGGTGCATCCAGATCCATCCACGCAACGTCGCTGGCATAGTAGTCGTTGGACTGGAACGCTTCAGCTCGTTTTGCCAGAAACAGCTTCAGCGTGGGGTTTGTTGTGGAGTCGGCGGCTTCCTTCAGCAGCTTCGCCGCCGGCTCCAGGAATTCGCGGTACTCCTCGTTGTATGGCACCGACTTCAGCTTGCCATCAGAGCCGCGGCGAATAACGTAGAAATACCCGGTTGCGTTTGCGCGGTCGGCGGGCGATAGGGTCGCGATCCATTTATTGAACTCGTCTTTTGTGATGTCATCGGGATAGAACCCGGCCTGGGGAGGCTTCTCGTAGGGCACGCCGTCGATGAACGGCTCGTTGTGATCTACTCTCGACCAGGGTCCTTTGTTTATGAGGAAGTAATGATATCGTTCGGAGCCTACGGGGCTCTTTTCGGCTTCGAGAGTCTTCTTCAGGGATTCGTTGCCGCTCCACACCTGCCTAAAGAAGATGGAATCCATGTATTTCGCTGCTTCTATGAGTTTGTCTAGCGCTTTTCGGTCGCCCTCGGAGAGTGTTGATATACCGGCGGTGATCTCAGTTGGAGCGAAGCGGGCAATCTTGGCGGCCAGGGGGTTTTGCTGCGGGTTCGAATCGGACACCTTTGTAGCCTCCTGCTTTGGCGTGGAGCACGCAGCGATGGAAATCACGCAAGCCGCGACCACTGCAACTAACCTGTTATTCATATCGGAAATTCCTCTTTGGGTTTCGGGAAATCTTAAATGCTAATTGTGAAATCGTAAATCTGAAATCAGTAGGCAGTAGGCAGTAGGCAGTATGCAGTATGCAGTTTCGGGTTTCGGATCCGAGCCCTCTTTAGGAGGGCTTAGAGCACAAACCAGGAACCAGAAACTCTAAACCCGAAACTGCCTACTGCCTACTCGTCTCCGTTTGACAACCGCTAACCAATCAAGCTATCGTGAAGGCCCGTGGAGGGAGCAGCAGTAGCCATCATCCCTGCGCGGTATTCCTCGACAAGATTGCCGGGTAAGCCACTTCTTCCCCTTGCAGACATCCCGATGATTATGCACGTCGTGGACCGCGCTCTGCAGGCGCTATCCGTCGTTCGCGCCATCGTAGCAACTGACGACCAGCGCATCGCCGATGCTGTCCTCAGCCGCGGAGGCGAAGCCTGGATGACTTCTCCCGATGCAAAGTCAGGCACCGACCGCGTTGCCGAAGTAGCGCAAAAAATCCACGTCGAGCTCATCGTCAACGTGCAGGGCGACGAACCATTGATAGACCCGTCTACTATAGACGCCGCAGTCGAGCCGCTGATGGACCAGCCGTCAATTCAAATCAGCACCACGTCGGAACCCATCCTCGATGTGGAAGATGTGTTCAATCCAAACGTCGTGAAAGTAGTCACCGATTCGTCGGGCTTCGCACTTTATTTCTCGAGGTCGCCAATACCCTATCTCCGCCCATCCGCCGGAACAAGTCTCGAAGATTCGTTGAAGTCAAACAATGCCCTGCTGACCAACTACCGGAAACATTCGGGCCTTTACGCATACCGCCGAAGTTCTCTGCTTCAGTTGGCGGCTCTCGAACCTTCACCCCTGGAACGGCTCGAAGCGCTCGAGCAGCTTCGAGCGCTCGAGAATGGCTTCAAAATAAGAGTCGTCCCAGTCGAACACCGGTCGATTGGAGTAGATACCGAGCAGGATTACCAACGAGTAAAGAAAATGATAGAGGAGAACAGACCATGACCAAGTACATCTTCGTAACTGGAGGAGTCGTTTCGAGTCTGGGGAAGGGACTTGCGGCGGCGTCGATCGGCTGCCTGCTCGAAGCGCGTGGACTAAAAGTCAATCTGCAAAAGTTGGATCCTTACATCAATGTCGACCCCGGTACGATGTCTCCCTTCCAACACGGCGAGGTCTTTGTCACCGACGACGGCGCAGAGACCGACCTCGACCTTGGTCACTACGAACGGTTCACTCACGCGCAACTGACGCAGGCCAACAACTGGACAACCGGTCGAATCTATCTGCAGGTCATAAACAAAGAACGCCGCGGCGACTACCTGGGTAAGACAATACAGGTGATTCCGCACATCACCAACGAAATCAAGGACGCGATCAAGGCCGTATCAGACACCGCTGACGTAGTGATCGTCGAAGTTGGCGGAACAGTCGGCGACATAGAATCGCTGCCTTTTCTAGAATCTATCAGGCAGCTCGGCAACGAAGTGGGCCGCGAAAATGCTCTCTTCATTCATCTGACGCTTGTGCCGTTCATCGCAGCTTCCGGCGAGCTCAAATCAAAACCTACGCAGCACTCGGTCAAAGAACTTCGCGAGATTGGTATCCAGCCCGACATCCTGTTATGCCGCTGCGATCGCCCCCTCCCGCACGAGATGAAGGCCAAAATCGCACTGTTCTGCAACGTTCGAGAAGATGAAGTCATAACGGCCCAGGATGTAAACACCATCTACGACGTTCCGTTGATGTTTGCGCATCAAGGCCTCGACGACATGATCGTCAAGAAGCTGCACCTGACGGCAGGCGACCTGGACATTCGACGCTGGTCGGAGCTGGTCGACACGATCAAAAACCCCGACGGCCAGGTCACCATTGGCATCGTTGGTAAGTACGTCGAGCTGGAAGATTCCTACAAGAGCTTGAATGAGGCTCTGGTTCACGGAGGCGTGGCGAATCGCCTGAGAGTTCAAGTTCGCTGGGTGGAGTCGGAGGATCTCGTAGAGGATGCCGACTGGGAAGATCGCTTGCGCGATCTGGACGCCATTCTGGTGCCCGGGGGCTTCGGAAAGCGCGGAATTCTTGGGATGTTGAGAGCGATCAACTTCGCCCGTCGCGAGCAAACGCCTTATTTTGGAATTTGTCTGGGCATGCAATGCGCGACTATTGAATTCGCGCGCAATGTTTGCGGTATCGATGGAGCAGACTCCACTGAGTTCGACGACGATGCAGCGCACGCGGTCATCTTCAAGCTGAGGGATTTGATAGGCGTTGAGGCCTTGGGAGGAACCATGCGACTGGGCGCATATCCTTGTCACATTCAGGACGGATCGCTCGCGCACAAAATTTATGGCGCGTCGAACGTCAGCGAACGGCATCGCCATCGCTACGAGTTCAACCCGCGCTACGAAGATGAGCTCGGCGGGCACGGTCTTGTCTTTTCGGGCAAGTCTCCGGATGGCAAGTTTATAGAAATCGTAGAGCTGACTGATCACCCGTGGTTTCTTGGCTGTCAGTTTCACCCTGAATTCAAGTCGAAGCCCCTCGATCCTCATCCGTTGTTTGTCTCGTTCATCCGCGCGGCGTACGAGCACCGAATGCGTGACGAAACGACTGATCCGAAGGCAGAACAGGCCAGGCATGAAACGTTGGCCGAAGAGCGCGGCTGGAAGGCGCCGAGCACTACTGAGTACTGAGTACTGAGTCCTGAGTTCTGAGTCCTGAGTCGTGAGTCCCGGCAGCGAAGCGCACGTCCAGCGAGCGGCCAGGGTCCAGCCCATACTTAGAACTCGAAAGTTCATTCTCGAATATTCATACTGTCTGTTTTGGAGGGGTCAACGATGAAGCACTCGCCGGGTTTTCTGAAAATAGTGGATGAGGCAAAGAGTCACGTAGAGGAGTGTACTCCCGAGGACGTGCAGCGAAAACAGGCCGCGGGCGAAGAGTTCTTCCTCGTAGATGTCCGCGAAGACAATGAATGGAACAAGGGTCGAGCCAGGGGAGCCATTCACCTTGGCAAAGGAATTATCGAGCGCGATGTCGAGGCAACGATTCCCGACCACTCGGCGCAGATCATTCTGTATTGCGGCGGCGGGTATCGCTCGGCACTCGCCGCCGAAGCGCTTCAACGCATGGGCTACACCAACGTCATATCGATGGACGGCGGCTGGAAGCGATGGTGCGAGCTGGGCTATCCCATGGAATTTTAGGGCCCGCCAGATACCTCAATTGCACAAGCGTCACTACTAACAGCAGAGCTTTCGCAATCCGACCCACCGGGAAATTAGGCCGGCGGCAATTGGCTGTTACAATTCATCAGGGGGCGAGAACCGAACTTCGGGAACTAAGAAACCAGGATGAGCGAGATCCACGCTGCCAGCGCGACAGTTGAGACTGAAGCGAAACCCCACGTCATTCTTTCACGCCGTCGCAGGCGGGTGGTCACGGGCGGCGTAATGCTTGGGATGTGTCTGGCCGCGCTGGAGGCGACAGTTGTGGGCACGGCGATGCCTACGGTGATCGCTTCGCTTGGTGGCTTGAATCGGTACAGTTGGGTTTTTTCTGCTTATCTGCTTGCTTCGACCGTTACGGTTCCCGTTTGGGGTCGCCTGTCGGACCTGTACGGCCGCCGCCCGCTTTACCTCGCAGGCGTCGCTTTCTTTCTCGTTGGATCGGCGCTTTCTGGCGCGTCTCAGAGCATCACGCAATTGATCGTTTTCCGTGCAGTCCAGGGGCTCGGCGCCGGTGGATTGATCCCTTTGAGTCTGACCATCAATGGTGACATCTACACCATTCGTGAGCGGACAAGGATTCAAGGATTGTTCAGTGGTACCTGGGGATTGGCATCAATCCTGGGGCCGCTGGCGGGCGGGTTTATAACGGATCACTGGTCGTGGCGATGGGTCTTCTACATAAACATTCCGTTTGGTCTCGCCGCGGCCCTTATAGTCGGAATAGCGTTGGCTGAGCCGCGACGTGACCAAAGGCCGATAATCGACTACACCGGAGCGTTGTGGCTCAGCGCGGCGGTGACTCTTCTGTTGATCGTGCTTGTTGAGTCCGGAGATGTTCGCGTTTGGACAAATCCGCTGATTTGGCTGACGGTTGCGGGGCCATTCGTCTTTGGAGTTCTGTTTGTCCGGGCGGAGAAGAAAGCGAAGGAACCGATCGTACCGTTTTCGCTCTTCCGCAGCCGCGTTGTAACCGTTGGGTGCATCATTGGCTTCATGGTGGGTGCGTCGATGTTCGGAGCTCTCGCGTTCATACCGCTGTTTGTCCAGGGCGCGATGGGAGGAACCGCAACCGACGCGGGTGTTCTGTTGACGCCGTTCCTGCTCGGGTGGGTGACGATGTCTTTCATCGGCGGGCGATTGATGTTCAGGGTTGGCTATCGCTCTACAGTGCTGGCCGGTCTGAGCCTTTTGATTTGTAGTTTTGCGGTGCTGTCGACTTTCGGAGGTAACACAAGCCGCCTGACGTTGGTGATCGATATGATTTTCATGGGCGCGGGCATTGGGCTCGTGGTCTTTGCACTGTTGATAACGATGCAAAACTCGGTCGAGCGCAGCGAACTTGGAATCGTGACTTCCTTGAGTCAATTCTCCAGATCGATAGGTCAGACAGTTGGAGTCGCACTGATGGGCACGGTCATGACCATCAGCCTCGGAAGGCATCTCGACGAGATAAGAACTCAGAGCGGTTTAACCGAATCAGAAGTGTCGAATGTCATTCACAACCTGAGTGCGTTGGTAGATCCCATCGCCAGAAGTAGACTAAAGCCCGAGCTGCTCAAGGCGATGGAGTCGGCGTTGGCGGGGTCGCTTCACAACGCATTTCTAGTGGGGGTGACGATAGCAGCGCTTGGATTCCTGGCGGGCTTCTGGCTTCCGTCCTCTCGAGCTCTCAAAGGTGAGCAGGAGACATCACGAGACTTGATTCCGAAGAAAGCGTCAGATTGCGAAAAACTTCTGATGGCCGAAATGACTACGATAGATCCTTCGAATGAGCCGCAAGCCGTCAAACGCGAGCTTTGATCGTCATTTTGAGGGGACTATTCCCTTTCCCTCGACGACCGTGAAGACTCGGTCGCAGGCTGGCACTGCTACAACCTGAGTTGACCCGCCGGGCCACTTGATTTCGAGCTTGTCGATTTTGGTGGCCTCGCCCAAACCAAAATGAATTGCAAGATCGTTTTGAGAACAATAGCCCGCGCCGCTTATGACGTCGGCGCGGCGTCTTAAGCCTCCAGCAGTCACGTAGACCGCGGCGCCGATTGCATCCTTCGGACTGTGCATGGCCGGATCGCCCACCAGTTTCAATCCCAACCAATGCCCTACGGTTGCGTTGACGTTATGCAGAAGCGTCGGGCTCGCGTCCATGTTGTTGATCACTACATCTATTCGACCGTCGCCGTCGAAGTCCGCCACCGCCAGACCTCGGCCGGTAATTGAGAGGGCGAGCCCACTGCCGACGGCCGCCTGGACGCGTGGAAAACGGCCCTGGCCTCCATTCCTGAAAAGCAATGGCTGCTGCGCATAGCTGGTTCCCCACTGATGCTGATCGACAACAGGATAGACGTGACCATTGGCTACGATGATGTCGAGCCAGCCATCATTGTCGAAATCCAAAAAACTGGTGCCCCAACCAAGAAACGGCATCGTGGTCTCACCGTGACCCGCGGGAAACGTGACGTCGGTGAAATATCCCTCTCCGTCGTTATGCCTCAATGTATTCGAGTCGTCTGAGAAGTTGGTCACGTACAGATCGAGGCGGCCATCGTTGTCGTAGTCGCCTATAGCCAATCCCATGCCCGCCTGTTCACGGCCGTTCTCGTTCAACGCCACGCCTGACGGAAGTCCCACCTCTTCAAAGGTGCCGTCGCCTCTGTTGATGTAGCACAGATTCGGAGTCGAGTCGTTTATGACTACGAGGTCGAGCAGATCATCTTCGTTGAGATGCACAAAAGCTGAAGAGAACCCGTAGTACTTGTTCGGATCGTCGACCTTCGCTTTGACGGAGACATCTTCGAAGGTGCCGTCCGGCTTCTGGTGATACAACGTGTCGCCTTCACCTTTGAGCCCCCGTGGACCGCACATTACCGGCTCTCCTCTGAACTGACAAAAGTTCGCGCCTATGCCGGACTTCTTACCCGCGTCGCTAGGCGAAGGAGGCGGATTGTTGATATCGAAATCCACGTAGCCGGGTACGAACAGATCGAGGCGGCCGTCGCCGTCGTAGTCACCCCAGGTTGCGCCGGTGCTCCAACCTTTTCTCGCGACACCTACTTTTTCAGCAACGTCGGTGAAAGTCCCATCGCGGTTGTTTCTGTACAAACGCGAAATGCCATAATTGCTGACGTAAAGGTCGGGATAACCATCGTTGTTGAAGTCTCCGACAGCAACGCCCATACCCCATCTTTCATTGGCGACTCCCGCGCGATCGGTGACGTCTTCGAATTTGCAGTGACCAAGGTTATGAAAAAGTGCGGCTCGCGGAGGTTTTTCTTTACCTTGAAGCGCGGCTATCGTTGAGCCGTTGACAAAATAAATGTCCGGCAGGCCATCCATGTCGTAGTCAAAGACTGCGACGCCTCCCGATGGCGCCTCCAGGATGTAGTCTTTCGAAGGGCTGCCGGATTTGTGCTTGAAAACGGAGAGTCCGGCCTCGCGACTGACATCCTCAAAGATACGAGGCGCCGAGGCGTCAGTTATTCCGGTTGTCCGCTTCGATGTATAGTTCACGGCCGTGCCGGTAGACACTCCTCCCATGGGTTGCTTCGACTGCTTCGACGGTGAAGCCGGTTGTTGTTGCAGATGTGTGCTCGCAATTGAAGAAAGACTCGCCGAGCCTATCAATAACGTCGGGAGAAGAAAGTAGGCAGTAGGCAGTAGGCGGTAGGCAGTACGCAGTATGCAATAGGCAGTAGGCAGTAGGCGGCGGTAGGCAGGTTTCTGGTTTCTCATCGCATCATATTGAACCGCTTATTTGATTCTGAATCGCAAAGTTGGAGTCAGTGGCCGGCTTGAATGAAACTGCTTACTTCCTCCAGCAAACTGCCTACTGCCTACTGCATACTGCCTCACCGCTATTCCAAAACGTGATGAGTGACGTAGGACATCTGCACCGGGACTCCGCCGTTCACCTTTACCTTCACAAGCGCTTGAAAGTACGCAGGCAGTTTTGGAGGCTGTCCGGGAGGCGCCGTGTTTAGAAAGCTTATTAATTCTTTTACGTGTTCAGGCGTTGTGACGTACTCCGCGGACGCTTGTGTACCAAAAGTTGTTATTCCAGCGAGAATCAGCAACCGGTGGTTCTCATCCAATCCGCGCAGCGAACTTATCAAGGCATAGTCTTCCGATATCTGGCTCCTCGACGGACCATCCTGCTTTGCCAGATACACCTCCTGCTCCCCCGGCTGTGGCTTAGTGTTTACAAGTCCAAGCGTAGTCTGCTGATTCTCATCCTTCACTGGTTTGAACAAGAAGTCTTGCGCACGTGGGAGGTCCCGGAGCAGCAGGTTCTCCGCCGGCGAGCCCAAGACTACGATGTTTTCGGTCTTTAGGTCATCCCAGGTCAGCAGCAAGCTCCGCTTCACCCGCAAAGTTCGACCTGCTTTGTAGAACAAATCGCAGAGGGCGTAGATCCCCATCACTTCACCGACCCCGGTGTAGTGCTCGGTGATCACCGGTTCGCTAATCGCGCCGGGCTTCTTTTGATCTGCGTTGTCACGGGTGTTCTCGGGATTCATAGGCCGCAGGAGCTTCATCCCCGTCTCGGCGGTGCCGGAGAACTGAGTATTACTGAACGCCACGAGTATTGGTGAGGGCGACCGAAACATGTCACCCCAAAGCGGAGAGAACTCCTGATAGGTTGCCGAGGACGCGCCTGCCGGAGTGAGCGACTCCTTAAGTCTGGTCGCCTCCGACCTGTAATTCCACGCGAACACCGCAAGGGCTGACGCGATCAATGCAAACAGGACCAGAGCAACCCGGGACTTGGTGTCGTCGCGCCCAACCGATGGGAAAACCGACGCATCGGCATTTGCAGCCGCCGCCGGCAGAGCGGCGGCGACGGTATGCCCATTCTTACCGTTGTAAGAAAAAGTTGGATTGTAGTGCCCTTTTGGAAGCTCTATGACAACGAGGTCGTCTTTTCCCTCAGTTGTGTAGTATTCGTGGAGCTTCGACCTGAGCCGGCCCGCCTGGACTCGAACGACCGAATCGCTGCGGGGATCGTAGTTGTTCCCCCGCCCGAATACTTCGGTTGCGATCGTATATTCCTTGAGCTGATTCCCCTGGTTTTCGACGTCCTTCAGCACGACGAAACGCAGAAAAGCCTTGAGACTCTCCGAGCCTTGCAGGACCCCGCTTTGGAGAAGCTTCTCCAACTGCTCAAGCTTTTCGTCTCGACCGGGTTCCATGACTCTCTCTGGCCTGACTAGTTCGCTTTAAACCCTGTGAAACCGATCTTGGCGGATCGTTACAAACCCAGCGTAACGCAAACATCAAGTTCGCATTCGAAACGCTTCTCTCTCAAGGACGTAACTGTATCATACACGGATTAACTTCCCAATGAAACCAACCGGCACATATACTTGGCGCTGCTTAGTCAATACGATAGATACTCGACTAGTCATACCGGTCTATTTTTTCGTGTCGTCGCGTGACAGACGGGCAGGTGTCTTCCGCGGCAGTCTGTAAGCCTTGGCGGCAGTCTTTAAGCCTTGAACGATGCCGATGATTGCGCGGTAATTCCGCGGGAAGTTGGACAGACCGAACACCAATAGCGGACTCTCCTGAGTTGCGCAGTCATCGGTGAGAGCTTGTTGTCGAAAACCTTACAAGTGTGCAGTAGGCAGTTGGCTCTGAACAACTAACCAACTATTTGAAGAAACGTGCGTCCTG
Organism: Blastocatellia bacterium; assembly: GCA_035315885.1. Classification (GTDB taxonomy): domain Bacteria; phylum Acidobacteriota; class Blastocatellia; order UBA7656; family UBA7656; genus DATFXM01. Next base: position 25,719 of record DATFXM010000041.1, read on the forward strand.
CGTACTGCCTGGTCGGATCCACCTGATCGTAAGCGCATCGGCAGCGCTTGAAGGGGGCAATAATGCGGAAAGACCTAAGCTGGCATTGTATCAGCGGACTGATTTTGCTGTTGTTCCTTGCAATTCCGTCTCACGCCCAGAGCAACAAAGGGGCAATCTCAGGCACCGTAACTGATTCGAAGGGCGGAGTGATCGCCAAGGCGCAGATCACAGTGACGAATGTGCAGACCGGCGCCACTCGCGAGGTCACTTCGAACGACGACGGGAACTATGAGGTTCCCGCCCTTGATATCGGGCTCTACAAAGTCACCGCCACGGCGCCGGGGTTTCAGACGTCGACGTTGGACAATATCGAGCTGCATGTCGGTGATAAGCTTCCTATCGATATTCAGCTTCGAGCGGCCGGTTCATCCGAGGTTGTGTCAGTAAGCGCGGAAGCTCCAATCATACAATCGGAAACCAGCGATCGTGGCCGGGTCATCACCGGACGAGAAATCACCGAACTCCCGCTCTCGGGCAGAAACTTCACTCTGCTCGCGACACTGCTGCCGGGCGTTGCCCGCGGCTCTAACGTTGGATTCGGTGGCGCGGGTCCGGATTCCAGACAGTTCAACAACGGAGATCCACGGGCCGGAGACGGAGGCCCGGGCAGCAGTAACGCCCAAGGCGATACGCCTACTGCAAGGTTCGCCAGATCGGGCGCGGGTGCACTGACGGTGAACGGTCAGCGTCCTACCAACAACAATTTTTCGCTGGATGGCGTCGACAACAATGAACCGCAGTTTGGCACGATCGGCGTCTTTCCAAATCCCGATGCCATTGCGGAATTCAGGGTGACTACAAGCGTGCCTCCCGCCGAAGTCGGGCGCGGCAGCGGAGCGGTCATCAACACTATCACCAAATCGGGCACAAACGCGTTTCACGGTTCGCTCTACTACTATGGCAAGAACTCCGCTCTGGATGCGTTTCACCCAATCCTGAAGCGCAGGCGGGCTGAAGCGATAGCTCGCGGTGATAGATTTGTTCCAGATAAGGCTGTACAGCAGGCGCATGAGTTCGGCGGGACAGTTGGCGGTCCCATAATAAAGGATCGCACGTTTTTCTTTTACGATTACCTGGGTCAACGGAACAATATTCCGTTCCCGTTTGCAACAAATGTTCCGACGGTGGGCTCACGCAACGGAGACTTTTCCGCATTCTCGAGTTGCGGCGGTATTCTGAACCCCGCTACCGGCCAGAGATTTCCTAACGATCGGATTCCTTCGAACCTCATCGATCCGATCGCGCAGAAGATTCTGAATCTGTATCCGCTTCCGACCGCCGATATTCCGTGCCCGGGTGGCGGCAATAACAACTACTTCTCGCTCCGTCAGAACAGAGAGGTCATCAACAATCACGGAATACGAATTGATCACAAGCTCACCGAGCACAACCAGCTCTCCGGGCGATATAACGATCAAAAGCTGAAGAACGTCCGTGAAAACTTCTTCCCAATCAGTATCACTGGACCTCCGGGCCTTCCCACCGCTGGTTTTGGAGCCGGCGAAGAAGTCGGCAACACGAGGCAGGTTGTTGTCACCGACACTCATACCTTCAGCCCGACGTTGCTCAATGAATTCCGCTTCGGACTGACAAAGCTCGATATCGGGATCAACAACTGCGGCGTACTCGGGGCATGCGGCGTCAGCCCAACCTGGGGACAGGACGTTGGCATCCCCAACGTGAACCTCGGGGGTGACGAAACAACCGGAGGTCCCGGCATAGGATTCAACGGAAACACCGGAGTTGAATTCCTCGGCGATGGAGGTTTGTTCCGCGCGAAAAGCACGAACCCCTACTTCGCGGACTCACTCACGATCATCAAAGGAAATCACGTAATCAAGGCCGGAGCCGAGGTCCGGCTTCGGTATTTGAATACGATCTGCGGTGGATGCGCGGGCTTTGAAAAGGGCGCCATCGGCTTTGGAGACGGCGGACCGTCGCAGGGTGGAACTGGCAACTCAGTCGCAAACATGCTGATTGGGGCTTTGGGCGGAGGTTTCGCTCAGCGAAGCAGAACGTTCGGAGGTCCGTTCGATTTGCGAATGCAGGAGTACGGGTTTTTCGTTCAGGACGACTGGAAGGTGAACGATCGTCTGACTCTGAACCTCGGCCTGAGATATGACTTGCTGCCCGGACCCACCGCGCCGACTGAGAAGGATGGCCGACTCGGGTATTACTTCCCGGACGTAAAGCAGGTCGTTACTGCGGGCAGCGGCAGCGAGAGACTGGTCAGTCTGGACAAGAACAACTTCGGGCCTCGAATCGGTTTCGCGTACGCACTGACAAATAAGAGGAACCTTGTATTGCGGGGTGGCTACGGAATCACATATACGCTTGACGGTGTAGACTACCCGCCCGGAGTTCGCAATCCGCCGAGCACAAACATCGTTTTCGATGCGTGGACTCTTAAGAGCGGCCCACCGATTCCTCCGCCGCTCGATCCGGCGCACGTTCCTACGGGAACAAATTTGTTTACGGTCGATCGGGACCAGAAGAACGGTCTCGTTCATCAGTTTCAGATCAGCCTTCAATACCAGTTCGCAAAAGACTGGTCGATTGACGTCGGCTACGTCGGGAACAGGGCAAGGAACCTCCTTGCCACGTTCCAGGAAGGCAGTGGAGGTCAGGGCATCGCTCTCAATTCATCCAATCAGTTGATAGGCAGTGTCCTGCTGTATTCGAACGCGGCAGAGTCATCGTACAACGGTCTGCAGACCCAAGTGCAGAAACGTTTTTCAAACAACATCACCGGTCAGGTTTCTTATACGTGGAGTCACACGATAGACAACGCCACCGGTGTGTTCAACGGACTGGGCGACAGCAAGAACGCTGGACGACAAGGACCGGTGCATCCGTTCGATCTCGATTTCGACCGGGGCAATTCGGTGCTGGACATCAGACACTTGTTTTCTGCGGATGCGATTTTCGATCTGCCCTTCGGCAAGGGTCAGAAGTTTCTGAACGAAGGCGGCGTTTTGAACGGCATCGTGGGCGGCTGGCAGGTGAACGCGGTGGTCAACGGGCGGTCAGGCTTCCCGTTCAGCGTCGTCTGCCAGTGTTCTGTCGTGCGACCGTCGATTGTCGGGGATCCGTCTGCCGCTCCGCCCGGACGTGTTCTCAATGCCGCCGCCTTCTCTACGACGGCTGGACTGACCACCGTAGTCAACGCCGCCGGACAGAACATTCGGTTCGGCAACCTGGGACGCAACACGTTCAGAGGTCCGTCGATTTGGAATACGGATCTGTCGTTCTCAAAGAACTTTCACCTGCCCATTACGGAAAACACAAAGCTCCAAATCGGCATGGACTTTTTCAATGCGTTCAATCACCTGAACTTCACCGTGCCGAATAACAATATGAATGACTCAGGGAGTTTTGGGCGATTTGATGCGGCATACCCCGGGCGTGTGATTCAGTATAGGGCGAGGGTGAATTTTTGATTTTGGTTTGAGGGCCTTGTTGCGGAGCTCAGATCTGATCGTGAGACTCAAAGGCGCAAGGCCCTTGAACCTGACTGTCCGGGGAGTACTCAGACGACCGGTGATGGCAACCCCGGTCGTCTTTTCGTTAGAATGCACGCCGGCGATCCTGCTGGCCCACTCGGCTTCGTGATGATTCGGCTTTTTTTCCTCGCAGCACTCTTATTCTTCACGACGGCATCCGTGTCGGGTCAGAGTACGGACAATCCCGCCACGCCGCGAGCGCGCTCGCACGTCGAGAGGTTCAGCTCGCTTGATACAAGAGCCGGCCGGGTCGAGGCCGAAGCAAACGAAAAACTTGCCGCAAACGCAAACGATTCCGACGCGCTGAACCGGCGCGCCCTGGCGCGAATGAGGCTCGGTCGTTACGCCGAAGCTGTTGAAGACCTTCGCCGCGCGGTGTCGATACAACCGCGAAACTCTGACTACCTCGCTAACCTCGGCTACGCGCTTTGGAGAGTGGGCCGATTCGATGAGTCGGTGACTGCGGAACGCTCCGCGATCAAAGCGAACGATGCCAACTTTACCGCTCACTATCAGCTCGGGCGGTTTCTGTTGAGACAAGGTCAAAGCGGACAACTGGCAGAGGCTATCGTCCACCTGCGGCGCGCATTGGAAATCGATTCGCGTCAGTACGAAGTCAGGCTCGAGTTGATAACCGCATATCGAGCTGCGGGAGATCGGGCGCAGGCCGCATCCCAGTTGGAGCTGCTCGGGAATGCGCGTCCGTCGGACCCTCGAGTTTTCTACGCAAGCGCCCTTCTGGCTACCGACCGAGGAGACCTTCCCGCTGCGATCAAGGATTTCAAGGAAGCGTTGCATCGCGACCCAACCTTGTACGAAGCGTGGCGCGATCTTGGTCTGGCGCTCGTGAAATCCAACCAGTGGCCGGCCGCCGAAGAGGCTTTTGCCGAACTCGCGCGCCGACAGCCGGCCATGGTTGACGCCGCATATCTTCACGGGCTCGCGCTGTTCAACATCGGGCGCGTTGCAGAAGCCGAAGCAGAAGTACGCCGCGCTTTGCGATTGAATGCCGGAGCCGCCGAAGCGCACACACTCCTCGGCGTAATCCTCGCCTCTCGCGGCAACGCAAACGCGGAAGCAGTCGATGCGCTCACACAGGCAATCGCTCTCAACCCGAACAGCTTTGATGCGCTTTTTTATCTCGGTCGCGTTTTCTACACGCAGAGGGACTACCAGAACGCTGCGCTAAGGTTGCGAGAAGCGGTGAAGCTCAACCCCACTCATGGCGAATCCCGATTCTTCCTGGGAACGGCTCTGGAAGCCGCGGGCGAGTCTGAGGCTGCGCTCACGGAGTACGAAGAGCTTTTGAAGATCGACTCTGAATCTGCGATGGGTCAGGTCGGGCGAGGTGCGCTGTTGGTGAAACAAGGCAAGCTGGAAGAGGCTATCACAGCCCTTTCCCGCGCTGCCGAGTTGGACCCCGCAAGGTTCGAAGCTCACTTTGCGCTCGGGCGCGCCCTGGCGCTCGCTCATCGTTATTCAGAAGCGCTCGACTCATTAACTCGCGCCGTAAAGCTCGCGCCGGATCGAGCGGATGTCCACTACCAGCTTGGTCTCACGCTGAAAAGGCTGGGCCGCGATGAGGAAGCAGCGCGAGAGTTTGCGAGAGTCGAGGAGATAAACAGGGAATACCGAACCGGTGCAACTCAGAAGCACTAAGCCTGCAGCGTTAACCCTGATGTACTAAAACGATGCCACGAGACGCGCACACAATTGGATCGATGTCGTTGATCGCGTTCAGAGAGGAGAGAATCCCGCGCGGTCACCACGATGAGAGGTGCGCAGCAACCAGGATCGCAAGCGTGATGATCTTCGCGTCGCTTTTCGCCGTAGCGGTGTTCCTGTTTTCTCATCCCACCGTAGCAGATGCCGCGATGCTCCAATCAACTCAGGGGCAAAAACCCGCCGCAGCCGGCCCCGAAGTCTCCGGACAGGAGAAACAATCTCTGGATCGCGCAATGACCGCGCTTCAGCGAAACGATCTCAAAGAAGCCGAGCGAGAAGCTCGCGCGGCAGTCGCTTCTGCTCCACGCTCCTCGGTAGCGCATAACGTTTTGGGTGTAGTGCTGGATCGCAGCGGACGTCGCGATCACGCGTATGCCGAATTCAACGAGGCGCTAAAGATTGATCCGTCCTATTTGAGTGCGAGAAACAACCTCGGCCGCCTGCTCGCCGAGAGCGGCAAGGTCAATGAGGCCATCGCACAATTTGAAATCGTGTTGAAGGCCGACCCCTCGCACGTACAGGCGCACTTCAATTTGGGCGAGATCTATGCTGAAGCGGGAGAGTATTCCAAATCTGCAGATCATCTCGCCGCGGCTCGTGTCTCCAATCCCGAAGACCCGCAGCTCGCGCTGGCGTTCGTCAAAGTGGGTTATCGAGCCAATCGGAACGCTGAAGCTGACGCTGCCGCTGATGCATTCGAGCGCGTTGTGAACAACGACGCTCAAGCCTTATTCACCCTCGCAACCATTCTGGCTCAGAACAAGCAGTACGAGCGGGCCGCACGACTCTTTGCGATCGTGAATAAGGCAGCGCCAAGAACTTACGAAGTCCTCTACAACCTTGGGTTGTCGCTTTACAACCTGGATAAGAACGAAGAAGCGGGCCAGTATCTCGCCGAAGCGGCCGACATGAACCCAGCTCCGCCGGAGACTCACTTCAGACTCGGCTTAATAGCCAGCGCACGAAGCGACACTGCCAATGCGGTAGAAGAATTCAAGCATGCAGTTGAACGCGATCCGAAAAATGCGCGCTATCATCACCTGCTCGGCCGGGAATATTTCAGGGCCGGGTTCTGGGATGGGGCCATCGAGGAGTTCAGCAAAGCCATCGACATCGATCCGAAGAATACGATCTACTTGCTGGCCCGCGCCGACGCCAACTATCGGAAGGGTGAATGGATTGCCTCGGCTGCGGACTTCGATCACGCGGCGGCGATGGACCCGAAAATCGAGAACATCGAATACTGGCAGGCACATGCGCACCGCGCAGCGGGAGACTTCGACCTCGCGCGCCAGTACCTCGAGAAATTCGTGTCCGCGCACCCCGACAACGCGGAAGCCCTGGCGAGTCTCGGCTACGTTGCGATCGAACAAGGCCGGCTCGAGGATGCAGAAGCTCCTCTAAAAAAGGCGCTGGCAGTCGATTCGAAGAACGTTCCCGCTATGTATGACTACGCTCGTCTCGCGCTGAAGCGGCGAGACTACTCTGAAGCAGTTCTGCGACTGCAGAGAGTGATTGAAAACAACCCGGCGAACACGCAGGCCTTTTATCAACTCTTCCTGGCCTACTCGCGACTTAAACAGGCCGACAAGGCGCAATCCGCGCTCGCAGAGTTCAAGCGCCTTGACGCGCTCGAGAAACAATCGACGCAGGAGCGGATAATCGACGAGAAGCTCCGGACCCGTCAGATGCTGGGGCAACCTCAGTAGCGTGCGCTGAAAAAAACAGCAGCAGTAAATGGTGATCGGAGAATGTCGAGTAGAACTTCAAGGTATGGACTGCTGACCCGGTATGCCTCCTGGCTCCTGATTCTTGCTCTTCAAGTCTTATCACTTCCGACGGTTCTTGCGTCTGAGAGTGCACAGGCACCCGAAGTGTTGAAGGTTGAACCGCCGAACTGGTGGGCGGGTCATTCAATAAACCCCGTGCGCGTTCTTATTCGCGGCCGCAACCTTTCAAACGCCACGATAGCAATATCAGGTGGCGGCGTCAGAGCAGATCATCTTCGCTCAAACTCTTCGGGAACTTATCTGTTCGCGGATATCTTAATCGATTCAAACGCGAAGCCCGGAGCTCGCACGCTGCGAATAACGACCGGTGGCGGCAGCACCAATGCTCCGTTTGAAATCAGTGAGCCGCTTCCGCGGCAGGGGAGGTATCGCGGTTTCTCAACCGACGATCTGATCTACTTGATCATGCCGGATCGTTTTGCGGACGGAGACCAATCGAACAACGATCCGAGATCCTCTCACGGTTTGTACGATCGCGCGCGGCCGCGCTACTACCACGGCGGTGATTTTCAAGGTGTCATAGATCATCTCCCCTACTTGAAGGAACTGGGCGTGACCGCGATCTGGCTGACGCCGTGGTATGACAACGTGAACGGGCTTAACGAGCGAGAACAATATCCCGATGCGCCTGGGCAGAAACGAAAACCAATCACCGACTATCACGGATATGGCGCCGTAGATTTTTATGGAGTGGAAGAGCATTTCGGGACGATGGCGAAACTGCGGGAGCTGGTTGATGCAGCTCATCGAATCGGGATAAAGGTGATTCAGGACCAGGTGGCTAATCACACCGGACCCTACCATCCGTGGGTGCACGATCAACCTACGCCAACGTGGTTCCACGGCACCGAAGAACATCATTTGGCAAATCCATTCCAGACGTGGGTGCTCCACGATCCGCATCCCATCGCGGAACTGAAACGCGCGACGCTTGACGGTTGGTTCGTCAACATACTTCCCGATTTGAATCAGGAAGACGATGAACTCGCGCAGTATATCCTACAGAACACCCTATGGTGGGCAGGCATGACTGGCATCGATGCCGTTCGTCAGGACACGTGGCAATACGTGCCCAACCGTTTCTGGCGACGATGGATTGCCGCCATCAAACGCGAATATCCAGATCTCACGGTTGTCGGCGAAGTGTTGGACGGCGATGTAGCGCATTGCGCCTACTATCAGGGAGGCAGGCCTGATCTGGACGGAGTCGACACCAGGCTGGACACGTTGTTCGACTTCCCGCTTGTGTATCCGCTGCGACGTGTGTTTGCCGAGGGCAAATCGATCAGAGAGATCGCGTGGGTGCTCTCTCACGATTGGCTCTATCCGAACCCCAACATTCTGGTGACACTCGTGGGCAACCACGACATGCAGCGATTCATGAGCGAGCCAAAGGCGACGATCGCCGGACTGAATCTCGCTCATACGCTGATCATGACGATGCGAGGCACACCACAGCTCTACTACGGTGACGAAGTGGCGATGGCTGGCGCCGGAGATCCGGACAACCGCCGAGACTTTCCCGGCGGATTCCCTGGAGACAAGCACAACGCCTTCGCCCGCGATGGGAGATCAACCGAAGAGCGCGATGCATTCGAGCATGTGAAACGGTTGGGAAGGCTCCGTTCTGAGCTCGAGCCTCTGCGCCGCGGCAAGCTCGTGAATCTTCTGATAGCGGAACAGCAATACGTGTTTGCTCGAGCGACTGCGACCGAACGAGTAATCGTAGCTTTCAACAACGCAGCACAACCGGCCTCGGTAGATATCGATGTTGCTCCAATCGAGCTGCGAGACAAGAGCGCGCTAATCGACCGTTTGGGGGTTGTCGGAGAAACGTTCGTCGAATCGGGTCGAGTCAAGCTTAGTCTGCCCGCCAAATCCGCGGTGATCCTTGCGAAGAAGTAGAGCCGGAGGACGCGACAATGGAAAAGCCTCGTTTGAGCTTCGGCCAGATCTGGAACATGAGCTTTGGGTTCTTAGGCATCCAGTTCGGATGGGGACTTCAGCTCGCCAATATGAGCGCCATCTATACGTATCTTGGCGCGGATCCGGACAAGATCTCGATACTGTGGCTGGCCGGGCCAATGACCGGTTTGATAATCCAGCCGATAATCGGTTCGATGAGCGACCGCACCTGGAACAGGCTGGGGCGGCGCCGTCCGTACTTCCTCACCGGCGCGATTCTGGCGTCGACGGCGCTCTTCTTCATGCCCGACTCTCCGGCGCTCTGGGTTGCTGCGACTCTGTTGTGGATACTCGACGCCAGCATCAACGTCAGCATGGAACCGTTTCGCGCGTTTGTGGCAGACAAGCTGGACGTCAAGCAACGCACGATCGGATTTGTCATGCAGAGTTTTTTCATTGGGATCGGCCAGTCGCTCGCGAACGCGCTACCTTATCTGTTTCGCAACCTCGGAGTGACCGGCCGAACCGCGAGCGGAATCCCGCTCACCGTACAGTACTCTTTCAAGATCGGGGCAGGCGCGTTTCTTTTGGCGGTTCTGTGGACGGTGATCACTTCGAAGGAATATCCGCCTGAGAACCTCGAGGAGTTCAAAAAGAAGCGAACTGAATCTCTCTCTTCGCTGTTTGAAGAGATCGCTTCGGCCATTCGCGACATGCCGCGAACGATGAAGCAACTGGCATTCGTCCAGTTTTTCACGTGGCTTGGTTTGTTTTGCATGTGGCTGTTCTTTGGTCTGGCAACCGCGCGACATGTGTTCGGGCAAACCGATAGTTCTTCAAACCGATTCGCGGAGGGCATCGAGTGGGCAGGCATATGTTTTATGGTTTACTCGATCGTGTGCTTCGCGGTTGCGTTCGCACTTCCGAAGCTTGCGAGCTTAACGAGCCGAAAGACCGTCCACGCAATCGCGCTTGTTTGCGGCGGGATTGGTCTGCTGGCGGTGTACGTCATTCATGAGCCATCGCTGTTGATGCTGACGATGGTAGGCGTAGGCATCGCGTGGGCATCGATCCTGTCTATGCCGTACGCGATACTTTCGAACGCCCTGCCCGCTGGCCGAATGGGCGTGTATATGGGCGTTTTCAACTTCTTCATCGTTCTACCGGAGATCGTCGAATCGCTTACGTTCCAGCCGCTGGTCAAGTACGTATTCAAGAACAACCCGCTCTACGTGGTGATGCTTGGGGGAGTCTGTTTACTAGTCGCGGCGGCGCTTGTGGCGCGAGTCGAAGACGTTGGTGACTTAAAGGGAGCGGCGGTGGTGCTCGAGGCTGACAGAGAAGAGGCTCTTACGCTTGCAGAATCGGCACAGCCCGTTCCGAGGACCGGCCTTATTGACGAACAGTGATGAGATGCAGAGATGAGGAGATGAGGGAAAGCTAAAAAGAACCTTTGCGGTCTTTGCGAGACTTTGCGTCCTTTGCGTAAAACCTGACTGCGACCTGCACCGAATGCCGGGACCGGTTTGTCCCCGTTATAAGTCGACATTCAAAGTCGAGTTTCACGCAAAGGACGCAAAGTCTCGCAAAGGCCGCCAAGATTGCTGACTTATGTCGATTTCTAATCGAGCTGACAAGATTCATTGTTCGTTCCTAAAGCGACTCATCTCGGGGCTGACCCTGATCGCGTTGGTGGCGTCTGCCGGCTACTCCGGATCGCTGACCTCCATCCATCATTGCGCGATCAACCCCGTTGCTGAAGTCGCGCGTGTAGAACGTCAGACCAGCGCAACTGTCCAGGCGCGTCCTTCTCCCGAATGGGTAAGGGACGCGGTGATCTACGAGGTATTTCCGCGAGCGTTCTCGGAGGCCGGCAACTTCGCTTCAATAACCGCGAGACTCGACGCCTTGAAAGCCCTCGGAGTAACTGTCCTCTGGCTTATGCCGATTCATCCGCTTGGGCAGGTGAAGAAGAAGGGTTCAATCGGCAGCCCGTATGCAGTCCGAGACTATTACGCGATAAACCCCGATTACGGTACTAAGGAAGACCTGCGGCGCCTGATATCGGAAGCCCATCGCCGGAGTCTGCGCGTGTTGATCGATATCGTCGCGAACCATACTTCCTGGGACAGCGTGATGATGAAGACCCCGGACTTCTATACGCACGGCGCCAACGGAGAGGTAGTCTCGCCTTACGACTGGACCGACGTTGCGAAGCTTAACTACGACAATCCAAAACTCCGCGAGTACATGATTGAGATGTTGAGATATTGGATTCGCGAGTTTGACCTCGACGGATTTCGATGCGACGTTGCCGGCGATGTTCCAACGAGCTTTTGGGAGCGGGCGCGAGTCGAACTGGAAAAGGTGAAGCCGTCAATTATGCTGCTGGCAGAAGCCGAAAAGCCCGAGCTGCTGCGCAAGGCTTTTGATCTCGACTATTCGTGGCGGCTTCACTCGCTGTTGAATGAGGTCATGACCGGCCGAGCTCCCGCCTCCGATTTCAGGAAGCTATGGGAAGACGATCGCCAGCAGTATCCCCGCGGCGCATTGCGCATGCGATTCTCCGACAACCACGACGAACGCCGGGCCATCGCGCGCTTTGGGGAAGCAGGAGCTCTGGCAGCTTCTGCTCTGATGCTGACGTTGGACGGAGTTCCGATGCTCTACAACGGCATGGAAGTCGGCGATACAACCGAATCGGGTGCGCCGGCGTTGTTTGAAAAGCTGCCCGTATTCTGGCAATCCGAAGAACGCCGGCCGCAGTTCCCGAAGTTCTATAAGAGGATGATCGAGTTGAGGAAGTCTCACTCGGCGATTCGCGGCGGCGAAACCGAATGGGTTGGCAACTCTGAGCAATCGCGTGTGGTGACTTTCATCAGACGAAACAACTCCGAGGAGATTCTGGTCGCGATTAATTTTTCGAACCGGCCTTTTAGCGGTTCGGTCGAACTAAAAGATCCGCGTGGATTCAACGAGATTTCAACCAACTCGGGACCGCGAGTGCTTCCGCAGTTGTCGCTTGGAGGCTTTGAGTTTCAGATTTACGCGAGACGTTTGTGATGGGGGAATGCAGAAGGCGCAGCGATGTTGCGCCCCTGCGTTTTAGAAGACTGGCCTTGAGCAGTCGTTAAACTCTGCGGCCGAAGACTTCGAGTAATGCCGCAGGTCGATCGGTCTTGATGGCGTCCGCACCGAGCGTTGCCATCGCCCGCGCAACTTCAGGCGAATCCACCGTCCATACCCACACTTCCACACCAGCTTTGTGGGCCGCTTCAGCGACATCCATGGACATCTTCTTGTATGAAACCGATATGGAGTGGGGCTTGAACTTCAAAACGTGTTCGAGGGCAACGGAGAAGGGAACCGAGTCGTCGTAGCCGGGATTGATATGCAGCTTTATTCCCGGACCGAGTCCCTCGCGAAGCTTGTGCGCGGTCTCGAGGTCCGGAGCCTCGAGAACCACACGATCCAGCTCGGGGAACTTTCTGAGCGACAGAATTGTCTTGTGGACCAGCTCGTCAAACCGCGCGCACCGCTTCAACTCGATATTCAGTAGCACGCCTTTGACTTGCGACAGCAGATCATCGAGTTTCGGAATGTGCCGTCCGCCTTTGTCTTCTCCGACTGGAACAAGGGTTTGCCGAGTCAGCTCGGGATAGGTCATGTCGGAGATGAGACGCGTTCGCAACGGAGGAGCCAGTCCCTCAACTCTTCCGAAGTAGTCATCGTGGTAAACGACTACCACACCATCGCGCGTCAATCTGATGTCGGTTTCTATGCCGTCGGCTCCGATTCTTGCTGCGCGCTGAAACGCTCCTATCGTGTTTTCTGTGGATTCCTTTGAGCCTCCGCGGTGCGCGATAACCATCGGATGCGCGGAGCGCGGGACGTCCTGAACAGATGCGCTCAAGCCGAAGCTCGGCCCTGTCGCGAGCAGTCCGGACAACACCATCGCCAGCGCCGGAATTGCAGCAATCGTACCCAACGGAAATGCCTTGAAGAATCTTTTCATGACTTGATCAGATCTCCTGTTGATTAACCGGCGAAGTGCTTCTGAAGCTTGCTCCAGGTAGTTTGCAGGTCTTCGGGGAGCACCCGTGTTTCGCCGACGATCGATACAAAATTGGCATCCCCATTCCAGCGAGGGACTATGTGCAGGTGCAGATGGTCTGCGACTCCTGCGCCTGCCGCGCGTCCCAAATTCATCCCGATGTTAAAGCCGTTTGGTTTGTATTCCGATTCAAGTGCGGATTGTGCACGTTTGGCCAATTGCATCATCTCGGTGGTAGTTTGGTCGTCGACTTCGGCGAGCGATGCGGCGTGCTTATAGGGCACGACCATCAAGTGGCCTGGCGTGTAAGGAAAAAGGTTGAGGATAAGAAAATTGAAAGTCGCACGATGAACGACGAAGTTCTGGTCGTCATGCTGTTCTTGAACGACACGGCAAAAAACGCAGCCCGGCACGTGCTCAACGTTCGAGATGTATTGATATCGCCAGGGACTCCAGATGTGCTCCATAAGAGTGCTGAGTGCCGAGTTACGCAACCCCTTTGGGGTTGGCAATCAATGTTCTCATTTCCACAAGTACTCGAATTCCAAACGAGCGCCTGGAATTTGAATCGGGGTCCGGGAGAGTAAGTCACCCACGTCGGTGCTGGTCAGCAGATCCAGAAGCGATTGCCGACGCGGCTTCGGCGGGGTCACGATCTGCGGCTCTCCGCGAATCTGTGCAAGCTCCGCAGTCTTCTTCAACGCGAAGTCGTAGTTGCCGAGATCGTCTACAAGCTTCTCCTTCAACGCTTCTTCGCCAGTATAAACTCGACCGTCGGCAAGTTTCAGTACCTGTTCGCGACTCAGGAAGTCTTTTCTCCCCTGGGCGACCGTGTTCACGAATTGTCCGAACATCTGATTGATCAGCCCCTGCATGTACTCGCGCTCCTTCGGGGTGAGCGCTCGTGTGGGGGAGCCCACGTCCTTGAATTCACCGCTCTTGATTACCTGAGGTTCCATCTGCGCCCACTTCAGGAGATTCCCGTAGTTCACCCATTCGGCGATCACTCCGATTGAGCCTGTCACGGTTCCGGGGTTCGCGATGATTTTATCCGCGCCGCACGCGATGTAATACCCGCCGGACGCGGCTACTGAACCCATCGACACTACGATCTTTTTCTTCTTCTCCTCCTTGAGCCACCGCACCTGATCGCTGATTTCCTGCGAAGCGGCCACCCCGCCGCCGGGACTGTCGATTCGGAGCAGGATCGCTTTGACCCGAGGATCGTCAGCGTACATCTTCAACTGTTCGTTCACCGTCTTGGAATCAAAGATCACGCCCTCGATGTAAACAACTGCGATTCTGTCTCCCCCAAGCGATACCCAGCCCCCGCCCCGCGAGAGAATAACCGCGGCGAACAATATGACCGCTATAAAAAACACTAGTGCGAAACCGGCGATGATGAATATCGTCGCTACATTTGACCGTTTCATAGTTCCTCTAAGCGAGTGCTAGTGCTGAGTGCTGAGTGCTGAGTCTTGAAAAATCGGCTAACTTTGTTTTGGTTCCAAGTCTTTTATCAATTGAAATCTGGCGCAAACCTCAGCACTCAGCACTCAGCACTATTAAACACGATCAGCCACCTAAAATCATCTTTCATTGCCTTATGGAAATCAAAGCGTTGAAAGCTGATTGCCGGTGGCTGATCGTATCAAGGCGATGAGTGGTTGTTACTCGCTCTTCTTGTCAACCGAGGAGCCCAGCAGGTTGGCAATGTCGCCAAGCGTAGCCATCCCCGCTCCGGTCTCCTGATAGTTCCGCACGTCTTCCGGATCGTCTTCCTTTCCGACTGCCCGCGCCGAAAGACCTATCTTCTTCTGCCCTGGATCCAGCTTCAGAATCTTGAACTGCAACACCTGACCGATCTTCACCGCATCCTCGGGCTTCTCAACGCGTGAGTCGCTCAGTTCGGAAACGTGGCACAGACCCTCGATTCCTTCCTCGATCTCAACGAATGCGCCGAAGTTGGCAAAACGCACAACCTTCCCGGTTATCACGTCACCCAACCGGTGCGTTTCGAAGAAGCGATCCCAGGCGTTGGGCTCCAGATCTTTGATTGAAAGGCTCAGGCGCCTGCCATCGATGTCGATGTTGGTAATGACCGCATCCACCTGCTGTCCTTTTTTCAAGACGTCCGAAGGATGTTTTATGCGTTTAGTCCACGAGATGTCGGAGACGTGGACCAGCCCGTCGATTCCGTCTTCGATTTCGACGAACGCGCCAAAGTCGGTCAGCGATCGGACCTTTCCAGTCACATGCGAGCCGACGTGATAGCGCTCGGGCAGAGTCTCCCACGGATCCTGAGATACCTGTTTGATTCCGAGGCTGATGCGCCGATTGTTTGAATCGGCATCCAGCACGACTGCCTCGACCTCTTGTCCAATCGACAACAGCTTCGATGGATGCTTCAAGCGCTTGGACCAGGTCATCTCGGTAACGTGGACAAGGCCTTCGACACCGGGTTCGATTTCTATGAACGCGCCGTAGTCGGTAAGGCTTACAACTTTGCCGTTGACGCGAGAGCCCTTCGGGAAGCGCTCAGCCACGCTTTGCCACGGATCGGGCAGAAGCTGTTTGTAGCCGAGCGAGATCCGCTCCTTCTCGCGATCGAACTTAAGAACTTTTACCTGCACTGACTCGCCCACCTTGACCACTTCGGTTGGCGACTGGATACGACCCCAGCTCATGTCGATTATGTGCAGCAGTCCGTCGATGCCGCCCAGATCTATGAACGCGCCATAGTCGGTGATATTCTTAACTACACCTTCGAGAATGACGCCTTCCTCGATGTTGCTGAGCGTTTCTGCCTTCTTCTTGCCGACGGTCTCTTCGATGACCGCCTTGCGAGACACAACGACATTGCCGCGTTTGCGATTGAGCTTGATGACTCTGACTTCGATGTGCTGGCCGAGGAATGCCTCGAGATTGCGCACGGGTCGGACATCGATCTGCGAGCCGGGAAGAAATGCCGGGACTCCGTCGAGATCTACCTTCAGTCCGCCCTTAATGCGCTCGACCACGCGGCCGGTGATCGTCTCCTGGGTTTGATTGGCGTGTCGCAGCCGTTCCCATGACTGCATTTGCATCGCGGCGGCGCGAGAGAGAACTGCGTAGCCGTCCTGGTTTTCGAGGCTCTTGATAAGGACGTCGACCTCATCGCCGCGTTTGACCGTGAGGTTTCCCTGGCGATCGGTGAACTCTTCGCGCGCAACAACGCCCTCGGACTTGTAGCCGATATCCACCAGTACGTTCTGGTCGGAGATTCCAACTACGGTGCCCCGCACGATCTCGCCTTCCTGGAGGGTGGCTGCAGTTTCCTTCTCGTAGTTCTCGAGCATCGCGCTGAAGTCTTGCGCGGCTCCAGTCTCCGATTCAGCGGCGGCAGCAGGTTCTGTCGGTTGTGTGGTTGGAGCCTGTTGCGTTGTATCAGCGACAGCTCGTGGCTCAACGGCTGTAGCTTCTGGGCCGGCGCTGTGCCCTTGCGTGGCGGGCTCTTCTTTGGCGCTGTCAGCCGCCGCGCCAGCACCGGACTGGTTTAAGTTTTCGATCGCCATTTAGTTGCTACCCCTCCTCAGTCTTCCATATTGCAGGTTTAACTGTGCCCCATAGTATGCGCGAACCCTCTTTAAGGTTCAAGCCTACGAAGAAATCCGAAGCGACCCCAAAACCCGCGGACACCAATTCGAGCCCTTGCTCGCCTAAGGGCTCGGTGTTGACCGCGGGCACTGAGCTAAAACTCTAAGAAGGTGTCTTCGGTGCTGCGGGCCCTCTTCGATGAAGAAGAGTGTGGCAGGACTCCGGTGCACGCACCTTTTTCCTTATCACATTCTCATTGTCACTTCGTGCTTCTTTGAGGCAAGTGCCAACTCTACACTTTGCCCATTTCAGTGTCAAGGAAACTACTTGCCAGCCTTAAGCCACATCTTATTAACCTCGCTTAACGAACTAAATGCTTGCCACCCCTCCGTCGTTAAGATATACTGCGGCGCTTGCGAGTTCGAAAAAGGCCTTTCTAAATGGACCTTAAGCCTTGGTTCACCGCGTTGTTCAGTAGTAAGAACAGACCAGATTTCTGAAAATCCGGAGGTCAGGCCCGGGAGTCAGAGTAGAGAGAGAATCGTAATCAACAAACGCTTTCGTCTCTCGGACTCTGCTCCTCAAATCTAGCAGCAGAGCTATCGCTAAATCCTGGCCGTGTAGAGTCAGCTTCACCGCTCAACCCGGCGTTAAGTTGCAACAGCTAATATAGCAGCATCCATAAAGCAGCACCTGTAAGTTCAGTGAACCGGTAGCACGCTGAACTGCCTTACTCGATCGGTCAACTAATCGCAGTACGCACTATTGTAGCTGTCCCCCAGCTCGAAGAAGGAAACTGAGCCTGGGTCTCGGAATCGAGAGGTTACGCCCCGATGTGTCGTAGATTGCCCCCGGTCGCCGCCCTGCTGGTTGTAACTGTCTTCTGTTCAATCTCACAAGCCGCCGTGCGCTCACGCTCAACCGCTATACCCGGCAACTACTCGCTCATTCTTGTAGACACAAACTCCCGGGCCGAACTCGCCGAGACGCGAGATTTCATAGCGGCTCAGGGTGGCACCGTCGCAGTCGTAGTGCCGCCACATTCAATAATGGCCTGGATCACGCCAGAGGTCGCCGCACGAATCCGCGGACGAAATCGAATCCGATCTATACATACCGCCGAATCCGATCCTTCAAGGTCCGGGTTCGACGACCGCGAAACGCAGATCACCATCAAGCTCTTCAACGATCTGATCTCCGGCAGGACCGCGCGCAAGATGCGCAGGGAAGCGAGCCAACCTACAGGCCCGGATACCGCCCGGCCTCCGGCGATTGATTGCTCGCTCCCGCATCCTTCAATCAACCGCGCAGACTTCTTGCGTAACTTGAGTTTGTTGGGAGTTGATACTGCCTCGGCCGGCGTGCGGTCTTCTGTTCGGCCTCAATTTCTAGGGGACAGCGATGTCATGGACGGCAGCGTGGCAGTGTGCGTCTTCCTCGTTGAAAGCAATGGGGGCATCGATCCGAATGTTTATTCTTGGAGTCAGGATGATCAGACGTTTGCGATTTCACAGGTGATTGAGGGACTCAACTGGTGGGTGGAGCAGTCGAGAGCGTTCAATCTTGCCCGGCCGCTTCAGTTCACCGTAGTTCCATTTCTCGCCAGCAACCCCGCGTGCCAGCAACCCTACGAACCGGTCCTCCATCCCGCCTCCGATGCAAACGCGTGGATCGATCGAATAATGAACAATTTTGGCGCGACTGCCGGCGACGTATACGTCAAAGTCGGTTCGTTCAACGAGAAGGTCAAAGCGGAGAATCACACGAACTGGGCGTACTCGATGTTCATTAATTACAACCCGGCTCCCGCACCCTCGGCTTTCACGGACGGCCGGTCGTCGTGGGCCTACATCGGCGGACCAATGGTCGTCTCACTCTTCCGTAGCTTTGGCTGGCCGTTGTGGAGGATAGCCGCGCACGAAACGGGACACATCTTTTACGCGTGCGATGAGTACTCTCAGCCGGGATATTTTACTTGCAGTTGTACGTGCGCTCCCGAGGTGCGTCAGGACGCACTGAACGGGAACTGTCAGGACGTGTCGTGCGGTCATACCTCGGTCCCGTGCATGATGAGGCTCAACGACGTAGCCATCTGTCCGTTTACTGTTGCACAGATCGGTTGGACGGCAGCTGTTCCAAAGCCGCCGCCAACGGCTCCCTCGGGGTTACTTGCAACCGCATCAGGGCCAAACCAGGTAAGCTTGATCTGGCAGGATACATCTTCATCAGAAGATGGTTTCCAGATTGAACGGCAGGGCGGCTCAACCGCCGACTTTAGCCAGATCGCGGTTGTGGCGGCGAATTCCACCAGCTACTCCGATGCTACAGCGGTTGCGAATACCTCCTACACCTATCGAGTGAGGGCCTTCAACGCGACCGGTATCTCGGACTATTCGAATCAGGCGTCAGTGGTCACGCCGCAAACTGCAACGACGCTGTCGATCTCGACCACTGATTTGCCGGAGGCAACCGTAGACGTGGCCTACAGCCGCACCCTCGTTGCGAGCGGGGGCAAACCGGACTACACGTGGACGGTTGACAGCGGAGCTCTGCCCGCGGGCCTGTCCTTGTCGCAGACGGGAACCGTCTCGGGGACTCCAACCGCAGCCGGTTCTTCAAACGTGGTGATACGAGTAACCGACAGTCAGGGAAGCGTTGCGACCAAGGCGCTCAGTATTGCGGTTCGACCTGCTGCTCCATTGACTATTGCGACTCAGCAGCTTCCGCGCGGATCCATCGGCAGTACCTACAGTCAAAGCATCGGCGCGAGCGGCGGTCAGACTCCATACACATGGACGCTGCAGGCAGGGTCGCTCCCCGACGGTCTCATCATAAGTCACGGCGGCGTGATTTCAGGAATACCGGAACACGCGGGCACATTCAGCTTCACCATCAAAGTAACCGATGCCTCCGGTTCGAACAGCAGCACCACGCTCGCGATAACAATCAACCCTAATGCGCTTGCTCTCACGCTTGATACTCAAAACCTGTCTGACGCAGTAGTGGGTGAGGAGTACGCTGATCAACTGCAAGCCAGCGGAGGCAGCGCTCCCTACAACTGGGAGATCAGCAGCGGAGCCCTTCCCGATGGCGTGACCTTGTCCGCTTCCGGCGCACTGTCCGGTACTCCGGTCACACAAGGTGAGTCGCAGTTCGAGATCACAGTAAGAGATCAAAGTGGCCAGTCGGTGTCACGGCGGTTTTCAATCGACGTCGATCCACCTCCTCAGCTCACGATTCTGACACCCCCAGCGCTCCCCGTGGCCGCGGTGGGATCGCCCTATCGAGTTGAACTGAAGGCAACCGCGGGCACCGAGCCGTATAAGTGGGCGAAGAAAAAGAAGAAGAAGTTCGGAAGCTTGCCTGAAGGAGTGTCAATTGGATCCGACGGTGTAATTCTGGGCGTCCCGACGACGCAGAACACCTATCGCTTCACGATACTGGTTACGGATTCAGCGGACCGTCAGGCGTCGAGGGCGTTCACTCTTGAAGTCGGTCCGCCGCCTCCGCCGCTCTCGATCAGAACCGATACCCTTCCTCCGGCGTTGCAGGGACTTCCATACAACGCGGCAATGGAAGCTTTTGGAGGAGCCGCACCGTACGCATGGTCAATCGATGGCGGTACGCTGCCGATAGGTTTGCAAATGAACTCGGCCGGACTTGTCACCGGACGAGCAACGCAGCTAGGCGCGGCGACTTTTACTGCGCGAGTCAGAGACGCAGTCGGCACAACCACGAGCAGAACGATTCTAATGGTAGTTCAGCCGCCGCCTCCCCCTCTGACAATCACAACACAACAACTTGGGGACACAACGGCGGACAGACCCTATTCACAGTCATTGCAAGCCACTGGAGGAGTTCCACCATACACGTGGAGCCTCAGCAGCGGCAGTTTAGGTACGGGTCTGAATCTGTCAGCAAGCGGTTTGATCAGCGGCACTCCTCCCACTGCGGCCACCAACGTATTCGTCGTGCGAGTGTCTGATGCAGCGCAGCAGACTGCGACTCGCACGCTTGCGATATTGGTGAAGCCTGCCGATCGTATTGCACCGTTTGGCTCGTTTGAGACTCCCGACTTCAGAGCTACTCTCAACAACACCGCAATCGGGACGGGCTGGGCATTGGACAACGTCGGTGTAACAGCAGTCGAAGTTCTGATCGATGGCAATAAGGTTGGGGATGGCCAGTACGGGCTGAGCCGGCCCGACATCGCGGTGACCTGGTCCTCTTTCCCGAATGCGTCATTCTCCGGGTTCCAGTTCAGCATCGATACCACGCGCCTCACTAACGGTGAGCACACGCTTGCGGTGCGTGTTTCGGATGCAAGCGGGAACTCGACAGTTATGGGCACTCGAACTGTGCAGGTTCAGAATCGCGTTCTGACAGTTGCTACGACGGAACTGGTGCGACCGCGCAAGAACAGCCCTTACAGTTTTCAGTTGGGTGCAATCAACGGTCAGGCGCCGTACACCTGGACCCTCGCATCCGGCTCGCTTCCAAGCGGTCTCTCGTTGAATGTGTCGGGTTTGATCTCGGGCACGCCGACGGTGTTTGGGACCTTCACATTCTCGGTGCGTGTGACAGATTCACACGGGGCAACGGCGGTTGCAAGCCTCACGTTGACGGTCATTCCGGACATCGAGCCATTGCGGGTTATCACCAGTGGTCCGATAGCCCAGGGAACCGTGGGTGTAGCCTACTCATATCAGCTTCTTTACGCCGGAGGCGTAGCGCCTCGCACATTTGCAATCGCATCCGGTGCCCTACCGCCTGGACTGACGCTCGGAGCAGCGACCGGTCTGATTAGCGGGACACCAACGACAGTGGGCACATTCAGCTTTACCATTCGACTGTCGGATCCCGAGCCGTCGTCCACCGACTCTCCGACGATATCGATCACGATCGTGCAAGCCCCGCCTCCGTAGACTCTACTTGGCGAACGCGGCCCCGATGCGTTCGCAGTGACCAACGGCGTGGACCAGGTCGGAGCGCATCACGAAGATTCATGAGCGCACGATTTGTTCAACGATTGTTGGAGGGTTCGGTGCGGCCGGTGAATCCCGCAAGCATGATCGCGATGGCGTCGATGTCGTCTCGAGGAGCGGGAACCGGGCGTCCGCCGCCCGAAGAAGGATCCCGAAGGGCTGCGGATCTCTCCACATTGAAATAGTTGTTCAGCATGATCGAGAACGCCATGCGTTCTCCGCCTGCCGTGGTGACGTAGCCTGAGAGCGTGTACACGTAGCGGAGCGTTCCGGTCTTCGCTCGCACATTTCCTTCTGCCGGTGTGCCCTTCATTCGCTTTTCGAGCGTTCCATCAATCCCCGCAATCGGAAGCGCACTTCGGTACACCTCAGCCCACCGATGTTTGCTCATGTAACTCAGCAAAGCCACAGTGGCATTCGGCGTAATCACGTCTTTACGAGACAAGCCAGAGCCCTCTTCGAGCAATACATCGCCAACCTTGACGCCAACTTCAGTGAGGAAGTCGGTCATCTCATCGAGTCCCAATTGCTCGGTGCTGGGCGGCGCATCAAAACTCGAGTCCTTTCGAGCTTGCGGCGCGTTGGGGTCTTTGTTTCTTAAGCGAGATTGTCTTCCGCCTGTCGAGCCTGAAGCACTGCCCGCAGGGGGAGAGGTCTTGGAAGCGGCTTCCGCAGCCTTGCCCACGTGCAGCAACAGCACTTGCGCATACATGTTTTGAGAGGGTTTCAGGGTTTCGCGGAGGATGTCTTTCAGCGGTGCGGAATCAATTGCCCCCAGTTCAAACAGCTTCGAGAGATCGATCGGAGACACCTCGCGATACTTCCAATCAAACGATCGCGCTCGACCGGTTACGGTGATGCCACGACGCGAAAGCGCTTCTTTGAATACGGTGGCGAACAGAGCTGCC
The DNA here is from genome assembly GCA_035315885.1 of Blastocatellia bacterium. Taxonomy (GTDB): domain Bacteria; phylum Acidobacteriota; class Blastocatellia; order UBA7656; family UBA7656; genus DATFXM01. Next base: position 48,207 of record DATFXM010000041.1, read on the forward strand.
GGCTTGTGAACGGCTACTGAGCTGTAGAACCCGCTTCCATCAATCGGGATGCGTCCGCTGACGTAGACGGTGTTCTCGCCCACCGGACGGTACACGGTCACCCGAGTCTCCGTCCCCTTTGCACTCGTTTGGGTCCGATTCATGATCGTGAGATACGGGACTTCGGGGCCGGTGGTTATCACGCCCGGCATCCCGACACGCTCGGCCGGTTTGACAAACACGTCGATGCAGTTGTCTTCAACCGTGAGCGCCGACACCTCTGCGCCGTAGTCCGCCTGAAGATCGTCCCATTCCCAGCCGGCGCCGAACGGCGGTCCGGTGAAGTAACTGTCATCGCCGATCACGTCACCCTGAATCCGTTTTATTCCGCTGTTGATCAACGCGCTGGCCAGCGGATCGAGCGGTTTGAAGTAGTCGCCGTCATGCAACCTCGCAGTCATTAGAGGGTCGCCCCGCCCGTAGACCAGCAAGTCTCCTCGCAGTGTCCCGGCAGAATCCGGTTTCACAGTCGAGTAGAGAGAGGTCCGCACCCTGAAGTCGGGACCCAGTCGATCGAGAGCGAGCGCCCCGGTGTACAGCTTGGCATTTGACGCGGGACTGAAGTACTTCTGCGGGTTGTGTTCGAAGACGGTCTTGCCCGTATCGAGCGAAACAATCTTAACGCCCCAGGACGCAGGATCGAACCTCGGTTGATTGAGATGCGCCGCAAGTCTGGACCGCAGCGACTCGACCGTCTGAGTCTCGTTGATCGGAGCCCGCTGCGAATCGGCAGGTCGTTGTTGAGCCGAAGATAAAGCGGCCGATGAATACGTGACTGCATGCAGGGCTAAGATTGAGATTGCGATTCGTCTGTACATCGGATCAGTTGGCGAGCGACTTTAGTTGCGCTGCAGCCCCCAAACCTTACGCGAGCCGGCGGGCAATGTCGCGAGCGTAATAACTCAGAATGATGTCTGCGCCTGCGCGTTTGATCGCGATCAAAGTCTCCATCGCGACGCGTTCCTCGTCGACCCATCCCAGCCGCGACGCCGCCTTGATCATCGCGTACTCGCCGGACACCTGATAAGCGGCGATTGGCAGGTCGAACCTCTCGTGGAGCGCGCGGATGATGTCCAGATAAGCAAGCGCCGGCTTAACCATCAGGATGTCAGCGCCCTCCTCCAGATCCAGCGCTGCTTCCTTTAGCGCCTCCCGCGCGTTGGCGGGGTCCATCTGGTAACCTCGTCGATCCCCAAACTGCGGTGCGGATTGAGCTGCTTCGCGGAACGGCCCGTAGAACCCGGACGCGTACTTCACCGCATAAGACATTATCGGCACGTGCTCGAAACCTGATTGATCCAGTGCCTCACGTATTGCTTCCACAAAGCCGTCCATCATGTTGGACGGCGCAATGATGTCCGCTCCCGCCTCGGCCTGCGACACTGCAGTCCGGGCCAACAGGTCAAGCGTTGGGTCGTTCAGGACCTCGTCTCCGTCGAGCACTCCGCAATGTCCGTGATCCGTATACTCGCAAAGGCAGTTGTCGGCGATGACCGTTACGTCCTTTACTGCACGTTTGACCGCTCGGATCGCCAGTTGGACTATGCCGTCCTCGGCGTACGCCTGGGAGCCCGTGCCATCTTTTTCGTCGGGCAAGCCGAATAGAATTATGGATCGGAGTCCATCCTGCCGGGCGGCTTCGACCTCTGTCACCAGCTCATCGATGGATAGGTTGAAGCAATCGGGCATCGACTCGATCTTGCGACGTACGCCCTCGCCTTCGCATACAAACAGAGGGTAGACGAGATTGTCCGGGGATAGCCTGGTCTCGCGAACCATTGCGCGGATCGATTCGGTGCGTCTGAGTCTGCGCGGCCGGTGTATCAAGCTCATTGCTGCTCCTGTGACGGCTCGTTAATTCTGTTGGAATATTCGGACTTCTGGAAGCAGAAGTCCAGTCCGGCTTTCCCGGTTACAAACCGGGACAACGCGTCGGGTCCATGCGGCTGCGGAGTTCTGAAAGTTGAGTTCTGAGATTCGACTGACCGCTCTACAACTGGGGTTCGTATTCCTCGCCGGTGCCGAAGAAAAATGACTTGGCGCATTCGCCGCCGCAGAAGTGCTGGCCGTATTTTCTGAATGCACACTTTTCGCACACCAATTTGAAACACAATGCGCACTTCACCAGCCGCAAAGATTTAGATGCGAGCTTGCATTTGATGCAGACGGCCATTCAGCCGCAAGTATAGCAGAGCTAAGTCTGTCCGCTAGAGTATTTTGTAACTCGGGTGGCGCGGCGTGCCGGCGGCAATCGGCGTGACATGGATTACCGGCCTGTCCGAGTCAAAGCTTGAAGCGATAACCGATAATCCATTTGACCACCCAGTGCTCGCTTGTTCCAGTGAGACCTCGGCCGACACCAAAGTTCAACTCCCAATCAGGAGAAACGTTCAGGTCCAGCGTAGGAAAAATCAGGTGATGCTGGTCGTGGAGCGAATCAAAATGGGTGATCGGACCAGTCTCGGCGTAGTACTCGAATCCCGGCTCTATCGCTTTGGTCACCGCATACGAGAGCTTGAATCCAGGCTCGAAGCTCGGCGCAGTTCCCGCGTCCTCGCCGCGCAACGCTGTTGCGATTACCGGATTGAACGACAGGTACCACTTGCCAAATTCTCTTTCTAGTATCGGTCTTATCTCGAGCGTCAGCGTGTTCGCCTCAAATCTCCGTTTGTTGAAACCGAGTTCAGTGCTGATGCTGACCTTAAACGGGAGATGCCATGCTTCGGGCAGTCTGAAGCGGGGTCGTATTCTTGCGCCGGCGAACTTTGGTCCCTCGCCTGGAACCCAGGCCGACACCAGATACCAGCCAAGCTCCCAATGTTTGCTCAATCCGTGGGTCACTTCCATCGTCAAATGGAACTGATGGTTGTTGGGAAAGGTTCCGTCATCCGTCTGCTTTGTTCCGCTTGGAAAGTAATTCATGTGAAATTCGATCATCGTGCGGCGCGGCTCGACGGTGTCATAGGGATATACCTGGATTTCGAACAGATCCTGGCCTCGAGCCTTCTCCGGCGCAAGCACCAAAACCGCCAACAGAATCAGTGCGAAATTTGGAAACCGAAGAACGAGGGACGTAGGAGTATCTGCTTTTGTGGAATTCATCGGGTCGGGCATTGTCATCGGCCCCGTGCGAGTGATTGTGGCGACGCGGGATTCTATTAATTTCAGGCAAGGAGCGCAAAGGTTCGCAAAGGCCGCAAAGCCCCCGAACCCTTGCGGCCTTCGCGAAATCTTTGCGTCTTGGCGTGAAACACGATTTACCTAATCATGCAGAGCCGGGACAGCGCCCACTCATTCAGTCAAAATCAAACTAAGACAACGTCCCAGCTTGACCAGCCTATGTGGCCGCCATAGAATCGGCCAACGGAATGCTTCCGTTTCCACCAGGCGTACGCGCTTGACGGAACTCTTCGTTTTCCACCAGTGGCTTCAAGCAAACTTAGACCCTAGGAGAGTAGCCATGCTTATCAGGAACATTGGCCGTTTTGGCCGTTACGGCAGTAGCGTTGTCCTTTCTGCGCTTGCTGTGTGGATCGCGATCGCGACGACTGTTCCGGTCTGGGCGTCGCCTGCCAGGCCGCCTTCGCCAAACGGCAAAGGACGCCTCACGCTCGATCTGCTGATGGATTGGGAGTCGGTGTCTGGACCGCAGATCTCGCCCAATGGTTCTCAAGTAGTCTATGCTCGGCGCTGGACTGACAAGGTCAACGACAAATTCGAAACCGACATCTGGATCGTCAATTCCGATGGCAGCAAGAACCGGTTCCTGGTCAAAGGAGGTGCGCCACGATGGTCCCCTGACGGCAAACGTATCCTTTATATAGCACCCGGCCAGCCATCAGGTCCCCAGATATGGGTCCGCTGGATGGATAGCGGTGAAGGCACTCAGCTCACGCGGCTCGAGAGGCCTCCGAGCGCTGTCGAGTGGTCACCGGACGGCAAGAGGATCGCTTTCTCGATGAACGTGCCGTCCAAATCGGCTTTCACCGTTCGATTGCCTCAACGCCCCGCCGGTGCGAAATGGGTTGAATCCCCGAGAGTGATCGACCGCCTCGACTACCGGGCGGATGGATCGGGCTACAGACCGGAAGGGTTCAGTCACATATTTGTGATGCGCGACGACGGCGGCACGCCACGACAGCTCACCGATGGCGACTACAACAATGGCCCTCCCGAATGGACGCCCGATTCGAAAACGATTCTGTTCAGCGGCGTGCGAAAGCCCGACGCCGAGTATCTGCGCGGCGGCTCGGAAATCTATTCGGTGTCGATCGGCGATGGGAAGATCACGCAGTTGACCGACCGGAACGGCCCGGACCAAAGCCCGAGCGTGTCGCCCGACGGGCGGATGGTAGCCTACACCGGCTACGATCAAACCAACGATACCTACACGGTATCAAAGCTGTACTTGATGAACGTCGATGGCAGCAACAAGCGCCGTCTTGCTGAAGACTTCGACCGTTCACCGGGTGGTTTTGGTTCTGGAGGTCTGATCTGGGCCCGCGACAACAGCGGAGTGTACTTCGTAGCCGAGGACCGCGGCAGCGACAATCTGTGGTTCGCACCGGTCAAGGGTGGACCCCCGCGACAAGTGACGCAGGGCACCCAGCAGCTAACGATCAGCTCTCTTTCTGACAGTGGCGTGGCGGCCGGTGTGCTGAGCAGTCCGACGGAACCTGGAGACGTGGTGGTTTTCAGTCTGAAGCAGCCAACAACGAAAAGAATCACCGGGGTGAACGACGATTTGCTTGAGGGAGTCACGCTCGGGCAGGTCGAGGAGCTGTGGTACGACTCGGTTGGCGGCAAGAAGATTCAGGGTTGGCTTGTTAAGCCACCGGACTTCGATGCGTCGAAGAAGTATCCGCTGATGCTTTACATTCACGGCGGCCCGCACTCGATGTACGGCGTAGGGTTCAACTTCGAATTCCAGAATCATGCGGCGGAAGGGTACCTGGTGTTGTACACCAATCCCAGGGGCTCGACCGGCTACGGACAAGAGTTCGGCAACGCAATAAACAACAACTACCCCGGTGAGGACTACGACGATCTGATGAACGGCGTAGACACGGTAATAAAGAAAGGCTGCGTCGACGAGCGAAACTTGTTTGTGTGCGGTGGCAGCGGAGGTGGTGTTCTCACGTCGTGGATTGTCGGTCACACCAATCGATTCACTGCGGCAGTTGTTATGAAGCCGGTCATCAACTGGTACAGCTTTGTCGGGACAACCGACGGATCAAGTTGGTACTACAACTTCAAGAAACTGCCTTGGGAAGATCCGTCGGAGCACCTTCGAAGGTCGCCGATAACGTACGTCGGCAACGTGAAGACACCTACGATGCTGATGACTGGTGATCTGGATCTGCGAACACCGATGGAGCAGACCGAGCAGTTTTATCGCGCTTTGAAGTTGCGAAAGGTTGATACGGTGATGGTTCGAATCGCGGACGAGTATCACGGCTTCAATGCTGCGCCGCGGCATCCGTCAAACCGGCTTCAGCAGATTTTGTACTTGCGCGGCTGGTTTGAGAAGTACAGGAAGAAATGAGGAGGGAACGGGAGACGCGGGGAGGAGGGACGCGGTGAGGAGGGAAGGGGCGAATGGGCGAAGGGGCGACCTGCTTGGTTGACTCTGCAGTGCCAACTTTTGCTCTTCCGCGTCGCTCGTCTCCGCGTCACCCCTTCGCCCATTCGCTCATTCTCACCGCGTCGCTCCTTCATTCCTGACAGCCCACACATAGAGACGCTGAGTCGGATATTCAAAATCGTAGGGCCCTCGCGCCAGCGACTTGGAGATCTCAAAACCAGTATCGCGAAGATAGCCGCACATTTCTTCGGAGTCGAACAACGTCACGCTCAACGAGACCGGGCGACCATACCATTCTTCCCGCCGAATGCTGCCCTCGCCGCCGTGCAAAGCCAGAAGCAGCTCGCCTCCCGGCTTCAGCACCCTGTTCATTTCCGCAAGCGCCTGCCGAACCCCTTCCCGAGGAATGTGAATGATCGCGTAGAAACAAACGATTCCCGCAAATAAATCGTGCTCCAACCGCAGCGACGTCATATCACCTTGCTCAAATTTGATATCCGGGTTGACCCTCCGCGCTCGTTGAATCATCTCTCCAGACAAATCTATTCCGCGCACATCGAGGCCTCGGTCCTTCAAAAACCTCGTGATGTGACCGGGCCCGCAACCGAGGTCGCAGACTGCTCCTCTGCCGTGCAACGCCGTAGAGAACTCGGCGAGCAAATCTCGATCAAAAGGCTTTTGGTCAAGCTCCGAAAGGTACTTTGCGGCGTAATCTTCCGCAACAAGGTCGTAGCTGGCTTCGGTTTCCGATTTTTTCTCAATCATCGGCTTTGCGGATTCCCTTTCGCTTTTTTGGAGGAAACGACACCTTGCCGGCCGGCTCTCGCTGCGGACAGCGGACCCTCGCTGGCAACTCCGGGCTCAGGACACAGAACTTTTAGTGTGGAGCGATCAAGGCCTGGAATCGTGGATCGCCTCGCAGACTCTCGAGGTCCGGATCGGAAGCCGCTCGGACGCGATTGAACTCGCCGACGTGCGAAAGCGTTTCGCCCAGCAGCTTGATTGCGCGATCCGATTCACCCTTGAGCGCGTACAGGCAGGCGACGTAGTACTTGGTGAACGGGTCATCTGCGCCTTTTGCGAGGCGTTCCTCGTATTTCTTGACGCAGCGCTTGAAATGCCGATCGGCTGAATCGGTGAGGCCCTTGCGCAGGTACGCGGCGCCAAGCTTCTGGTCCAGCTCGATCAAATGGCGGTCGCGCAGCGCGTGATCGCTTGAAAGCAGGAAGTCCAGCTCGCGCTCGTATTCCCGAATCGCCTCGTCGTATTGCTTGCGGGTGTAGAAGACGTATCCCAGCTTGGTGTGCGCGCCGACGATCTGCAGACCTTCTCGCCCCGAAATGTATTTCTCCTGAAGCTCGATAGTCCGCCGTGCGACTTCTTCAGCCCGATCCAGGTTCCCCTGAATTACATGAAGGTTGCACAACTGCAGGTAGGCGTAGCCTGACTCCGGATTGATGGCAATCGCCTTCTCAAGCTCCTCAATACCTTCTTTGATCAATCCCTTGCCCAACCAATAAGCACGGCCTAGAGACGCATGAGCCATCGCGTTTCCCGGCTCAAGCCGGATCGCCTGATTGAACGATGCGATCGCCTCATCAAAAAGTTCAAGACTTACAAGAACGCTTCCGAGCGCCTGGTGCGCCATCGAAAACTGCGGGTTGATGGCTATTGCTTTCTTGGCGACATCCACCGCCTTATAGTGCAGCTCTCCGATGCTGAGGAAGTCACCCTTCAGGTTGTAAGCAACGCTCAATGCCGCCAGCGCACCCGCGTAGCTCGGATCGGTCTCGGCTGCCCTCTCGAAGAAGTAGATTGCCCGATCAAGAGAGTCGCGGCTGCCCGTTCGAAGATTCATCATCCCGCGTGAGAAGCTCTCGTAAGCCTCGACCGAGAGAGTTTCGTGGCTTTCGATTTCCTTTATCTCGCCGCTTGCGAGTTGCAGGTTAATTCCCTGGCTCAACTCGTACACGATCTTGTCCTGAAGCGCGAAGATCTCTGTAATCTTGCCGTCGATCTTCACCGTCCTGGCAACGGTCCCGGTCGCGACATCCACGACTCGCGCTGTGATTCGGATCAAATCGCTTATTCGCTGGTAACCGCCCCCAAGAATCCAAGACGTGCCGAGTCTTCGGCCGATCTCAATGGCAACTGCGTCGTCGTCGACGTCGCTCAAAGGGCTCGAGCCCAGGTTCTTGAGAACTTCAAACACGCGTTCACGCCCGATAACCGAAAGCCCCTTCACCTTCTTCAGGTCGGCGGTCACCGTCTCCGCGATTCCAGAACCGATCCAGTCATCGCCGTGCTCCTTGGTGATGTTTGAGAAAGTCATCACCGCAACCGAGTTGGGAAGCGCCGGCGCAAATGGCGGCTCGGTAGATTGCGTGATCTGATTCAGGGTCACCGTAGGCTGATTCTCGTTGCCGTACCTGTCGGTGTTTACCGTTCTGTTCTTCGATTCGAGGTCTCGTCGAAGATTGCGCAGATCGATATACAGTTCCCGCGCGGTCTGGTAGCGGTAGTCGGCATTCTTCTCGAGAGTCTTCCGAACGATTCGCTCGAGCTCAGCCGGAGCGGTGTAGTTGAATCGCGCGATCGCCGGCGGGGCTTCGTGAAGGATGCAA
>DATFXM010000042.1:0-8754 GCA_035315885.1 Blastocatellia bacterium
CGCCAAAACTCCGTCTGGCCTGTATTTTCAACAACTTCATCAAGCTGCTCGCCGCTCGTAGCGGTGATGTAGTCCGCCGACTTCCGCGATCTCGATTACCGCTCCCAAATCAGGCGGCTGCTTCGCTCTCGGCTCCGGCGCATCCTTACACAAAGATAAATGTGTTCTGGAACGGTGATAGTAAGCGATGTAACTTCTCATAATTCGACGCAGATGGTTTTCGCCGAGAACGATTACATGGTCCAGACATTCACGCCGGATTGAGCCGATCAGCCTTTCCACATAAGGAGATTGCCACGGACTATGTGGGGCTGTCATCACTTCCTCAATCCTCATTCCTGCCATTCGCCTACGGAATTCTTCGCCGTAAATCTGATCCCGATCTCTGAGTAAGAAGCGAGGCGCTGTCTCCTCAGGAAACGCCTCGATGATCTGCTGCGCGGTCCAAGCGGCCGTCGGGTGCTCGGTCACATTGAAGTGAACGACGCGCCTCCGATCGTGCGCTAATACAACCAACACATACAGCACACGAAAGGTCGCGGTCGGGACGGTCAGGAAATCAATCGAGACTAACTCCCGGAAATGGTTGTCGAGAAACGTGCGCCAGGTTTGTGAGGGAGGCTTCCTATTCTTTGGCATCAGCCGGGAGACGGTTCTTTCCGAAATATCGATCCCGAGTTTGAGCAATTCACCGTGGATGCGAGGCGCTCCCCACAGCGGGTTGGCCTGCGTCATTTGCTTGATCAGGGCTCTAATTTGGGAATTGGCACAAGGGCGGCCGCCGATCTTTCGCCGCGATAGCCTGGTCCAAAAGAGTCGAAAGCCTTTGCGATGCCAGCCAATGACCGTATCCGGTTTGACGATGAGTAAAGAGGCGCGCCACTCCGACCAGAATCGAGATAACCAGATCCAGAACAGGCGGTCCTTTGTATTGATTGCCGGCCGCTTTGGGGTTCGCTTCAGGATAGCGAGTTGTTGCCGTAAGGCAAGGTTCTCAAGAGCCAAATTGCATCGCCCGCTGAGTGTTGCTTTGAACAAACAAAACAGCAAAGATAGTAATTCCCAAATACCAGTAGAGTGTCGCGCTCGGCTGCAAAAAGTCAACGATATCAATTGTTACGAGGTTTTGGCGAAGGACAGGTTCGTTTATAGTTAGCGGAAGCGGTGTCGCAAGAAGAGTAGAGTCGAAATGGGCGGCGATTGCGATGGCCAGCAGAAACGCTGAGCGGAAAGTGATTCTTCTGATTGTGCGCATGATCTTTCTCCTGTCGCTGAGGCAAAGTTACGAATCAGGCCAAGTGGTCGTAACGCTCTTGCATCATCTTGTTGATTTGCTGAAGCGAAAGAACGATCAATGGGCTGCTTGCGGGGCGGAACTGCACGTGTGGAAAATCTTTCAGCTTTTTGAACAATCCGCCCGGCGTTAGGCCGAGTTCCCGAGCTTCTTCGGTGTAGACCTGATACCCGTTCAGACCGTTGACCAGTTTGGTCGTTGACCATTCGGCTTCGTCTTCGACTACCCAGAAACAATCAATTGATTCTCCCCACTGGTGCCAGGACAGACCCGGGGGGGCATTGGTCACATGACGGCCGAATTGCTTGCCTACACTGTCCAGACAGAAGGCGAGGAATCCGGCGCCGGCGTAGCGGAATTCGGCGACCTTGCGTTTGACCTCTTCAGTCGTGCGCGATTGCCGCCACAGCCGGGCTTGTTCGAATGGGTCACGCAGCGTGTGATACGGTCGCATCTCGATCCCGCGCGCCAGGCAGTTCTGCAAAAGCAGTTCCGCCGGCGGTAAGAATTCTGGAATCAGGTCGTTGATGTCTCGTGACGCCATAGAGTGTGCCTCCGTAGTTTTTATGTGCTATGAAAAGCTGATGAAATCTGGCTGGGGCTGACAAACTCATCAGCGATGACGGCTCCTCCGCCACGACCCGCAGCGGCAGGGATAACCAGCATCCCCCCGAAGAGGGATGCTGGAGGCTGAGGCTGTGGGCTGGCTGTTTATAGCTCTATCCCTTTTGGCTGAGGACTGTTGCGCTCAGACTTGCTCGGCTGTTGCGTTCTGCTTTATTTCCTCACACTGCTCGTCGGCGCCCTACGGCAAGTGAATGTGCAGATCACGTCGATTCTCAAGTTCCAATTTCAATGTCGAAGAAGGCTTTTCAACAAATTCTTCTAGTCGTTCTAGTCCAAGAGCGCCAAACCAAGGCGGAATTGTGGGTGAAGTGGCAATGACAACCAGAGTGCGATTGTCGAGTTCGAAAGTCCAGACAACCGCATCTTCCACTCCGTTCTCTGTCAGATACGGGATGATCGTCTTCTTGTAATATTCGAAGAAATCTTCCTCTTTTCCCGCCTTGACGATGTAAATCAGCTCTCGAAGATCCCTTGGTGGGGTCGGGTTTTCCATTGTGCGGTTCGTATTTTCCATAATTCTTCTCCTTTGCTTCGTCGAGATGGCACGAACTTTTTTCCGATGCCGTGTTGTTACGGCTGAAGGCCATGACTTAGAATGCAGCAGCCATTTTTCAGATAACAACACGGCTTCATCAGATAACAATACGGCATCGAGTTCAGGACGTTGCGGTAACTTTTCCTGACGCGGTGAAGGATAGATCAGGGGTGTTTTCAGAGTCTTTAAAGCTCAGGAAAACTGGGGCTAAAGACCGATAAAACTTTCATTAAATCGGTGAAACTCGATGAACAAACGATCCCGTCTGATTTACGAATTCGGGCCGTACCGCTTGGACACAGCCGAATGCCGGCTCCTGCGCGACGGCCAGGAGGTCACACTGCGGCCGAAGTTATTCAACCTGCTAGTGGTGCTCGTGCGGCACAGCGGGCAAATGCTGGATAAAGACCAGTTGCTCGAAGCGGTGTGGCCGGACGCTGAGGTCGAAGAGAGCAACCTCACGGTCAGTGTGAACGCGCTCAGGAAAACCCTCGGAAATGAGGGGTACATCGAGACCGTGGCGCGGCGCGGCTACCGCTTCGCCGTGGAAGTGAATGTAGTGGTCGGGGAAACCCCGGCCCTCGCATACGAGACTCCGTCGCCTCCGCCGCCTTCCGGACCGGAGCCGCCCGGGGGCGCCCTGCCGCTCCATTCCAATCTATACATTACGCGCGCGACGGACGGCGAATTTCACGCGGCGATCGCCAGGCGCGACAGCATAGTGCTGGTCAAAGGCGCGCGGCAGGTGGGCAAGACTTCGCTCTTGGCGCGTGGCCTACAGCGAGCGCGGGAAGCGGGAGCCGCGGTCGTCCTGACCGACTTCCAGCACTTCACGGTTGACGCTTTCGCCAGCGCAGAAAAGCTGCTGCTCACGCTGGCTGAGTTAATAGCAGACAAGCTCGAACTGGACGTGGCGCCGCACCAGACGTGGAACAGCTTCATCAGTCCGAGTAGCAATTTCGAGCGCTACTTGCGGCGCGAGGTGCTGGCCAAAGTCGCTGCGCCGCTTGTCTGGGGGTTGGACGAGGTAGACCGGATCTTCAATTACTCTTACGCGAGCGAAATCTTCGGGTTGGTTCGATCATGGCACAACCTGCGGGCGCTAGACCCTGCGGGGCCGTGGCCGCGACTGACACTCGCGCTGGCTTACGCGACCGAAGCGCACCTGTTCATTAGCGACCTCAATCAGTCGCCGTTCAATGTCGGCACGCGGCTAGTACTCGAAGACTTCACTATTGAGCAGATCGCTGAACTCAACCGCCGTTACGGCTCGCCGCTCGATGAGCCGGAAGTTGAGCGCTATTTCAATATGGTGGGGGGCCATCCTTATCTGGCGCAACGCGGACTTTACGAGATGACGGAACACAAGCTTGATCTGGCGGCGGTCGAGGCACAATCGGATCGCGATGAAGGGCTCTTTGGCGATCACCTGCGCCGGCTGCTGCTCTCGCTGGAACGCGACGCGGGGTTGTGCGCAGCCGTTCGCAAGGTCTTAGCAGAAGGGGGGGAACTGAAGACCTCGGACTTCTACCGCCTGCGCAGCGCTGGCGTGCTCACGGGCGATTCGGCGCAGGATGCCCGGCTTCGCTGCCAGCTTTACGCCAGTTTTTTGCGGAAGCGTCTTCCCTAAACCAACGTAACTATCAGCAAAAGAAAACTCTTCGGACCAAAGGAGATGGTGATGAGTACGGCTCAGACTGACTTACTCGCTAGCTTCTACGTCGTGGGCGGCACGTTGCGCCACGACGCGCCGTCTTACATCACACGGATGGCCGATCAGGAGTTGTATGAAGGGCTGCTCCATGGTCAGTTCTGCTACGTGCTCACCGCGCGGCAGATGGGCAAGTCAAGCTTGATGATCCGCACAGCTGCGCGACTGCGAGAAGCGGGTATCGGGGCGGCCATCCTCGATCTAACCGCAGTGGGTCAAAACCTAAGCGTGGAGCAATGGTATGGCGGCCTGTTGACGCAGTTGGGGCAGCGGCTCGATCTGGAAGAGGAATTGATCGAGTTCTGGCAAACGCAGCCGCTGCTTGGCCCGCTGCAGCGCTGGCTTAAGGCGATTCGGGAGATCGTGTTGCCACGTCATCGGAGGCGACTCGTGATCTTCATTGACGAGATAGACGTGGCGCGCAGCCTGCTGTTTTCGGCGGACGAATTCTTCGCTGGAGTTCGTGAATGCTATAACCGACGCGTCGAAGACCCGGAGATGGAGAGGCTAACCTTTTGTCTGTTTGGCGTGGCGGCGCCGACAGACCTGATCCGCGATACGCGTATGACGCCATTTAACATTGGGCGGCGCGTCGAACTGCATGATTTCACCGTGGCCGAGGCGGCGCCACTCGCGCGCGGTTTACGGCGCCAAGAGCGGCGCGGCGACGCGCTGCTCAAACGCATTCTCCATTGGACTGGCGGACATCCTTACCTCACGCAGCGGCTATGCCAGGCGGTGGCTAAAGAAGAAAGCGTCAGCCACAGCGGCGACGTTGACTGGTTATGCGCAGAGCTGTTTTTTACGCACAGGGCGCAGGAGCGGGATGACAATCTGCTCTTCGTGCGCGAGCGAATGTTACGCAGCGAGGTCGATCTGGCGAGTTTGCTAGACCTTTACCGGCGAGTCAGAAGCGGGAGGCCGGTGCGAGACGACGAGACCAATCCGCTGGTCAGTTCGCTGCATATGTCCGGGGTCACCTGCGCAGAAGATGGACGACTCAAAGTCCGCAACCGCGTCTATGCGCAAGTGTTCAACCGGGAATGGATTGCCGCCAATATGCCGGACGCCGAATTACGGCGGCAGCGCGCCGCATACCGGCGTGGTTTATGGCGCGCCTCGCTTATTGCCGGATTGGCGCTGGCGCTGGCGAGTGTCATTGCGTTGTTGGCGTTCAAACAACGCCAGCAAGCCGAGCAGCAGGAGGCCAATCGCTTGCTGCTTTACTACACCCGGACGCGGCTTGCGCAGGAGGCGTGGGAAAACAGCAACGTAACCCGGACTGAAGAACTGCTGCAGGCGATCCTGCAACCTGGGCAGAGGGATTTGCGCGGCTTCGAGTGGTACCTGCTCTGGCGGCTCACGCACAGAGAGGCTTTGCGAATGAATGAAAAATATATGGTGGTCGCCGTAGCCTTTTCGCCTGATGGGAAGCGTCTGGCTATCGGCGAATCACAGCGGGCCATGACGAACGGGAACAATGAATACTTGTTGAAGCTTTACGATTTGGGCGCCGAACGGGAACTCCATTCATTCCGTGTCCCTTCCGGCCCGAATTTTAACCTCATGGCCTTTTCTCCCGACTCACAGCGCATAGTGATGAATGCCCCTGACTATACAGCGGCGCTATGGGATCTGCATTCGGGCCGGCAGGTGACTGTCTTCAAGGGACACAGCGCGCCATTATCGGTAGTCGCCTTTTCACCCGATGGCAGGGAATTGGTCACGGCTGATATGGCCGGTGTAGTGAAACTCTGGAACACAGAAACCGGGCAGGAGAGGTTGACGCTGAAGAAACAGTCGAGTTGGGTCCGTTGGTGTGCGTTTTCGCCCAATGGCCGCTGGTTGACAACGGCAGATGAGTCTCAGAGCGTGAAATTGTGGGATGCCAATACAGGCCGGGAATTGCCACCTGTCACGAGCAACGAAGACACACTCACGGCAGCGGCCTTCTTTCCCGATGGCCATCGATTTCTGACCGCCGCCAAAGACGGCAGTCTGCAAATCTGGGACCTGGGCACTAGACGGAAATTGGTCGTCCTGAACGGTCACTCAGGTTATACCCAGGCAATCACCTTCTCCCCAGATGGTAAAAAACTGGCGACGGGCAATTATGACCGGACTGTCAAACTCTGGAACACTACGACTGGACAGGAGATGACAACCATCAAAGGCCATGGCTCGGCAGTCCTTTCCGTATCCTGGTCACCAGACGGGAAACGCCTGGTCACTGGGAGCGCCGATCAGAGCGTCAAGATATGGAGCGTAGCGGACCAACTGGAATCGATTCGGCCCGCCGAACGAATCATCAGATACCTGGATACGGCCTTTTCTTCTACGGCCAACGAGCTCCTCGCTGTGGGCGTTACCCTAACCAAGCAGGTGAAGCTGTGGAATCTCTCCACCGGCCAGGAGATATCTAGATTGGATGAGCCTGGAGACAACATCATCTGCGCCATCTTCTCTCCAGACCGAAAGTTGCTGGCGACTGGAGGAATGGACAATAAAGTAAAACTTTGGGATATCACGACCGGTCGGCTGATCATGGCGTTGCAAGGTCACACCTCTTATGTCATTTCAGTCGCTTTTTCACCGAACGGAAAGCAGTTGATTTCGGGCAGCAATGATAAGGCGCTGAAGCTGTGGGATGTTGACACATGGCAGGAACTGCACTCATTCAAAAGCGAAGTGGATAACTCTTACCGAGCGGTCTTTTCACCAAGTAGCCAGCGGCTGGCGACCGCCTGTCGAGACGGCAGCGTACAGTTATGGGACCTGACCACCAAAAAGGCTCTCCTTACTTTCAAAGGGCACACGGCGACAGTTAGAGCAATCGCCTTTTCACCTGACGGCAGAATGCTGGCGACAGGCGGCGAGGACAGTTCTGTCAGATTATGGGATACCGCGACCGGGCAGGAACTGAAGAATCTGGGGCAGGCTGATGTCGCTCAGCGAATAGCCTTTTCTCCTGACGGAATGAGGATAGTGACTGGAAGCATGAGCGGCACGGTCAAGCTCTGGGACCTCTCCACAGGGCAGGAATTAATGAACTTGAGGGGGCATGCAGACGATGTGACTTCAGTGACCTTTTCAGTCGACGGCACAGGTCTTGCGACGAGCAGTAATGATGGCACCGTGAGATTGTGGCGCGCGGCTACGGAAAAAGAAGTGATGGGCCGCAGCCGGTAGTGATCGGGATAGGAAGGGACCTTACAGCCCCTCCCTCCCACACCACCGTGCATACGGTTCCGTACACGGCGGTTCGGACAGTTATGCTTTTCTCTTTTCAGATAATCTCGGAAGTCCGATTGCGTCGAAGTAGGCATCCGATAGAGCAATGCTCAGTGCTGGGCTCATGCTGATATGCCATGGGCCTTGGTTGCTACCGGCTGTTTGCGCAGCCAGTTTGTCTCCCACGTCCCTTTTTCTCAGTTCGACATATTTTCTGTGCCCAGTCTTCCACTGCTTCCAGACAAAACAGCGTAGCCGCCGCCTTATCCACTGGTCTAGTCGTTGGAGCACTGTTGAGGTCTCACTGAAAGCGAAATAGCCTCTCCATCCTTTCAGATAGATGGCTAGTTCTTCGATCATCTCTTTCAGGTCGATCCCTCGCGTCCGTTGCGTCAGTTCCCGCACTCGCTCCCTAAAGCGGTTGAGCGCCTGAGGCGCAATGCGTCGTTTCGGCTTTGTCCCACTGGTAAAGCTGAAACCAAGAAACTTCCGCGCCCATGGTCTCGCCACTGCGCTTTTCTCTACATTGACCTTGAGTTTGAGTTGGCTGGTGATGAAGCCGCTAATACTCTTCATCACTCGCTCCCCCGCCCGCCAGCTTTGCACATAGACGTTACAGTCATCCGCATACCGGCAAAAGCGGTGGCCTCTCCTCTCTAACTCTTTGTCTAGCAGATCCAGCATCAGATTCGAAAGTAAGGGTGAGAGTGGACCACCTTGAGGTGTCCCCTCCTCACTCGGACTTACCAATCCATTCTCCATCACTCCAGCGGTAAGAAACGCGCGGATCAATTTCAATATCCGCTTGTCTCCTACCCGTTTAGCAATCAGCCCCATCAATTTGTCGTGGCAGACTCGATCGAAGAATTTCTCTAGATCGATGTCGACCACATATCGATAGCCTTCTGCGATATGCTTCTGGGCCTGGGCTATCGCTTGATGAGCTGATCGCCCTGGCCGGAAGCCATAAGAGTGTGGTGAGAACGTCGGGTCCCATCTGCTTTGTAGAACCTGCATGACCGCCTGCTGAATGAAGCGGTCCACCACGGTGGGAATGCCCAATTTGCGGACGCCTCCCCCTGGCTTAGCTATCTCTACGCGCTTCACTGGCTGCGGCCTGTAGACTCCACTCAGCAACTGGCCCCGAATTGTTGGCCAGTGGTTCCTCAGGTATTCAGGTAACTGATCGACGGTCATCCCGTCTATTCCTGGACTCCCCTGATTGGCCTTGACCCGTTCCAGCGCTTTCTTCAAGTTTTCTCGCTCACAGACTTCCTCCATCAACTGTTGATCTAAAGCCGGGCTTTGGGATAGGTCCTCCGCCACGCGCGATTCGGTCCCTTCCCCGACAGTAGC
>DATFXM010000043.1:0-15592 GCA_035315885.1 Blastocatellia bacterium
TCTTCACTGGGATCTCGGAACTCTTGCGCACTTTTTTGTGTACAATAGCGTGAGCGTGGCAACTCGGCAAGTCGGTTTCCAATGCGGCGCTGTGTAAGCTCTCGACGTGCTGGTAGCCACACTCTCAAGATTCACGCGTGGGGGCATAACGTATGTGGCTCGTTGAGAAAATCGAGATTAGGGGCGGTTTTCTGCCCGGCTTGAGCGTGAACATTCCTCGGGGCCTAACTTGCATAATTGGGCCACGCGGCAGCGGAAAATCAACGCTCGTCGAAGCCTTGAGGTTTGCGGTCTGCGGCGCCTCGGCTGCGCCAAAGCACTGTGTTGATCTGATTCAGGCGAACCTTGCAGGTGGGGCTCTCGTAACGATCACAGCCCTGGCTGAGGGTTCGAGCCGCTACACAATTAAGAGGGGCCTAAAACAGCAACCCGTTCTTCTGACCTTGGACGGAAGGACCATCAGCACTGTCGATCTTGATCGAGGTACGTTTCTGCCGTTGGACGCCTATAGCAGCCCCGAAATTGAGGCAATAGCGGACGAGGTCCTCGGCCAGAAACGTAGAAATCTCTTGGACGAACTCCGTAGCGAGCAGATGCGCACAATCCACCTATCACTGGCGGAGAGTGCGCGTGCGCTGGATGCGAATGCCGATCGTATTAGGACAGCACAACGAACGATCCAAGACCTAACCGAACAAACTGAGGAACTCGGCGACGTCCGAGCCCGCTTAAGCGCTCTGGCGCCATCAGATGTGGAACCGACGCCAGATTTTGTCCGACTTTCACGCCAGCAGCAGCTCAATGAGCGCGAAATCGCCAAGTTGGACGCCGCCGATCGAGATCTTCGAACGCTGGGCCAAACTGTGGACCAGATGAGAAGAGACGCAGAGCTTGCGTTCAAAGCGCGTCTTGCGGAGGAGCAGTCGGCGAATGCAGATATCCTCCGCCGGTATGATGATCTGCTCGAGTCGTCCTTAGGGACAGTTGAAGAACATATATCAGCGATTATCGGGCAAATTAGCGAAGCGCAGGATGCAATAGCCCAAGCCCGCCAAAGCCTCGCCCAGGCCCACACGGGTCATGCCAGCGAGCTGGCCAGGTTAGCGGCACTCAACCAGGCGGCAAGCGAGGATGCTCGAGTGCGTGCAACGCTGGAGCAGCAAGTTGCTAAGCTTCAAGTCTTGGAGGAAAAGCGGTTAGAACAGAACGCCGAGTTGAAAACACTTCTTGAGCGCCGGAAATCTCTCAAGAGTACACACATTTTGACGCGCGATCAGATCTCAGCGATGCGCGAGGAGGTCGGGTCCGAGCTCCAGCGCGAAGCTGGCGAGCGTGTACGCATCCGGATAATGCGAAATGCCGACCATCTGGCATACCAGCAGATGCTTGTGGATAGCCTGCGCGGTGCAAGGGTCCGGAATCACGACGAGATCATGACAAAACTCATGCAGCTTAGGCCGGAGCAGCTCGCACAGCTCATTCAGGCCAACGACCTCGATTCCTTCGAAGAGCTGACGGGTTTCGGAAATGAGCGTTCTCGCAAGATACTGGATACCTTCCGCGAAAGCGTCGATCCGCTCGCGCTGGAGGTAATTGCCATCGAAGATAGAATTGGCATCGAGTTAGACGTTTCATCTGCCGGGCAGCCTACTTTTAAGGATGCGTCCGATCTTTCCCGGGGTCAGAAGTGCACAGCGCTACTACCTATACTGTTAGCAAGAAGAGATAGCCCGCTGATTATTGACCAACCAGAGGACAACCTGGACAACCACTTCATTTTTGAGACGGTGGTGAACGCGGTGCAGCGACTGAAGAGACGCCGGCAAATGATTTTCATAACTCACAACGCGAACATCCCGGTATTGGCTGAAGCGGACCTTGTGCTGGTCATGAACTCGGATGGCCGGGTTGGAGGCGTCGAGAAGTCCGGAACAGTCGATGAGTGCCGTGAGCAGATCATCGACCTGCTCGAAGGCGGAAGGGAGGCGTTCGAAATGCGGTCGAAGCGGTACGGCGCCGGGCGGGCGGCACGGAGTCGGTAGTATGCAGTTGCCTGAGAATCTCTATGAGCGGCTCCGCCACCTCGCCGTGGAGGACCCACGTGAGGCCCGCAAGGTCTTTCTGCAACTTCTCGATTCTGGCGGTCTGGCGCTCGACCACTTTCTTGAGCGCATCTCGTCTGCGGCAGATGGCCGGCTGCGGCACCTTGTCGCTCACGCACTACGGAATCAGCAAGACCGGGGGCGTCTCGCCCCACATCTAATTGCATGGCACGAAATTGAAACAGACGAGTTCACACGACGCGCTATCGCTGCCGCTCTCGACGGACTTGACACGAGGTCGGCGGCGCAGACGGCCTTGGCGCTAGAAGTGGCCCGATTGACCACGGCCATCGGTCGGGAGACGGCACAGCGGGAGCGGTTGAATCGCGAGTTGGAAATCGCCCGGGAAGTGCAGGAGCACCTCTTCCCGCAGCGCCTTCCGGCTGTGCCGGGCCTGGACTACTGCGGGCGTTGCCGGCCAGCACGAGAGGTCGGCGGAGACTACTATGATTTTCTCGAGCTGCCCGAAGGCAGGCTCGGAATCGCTATCGGCGACGTGTCCGGCAAGGGCGTTGGCGCCGCGCTCATGATGGCAAGCCTCGAAGCCTCACTGCGCGGCCAGGCTTCGGTGTGCGAGGACCTGGTGGAACTGATCAAGCGAGTCAACAGCTTGGTCCACCAGGCGTCCTCGGCGAACTCGTTCGCCACTCTTTTCTACGCCGAGTACGATCCTCGAAGCCGCCAGCTTTTGTATGTCAACGCGGGTCATACGCCACCTGTGGTCTTGCGCAAATGTGCTGCGGCCTGCCAGCTCTTCCGCCTCGAGACCGGGGGTCCAGTGATCGGGCTCCTACAGCAGTCCTATCAGCAAGAGTCTTTTCGTCTTGAAGCTGGAGACCTGGTCGTGCTCTTCACGGATGGAGTCTCTGAATCCATGAACACCAACGACGAAGAGTGGGGCGAAGATGGATTGATCGAGTTCGCCAAAACCTGCCACGGGCTGCCTGCTTTTGAAGCGATGACTCGAATCCTGGCCGCCGCAGAGGCTTTCGCTGCCGGCGCTTCCCAGCACGACGACATGACACTAGTGGTGTTTCGCGTCCTTACGTGAAGAATTTATTTGATACTCGCATAATATAGCGTCATTCGACGGACACCTCGGTGCTGCCACGAATACTTTGTGGTCACTAAAGCTAGTCGGTCGTTGGGTTGCGGACCCAAATCTCAAATCACAAAAAGCCGGCATCAGGGCTAGCGAGCCGGCTCCTACTCTTTCGCCTGGTATCTGAACGCCAACAATGTGCTGTCCGTCGACGGCGGTTACCGTCACAACTCGCAAGCGGGTTGCTTCGGTAGTCTTGAGTCGCTGCCACAATGGTGTTACCGCGCTACTGATTACGTGTAGCTCTGAAGTCTGAACATCGGGAATCGCGGCGTCCTTCTCAGTCCACCAATCGCGTACGCTCACTATGCCCTCAACCGCCACTACGCCCCACTGGCCATAAGACCAGGAGGCCCAGTGCTAACAACATCAGAGGAACTAGAAAACTGGCGTATACGATACGCAGATCTGGGCGATCGGTCAAAACAGGGCCTGATCGCCTGCGGTAACAACGCCGGTTTTTTTCAGTATTGACCGCGATATCGGAAGGTGCGCAGGTGAGTTCAGGCACGTTAAACCTTAGTTTGTCAGATTCTTTGCAAATTGCGAGTGCGCTCGTGGCGGGCTGCCAGGGTCATGCGATCGTCAAACGAGCCGCCACCACAGTGTCGAGAAGCGAACTTGCCTGAGCCGGACTTCGAACAGCATCAGGGATTCTTTGTGCTCCCCCCAATGGCGCGACTGGCGGACGGACGAAGTGCTCGCTGGATTCCACTTGAACGAACGACAGTTGCAGAGCATGCGCACCATTGCTTACTTGAAGTCAACCAGTGTCATAATCAAAAATGGGAAATGGATCGATTTACACTCGCGTGCTGAACAAAGGCGGGCCTGGTCTTCGCCGCCTGCGGATGCCTTGTGACGCGCGCCAATTTTGTTAAGGGATTCGGAATGGGCGGAAAGAGTCCTTCTGCCTAACACATCGAGAATTGATATCAAGTCGTGCGGACGAAGCCATTCAGCAAGATGACATTAACAAAACCACAAAGGTCGTAGATGCTTTTGAACTATACGGAAGGAATCTTCTAGATAAAAGTGTTATGAAGTTTTCTGTCGAATTCATGTTCGATGGCTTCTTGGTAATCGCTCGAATTTTATTTGATTTGTGAGGTGAGAGTATGCGGCATAAATCATTTCTGATTCGTTTGATTTCTTTTTGGTTGTGCCTGGCTTCTGTTTCGGCTTCGGCACAAACAAAATCCGCAGTCGAATTCAAGCGTCAGACCGAAAAGGTCGACGCTTTCGTCCGCGAGACAATGGCGTCGAATCATATTCCCGGCTTATCGCTCGCTGTTTTGCGAGAGGGGAAAATCATTCTTGCCAAAGGGTACGGAGTGTCGAACCTGGAGCTCGCTACTGCGGTAACCGAAAAGACTGCTTTCGTAATCTTCTCCTTGACGAAAACTTTTACAGGGGTGGCGACGATGATGCTCGTCGAGGAAGGTAAAATCTCGCTCGCCGACCCAATCGCGAAACATCTCGCGGGGTTACCGGCTGCCTGGCAACAAGTGACGATTCGGCATCTGCTCAGTCATACTTCGGGGCTTCCCGATTACACGAATTCATTCACAAAAATCGAGCAAGTACTGAAAGATTATTCGCACTCGGAAGTACTGCAGCTGGTCGCGAATAATCCGCTCGTTTTTTCGACCGGCGAGCGTTGGCTCTATACCAACACGAATTTCTATTTGCTCGGAACGTTGATCGAGAAAATCTCCGGCAAAACATACGAACAGTTCTTGCGCGAACGGATCTTCACGCCGTTGGGGATGAGTGACACAAGAATCGATAGTCACCGCGAACTCATTCCGAATCGCGCCGACGGATACAGTTGGAGCGACAGCGGGTTTCGGAATGCTCTCCGGTTAAGCCCGACGCTGACATTTTCTACTGCCGGGTTAGTTTCCACAGTTCTCGATTTGGCAAAATGGGATGCCGCGCTTTACACCGAAAGACTAGTCAAAAAGTCAACGCTCGAGCAGATGTGGACAAATGCGCGATTAAACAACGGGGATATTGTTCCTGATTACGGTTTAGCGTTCGGTTTGTCGCCTTATAAAGGCCATCGGCGTGTCGGTCATTCGGGTGGCGCCGATGGTTTTGCTGCCGCGATTTCGCGGTTCGTTGACGATAAAGTTAGCGTCATCGTCTTGACCAACGCCAATGAAAAGAGACCCTTTTTTATCAATGGTGTCGCAAACGAGATCGCCGCTTACTTTTTCTCCAAATAGTAAGAGTGCTTATGTGAAACGCGCCGTCGAACAATAGCGTGCAGCGGAGCGCGGGCAGCGGGTTTGTTGTGGCTCCTCTAGTCTGATGGCCCGCGCCCGCTGACGCTACGTTAGGCAGCTATTTTGGCGAAGGTTATCTGATCTCCGCCCGTTCTTAAAAGGGGCATGCGATGAAACTAATCACACCGATCATTTTACTCATCATCTTCTCGTTCTCCTATGTCCAAGCGCAGACGCCAGGGGTAGCTTTTATTAATGTCAACGTCGTGCCAATGGATAGAGAACGCATTTTGCTTAAACAAACGGTGATAGTGAAGGATGGGAGGATTCTCGCAATAGGGCCAGCCGAAAAGATCAAACTACCTAAAGGCACACAGCGCATTGATGCAACGGGCAAGTACCTCATGCCGGGATTGGCCGACATGCACGGGCACTTGACGCATCGCGGGCCGGCGATGGCCTACCCGCTGGAGACGTTTCCGTTGTTGTTGGTCGCCCACGGGGTTACGACACTGCGCAATATGGTCCGGCTACTCGGCCATCCTTTCGCTCCGGCAACAGATTGACTCCGGCGCGACACTCGGCCCGCAGATCTTCACCACCGGCCCCGTTCTAGAAGGCAAGGCCGCGCTCACTGTGGACAATTCGCCTACGAGCGCCACAGCGGCGCTCGTAGCAGCAGCACCGAATCAAAGCCAGTTGAAGTTCTTCGAAATAGGCGACGATGCAGCAGCGGAAGTTGAGCGCCAGAAACGCGAAGGCTACGACGCGGTCAAGGTGTACAACCTTCTGCCCGCGCCTGTATATGAAGCGGTCGTTCGTACTGCTAATAAGGTCGGATTGCCTGTTTACGGCCACTCCCACGTAGCGTCGACCTGTGAGGAGCGCTCTCTACACGCATGCGTTCGATAGAGCACCTGACTGGTTACATCGAGACTCTCCAAACAGAGGATTCTCCGTTCAAGGATTCACAGTTCTCTCCGTCGAATGCGCGGATGGTCGAGCACGTGGACCTTACCAAGCTACGCGCGCTCGCGACAGCCACACGCGACGCTGGAGTCTGGAACTGCCCGACGCTTGTCTTGTGGTTACTTCGCTCGCGATCGGTGCCGGTGCGTGCTTCACGATAGTTTCAATTCAGACTGCAACGCAATTGGTCGACTCACCAGTAGTAAAACAACACGACGTTCTCGCCGATCTTTTGGCGGTCGTCACGACGTGTGTAGGCGTGACTTTGCCCTCTTGCTTGGTCCTTCAGATTGCTACCAGAATAAAACGCATCGCCTTAACTGGATCGACCTTTACTCGTGCTTCGACAACTTTTTCAAAACGGGACTATCTGGTGCCAGCTGTCTTCGTACTTGCCTTGCTATTCTTGGTAGAGCGGCGGGTACCCGTGACGATATACCCTTTTGCCACGGTGGGAGCTGCTGTTGCGTTTGTTGCCATCGGATTGTTGCAGACGCGTCGGACAACGATCAGTTTCAGCATCGGCGCCGTTGCTGTCGGTGTGCTCCTGATTCAGTCTAGTGCGTTCTGGGACTGGAACGCCCGAAAGCCATTTCTTCGTGACCTCAATAAAATCAGAGTCGGCATGAGTTTTGAAGAGGTTAAGCGAACGATGCGGCGCCACCTTGATAGACCGACAGAGGCAGACCCTGCGCCTGATATGGAGAAAACGACGAGATTGTCTACCGTCCGAGCAACGAGGCGGCATATAACGCTGATTGGGGTCTTATAGTCTTACGTGACGGCAAGGTAGCGGGAGTTAGGTTTTTAGCCGATTGACACTTCGCTAATGAACCGCGCCAGTGACGGCGAATAGTATCGGTTCCGATAATAGTACAAACCTGTGCCATCATTTTCCCGGGCAGTGTACTGTGACGCGTTGCTGCTCGATGCTCCAGCTACACTTGTTTTCGTGCTCCTGGAGGTTCATCGCGGTTTCGACAGAACGGCGGGCTAGCTGCTCAAACATATCGGCAAGCTCTGGTCTTTTTTTGCCGTCGAAATTTCGACACATCTTTCGACACTGAACGTCCCTGCGACCAATCGATCAAAGTAGCTCTAGCTGTCGTGATGTTCTGAGGCAGTTCCCCCATTTGCATCAAGCAGGGCCAGTGCAGCTGCCCGCTCTTGATCGGTGTATTTACGGTATCGCGTACCTGACATCCGTTCTAACCAATGCCGCGAGAAGTGTGTGATCACCGCTGGGTCACTATTGGGTCACTATTGGGTCACAAAACCGTACAAAATCCTGCAAAGAATTCCTACTCGATGCCACCTTATCTGAAGGAAACAGAAGGCGGGTAAAGTGTTCTTTTACAACCTTAACAAACTCTTTACTGGGATTTGACGATCAGCCGGCGATGATCCGCGTTAATCTGTGTCGAACGATCATCACTGGAGAATGCCTGGAGCTGAGCGCACGCCGCCGCGATCGTTAAACCGGTGTGCAGCCCGGTAACGGCGTCGAGCGTTCGCAGCTAATCATATATCTCAAAGTGAATGGAGGCGGTAATGAGCAGGAAGCAAAGAACAGTAATTAGCATAGTCGCAATGCTGCTCTTGTCGGCAGTCGAGATACGCGCTCAGGACAGTTCGAAGAGGGCGGAAGATCTGTTGAGTAAGGCACGTCAGGCACTCGGCGGCGACGCAAAACTGAAGGCAGTCCAGAGTCTCTCTCTATCGGCAACGTTCGATCGCGTGCTCGGAGAGATGCGAGCCGACGGGGAGATCGAGCTGGATCTGATGCTGCCCGACAAATTCAAGAAGCTGGAAACAATGAACCTGCCGATGGGCAAGGCATCGGTTACGCGACTTGAGGGGTTCAACGGAGATGAGCACTTCGCCGACTCAAAGACGAATTCGGGCGGTGCAGGCGGAGTAATGATTTTCCGAGGACCGGCCGACGGACCCGATGCAGACAAGAAGCGCTTATTGAATGCATTGCGAAATGAATTCGCGCGGGACCTCGTGATGCTGCTCTTGTCTACCAGCGAGACGATGCCGCTCGAGTTCAGCTACGGCGGCGAGGCGCAGTCAGACGACGGCATGGCCGATGTAATCGACATCAGAGGCTCCGAGGGATTTGCCGCGAAGCTGTTTCTGGACAAGCAGGAGCACCGTCCATTGATGATGAGTTATCGTGCGGCGGCTCCTCAAGTGAAGCTCATGACCAAGTCGATCGATGGGAAAGATCCTGAAGCAAAAAAGACGATCGAGGAGCTGAAGAAGAATCCGGAGGCGGGGCTCGGCAAACCCGAAATCAAGGAAGTCGACGTTCAG
The DNA here is from genome assembly GCA_035315885.1 of Blastocatellia bacterium. Taxonomy (GTDB): domain Bacteria; phylum Acidobacteriota; class Blastocatellia; order UBA7656; family UBA7656; genus DATFXM01. The sequence continues at coordinate 8,724 of DATFXM010000043.1, forward strand.
ATATTCCTGAGCGAATACCAGGAAGTGAACGGCGTGATGTTGCCTCACAAGATATCAAGATCAGTCGACGGCAAGCCTGCCGAAGAATGGACGATCAAGAAATACAAAGTCAATCCGCCGTTGAGAGCTGAGCAGTTCAAGAAATGACCAGCAAACATTTCTTGGATGCAAACGCGAGCTCGCAAGGATCGCAACGCACACTTGCGATAAGACGAATCGGTATTCGAGGTTTGAGTCGTGAAGCAGCGAAAGAAACAACATGATGTATGGCGAGCGTTGAAAGCGAATGCAATCATCGCGTTCCTGATCTGGCCGCTGATCGGGACAAGCCTTGCGCAAACAAGAAGTGACTCCTCGCTTAAGGTCGTAGTCCTTGACCCTACAGGAGCGTCTGTCGCCAGCGCCTATGTCGTTCTGCAAAAGGGCGGCGCCAATCCTCTATCGTACCGCTCAAACGATCGTGGAGAAGTCTCGTTTTCCAAACTCACTCCTGGTCTCTTTCGCCTCAGCGTTGAGGCGCCGGGGTTCGAGCCGTATCAATTAGACGTTTCGATTAAACCCGGCTCGAACAAACTCGAAGTGCGTCTGAACGTCGCCGGTGTGAAAGACGAAGTGTCGGTGAAAGAGAGCGAAAAAGAAAGAGCGACCGATCCTCGGGGAAACGCATTTTCAACTGTACTGACCGCCGATCAGATTGCCGCCCTGCCCGACGATCCGGACGAGTTTGAAAATGCGATCAGGCAGATGGCGGGTCCGGGAGCGCCGCTTCGAGTTAATGGGTTTCGTGGCGGGAAGCTGCCGCCGAAATCTCAAATCCGGGAAATCAGGTTCCGAATGAATCCATACTCCGCCGATAACCACGAGTCGGACTTGATGTCTATCGACATACTAACGAAGCCCGGTGTCGACTCGTGGCACGGATCGCTCGGTTTTGGATTCCGCGACGAGTCGCTCAACGCTCGCAACGCCTTTGCGCCGTTTCGCGGTGCTGAACAGTTTCGTCGCTCCACGATTAGCCTTGATGGCCCGATCTGGCGCAATCACACATCAATGTTTCTGTCGGGAGATGCATTGTCTTCTTACGACTCGAAGACAATAGTAGCTGCGCTTCCAGAGGGCCCGCTCACCGACGTGGCCAGGAGACCACAATTCAGATTGAACCTGCAGGCGAGGGTGGAACACGCGCTGACCAAGACCCATACTCTTCACGGGGAGTATCAGCGCAATGCAACTCGACAGGACAATCTTGGGGTAGGCGACTACGATCTGCCCGAGCGCGCTTACGCATCACGCGACACTGAACACATTATCAGAATCGCCGACACCGGCCCTCTTTCGAAAAGGCTGGTAAACGAGTTTAGATTTCAGGCTCGGCTCGAGGACACGGAGAAAACGGCCTCGAGTTCAGCGCCTGCAATTATCGTGTTGAACTCATTCAATGAAGGCGGGGCGCAGGTGGGGGGCGGACGTACTTCTCGAGAGTTCGAGCTTGCCGACAACCTCGACTTCGTCAAAGGAAAACATTCGATACGCACAGGCCTGTTGCTCGAAACGGGAAACTATCAGAGCGACGAGTTCAACAATGCGGGAGGGACGTTCACGTTTTCGGGTCTCGACGCATTTGTTGGGGGTCGTCCGACAACCTTCACTCGAAGATTTGGCGATCCGGCGCTCAGCTTCAGCCGTGCGCAACTGGGCTGGTATGTACTCGATGACATTCGCCTGCGCAAAGATCTAACACTGAGCTTTGGACTAAGGCACGAACTGCAGAAGCAGCTTCCGGACAAAAACAACTTTGCGCCACGAGTGGGCGCGGCGTGGTCGCCATTCAAGAGCGGCAAGACTACATTTCGCGTGGGGGCTGGAATCTTCTATAGCTGGTTCGATGCGGCCACCTACGAACAGACGTTACGAGTGGACGGTGAACGGCAGAAGGATCTGGTGATTCAAGACCCGGGCTTCCCGAATCCGCTTGCAGGCGGGTCGGAGGTTGTACTGCCACCCAGCAGGATCGTGCGGGAGCCGAATATGGTCATGCCTTACGTCGAGCAGTTCTCGTTTGGCGTACAGCGGCAGCTCAACAAGTTTTCTCAATTGGTTGTGAACTACACGCATCAGCGAGGGGTTCACTTGCTGAGGGGGCACAACATCAACGCGCCTCTTTCAGACGGCGTACGACCCGATCCGTCGGAGGGCAACGTGGTGCAGGTTGAGTCTACGGCGAATTCGACGTTTAACGGGCTGATGGTCAACGCGAACATGGCTGACGCACGGCGGCACTTCTTTTTCGCAGTCAACTATTTTTTATCCAAGGCCACAAACGAGAGCGATTCGCCGTCGAGTCTGCCCGCGAACAACTTTGACCTGCGCGCCGAGCGAGGGCCTGCGGGAACCGACGCGCGTCATCGGCTGTTTGCGGTAACAAATTTCGGACTCGCGTCCGGGTTTCGAGTGGGTGCAATGTTTCACATCCGATCGGCGACTCCGTATAACATCACCACCGGGTTCGACGACAACCGGGACACAGTGTCGAACGATCGTCCTCCGGGAGTCGGCCGGAACAGCGCGCGGGGCGCTGCCGAGTGGGACCTGAGCACCAGACTTTCGTGGGGGCTGGGATGGGGGAAAGCAGCCGAGCCCGGAGGCGGGCGACCGATGGTTAAGGTCATTCGGGGAGGCAACAGATCGGATGTTCTTGGGGGTCTGGGACCGGTGGGCTCGCCAAACAAACGGTTTCATTTGGATTTTTATGTGCAGGCGTTCAACGTCTTGAATCACGTTAACCTGACGAACTTCAGCGGGGTGGAGACTTCACCGTTCTTTGGCGTTGCTACGGCGGCACAGCCCGGCAGGAGAATAGAGGGCGGCACGAGGTTCAGCTTCTGAGAGTGCTGAATGGGAGTGCTCAGCACTCAGCACAAACACTCAGCACTCACACTCAGAAGTTCAGAACTTCCCTTGTCTCCAGCGGCATGCAATAATTGCCGCAAATGCGGTTCAGAATTCTCCCGACAGTACTCGCTCTGCTGCTCGTTGCCATTTCGGTTCGCGCGTCCGACTGGGATCGCAGCGTCGCGCTCTACCAGAAAGGCGAATACCGGGCCGCACTCGCCGAATTTCAAGACATCGTTATCGAAAGACCTGATGTCGCCGGTGCCTGGTATTACATCGGGCTTTGTGAATTCAAGCTGAAACACTATGAGCGCGTCGAACTGCCGATGATGCACGCGATCGATTTGCTCGGAGTACAGACCCCGGACAGCCCCGACGTCGGTGGCGCCTGGTACACGATAGGAATATCCGAGTATCTGCTTGGAAAGTACGACCGCGCGATCGAACCGCTGAAGCGATATCTCGAGCTGGCAACAAAGAACGGACGTGAAATCGACGCCAGCGCTCGGACAGCCCTCGGGCGGTCCTATTTCTTTTTGGATAAGTATGACGAAGCAGCCCCGCTTCTATCTACGACTGCGCGCGATGGTGATTCCGCGCGACAAGCGGATCAGTTAAAAGAGCGCGCTACCAACAACTATTATCTGGGTGCGATTTATTTCAAGCGCGAGGACGACGATCGCGCGATCACTGAGTTGCGTGAAGCAACGCGCGTATCAACACCCGATGCGGCTTCACTCGAGTTGTTAGCCGAAAGCTTGATGCGGAAGGCAAGAAAACTTGGCACTGCCGCGGCAGGGAAGCCCGACCCCGGCGCAGGCTACTGGACTGAAGCGGCCGATACTGGCGAGAAGCTTCGAACGATCAGGGACGACATCAAAACCGAAGGTATATGCGGCCGCGCGTACCTGGGTGCGCGCCAGTTCGACAAAGCAGCGGCACCGCTTGAAAAAGTTGCGCGCGCCAATCCCGATAATGCGCAGGCCTGGCTTTACTATGGGATTGCATTGTCTCGCGGGGGCCAGCTTCGCAAGGCGATGGAAGCGCTCGAGATTACGATACAACTTGCGCCGGACTCCCTCCCGGCGTTTGCCGAGCTCGGATATGTCTACGAGAGCGACAAGCAGTATCAGCAGGCGTTGAGGATTTACGAGAAGGCTTTTTCTGCAACCAACGACCCGTCTATGAAGGAGCGAATAGATCGCGTGAAGGTCCTGGCAGGACAGCCTTAGATGCTATCTCTTCGAACTCTGTCCTCTATTCCCACCCGCTCCACACGTCTCTCTTATAACGAGATTCAGTAACTCTGAAACAATGCAGCACGCTGCGATCAAAACGACTCGAGCGCCTGTTTCTCGTCCTCAAAGGTGTCAAAAACGGTGATCAGCTTGGTGATCGCCAGCAGATCCTGAATGCGTTTTGTCAGATTGACGAGCTTGAGGCTGCCACCCTCTCGGCGAGAAGTCGTATAGCAGCTTATGAGCGCTCCGAGCCCCGCCGAATCGATGTACGTTATTTCGGCCAGGTTCAGCAGTATGCGCTTCTGACCGTCGGCCAGCAGATCACGAATGCGCTCTTTGATCTGCATGTCTCCCTCGCCAAGGACAATTTTGCCAGAAAGGTCCAGAATGCTGACGCCCTCCACAACGCGTTCCTTTAGGTCCATAGCGCCCTCCACAGGTAATTGAGGACTGAACTTAGCACAGCAGGGTACAGTCGTAAAGTTACGGGGCCTATGCTTTAACTGTTCGAGGGCGCAAAGCCATACCCCCTCTGACGTTGAACCGGGATTCAGAATTCAGAACTCAAGATTGCGGTACTGATTCACCATTTACGAACGAACGCATTTGCATTTAACATAGCCTGACCTTATATAGAGGCCCCCGCCGCGGTCTTTTACGCGAACATCTTGCTAAACTGATTCTTTCCGAAAGGTCGCGCAGTTCTTATCTGCGATGTCGAGCAACGAATCCTCAACTGAAACTGCAAAGCCCACGAGCGGCCTGCGCGTCTGGCTGTTGTTCACAATAGCATCCGCGCCGTTGCTGCTTGCGATCTGGTGCTTCCCGTGGTTTCTGACTCAGGACGCGCCGTTTCACCTGTATAACGCGGAGATCTCCAGACAACTCGCGGCGGGCCATCAGGACTTCGCAAAGATTTATTCATCTCGAGGCGCTCTGCTGCCATACATTGGCGGTCACGAGATGTTGTATTTCCTGCAGTCTTTTCTGCCCGCGCGACTTGTCGATCGACTCATCATGACGATCACCTCCGTAGGGTTTGCGGCAGCTCTGGTCTGGTTTCGGCAGCGCCTTGTTGGTCCCGCAGGGCTCGCTTTGTTTGTTCCGCTGTCGATACTCATCGCCGGCAGCCGGCTGTGGCTCCTGGGCCTTTATCCTTTCTTACTTGGATCATTATTTGTGCCGATTATTCTCGCGCTGTGGTGGAAGTGGAGAAACGACCTTGGGCCGGTGCGGGCACTCGTGCTGGCCGCTCTTCTGCTGTTCGGATACGTGTTTCACATCATCAGCACCGCTGTCATCGTTGTAGGTCTTGCGGTTCTTGCATTGCTGACGCCTGGGAACAACTTTCGAAGGCGATTGTTGTGGACTGCAGCCGCTAGCGTGCCGGTGATCGCGTTGATACTGCGGTTTCGCTCAGCGACGGTACATTCCGAAGGATCAGGATTGAACTGGATTGGGCTCGACAATGCGCGATCGATAACCTCGTGGTTGACCTACTTGCAAGATCCAGACTTCCTTTCAATCTCATTCAGGAGCAGTGTTCTTGGCTTCTTGCTGCCGTCGGATTGTCCCTTTGTGGAAACCCCCTCCCAAAAGTACGCGATCTTCTGGCCGGTCCTGTGGCTTGTGATTGCGTTGTTGCTCCTGGCGCGCTGCACGCTTGCAAATCGACCTTCGGCCGGATCGCTGTTGCGTCAGAGCTGCTATAGAGGATGGTTTTGCTTTGCAGTTGTTCTGCTCGCGCTGGGGTTGTTTGGACCGAGTGATGTTGGCGAGGGGAGTATTCTGCGCGAACGGTTGCTCCTGTTTGCAGTGATAGCCATGGTGCCGCTTGTCAGGTTTCAATGGGGGCAGCGCATGGCACGTGTAGCGGCGGTCCTGCTGTGGTTTTCGGCGATAGCTCAAATTGCTTTTGTCTACGACTATGCTTCAAGAGCAAATCGCATCGCATCCGACTTTGTGTCTGTTGCAGGCAAAATAAGCAGCGGGCAGCGCGTCGCGGGCGCTTTGGTTAACACCTCTACACATTACCTCGTAAGTCCGTTGCCGAATCTGATAGATCAAGTTGGAGTTGAATCGCGGGCGATAATCTGGAACAACTACGGGCCAAACTATTCTTACTCTCCCGTGGCGTTTGCAAACGATGAGTCCAGCGATACGACTAACGAAGTCCTTTGGCTGAACGAGGTGCTGATCTCAGACGAAGCGGAATCGCTCGCAGAGGCAGACCCCGAGCAGTGGGTAAAGAACATTGATCTGGGAATGAGTGAGACGGATGTCCTGGTTGTGTGGGGATCTGCCCCCTGGTTTGAAAAGCTAAACGAGCGATGGTTTGAAGCAGAGCCTTTCTTCGAACGCGGTGAACTTCGAGCGTTCAGGAGAAGGTGAGAGTGAAGGCGAAGGGGGAAGGGACGAAGGGGCGAAGGGGCAAAGCGTTTCCTGTGTCCGACTCAGCACTCAGCACTGCACTCAGCATTCCGCACTGAACTAAGAACTCAGAACTCCATTCCCCCAAGGATCGACTACAAAGCTCCAGCCCGCTGGTACGAGGGTGACAGAGCTGTATTCGATGATGATCGCCGGGCCTGAACTCATCGATCCCGGCGCGAGCGCGTCACGAGAGAAGAGCGGCACTCGAGTAGCACGGTTGCCAAAAAACACACGAGACTCTCCGGTAGCCGCACTCTTCGTCAATAGATGTTTTCCCCTTCTGGCCTTGACCGAATTGCGAAG
>DATFXM010000044.1:0-20700 GCA_035315885.1 Blastocatellia bacterium
CCTCATCGACGCCTCCAAAAAAGAAGTAGGCGTCAATGTCCACGACACAGTCGCACCGCGAAAGTCAAAGATTCATTTTTCAAAGAACTGTCAACGATGTATTGGCACTAAAATGTGTCAACGATGTATTGGCACTTATCACCTACTGCCTACAAATGCTTTCCTGGAGTACTCATTTGCCTGCTTGTGCGAATCAAACACGTTCTCGCGCTTGAGTACGACCTGATACTCGGCAATTGCCTCCTGCCTCTTGCCCAGCGCGTCAAGCGACTTGCCCGCATTCAAGTGCGCCAGCGAAACAAGCCCCGGTTCCGACTTGGGCCATCGCGCTACCTGATTGAAACGATCCAGCGCCGCCGGATAGTCCGCCTTGTTCCATAACGCCAGCCCCCAGCTATAGTGGACCAGATCCAGGTCGGTTTCGATGACACGCTCATCCTTGAGCACCTCGGCAAACACCTTCCCACCTTCGTCGACTCGCCCGAGGTAGTACAACATCGTGCCTCGTTCGACACCAAGCAGATAGTTGCGCGGAAATTTCCGCGACAACTCGTCGAGCAACGCTAGCGACTTGTCAATCTGGCCTTCCTTCTCAAAGATGCCGATCAGTACAACGCGAGCGTCGTCCTGCGCGAGCCGGCCCGACGTCGTGACGCGTTCCATGTTCTCGATGCCCTTTTGCTTGTTGCCCTTCAGGCCTGCGATACGCGCGAGCATGCGCCAACCGAGAGGAAGCGATCCAATCACGTAGTCATACAGCCCTATGCTCAAGTACGAATCGATGTACCCCGGATCAAGCTTCAACACTTGTTTGTGAAGCTTTATTGACTGGTTCGCATCCCCGATCGCGCGCGTGAAGCTTCGCTTGACGGAAGTATTGTAGGCAGCCCTCAACCCAAAAGCCGAGGCCTGATAGTAAAGCGCCTCAACATCAGACGAGTTCTTTGCCAGGCGAGCCTGTGATGCGGCGATTGCTTGCTTTATGAACTGGTTGAATGATTGATCGCGTTTGACGTCCACACGATCTTCAGTCTTGACTTCGTAGAACGACTGGCTCGTGTAAACAGTCGTCAAAAGCCTGCGGGTTTTCTTGAGAGTCTCAAGCCACAAATTGTTCGCAAGGTAAACGTATCCTGCCGGGTTCTCAGGCGCGACCCGCGTCATCTCTTCGAAGCGTTCGCGCGCAGTCTTATAGTCGAGGCTGTAAATGGCATCGAACCCTTCGACACGAAGGCGATCGAGTTCCACCAACGACGATCCGGTCGATGTGCTCGCCGCGGAAGGAGCCTGTAGAAGCAGACGGGCATCGGATGCCCCCGGCGCCGCCGAACCCAACATGCAAACCGAGACTATCGATATCAGTACTTCACGCATCTCGAGTTCCTTATCTCTCTCAACAAGGCGCTTGAACAGGCACCCGAAAACGCCGGTATTCGTTCTTGGTGTCAGGGCACAATCAGCGACAAAGCATCTGGGACGACCTCGAAGCTCATCGGCAATGGCCCGACTACTTCGCCGTCGACTTCGACCCAGGGCGCAAGGGTTGAGTGTGCACGAATGCTGTAGGCCTTGATGATCGTTGCACTGGTCGTTTCGGGTTTGCCTCGCAGGCAGGCCACTGACACGCGCAGATAAGAAAGCCTGCTTGCCAGTTTTGGCAGAATGAACACTTCGAATCTTGGCTCCTCAAGACTGGCTCCCGGTGTCAAAACCATTTCGCCGCCGTAGCCTTTTCCTTTTCCAATCACCGTAAACACGCTTTCGTACGTGCTGCCGTCTGCTTCGACTGTGAAGCTCACTGGTTCCCAGAACAAGAGATGTCCTATCCCTGAGAGCCAGTACGCCAGCTCGCCCGTCCCACGCTTGATCTTTTTGTTGACCGCTTTTGCTACCGATGCATCGAGTCCGATTCCCGCCATCATGACGAAGTAGCGTCTGATGTCTTGCGCGTCTGTTTCCCGAGCGGTCAGGGCCGTTCGTGAAGAAGTCTGCACCCGCCCCGTTTGCAGAAGCTTTGCGTCGGCTTCCACTGCGACTCCTGCGGTGATGTTTGAGCTTGCCAGGCCCAGCGCCACGCGGCGTGTCTTTCCTCGGGCTATCACGTCGGCTAGCGCTGTCTGTCTCCGCGGAAGACCGAGATCGCGCGCCACGACGTTTGAAGTACCGCCCGCCCAGACCGCAAGGCTCGCCGAGGTACCAGCCATCGGCTGGATGACCTCGTTAATCGTCCCGTCGCCGCCGTAGCACACTATGATGTCCGACCCTTCAGCCAGGGCCTCCCTCGCGAGTCCGGTGGCGCTGTCGGGTCCGGTAGTCGGGCACGTGCTGGTTGCTATCCCGCGGTCCACGAGCAGGTCGCGCATGTGGTGTGCTGCGGCGTGTCGCCTTCCAAAGCGACCCGACATCGGGTTGTAGATAATCGTCGCGCGTTTACTGGCCATTACCCGCCCTGAAATGATCAGGCACTCTTTGAAGGGGAGCAACTGTGATGCCGTCTGTCACGTTGCCCGAGATCCTTTGAGCACTGAGGTTATCGAAGTTCGCCGCTCTGGCAGGTGCAACATTCACCCGACATGTGGAGTTCCGAGTACTGTGTTCTGAGTTCTGAGTCTTGACTTCGAGATGCTCAGAACTCAGAACTCGGTACTCAGAACCAATTCACACCGCTTTGCTACTCAATCCTGTAATTTGGTGCTTCCTTTGTGATGATCACATCGTGAACGTGACTCTCTCGCAAGCCTGCTGAAGTAACCCGTATGAATTTTGTCCTTTCGTGAAGCTCCGGGATCGTGCTGCAACCACAGTAGCCCATCCCCGCCCGCAAGCCCCCAACTAGCTGATGAACGAGCGAAGCCATCGGACCCTTGTGAGGCACTCGACCTTCGATCCCTTCCGGTACCAGCTTCGAAAGCTGCTCACCCGATTGACCGTATCGATCGCGGCTCCCTTCCTTCATCGCCGCGATTGACCCCATCCCCCGATAAGCCTTAAACGAACGGCCCTGAAACAGGATTATTTCTCCCGGACTCTCGTCAGTACCCGCAAACAATGATCCGATCATCACCGAGTCGGCTCCCGCTGCAATCGCCTTGGCGATGTCGCCCGAGTACTTTATACCCCCGTCAGCGATGACCGGTACGTTGGATCCGCGAGCCGCGGCCGCGCACTCCAGGATCGCGGTGATCTGTGGCACACCGGCGCCGCTCACCACGCGCGTGGTGCAAATCGAGCCCGGACCCATCCCTACTTTCACTGCGTCAGCGCCGGCCGAAATCAAGTCCCGCACAGCTTCCGGAGTGGCGATATTACCGGCGATCACGTCGATTTCAGGAAACTTGTTTTTCAGACGTTTGAGGGTTCCGATCACGCCCTCCGAGTGGCCATGCGCGGTGTCCACCACCAGAGCGTCCACGCGCGCTCGAACAAGTTCTTCAGCACGTTCGACTGCGTCCTCACCGGCGCCGACCGCCGCGGCCACGCGCAAACGTCCCAGACTGTCTTTAGCCGCCACCGGGTATTTGATTGCCTTCTGAATATCTTTGACGGTAATCAAACCTCGCAGCCTATAGTTCTCATCTACGACAAGCAGCTTCTCGACGCGATGCTTCTGCAGTATCGACTTCGCCTCGTTCAGCGTCGTACCGACTGGAACGGTGATCAGGTTTTCGCGAGTCATTACTTCGCTGATGGGCAGATCGAGCCGCGTCTCAAAGCGAAGGTCGCGATTAGTAAGGATGCCGACGAGGTGGCCGTTATTTTCTACTATTGGCACTCCGGAGATTCGATAGCGGTCCATCACCTCCATCGCTTCGGAAAGGGGGCGATCGGGCGTCATCGTGACCGGGTCGACGATCATGCCAGACTCGCTGCGCTTTACCTTGTCGACTTCGTCACGCTGGCCGTCTATCGAGAGGTTCTTATGGATGACTCCGATCCCGCCTTGTTGAGCGATGGCGATGGCGAGATGAGACTCGGTGACCGTGTCCATTGCTGCGGACGAGATCGGGATATTAAGCGGTATATTTCTGGAGAATCGAGTTGTAGTATCGGCTTCGGTTGGTAAGACCCCGCTGCGCGCGGGCACGAGAGAGACGTCGTCGAAAGTCAGGGCTTCTAGAATATTGCTACCAGCCAGCATCGTGTTACCTCGAGGTTGGGGATTTGCGACTGCAGTTAGGCCTTTTGGCCTTGCTGCGTCGATGATGCCGGCCGATCAACCCGACCAGCTACCGAGGCTAGCAGAGCAACTATTGGAATGCAAGCGTAGAGCCGTTTTGGTCTTGCGGTTTTAAGCGGTTCGATACTAGCTACCGTCTGAGTCCTGTAGTTTTCGCCGATATCCCATTGTTGGCTGTGGGAGTTGTTCGCGCTCGACACGTGACCCGTTCATCAAATCGTGATACAAACGAGATGTGGCCGATCGGGATAAGACAATACGCGTTACAACGCTAAAGCAGCAGGGAAGCGAACCGGACTATCGTCTGATGACTCCTTCACAGCGCTTGTCCATAATGTGGCAACTCGCGCTCGATGCGTGGGCGTTTGTTGGTGACAAGAATGTTGAACCCGAATTTCCGAGACATGTTGTCCGCGTTCTCCGACGAGAGCGTTGATTACATGGTGGTTGGCGCGTTCGCACTTGCCTACCACGGATTGCCGCGTGCTACAGGTGACTTCGATCTTTGGGTATCAGCCTGTTCGCCGGTCCACTGAATTGCCTGGCCTGGTGGTACGCAATAACAAGTCTGACCTGGGTGCCTCTTTATGATTCGTAGTCTGGCACCTGTTGTGGTCCTCAGGTTGGTCTTCTCAGCCATTCCGTTCACTTCTGGCCGGTGATGTAGTTCGACATCATCATGTCACGATAAGACCCGTACTTTCCTGCGTCGAACTCCTTCAGAAAAACTGAAATCTGCTGGAGCAGGGTCGTCGACCTGTGACCCGGAAGCTGTGCCGGATGTGAGTAACGCGCAGATACCGACCTGATGAACAAACTCCGCTCGTTCAATGGAAACTTTCGAACGTTGTTTGCAAACGCGCTGAATGACCCACTCTCAAAAAGATATTGCTCGACGTTCGATGTATAAAAGGCGGTTACGGTCATACCCGACTTCTTCAAGTAATCTCCTACCGCGACCAGCGCCTTCTTGCCCCCAAAGTCTCCCACCACCGGCACGATCAGGTTGCGCGCGTGCATCCCTCGAACAAAGTCGTAGTCTTCATTGCTCGCAAGAAAGTTTCCCTGTTTGCCCGCAAGGTCAGTTTCGAGGATCAGGTCTTTCAAGCTTGGAAAGTATCCGCCATTCCAGTTGCCATCGAGGCGGAATGAGATCTCCAGCCCCTCCTTGTAGAAGCTCTTGTAGACGTATTCGAGGCTCGTCTGATCCTCTTTTGACAGCGGAAACTGGAAGTCCTGTTCGATGGCTTTTCTGATGGCCGCTAGATTTGAATCGTAGATCTTTTCATCGCCCGGAGTCCGAGTGAAATACGTCAACATCTCGCCGGTGGTCGACGTAGTTTTCGGCGCATCTTTTGTCAGCGGGCGGCTGAAAAGCTTTGACAAGAACTGAACGCGATCGGGTGCAAGGTGAAACACCGCCTTGTACATCAAGTGCTGAATGATCGCCTGTCTCCTGATGTCTATGATAAACGCGATGCGCGGCCTGACCTTCGCGATGTAGGTGAAGTTCTGCTCGGGTCCAACGCCTACGTACGCGCCACCGGTCCCGCCGAGTTGACGCAGCTTTTCCACTACCGTCAGGTACGCGGTTTCGTTGGAGGTGAAATTATCGGAGTTGAAGTAACCGCCCTCCTCCGAAAAGTCCCGCACCAGCCGTGAGAATTCCGTTGCTGAAAGACCCTCACTCGTAGCGATCGATTGCGTTGAAGCGGCGCGCGCGAGCGCCGGCGACAACAGGATCGCGAACGCAAGCACAGTGGAGCTGATGACTCGAGCTACGGCAGTCGAAAGAATCCGAGTTGCAAATCTACTCTGCATGATTCTCTCCCGGAGTTCCGAGCTCCATCTAACCGATGCCCGAAGGCCAGAACTCAGAACTCAGCACTTACTTTTTATCTTTCACGCAACGAAATCCGAGGTTGTTAAGCCCGCTGTCGGGAGTTGCGTGGCTTCGTGCCGAAGGCCGATAGTTGCTGCAGTAGTTGTCGCTGCACAGCCACGAGCCACCTCGAATCGCGCGCTCCGTGCCGCTGTCCGGACCTTTTGGATCGACGCTTGGGCTGTGCTGGTAATAAGTTTCATCGAACCAATCCGTCGCCCACTCCCATACATTGCCGATCATGTCGTACAGCCCATAACCGTTGGGCGGAAACTTGCCGACCGGCGCTCTGCTTGTATAACCGTCAAGCCCGGTATCGTGCGCGGGAAATTTCCCTTGCCAAGTGTTCGCCATGAACTTGCCCGATGGATGCAGCTCCTGGCCCCAGGCATACGTTTGGGATTCGAGCCCTCCGCGCGCCGCATATTCCCACTCTGCCTCCGTAGGCAAGCGCTTGCCTGCCCACTCCGCGTAAGCTCGCGCATCGTTCCAGGAAACCTGAGTCGCCGGCTCGTCGGGAGACGTGGACGAAGAGGGTCCGTCCGGGTGTCGCCAGTCCGCGCCATCGATTCTCCGCCATTCTCCTGATTTCACGTCGAAGACGCCGGACCAGCCCACTTTTTCTGCATCAGTCTTGTAACCGGTTGCTTTGACGAATGCCTCGAACTGGGCCGTAGTCACCTCGTGTACATCGATCCAGAAGCCGTTGACCTCGACCCGGTGCGTAGGCGCTTCATACGGCATCTGATTGTCATCGCCCATTGTAAAGCTTCCGCCGGCGAGCAGTACCATCTCGCGAGGCGACAGCGCTTGAGAATCTGTTGAAGGGTCTCCCGAAAAGTTTCTCGAAGAGGACGACAAAGCAGCGTTCTTGTCGACTAGAGCGGGGCCCGTACAGTTCAATGTCGAACTGAGAAGAAGCAAGGCTACAACCCGAAGAACGGCCGCGTAGTGGTCCTTCTTTTTGGGTTGACTCATATCAATTGAGACTTACACGATCGGGGCTCGCACCGCAACGTCCAGAGCGAAGCATCACACGCCATCAGATTAAAGTAAATTAACGGCTGCAATGGCTACGAATCTTGCTTTTACACTTATGCGTGAACTATATTGGATTCGCTTCATCGTCACCGTAAATACGGGCTCGGGCTGGCGATGCGAAATCCACGCAGCAAGGCTCTTCAGTGTGATTAGCAGGTACGAGGCGCGATGCAAGAGACGAATATGACTCGTCCGATCTCGAAGAGAGCGAGCTTCATCCTTCAACTGTTTCGAGTTTTTGTTTGTGGTTGTTTGTTGATGTCGGCGATGCTTCCCGCATGTGCGCGTCGCGCGGCCGCCCATCGCGTTGGTCAGGACTCACGGCCAAACATCCTGATCATAATGACCGATGATCAGAGCCACGACACGATGACCGATCAGTTCATGCCGTTTACGAAGTCGCTGATCGCCGACCAGGGAATCAATTTCAGGCGGGCCTACATATCAACGCCGATTTGTTGCCCGAGCCGCGCAAGTTTTCTTACGGGCAAATACGCGGCCAACACCGGCGTCCACGTCAACAAGGACCACCTGAAACAGACTACGCTTGTAAACCGGTTACACGATTCCGGCTACTACACCGGCATCACCGGCAAGTACTTGAACTCCTGGCCGGCGGACGCTCGGCCCGAGTTTGATTACTGGGTCGGTTGGAAGCGCGACATTGTGAACCCGGAGATGAACCTCTTCGGCGTATTGCAAAACGTACCCGGGTACATGCCTTACATAATTCGCGATTATGCGATGGATTTTCTCGACAAGGTTCCAGCCGACAAGCCTTTCTTTTTGATGTTCACGCCGGTGACACCGCACAATCCGGCTACGCCCGCGCCTGGCGACGAGAATCTTTATTCCGATCTGGCGCCCTTTCGACCGCCGAACTTCAATCCGGCCCAGGTTCCGGGCAAGCCGAAGTGGTTGCAGGATCTCGCGCAGCTCACACCTGACGAAATACAAACCAACGACAAATCGCGTCTGGACCAGATGAGGTGCCTTCACTCGATCGATCAGATCGTGAAAGATCTGATCAACAAGCTGAGGGACCAGGGCAAGCTGGACAACACGCTGATCGTGTTCTATTCCGACAACGGATTGTTCTGGGCGGAGCACAGGCTGGGCGGCAAGAACCGGGTCTACGAGGAAGCCAGCCGGGTACCATTCGCGTTGAGATTTCCGCCTCTCGTTTCGACGCCACGATTGGAGACACGATTGATACAGGTGATCGATCTTGCGCCGACGATATACGACCTTGCGGGGATTTCGACTCCTCCGGATGTCGATGGAAGATCGCTGGTGCCGTTGATGCAGGGGACTACGAGTTGGCGCGATGCGATTCTATTGGAGGGCTGGCCGGGGTCGTTTGTTCACGATGACGACGAGCCTCGCGATCCCTCTCAACGGGTAGACACTCAGTCGACGCAGCACTACCGAGCGATACGAACAGAACAATACGTCTACGTTCGCACAAGCGGCGATCAACCCGAGCTGTACGACACGAATGCCGATCCCTACGAGTTGAACAACCTCGTGGACAACGCGGATTTTGCAAGGGTGGTCAAGCAGTTGAAGCGTCGCCTCCGCAACAGCAATTTCTGAGGTGCTGTCCGCGTCATTAGCTGCCAACCGAGCTGGGTTTCACGCCAAGAGCGAAAAGCCGCAAGGGTTCTTGAATCGTTTCGCTCTTTGCTCTCGTTGCGAGTCTTTGCGCTCTTTGCGCGAAACCCGACTTACCTAATCGCGCTTAGGGGGTATAGCTCCCGACAGCGCCAGCAATCAATTTCAGACACCGCCCCGAATACCCGTTTCCTTGACAGCAAACTTTGGCGCTTGCTAGCGTCTTAGATTCTGTTTCACGCGGAAGCGCGTTCTGATTATTCGACGATAACTGAATGCGCTTCGGTCAGGAGAGTCAAAGGTGCGCTGGTCTAACTTGTTCGTTCCTACACTAAGAGAAGATCCGGCCGACGCCGAGGTCACGAGCCATCGACTGCTTGTGCGCGGGGGGTTCATCAGGCAACTCACGGCCGGTGTCTATTCGCTTCTGCCTTTGGCGCAGCGGGTTCGTCTCAAAATTGTCCAGATTATTCGCGAAGAGATGAACGCAATCGGCGCGCAGGAATTCGTGCTCCCTGCGCTTCACCCGGCCGAGCTGTGGAAAGAGTCGGGCCGCTGGGTGGTGATGGGAGACCATATGTTCAGGCTTCGAGATCGAAAGAACTCTGAGATGTGCCTGGGCATGACTCACGAGGAGGTATTCACCAGCATCGCGCGCAACTCAATCAATTCTTATCGACAACTTCCGCAGGCCTGGTATCAGATTCAGACCAAGTTTCGCGACGAAGCACGGCCAAAATCGGGACTGCTGCGCGTTCGTGAATTCACTATGAAGGATGCGTATTCCTTCGACGTAGATTTTGAAGGGCTGGACAAGTCCTTTGACAATCAATATCGGGCCTACTGCAGGATTTTTGATCGATGCGGATTGAAGTACACTCCGGTCGAGGCCAGCTCGGGTGCGATGGGCGGCACCAAGTCTACGGAGTTCATGGTGCGAACCAGCGCCGGCGAAGATCTCATCGCAATCTGCCAGAAGTGCGGTTACTCGGCTAACGTCGAAAAGGCCACGTCCAGGATCGAAAAGATCGACGACGGCAGTAGCCTGCCTTCACCTGAAGTCTTTCCAACGCCGGGCGTGCGTACGATTGACGATTTGATCAACTTTCCCGGCGGCGCAAACGCAGACCGGCAAATAAAGACGCTTGTCTACGTTCTCGACGACAAACTGGCGCTGGTGTTGATGCGGGGCGATCACGAATTGAATGAGACAAAACTGGTCGACGCGAGTGGCGCTATAAATGTCAGACCGGCTCATCCGGAGGAAATTCGCGAAGCGTTGGGTGCCTCGGCCGGTTCGTTGGGCGCCGTGGGCGTGACCCGAACGACGCATCCGCGCGTCACTGTGGTGCTAGCCGACGAGGCTTTGAAGGGCCGTCACAACATGACAACCGGCGCGAACAAGGACGACTTCCACCTGCGCGGCGTATCGGTTGATCGCGATATTGTCGTGGATAAGTGGGTGAGTCTCAGGTCGGTGAAGGCTGGAGAAGGCTGTCCTCAGTGCGAAGGTGTGCTTGACGTATTCAAGGCGGTGGAAATCGGCCACATCTTCAAGCTCGGACTGAAGTATTCAGAGAGTATGGGTGCTCGAGTATTGAACGATCAGGGCAAAGAGGTGCCGATCGTGATGGGGAGCTACGGGATCGGCGTCGAGCGCCTGCTGGTTTCTGCGGTGGAGCTGTACGCGGACGACGCGGGAATTGTGTGGCCCATATCCATCGCACCGTTTCACGTCGTCGTCACACCGGTGAATACAAAGGACGACCAATTGGTGCAGGCGGCCGAGAGGCTGTATGAGGAGCTGCAGCGGGCGGGTGTGGAAGTGCTTCTGGATGATCGAGACGAAAGGGCCGGCGTAAAGTTCAATGACGCCGATCTGATCGGCATCCCTTTCCGGGTAACCGTGGGCAAGAAGATAAAAGAGAACAAGGTAGAAGTGATGACGCGCTCGTCTCGCGCGTCAGAAGATGTGGATCTTGACTCGGTGACTACGGTCATCCGAGGGCGAATAGATGAAGGGTGAGGATATGAGGAGGATCAAGCGGGCGAAGCGGCGAAGGGCCGACGCGGAGAGGAGAGACGCGGAGATGAGGGACGTGTGTAGGTGTATTTGTCTGGTTCGCCCCTTCGCTTCTCCCCGCGTCTGTGCTCTCCGCGTCGCCCCTTCGCCTCTCCGCCATCTATCCCATCGCAGGGGCCGAGAAAAATCTTGGAGCTTGACGCGGGAGCTCGCGCTTAAGCAGGTCTTCTACTTCCGTCGCAGTCCCAAGTTTCAGCGCGTCCTTCATCAATGACGCAACTGCCTTGCACTCGATCGATCGCACCGCGCGCTTCACCAGAGGAATCGAAGGCGGCGCAAGACTCAGAGTCCTTATCCCAAGCCCAATGAGCACGATCGCTTGTATGGGATCTGCCGCCATCTCCCCGCACAACTCAATCGGCACTCGGGCTTCTCGAGCCGCGCGGCTCAGCCAATTGATCGTTCGTAACACCGCCGGATGAAGCGGCTGATACAGATGCGCCACGTTGCCGTTTGCGCGGTCCACCGCCAACAGATATTGGATCAGGTCGTTCGTGCCGATGCTCAGGAAATCGGATTCGCGCGCGAACAGATCAACCATCAACGCCGCCGCGGGAACTTCGATCATCACTCCCATCGGAAGTGATCCGTTGTGTTCTACCCCAGCTTCGGTCAATTCGCTCTTAACCTCGGCGATTATTTTTTTGACTTCGCGCAGCTCGTTTATCGTGCTGATCAACGGAAACACAACTCGCAACCGGCCTGCGGCGTTGGCTCGCAGGATCGCGCGAAGTTGCGTTTTAAAAATGTTTTCTGAGATCAGCGACAGTCGTATAGCTCTGAGTCCGAGCGCCGGGTTCTGCTCCGCCTCGAATCCCGGCAGCGAGAGCTTGTCTCCACCAAGGTCGAACACTCTGATATTGGCCCCATCCTCGCCGCTTGCTTCGGCCAGGCTGCGATAAAGCTCGTACTGCTCCTGCTCGCTCGGCAAGTCGGGGAGACGGTTCAGAAACATAAACTCCGACCGATAGAGGCCGATGCCCCGCGCTCCGAATCGCCTGAGAGACGCTATTTCACCCGGCAACTCGACGTTCGCTCGAAGCGTGATTTGCACGCCGTCGAGCGTCGTCGACTCCTCGGCCGCTGCTCCCGGCGAACCCGTCACGCGAGTCTTGTGCGTGCGCTTTTCCTCTTCCTCGCGTCTCTTCAGATAAAGGCGGACGACGGCCTTGCTCGGCCGAAGAATGACTTCGCCGCTGCTGCCGTCTATCAATATCTGGTTTCCCGTGCGAGCGCGGCGCGTAAGGTCGGTGACGCCGACCACCGCCGGGATTCCGAGCGCGCGCGCGATGATCGCCGAGTGTGATGTGAGTCCGCCGCTTGTGGTCGCGAATCCCAGCACGTGCTTGAAGTCAAGCTCGGCCACCGTCGACGGCCAGATGTTCTTCGCCACGATCACAACATCCTGGTCCAGCTTGGAAAGATTGAACTGGTCGTGGCCCGACAGAATCGTCAAGAGCCTTGTGGCGATATCTTCGAGGTCTGAGGTTCTCTCACGAAGATACGCATCCTCGACTTGTTTGTAGATGCTGATGGCCCGATCCATCACCGACCGCACCGCCCACTCGGCGTTCACGCGCCTCGAGGTGATTTCATGCTCGATTTCAGCCAGAAGACGCTTGTCTTCCAGCATGAGCAAATGCGCGTCAAGGATGTACGAATGCTCGTACCCGAGTTCCTCGTCCAATCGAACCTTGATGTTTTTGAGTTGAGACCGAGCCTCGTCGAGTGCGTCGTTCAAGCGCCTGACCTCACGCCGAACCTGCGCGCTCGAGACGTCGATGTAGTAGAACTGGTGACGGCCCCGCTCATCCAGACGCAAGACAGTAGCGAGCGCGATGCCGGGTGATGCGGCGATGCCCTGCAGCTTCAGATCACGGCTGGCGGAGTTGTTAGAAGACGCCATCCGAAATTTCCTCTCCAAAGCCCTGTTCGACCAATTCCACCAGTTCTGTCGCAGCACGCATCTCGTCCTCGCCGTCTGCTCGAATTGTCAGACGTGTTCCGCGTGCCGCCGCGAGCAATAAAACGCTGAGGATCGACTTTCCGTCAGCTTGTACGCCGGTGTCTTCCCTGACCAGATGAACTGTGCTTGTGTATTGAGCCGCGCGTCGTACAAGACGCGCGGCTGCGCGAGCGTGAAGTCCCAGACGGTTGGTTATCGTGACGGTTCGTTCGATCATCCGCGGGGTGACTCTAGCATACGACAGTGGCGTTCGTAGACACCAAACCTCGAATTCCGAACTCGATCTAGCGTCTTAGTGTCTGCACCAGCGCATTCTTTTTTTCGGTTGCTTCGGCTCCAAACCAGCTATCCATGAAAATCTCCACCCACTCGCGATCGCTCGGCGCATTTTGGAACAAGGTCTCGTGGAACCGATGCTTGACTTGGGCAAACGCAATGGGAGGCTTTGCGCCCAGCTCGGCGGCCCGCTCGATTGCACGCGACCTCACCGCCTCCGGCTTTACCACTTCGACAGCCAGCCCGGCCTGCAAGCAGTCGGCTGGCGTGAATGTCTTTCCGCGAACGACCATTTGCCATCCATTGTGTGAGCCGCTCGCCCGTGCGGCCATCAGGATAAACCCTGGAGGCACCACCATTCCGAGATTGATTTCATTGAGCGCGAATCCGAAATCGCCTTCGGCCATGACGCGCTCGTCGCATGCGAGGGCGAGCACCGCGCCTCCGGCATAAGCGTGACCGCTGATCGCCCCTACCACCGGCTTACGCAGGTGATAGATGAGTTCGGTCAGCTCTATGAAGCGACCGAAAAACCTGGTCATGTTCGGGCGGTCATATTGAAAGACCTCGGTTGCGTCAAAACCCGGAGAAAAGAATTTGGGCCGGTCGCTTGCGAGCACGATCGCGGAGACTCGCTCGTCCATCTCCGCGTCGCCTATCGTTTGCAATAGTTCCTCCACCATAGCTTCGTTGATGGGATTCGCTTTTCCGCGCGCGAGTGAAATTATCAGAACACGATCTTCTTTTTCTATCTTGATGAATTCCATGGCTTAGCTCCTGAATCGCATGTTAGGGCGACGGTGCGGGCACGGTCGTTTTTCAACAGTGTCTACTGAAGTGTCCTGGGATCGGCCGCGTCGCGCAAGCCGTCTCCAAGGAAGTTCCAGGCGATCACTGCGACAAAAATAAAGAAACCGGGAGTCAGAACCCAGGGAAAGTCGGTCAACACTCGAAACTGCTGAGCGGCCGAAAGCATGTTACCCCAGCTCGCTTCGGGTGGTTGAATTCCCACTCCCAGAAAAGAAAGCGCCACCTCTCCGAGAATGTAGAACGGGACTGACAACGTCGCGGTGACGATTACGAACGACAGCGTGTTGGGGAGGATGTGCCGGAGGATGATCCGCGAGTTTGAAAAACCAAGGGCGCGCGCCGCAACTACGTAATCCTGCTCTTTGATCGACAACACCATGCCGCGTATTACTCGGGCTTCGGTGGCCCAGCCGACCAGCGCAAGAATCACGACAATAATGAAATAGATTTGTATCGAGCTCAGACCTTCTCCAAAAAGCTGGCGCAGGATGAGGATGAAGTACAGGCTGGGAAGGGCTAGCAGCACCTCGACAACACGCATAAGTGTGAAATCGGTGGGACCGCCGAAGTAACCGGCTATGCCGCCGACTACCATGCCGATGACAGTCGAGATCAATATGCCGACGATTCCGATCGTCAGCGAAACCTGAGATCCGTACAGGATCCGCGAAAATATATCCTGTCCGAGTGAGTCGGATCCAAACAGAAAGAACCGCCCCGGTTTGTCGACGCCAAACAGGTGAATGTTCGATTTGATGAGTCCCACAAAACGATATTCGTCGCCGCGAACAAAGAAACGGATCGGGTGCTTGGCGGATCTGTCTCCTGCGTATTCGGCTCGTTGTGGATTGACGACGGTGGTGCTGTAGATGAAAGGTCGAGAAAAGCGGCCGTTCTCATCGCGAATGTGCACGTGGCCGATCATCGGGTAATGAAAGGGAAGTGCGTGGTCCGCGTCATCGTAGCTATAAGGCGCAAGAAAGCCTGCAAGAAGCGCGGCAGCATAGAGAACGACAAGCGTATACAGGGCCGCCATCGCGGCTCGGTTTCGTTTGAGCTTGAGAAGTATGCGACGCGACGGAGATGCGTGAGGGGACGTCATTCAAGCTTATCTCATTCGAGCCTGATACGCGGATCGAGCACCGCAAGCAACACGTCGGCGATCAGGTTGCCAACAACGAGCATCAGAACCAGCATTACGGTTGCGGCCATCACCACCGGCTCATCCTTGTCGCGAAGCGCGTCGTAGATCAGAGTGCCGAGCCCCGGCCAACTGAAAACGTACTCGGTCAGAAGCGCGCCCGCCAGCAGATAGGCGAGAGAGAAGCCGAACAGTGTAACTAGAGGGTTGAGAGCGTTGGCGACTGCGTGGCGGGCTACAACCTGGAATCTGCTGAGTCCTTTTGCGCGGGCAGTCCTGATGTAATCGCGCGACAACACGTCGATCATCTCGCCGCGCATTTGTCGCACGTACTGCGCAAGCCCCACAGTTCCGAGGACTATGGTCGGGAGTACCAGATGCCACAACGTATCGACAAACCTCTGCCACGGGGTCATCACATCCCACATTCGTTGATCGTGAATTCCGCCGGCGGGGAATAGCCCAGTCCTCGCGGCAAACAGAACCATCAACAGAGAAAAGAACACCGTGGGAATTGACAGCCCGAGAAATGAGAACATCCCGATCACTCGGTCCATCCAACGACCTCGATAGACCGCGGCCAGGGCGCCGAGTGGAATCGCGACGAGCCACGACACCACGAGCGCCGATCCGGTCAGAAGTAGAGTGTTAAGCACTCGTTCTGTGATCAGAGACAGAACCGACGCCGATTTGCTGAACGACTCCCCGAAGTCTCCCTGCAGCGCGGGCCACAACCAGTACCAGTAGCGTTCAAAAACGTTGTGACTGTCCAGATGCCACATCTTCGACAGCCGCTCGATGTGATCGGGACCTATTGCTGGATTTGCATAGAGTGCGTCGAGGTAGTTGCCCGGTGAGAGGACGAGCAGTGCCTTGGTCAGAAACGTGACGGCAATCAGCAGCGGGATGGACGCAAGCACACGTCTTGTCAACAGAGTGCGCATTGGAGTTCTGAGTTCTCAGTTCTGAGTTCTGAGCTTGGTTCTAGTTCATGATCCGGAGCAAAAAACCCAGAACTCAGAACTTCTTATCTCTTTTGGTAGATCTCTTCGCTGTTCCAGAGCACTCGCGGCGGAAGCGCCGAAGGCAGCAGATTCCCAAACTTGTTTCTGTAGGCCACCGCTTCTCGAGCCGCCACAATATTGATCTCCGGCAGTTGTTCGGACCAGATCCTCTGAATCTCCGCATATATCTTTTGTCTCTCCGAAAGTTCGGCCTTCGATTCGAGGCTGTAGGTCAGCTCGTCGATTCGCGCTTCCCATTCGGAGGACGGCTTTTTTTGCTTCGGAAAGCAAACGTGTTGCACTCCGGAGGAGAGGAGGATGTTCTTGGTGTTGGTGAGACCGCTTGGCGGGTTCGTTTGCCAGCCAAGGACCACCGCATCGAAATCAAATCGCCGCTCGATCATATCAATGGTCACGTTGAATGCCACCGGAGCCGGCGTCGCCTTGATTCCGATATCGCGAAGATTCCTCGCGATGAATGCCGTCGAATCGACGCGCTGGCTGTTCGATGAGTTTACGTACATCGTTATCTCGAGCGGGTGACCTTCGCTGTCCTCGAGGATTCCGTCTCCGTTGGTATCCTTGAGACCGAGGTCGGCCAACATCTGACGCGCGCGACCGGGATCGTATGGATAGGTCATCACGTCCTTGGAGAACCAGATCGGATCGCCTGGCGTCACAAACGCGTAGATTGGAACCCCACGAGCCGAGTAAACGGTGTTAGCGATTCCTTCGCGGTCGATGGCGTACGATATAGCCTGCCGGAATTTCTGATCGCGAAAGAGCTTAAGTTTCCAGGGCTCTACGTACGGCTTGCCTGTCTTGTCGTTGTGGCCGAGATTCTGATTGAACGCGAGCCAGTTGGTGTCGTAGGACACGCCGATGTCCTGAAGCTTGATCGAATCGCTTTCCAGCCGTTTGACCGCCTCGTAATCCTGTGGCCTGACCCGCGGCATTAAGTCAATCTCTCCGGCTTCGAACTTGGCCTGAACCGTGTTGAAGTCCTTGGCGATGAGGAAGACTAGTCGGTCCAGATAAGGCAGCCGGTGACCCTCGCTGTCCACTTTCCAGTAATAAGGGTTTCGCTCCAGCACAACTCGCTGTCCGGTCACAAACTCCTTCACTACGAATGGTCCCAGCGACACAACCGAAGAAGGCCCATCGGTCAACTTCATCGTCTCTCGAAATGAACCGGTTCGCCACGCGCCTTCCCACTTGTGCCTGGGTATGAGCCACAGGTTGAAAATCGAATCGAGGAAATTGAAGTTTGCCTGATGAAGATCGAAGCGGACTGTGTGGTCGTCGACCTTGACTGCGTCAGGGAAGATGGGTTTTCCGTCCTCCCCGATGCCTTCAATAAAGATGTCGCGCGAAGGGCTCTCTACTTTTTCGTCCTTGAGCACATCGTAGCTGAACATCAAGTCATCGGCGTTGAAGTCCTCACCGTCGGACCACTTCACTCCCCGCCTCAGATGGAATGTCCACTGCTTAGCGTCTGCCGACACATCCCAGCTCGTGCACAGTCCAGGATCGTAAGTGGGTTTATCGCCGGGTTTATAGCCGGCGTTGCGGTAGTCGACGGGACAACGGAATACATTTAGCCACAGAACGTCAGCGGTAGCGGTGTCGCTGGCGAGCACGATGTTGTAGGTCTTAGGGTCGTCGGGAATCGCCAGCGCGAGCGTTCCGCCGTAGCCACCGGGCGGGCCGCTATATTTGTAGACGTCCTGGGGGAGCTCACCCTTAAAAGGCGGATTCGGTTCCCCACTGAGGCTGTCTCTTCTCGACGAGCTGCAGGAACTGCAGGCAGCCGCCCCTGACATAGTGATCAAAATAACAACCAGAATGATGCGATTCAACTGGTGTTTCCTCCGACAGGGGAAGATAGGCCTGCCGCCACCTGGCACTGTTCGATACTGTTCACGAAGGGGCTAGCTCAATCGGTTTCGCATTTTACTCGGTTTAGCTCAAAGACGCCAAGGCTCAAAGTGGAAACCAATTCGCAAGGATTTCCTCACCCGCAATTATCGTTGCTCCTTCGCAGGCCGGCTCCCAGAAAGTCTGTCATCATTGCCGGCACCTACCAATGCTCGCGAATCAATCGAGGGAAGACCCTGAATGCTTCGAATACTTTTCGCTGGGTCAGCGACGATATCACAATTACGGCAGACCAGAGCAGATACGCCGCGGTTATCAGGTGCTTGCCTTCAGTAGCAAACGATTCGAGGTGCTCAACCTCCAGCTTTAGCCACGATGCAGTCGCCATCGCAATGCTGTTGTGCCCGGCATCAAGCGCGGGTCTCTCAAAACCGGACAGCACAAACTGAATAAACCACAACGTAAACAGCACTGCGGCTTCCCACCACGCGAACCTCATGTTTGCAAGAATAAGTGCCCCCAGTAGCGATTGACAGATGGTCATCAGAATCTCGACGCGCTGGTGCTCATCGAACGCGATTGTCGCCGGTTCACCCAGCGCGAGCGAATAAGCGATGGGGAGCATTGCGACGAGCATCGTCCACTGATTCACGTTCGAGCTGACCATGTTCATCAGTGCTACGGGCGCCGTAGTCACTCTACGTGCCCAGTTGAATGCAGAAACCTTCTCTGGAAACTCAGACAAGAAAGGCGCTACCCATTGCACGAATACGAAGCTCGAGAGTCCAAGCGTGGTGGCCAGCGCCTTGAGACTATCGAGAAACGGATGTGCCACAAAATAAAGAATCAGCCCGCCCGAGGCAAACAGTCCGATTATCAAAGCGTTTCTGACGCGCGGGCTGCGAGCCAGAATGTACTGCGGGATTCTATCCAGGTCCTCGACTTTTTCTTCATCCTGAGGCGGAATCTTCTTAAGAAAAAACAGGTAGACGCCGTAGATGATGCTCAGGATAACTGTATCAAACAGGCTCAGGGAGCCTTTCAGCCAGACGATGAAGAAATAGGCTATGCAGATCAAAAGAAACACGACCTCAACCGCGTGTTCCCTTTCCAGCTTGACGTCTTTGAGTGCCCCCTTGCGTTTTTTGCGATAGAACATCGCCGCAGTCACGTAGATCATTGGCCAGCCCAGACCTACTAACAGCCTCAAGCTTCCGGTGAAGTTTGCGGTCATCAGCGCGGTAGCGTGCAGGGCCTCGGGAGTTCCGGGACCCTGTTGAACTGCTTTGCCGGCATCCCAGGCTATGGCCGCTTCGACGGCGAACTCGGGCAAAGTCTGTAACCAGGCGAGCACGGCAAGCGCCAGGCCTTGCGAGATCAGGAACTGTGCTGCTTCGGCTGCCCAGGCGATCAACATTGCGGAGCCGAGAACGGATGGGAATGTCCACAGAGCGGAAGCGGAGCCTTGAACGAGACCCAGGATGGCGGCGAACGGCTTCAAAGCGGACTTGATTATCGGCAAGGTAGCAGAATGGTAATTAGGAAAGGCGGAATAGTAAATGGTGGAACTGAGAGGAAAGTGCTGAGAGGAGAGTGCTGAGTGCTGCGTGCCAACCCCTTCAGGGTTGCGACCGAATGACGCTGATCGCAGCCAGGGTAGCCGAGGACCGCAACCCTGGGTGTGGGACACAACCCCTTCGGAGTTGGGACTCAGCACTCAGCACTCAGCACTCCAGTTCAGCACTCAATCACATCTCGACGGGCAGGCAAACGAGATCGTATGCCCACTCGGATCTGTGATCTCGACCGCTCCAGGGAGTCCTGCACAGAACTTGCCTTTTAGGTCTACGCGAGTGAAAAGATCCGCAGCAACCTGGTTCTTATACTTGATCTTCTTTGGTGTGAGACCGCCTACGGTGATCGTCGCTCCGCGCGTAATCGTCGCTCCGTCGCTTCCGATTACTGACAGTGAGAAACTGCCATCCGCGCCGCGGTTAAGAGTACATGTGAACGACTGAGCGGGAGATGTTCCGCCTATGGGAGGCGCGCCGGAACCTGCGCGACAGGTGAATGAAACCTGAATGCCTTGCTCGTTTCCGAGCGGACAATCTGGAGGGGCACCCGGAGGCAAACTGCTCGAATTCCGGCTTGTGCCGTTCGGGCCGCTCACAAAAATCAAGTACGTCTTTCCGGCACTTGTACCGCCAGGATTGAACAGCGCATCGATCAGGTTGCTGTTCACAACTACGAACCTCGTTGCCTGGACAATATTCGAGGCATTACCGCGCTCCACTGCAAAGACTGAAGTCACGTTGGCAGCTCCGCCCGGCAGGATGAAGCACGACCCCGGTATTACGATGTCCTGTGCGATGCTGCAGTCGCCATCACCCGGAGATGCGGATACGACTACGGGTGAGCGCAGTCCAAGCTCGAAAGGGCAGGTCTGGGACTGGGTGAACGGACCAAAAATATTGTCATCACCAGCGGTCACCGTGCGGGACAGTGTGATCGTAGCGCTGCCGCCACAGCAGGCGAGCGGGAATGCAGTGCCTGGAAGTAGAGGAGTGAGTGGAACGAAGGTGGCTCGAACCAGAAGATTGTTGACCTGTGTAACGTTCTTCAGCGGTATCGGAAGCTCCGGCACTCCATCGCCGTTTGTGTCGCAATTGAGCACCACCGACGTCGGCGCGAACCCGCAACCTACGATATCAAGCGTGACCGCACAGAGCGCATTCACGATCCCGACTGTGGATCTCGGCTCGACCGGCGGTTGCCCCGCGGCCACAGTGACAGTTCCATCGGTTATGATCGTCGGGCACACCATGGCC
>DATFXM010000045.1:0-9769 GCA_035315885.1 Blastocatellia bacterium
GGCAGTTTTCAGATATTCGTAGCCGACGTAGCCTCAGGTCAGTTACTTCAGTTAACATCACAGGGAAGGAACGAAAGCCCCGGATGGTCCCCCGACAGCAGGCATCTCACGTTTCAATCGAATCGAACCGGTTCATGGGAAGTCTGGCAAATGCACGTCGACGGCAGCGATCAGCGCCGGCTTACCCGCGGTGGGGGTCGAAGCCCAACGTGGGCCCCGTGAGTCGAAAAAGGGTAAATTGAAAAGAACGGAACAGGCTGTTTGGTGAAAGGAGCTTCCAAGATGGGAAACAAGACGTTTCGCTTCGCGGCATTCTTTTTTGTCACAGTGTCCATCGCGGTGTTGGGCGGCTGCGCCAAGCCAAAAGTTCAGCTTCAAGTTTCGCGCGATCGCATCCAGCAAGGTGAAGACGTACGTCTCACCTGGACTTCAAAGGACGCCAAGAAGATCACGATCAACGGCGAAGCAGTAGACAAGAACGGATCAAAAGCCTATACGCCGCCCGATACAACAACCTACACCGCTGTTGCCACCCGCGGCGACAAAGAAGCACGCGACGCGAAAACTGTGACGGTGACCCCGCGACCGTCGAAACCGACTATTTCGATAACAGCGGATCAAAGCGCAATAACTCGAGGCCAGAGCACTACGCTACGGTGGAACTCTACAAATTCTGATCGAGTGACGATAACCGATCTCGGGACGGTGCCAACCTCCGGGTCGCGCGTGGTGAGCCCTTCTCAGTCTACGACGTACGCTGCGACGGCTTCGGGCCCCGGTGGAAGCGATACCGCGTCGGCACGCGTCACCGTGACCGAGGAAACACGTCCGGAGCCCGATCGTCCGCGGACCCTCAGCAATCCGGGTATAGCTGCGTTGTTCAATCAGTGGGTGAGGCCGATCTTCTTTGAGTACGATCAGTCAGAGCTGTTGCCCGAGGCAAAGGATACGCTTCGCCGCGCGGCGGAGTGGCTCACTCAGGCGCCGAATCGGACAATCGCGTTCCGCATAGAAGGCAACTGCGACCCGCGCGGAACCGAGGAGTACAACATAGGTCTGGGTGAGCGCCGTGCGCAGGCAGCCAAGGAGTTTTTGATATCGCTTGGCGTGGAGAATCCTCGAATTCAGACTGTCAGCTACGGCAAAGAGCGAGCGAGCGGCACGAGCGAAGGGTCACCGGGGATTCGGCCTTCGTGGGCCTATGATCGGCGCGATGACTTCATTTACGTCAGCGGCGGGCCAAAGAACTAGAGTCACGAGCGGCTCTCGACAGTCGCGCCGTGAACACAATCTGCAACGGAAACCGGCGAACAGCGCCCTCTTATTCGCGGGTTGACTTAAACGCCTGAAGGCCAGGAGAGACTATATGCGTTTTATACTTATCGCCTCACTGTTGTTGGCCGTGGGCGCCGGATCGCCGCCGGCTGCCGCAGACCAGAAGGAGGCACAGCTCAAGATTGCTCTCGACGAATTGAAGGAAGAGGTGGTTGTGCTCGAACGTCAGGTTCGAGGGATGCAGGAGAGCATGGACCGCAACTCGGGCCAGATGGGCGCACTCATCACTCAGATTGCGGACAACGTTAACGCGATAAGACAGTCGCAGGGACGAGTCGCCGAAGCGTCGAACAGCGCGATCACGCAGGTGGGTGGGATCAGCGAGAGCCTGAACGCTACTAACCACCGAATCGACCGGGTTTCTGAGCAGATCGCCGACCTGAAGAAGATCGTAGAGAACCTTCCAAAGCTGCCTACGTTCACGTCTATCACACCGGGGAACCCCGACCAGTTGTTTGCCGCCGCCTACGGTGACTACAGCAGAGGAAACTACGATTTGGCGATAAGCGAGTTCAGGCAGTACGTCGAAACGTATCCTACGAGTGAGATGGCTGACAATGCACAGTTCTGGATCGGTGAATGTTTTTTTGGAAAGAAAAAGTTTGACGAAGCGCTGGTGGAATACGATAAGGTGATGTCCGCATTTCCAAAGGGTGACAAGGTGCCGGCCGCGCGTCTGAAGAAGGGCATGACGTTGATGGAGCTGGGGCAGACCGACGCTGCTCGTGCCGAGTTTGAGGCGCTCAAACGGCTCTATCCAAGAAGCAACGAGGCCGCACTTGCCCGCCAGCAGTTAGGTGAACGTTGATGGTGCTCTCTTTTGTAGACTGATCCGAGCGGAGATCACCCTGTCGGCCCGTCCAAATAGAGGCCGGCGGCTGGGCGATCCTGGGTTAACTCTACGTCGCGCTCTACGCGCTACAACAGATCAGCTTGCGCAGAATCAGGCTAGACCGCCTGTAATATTGTTAGTCGAGTCAGAGGCCAAAAACGCCAAAAAATTTCCTTACGTACAGGCGTGATTTGTAGTACACTTGGCCTTCCAAAACAGGGACCGTCTGCCCCTCGCTGCGTGCGCAACCGTTCCAGAAGTTGGTTGCCATCTCGCGCTGGTTCGCCGAGGGTGCCGAGCAATTCTAGCGCATCCTCAGAAACAGCAGTACAAAGAGAACAGCGAGCAGCGCACCCGCACTCGGGACAGGGACGGGAGCGGTCGTTTTTCCTGCTTTTGTATCGTCAGTTGTAGTGCCCGATCCGGGACGGACGGCGTGAGAGCTTGGCGTCTCGCCTGGATCACAAATGCAGTCCAATTCTCCGCAGTCGCAGAAAACTCCGCCTATAAGGGTGTGACCGGCAAATGCAACACCCGAAAAAGGCATCGGACCACGTTGGCGGTCAGTCCCACGGGCTGTGAGCAACAACGGAAGAGCGAGGATGCAAAGGACAGCAAGAAATAATCTCGCTTTCACTGGTATTTCCTCCTTTAAGGATTTCACTGACTCACGAAGCGGAGTCGTCGGCAAGGCCGAGCTTCATCTAGACCTTCTGCGCCAACTCGCTCGCGCTGCCACATCACACAACACAGTCAACCAGGTCGGAAACATCGTCATCCAGGTCGCCGAACGGGCTTACAACGAACGCGACCTTACCCGCCTTCGCGAATCCACACGTATCCTCGAGAGCTTGCCCACAGCCGCAACTCAGGATGCCGGCCTGTATTACAGGGGCCTCGCTCTCACCAGAGAACGGCAAATTGCCGAAGCCCGCCCACTTCTGGAATCTGTTGCCGACTGTACTCATTCGGTTTTTCGTGCCCGAGCCCTTCAAACTCTGGGCGTCATAAGCCATTTGAACGGGGATCTGGACGGAGCTGCAAAGCTCCAGATCGAGGCCCTTCGAGCAGCAAACAGCAGAGAACGTCTCGACCTCCAGACTCCGCTGATGGCCCAACTGAACATCTGCGCCATCAGGTCCATTCATGGAGACCACGCCGGTGCGATGAGGGGCCTCGAATCTCTGGCGCCAGTTGTTCAATCTATTTCAAAAACCTTCCCGTTCTATTTTTATCTCTATCAGAATGCGCTTGCTGTTGAACTAGCCGAGTTGGGACGATTCGAAGAAGCTCTAAGAGCCTCTTCTGTCGCAATCTCCTCACCCTTCGCGGTCGCGTACCCGGAGTGGCGGGAAACCCGCGAAGAAATCGAGGAAAAGCGAACGAATCCGTCTCGCGATGCAGCCACGGCCGTCAGGCCGAACACTGCTCCTTGTGCTGATCGTCAAGTTCAACGCAAGGCCTTGAACTCAGCGCAACCCCTCACGACGGCCTTGCCTGGCGGCCACCGCTCAACCGCGGTTTGCTTGTCCGCAACCCGTCCCATCGCCTCACACAGGACTCGTGCTTGGGCTGCACTTCTGTCAGTCCCGGAATACCTGGGTGAATGCAGCCAGCCACGCGCACCCCCGATTCCCCTCCAGGGCAGCTAATCCTACAGTCAAAGAGCAAACTTTTGTGAGATGGGTCGCATGCACCGGTCACGCGACGCCCCATCTTACCCAACGCACGGCCTTGTGTACAGGATATTTGTGTGCCTGAGCCGTCCGTGCATCGGAGGGGCCGATGACTATACCACAAAAGCGTAGCTTTGCACTCATAAAGAGTGCACCCGTGGATGACCTGAAAGGAGGAGTGCTTGTAATTGAGGAACGAGAACTCTGGCGGCTGATAGTCGAGTGGCGCTTCAAAGACCACAGCACCATCCGCTACGCGATGGACACGATCTATTGCGCCGCCGAGGAAATTCTCCAGGGCAGCGAGCGCGAATCTCTCATCAGGAGAGTCGAACTGTTGTCCGGTCTGAGCAGTGAGGCGCCCTATTCGCGCCTGATTGCCGCAGTGGTCGCCGGCTTTCAAAGCGGCGACAGGGCCGGACTCCTCGCCGCACAAAGCACCGCTTTGTGCGCAGTCCTGATGATGTCCGAGACGCAGCACATCTGGCCGCGCAACTGGGATAGCCCGTCTTACAAACGACCGCTGGTGTGGCGTCCCGAGTCTGCACGACCAACGGCCAGAAGAAGACGAACGCCCGTTTGTCCCGATGGAGCGTGACCGTTCCACCTGGTCCCCCGGCCGGTTCGTGGGAAGATTCAGAACCGGCGAACCCGTTGTGACGCACATCCCCAACGGCAAGAAGTCGGATGAGCGTTGCAGCATCCCCGGTATCGAATCGCGGCTGGGGGATCAGGTCGAGTTCCAAGCCCTCAACAAAGCTCAGCTCCAGCCTCTGCCTTCACCACTTCTATGTTCCCCGCGTCCCCGCGCGGTGGGCTTTTATGGCGGACGGTGACAACACGATCAGTCACGATCAAACGGTCACAAGGCTGGCTATTTAAATTGTTGACTATTACGTCAAATTGACGTACAGTGCGGCGGTTCGAATAACGATTTCCGTAATCTGCCCCTTGGGTCATCCGCTCAGCCCCTCCCTGACGCAGGATGCCATATGACTAACCCGAACGGGTTGTCTGACCGTATTGTTGTATTCGGCGACGAACTAAAATCCGCCCGTGCAATAGCCCGGATGCTCGAATCCTCGGGCTATCACGCCGCTTCCATGAGCTCGTTCGAGCTCGCCCGTGCCCAAGGCGTACCTCAACGTGCATCTCTTGTCATAATCGAGCCCGCGGCTCCAGTGTTGACTGGCCCTATAAGTCATAAGCTGGAAGACGAATCCGGCATCAGCGTGAGGAGATTGAACTGGGCGCGCGAGGCCCTCAGCTTTTGCGAGGAAATCCGCTCATCGCCCTCGACTGGCGACGTTCCGATCATATTCATTTCGAAAAGCCAGCGGTCCCAGGACAAGGTGGCCTGCCTCAACCGAGGTGCAAGCGACTTCATCTCGAAGCCGTATCAGCGAGCCGAGCTACTGTCGCGGGTCAAGGCTCACCTTCGTTCATGGAGGTACGAGAGAGAGCGCGCTGAACGCCTCGAGCAGTTAAAGATTCTTAATCGCGTTTCCGCAGTGCTCGCCAGCACTCTCGACCCCGACGTTCTGCTGGACGGGACTCTGGAAGCGCTCGTAGAAGTCTCACGAGCCGCCGCAGGGATCATCTATCTCTGCAGCGAAGACGGCTTGGCCGTTCACGTGGCCGCCGTAGAAGGCATCGAGGTAAACGACGATACCCGTGAATCGCTTCAGGAAATATTTTCGGCGGCAGTCCCGCTAATGAACGGTGAGCCGACGCTCCTTGATCAGCTTCCTGAGTCGCTTCGTCGCGCTCTTTCTCCCGCGCTGCTAAAGAAGTTCGGCCGAATGGTCTGGGCGCCGCTGAGGCTACAGGGAGAAACTGTCGGCGCCGTCTGCCTCGGTCTGGAGCGGCACACTGCAATCCTGCGGCAGCAACCCGAACTGCTCGCAACCATCTGTAATCAACTCGCAGTCGCACTGGAAAACGCGCGCCTCTACGTAGAGACAAAGAAGGGCGCGGCCCAGTTGTCCTTCGTATACAACCTCGGCAACAACCTGATGACGTCCCTCGAAATGGACGAGCTGCTCGGTTACGCCGTGTTCACCGTAGGCAAGAGCCTCGAATGTGACGCGTGCGCGGTGATCGTGCGTAGTTCCAGTGGTGCTGGCGGATTCGCCTCGGCTGTGTACCGGAGAGCACAAGATGAGAAGGCGCCCACCGCGGACTGGTACGACGCTACAAACGTCAAATCCTACTTCGAAGCAGCCGACACCAGGGTACAGCCTTCAATAGAGTGCAGGACCGACGAGCGCTTCCTTTGCGACTCTGCAGTGACCAAGGAAACCGTCGTTCCGCTGATGTTTGATGACAAGACTCTTGGAATGCTGATCTGTGGTTGCTACGCCGAGCGTACGATCAGTCCCGATGACCAGAGACTACTCGGCGCGGTAGCCCAGCAGCTCAGCCTCGCCATCCGAAATACCGAGCTCTATCGAAGAACGAAAGACACCTCGATCAATCTTGCAGTTGAAGTATCGCGGCGGACCCGCGAAGCCGAGGAGCAGAAGCGCTTCACCGAGAAGATCATCGATTCCCTTCCGGTCTCGCTCTACGTCGTAGACCGCGACATGCGCATAGTTGCATGGAATCGAAATCGAGAAGTTGGCGGGCTGGGTATTAGCCGCGAGCAGGTGCTCGGACGAAATGTCTTTCACGTACTGGCGCGCCAGCCTCGACGGCGGCTGGAGGAGGAGTTTACCGATGTCTTCAGGACCGGAGAGATGGTAAGAGTCGAACAGGACTCGAGCTACGAAGGCCAAAAGAAGGTCTGGAAGATAAGCAAAATTCCGATGCGCGTCGACAATGCCGAGGTGACGCACGTTATCACCGTTGGTGAAGACATTACAGAACAGAAGAAGATGAACGAGGCGGTAATTCACGCGGAAAAGCTTGCCTCGATTGGTCGACTGGCAGCCGGCGTGGTGCACGAGATCAACAACCCGCTTGCTACGATCGCCGCCTGCTCAGAGGCACTCACCGCACGGGTAGATGACATCGAAAACGAAGAGATTCACGATGATTTCTCTGAATATCTGCAGATCATTCGAGACGAGGCATTCCGTTGCAAGGCGATAACCAACAGCCTGCTTGAGTTCTCACATCAACGACAGGCGGAGAAGGTCCCATCGGAGCTGAACCAGATTATCGAACAAACGCTTCAGCTCATACGGCACCATCCGCGCCTGAACAAGATGAAGATCGTAAAGGAACTGAATGATGTGCTTGCGCCGGTCTACGTCAACGAAGGTCAAATGAAACAGATCTTCATTGCGTTGATATCGAACGCATTTGACGCGATGGAAGGCGAAGGAACCCTCACGATCAAGACGCACTGGCACGAGTGCGAGGGCGGTCGCATGCTCTGCGCCGAATTCAACGACACCGGTTGTGGAATCCCTCCCGATCATCTTCAAAAGATTTTTGATCCATTTTTTACGACCAAACCACTCGGGCGAGGTACCGGGCTCGGTCTTTCGGTTTGTTACGGCATCGTCTCTGAACACGGCGGGAGGATCGAAGTGGACTCCGCTGAAGGCGCCGGTTCGACATTCAGGGTCATGCTGCCCGGTCACAACAACCTCACTCAGCAAGACGGAAATGGAGAAGCATTCGAACCTATATTCGAAATGGAGGGGGCACTGTGAGCGCAGACGCCAATGTCAAGCTTCTGATAGCGGAAGACGAAAAAAATCTGGGGCTCGTTTTGCAAAAGGAGCTTTCGAGACTTGGACACGATGTAACTCTTGTGCATGACGCCGAATCAGCGCTGTCAGAATCGCGCGAACAGGATTTTGACGTGGCGTTGTTGGACATAATGATGCCGGGACGCAGCGGGCTGGAGGTTCTACGCGAGCTTCGGCAACAGGAACAGCCGCCGGAAGTATTGATGATGACCGGCCACGCTACAGTTGAAACTGCTCTTCAGGCGATGAAGCTAGGTGCCTATGATTACCTGACCAAGCCGTGCCACATTCGCGAGCTGGAGGCGATCATCAACAAGGCTTATGAAAAGCGCCAGCTCAGACGCGAGAACATGATTCTGCAGTCTCGTCTGACGTACAAGCAGAAGGCGCCCGATATTGTAGTCCGAAGCCAGAAGATGACCGACATCCTCGCGTTGGTGCGCAAGGTCGCCGCTTCGAATGCGATCGTGCTGGTCACCGGCGAATCAGGAACCGGCAAGGAACTCGTGGCGAGCACGATTCACCAGTATTCCCACCGTCACGCGGGACCGTTCATCGATATAAGCTGTGCGGCAATACAAGAGACACTGCTCGAGTCAGAACTGTTTGGCTACGAGCCTGGTGCGTTCACCGGCGCGCGGAAGCGCAAGCTCGGGTTATTTGAGTTGGCGCACGGCGGGACGTTGTTTCTTGACGAGATTGGCGAAATGAGTCTCACGCTGCAGGCCAAGCTGCTGCGTGTCCTGGAGACCCAGTGCTTTTATCGTGTCGGCGGCACAAAGAAAGTTGAAGTCGACGTTCGGGTAATAACCGCGACGAACCGCGACTTGAGCCAGCAGGTTGCGGAGGGTAGATTCCGAGGCGACCTTCTGTTCCGCATCAACAACTTTACGATCCAGCTTCCGTCGCTGCGCGAGAGAACGGACGACATTCCGCCTTTGGCGGCGCACTTTCTGGCGGCAACCACCGGCAACAACAGCACCATCCTGAGTGAAGAAGCGATGCAGCTGTTGATGGACTATAGCTGGCCCGGGAATGTGCGCGAGTTGAAGAACGTGATCGAACGAGCGGTTATTCTTGCAAGCGAAGCGGTGATTCAGCCCGAGGACCTGCCGCTCGAGCTTCGAACGCATCGTCCCGCCGCTACCGAAACTGCCGATGACGAGGATAAAGGCGGCCCCGCGAGCCTTGATGAGCTAAAGCGTAAGCAGATTCTCGCGGTGCTCGAGCAGACCGGCTGGCATCAGGGTAAGGCTTCAGAGATCCTTGGGATTTCTCCGAGCACTCTTTATCGTCAGCTCAAGTCCTACGGTTTGACCAGGACACGTCGAATCACCAGCCCATCGATGCTGTAAGTAAAGTGCCGACGCTGAGTGAGGCGCGATTTCTCGATTCGCCTTTGCCAGACTGCTGCCTGAATACCGTTTCCCAACTCAGCACCCGAGACTCAGCAGTCAGCACTCGACCCAGCAGTCCACCCCAGTGCTCCCTTCTGACGAAAAGTTGCACTTTTAAGAGTTCCTTGGTTAATCTTTTTCTAGTCATCTTGAAGGCGAAAGGATGAAGGAATGGGTGACGAGGATAATAGGACAGAAGAGCCCAGAGGTGTCGCGAAGTCGGAACCGTTTCGCAGCAAACGAAGCGGCAGTGGTCCATGGATCGGAATCGTTTTTGTAGTAGCGGCATTGGTCGTTTCGATAGCGATCGTGCAGGGCTCTTATCATCGTGGGGGCGGGCCAACCGGCAAAGCGCCTGAGCTTGCCCCGCCCCGTGCGGTGACTGCGGAGGCCCCCTCCCCCGTTGAGCTGTCGAACACGTTCAGGGAAGTTGCGAAGGCGGTTAAGCCTTCAGTCGTATTCATAAACGTCGTCGAGGCCGGTCGCGCAGGCGGTGGTGGAGGCGAAGAGCCCTCTCCGTTCCCGCGAGTGTTGCCGATGCCTAGTCCGCGTCGAGAGGGGGCAGGTTCGGGCTTCATTGTCACGCCCGACGGCTACATCCTGACCAACAATCACGTTGTCAACGGGGCAACAAAGATCTCGGTGACCCTTTCAGACGGACGGAAATTATCGGCTGAAGTAATCGGCCAGGACCAGGCGACTGATCTCGCGGTGATTCGGATTGACGCCTCAGGGTTGCCTACGGCGGTCCTGGGCAATTCGGACGAGGTGCAACAAGGTGATTGGGTGCTGGCACTCGGAAGCCCCTTCGGTCTCCAGCAAACTCTC
>DATFXM010000046.1:0-10567 GCA_035315885.1 Blastocatellia bacterium
GATTCATAACCCCAAGGTCGCCGGTTCGATCCCGGCCCCCGCTACCAGTAAAATCAACCACTTAGTTTGTCTGTTGATGTTGTGCAACGAGTACCGGTGAGACGAATGGAGATGTCGCTAAGGCCAGTATTTACTACGGCAAGATGGCCGTCTCGGCTTCAGGCGCTGGGCGGCCTAACCCGACGAATGGCGGGCACCGGCGAAGCGCGGGGATCAGCTCCGCTTGCATGGCCGCGGCGGAGGCAAAGCGCGCGCTGCTCGCTTTGGCCAGGCAGCACTGTAGGATCTCGTCAAGTCGTTGAACCAAGCGTGTGTCGTTGGGCAAATGATAAGAGCCTTGCAGGATGTTGGTCAGCAAGTCGTGATAGGTTGTGCCGCCGAACGGACGGCGGCCCGTGATCACTTCAACAACCATTACACCGATGGAGAACAGGTCGCTGCGTTCGTCCACCGTGCCTCCCGTGAGTTGCTCCGGCGACATGTAACCGAAAGTGCCCAGTACGGCGCCAGGAGTGGTGACAGACGCAATCGGGCTGTGACTCTCTACATCTGGCGCAATCGTTTGTGTGAGCTTGGCCAAGCCGAAATCAAGGACGTACACGTGCGTCTGCCGGCTCTCAGTTCCCACCAGGAAAATGTTCTCCGACTTCAGGTCGCGGTGCACGACACCCGCTTGGTGCGCGGCTTTAACGCCTTCGAGAAGCTGGTCGAAGATATCGGCGGCTGTGGCGGGCGTGAGTTGGCGCTCGCGTTTAAGCCGGGCACGGAGCGTCTCACCCGCTACGAGCTCCATCACCAGATAGGCGCCTTCCGTGCTCAGCACTCCGTAGTCATGGACCGTGACGATGTTTGGGTGGCGCAAGCGCGCCGCGGCCTGCGCCTCACGCTCGAAGCGGCGCAGCGCTTGGACGTTGCCGAACATGCTGCCCGACAGAATTTTGATCGCGACCTGGCGTTGCAAGCGCAGATCGGTCGCTTCGTAGACGGCGCCCATACCGCCGCGCCCAAGTAATCGTTCCAGCCGATAACGCGCCTCGATCGTGCGCTCGACTGGTAGCGAAAGCTGCAACTCGCTGCCGTCAGCAGTGCATGCCGACGCTGCTGAGTCGAAACAGGCGCCACATGCGGGACACTCTTTCAGCAGGTTGATTTGTTGCTGGTCCACACGAGCTAGCACCTCGTGCTTGATCCTGCGCTCGTGTGCGATGCTTTCCTTCAGCCGCACATTCTCGTACACGATCGCGATCTGATCGGCGAGCGCCTCCAGCAGCTCGCGGTCGCGCGCCGT
The DNA here is from genome assembly GCA_035315885.1 of Blastocatellia bacterium. Taxonomy (GTDB): domain Bacteria; phylum Acidobacteriota; class Blastocatellia; order UBA7656; family UBA7656; genus DATFXM01. Next base: position 1,289 of record DATFXM010000046.1, read on the forward strand.
GTAAGGCACTTCAGCTTTCTTCTCGCCAAGCAGGAACAGGCCGGCGAGGCGGCCATCGCTGCCGGCTAATGGCACAATCAGGCGCGTGCCAAGCCGATCGAGCCAGTCCTTTTCGGCCGGTGGCAGGTTGTTCTTGGGCGGGAACGGGAAAATCTGGGCGCAGCCCTGATCCTCCATGAAGGGCAACAAGCGAAAATTTTCGGGGATGTGCAACTGCTGCGAAGTGCCACCGGACGAGTAGCCAAGGCTTAGGTCGCGGTGCTCCCGCTGTCGGTAGAAAAGATAGACGCGCTCGGGGTGCAGCGCGCGTTCGACCTCGAGGCTTACGCGTCGCGACATCTCGGACATCGAGTCGAGCTTCTTCACGTCTTCAATCAGTGCGTGCAGGATCTTCTCCTGATCGTACACCTCGCGGAAGAACTTGCGGTCGATCCAGTCGCTCAAGCGTCGGCGGAAGTGCAGGCTGAGCGCGGCAGCGACGATGAAGAGCAAGTAAAAGTAGATCGAGTTGCGAAATACAATCTCGGCGACCGTCCGGTTCGGGTTAGCGAGCACTGTCAGCAGCAGGGCAATGGCGGGGAGCGTTAGCAGGAGCCGCAGCGCGTTCTTTGCGAGCAGGTACTGGACGCCGCGCCGGATGACCACGTTGATGTCAAACACATGATGCTTGAGGATCACGTAGCACGACACGACGGGGATGATCAACGTCAGCAAATTCGATACCCACAAGAACGTAAAAAGAATGTTGTCGATATAGGGGTCGTTGCTTCCGGTCGCGCGCCACAGCAACCCGGCTGCTTCTGAGAACGCCAACGGACTGATGCCGGCGACCGAGGCATAGACGAGCCACTTGACGCGCCGGCGCTGGTCGACTGCCGTGACTGTGTGATAGTTCCGGATGATGACCGCGAAGATTGCGACTGCTGCGCAGAACTGGAACAGGTTAAAGACAAAAGGCTGGAACTTAAATATTTGATCGTAGTGAGCACGGAACGCGATGAGGACGTCCTCACCTTGCAGCCGCGCCAGGTCGGTGGCCCTGAAGGCGACGAAAAAGATCCCTCCCCAGGCATAGAGCAGGTGCTTGATTCCCGTCCAGAAGCGGGTGCGGGCCACACCCTGGGGAAAGCTGTAGTAGAAATGGTAGGCGAGCACCCAGTGGAGCGGTGTGATCGCTCCAGTGAGGAGGAATACTGTGAGTGCGCTACGGGTCGGGAAAATTCTAGAATCGCTTACCAGCCACGCAGCTTCAAGACTCGGCGCAGCTCGCTGAAGGAAGAAGAGTGCCGAGGCGAACAACGCAATACAAGCTAAGCGGGTAATTCTCTCTTCAGGCTTGAGCGAGCCCATGAGCAACGCGAGCAAGAAAAACGCGACGCTGAGCATCAGGTATGAGAAAGTGCGCGCGAGTCTCCGGTAGTCACGCTTTAGAGGTGCGTACAGCGTGAGTTGCTGCTCTCCGCCGCCGCGCACCAAGCGGACGGTATAGGTGCTGTCCGGCGGGATTGTCTTAAGGTTAGGTCCAACGAGTGCGATCCGCGTGTCGTCGTCGACGGCGAGGACGCGATCGTCGACAACCACTCGACCGGCGGCTGCGCCGTGCGGATCCACCGCGCTCACGTACCAGGCATCGCCCCGGCGGTGGGCCTCCCAGCCGTAGTCTGTCGCCACCGAGCCGTAACGGTAAACCATGACTCCGGCGTACACATACAGCCCAAGCATTAACAGGCATACTAGTAGCACAGCCCAAAAGAAAGGGTGCCGGTAGCGCTGGCACTTAGCATCAGAGTGGCTCATGAACTGGAGATCGTTATCAAGAAGGGCAAGAGCCGCTTGTTTGGGGAGTGAACCTGCTGAACACGCCTTTTTCTGATGGACGCGCCCGCATTTTAACAGAATTCCGGAGGGGGAGTGTAGCTTAGGAGCTGCGGATTTTTCGTCTTGTTTGTCTCGGAAAGGTTGGGCGCAATCATTAACACCTCACAATTTTCCCCGACTGGGTTCACTTGATGCGAATGACCGCACAACGCCCGCTTTACCATACCGACACGCCTCGTTTCGTGATGATTGCAGTCGTTCTCAACCCCGAGATCAACCGCTGAATTAATCGATACCAGGGTGCTCGTCTCTTTTCTTTCCTTTTTTTTAGCGCTCCTGAATCTCGAAACACGAACATTCTCGGATTGGTTGACGATCAACGAATCACGATCTTGCCGCTATCGGTGCGTACCTCAATGCGCTTGCCGCCACCGTTTACTTTCTGCTGGAAGTAACGAACCTTAGTACTCGGCTTCTCAATGTCGTCGCGATCGATCAGGACTTCGCCGAAGTTCGTCGTAGCATCGACTTCAAACCTGGTTGCCGGTGGAAGTTCGACGCGAATGTTTCCCGAGGCAGAACTCAACCGCCAGTCGTCGTACAGCATCGCCTTTACCTGCAGATCCCCTTTAACAGTCGAGCCCAAGAGACTACCTTTCGCGCCGGTCACCTCAATTCTTCCGATCCCCGTTTTTACGGTTGCATTGGAGGGCCCCACGACCACAAGAACGATGTCGCCATCTTCTGTTTCTGCGCTCACCCCCTGAACCGCACGAATGCATGATATGTTGCCGTTGCCAGTCTTAGCCTCGACACGCTCACCGATGACCTCCAGATCTAGATTCCCTAAGCCAGTCTTTGCTACCACACCCTTTGACACATAGCACACTTTAATATCGCCTTTCCTGGTCGCCGCTATCACAGGACCCATGACGCCAGTTATTGTTTGTTTTCCGTCGCCCATGACGGAAAGAACCTCGGTCCAATATGGCACATCGATTCTGTAGACAATTCTGCTCTCTCCTTCTACGCGCCCTTTGCCCGATAGATCCCGGAGCCGCAGGTGATTTCCCGCCTGCTCGACGGACAGCGAAGTCGCAAAAAACTCGTTGTCAGCCTTCGCGCCCGCTGTCCTCGCGATGGCCCTGATCGAAACCTGTTCCTGGCGGCCATAGGCAATTTGAAGCTCTCCTTCGGACAGTTGAACCTCGAGAGTTACAGGATCGCTAACCGTAACAGGAAGTGTCCGATGGAATTCGCGGACAGACTGCGCAAACCCCGCTCGAGCCCAGGCCGCAAGGTGAATGGCAACCGCCAGAAACGAAAGTCGGCCGATAAGTCGCATAACCTTCATTGCACTAAAGAAACAAGCAGTCCGCGGTTCAACGCCCCAGGACTGCGCCTTGAAAGCAGCACGGTTACAAAGAGCGAAGAAAGTCCAGAACTGCCTGCTTATCAGCGTTCGACAGCGCGTTAAAGTTACGGATGACGCCGTTGGCCTCAGATGCGGGGTACGCCGGATCATGATGGCGGGGGTCCGGTGGCGCCGGATTTGAGAAATGGGCGCTGATGGCCTCGAGCAGATCCGACGTTCTTCCGTCGTGCATGAAGAAGATGCGCTGACCGACTCCCCAGAGAGGCGTGGTCCGGAACTCGTCGGGGCCCGCCTGACCCTGCAGGATGTTGTCCGCGAGGTTAGCACCCATGTGGTGCAGTAACAGGTCAGAGAACAGGTTTACAGGGCGGTCCTGCAGCACAGGACTTAGCATCACCGGAGCCGTCTGCATCTGCGGTGTATGACACGCCGCGCATCCGATCTGCTCAAAGACAACTCGCCCTCTTTGCGCGCTCGCACTCGGATTCGGATCCGGTGCCGGCCCGTCTGTAAACCGCATCATGAGCTGGAACTGTTGCCAGTCCGGCAGGATGTGGAGAGGATTATTGAAGGCTTGATTGCGGGTATCATCCGGCGCTGTGCGAACCACGTCATTCGGTTGGGGCTTCTCAGGTCCCTGGCAGCCGGGATCCTCTTCCGTAGGGGTAGGAAAAGCTTCGTTCGTGATCCCCATCTCGACGTTGTAGGCCTCGCCGGCAAAGATGGTGATCGATTTGTTCTGTGCCTTCCAACCGAAACGCGTGATCGTGCCGTCGTTGCCACTGCGGTTAGGATGACCCGCGATCCCGAGCCTTGCCTGCTGCGCGGCAGTAGCTTCATGGTGTGCCAGAATCTCGCGATCCTGGATCGATTCAATCAGGCCGAGCCCCAGCATCTGCAACGGAATGCGGAACGACAGATTGCCCGCCGCGAATTGCGCTGCGAAATCAGGTTGAGTTAGAGCGCAGTTGGGAATGGTTGGATCGTTTGTGCTTCCGCGCACCGTCCAGAGTTGATGCACCCCGCCGTCACGAGTGCCGTCGGGCTTGAATTTGAATCGCACTTCACGGATGGGTCCGTACTGCTCTTCGAAAGCGGGAACAACGTTCTGTCTTCCGAAGCGATGGGGGATCAGTCGAAACTGCGGATTCTCCGCCGGCTCAGCCACCGAATCGCTCGGATTGGGAACTATGAATCCACCGGACCCGCCCAGAACTGGATGGGCATGACATATGAAGCACTGGTCGGCATTATGTCTTGCGCCCAGCCCATTCGAATTGGTGTGGACTTGTGGGAACACCGGATCCAATTCACCTGGAACGGGGGAGCCGTCTGTCACGTCGGCGCACCTATCGCAGGTAGACTCCAACTGACCTGCGCGATTAATTCCCTCCACGAAAGACGCTCGCTCGTTATCGTTCACCGTCGCGCCGGTCGTGGGGTTTGGACTTATCAGCGGTGGATGGGGGATCGGAATTCCCCGCTGTTGTAATCCCCCACCAGTATTGGCAAGCCCACCTCGAACCCCCGGATCTCGTGGAACCAACGCCTGAGTGAATCCCCGGGTGAAAGCCCAGGCGCACGACAGAATTAGCACGCCGGCGATTACTACTACGCTTAAGAACGAACTTCCTTTCATAACTCGCACTACTTTCATAACAGGGTCCTCCCTTTCTAAGCTGCGGTCGGGAATTTCTGTTCCGAGCGGACCGGAAGAGCTGGGCGAGGGCAGAGCCAGCTAATTCCAAGTCAAATCGGCAGGCCCGATTGGACCGGGCGGGCCAGTCACATTCCAACTCAAAGAAGTCTCATTCGAGCTGCACTTCGTAACTGAATCGTCGATCACTCGAATTGAGCCACCGCTCTTGTTGTAGCAGGCATGGATGACACCATTTGAATCGGGGATGGTGGCGTAAGTCAGCACGAGACCGCATATAACCAGAACCGCTGTTGCCGTGGTGAGCTTCAGGAATCGCTTGCTGTTTATAGCTTCTCGTAAATCAAGTCGCCTTAGCCTCATAGTTTTCCCTCTCCGAAGTTAGAAACTTCTGCTTTTGGGGGAATGAAAGTCTTGCCGGGGGAAATTGGAATGCTTGTACTACCGGCTGACGCCGCCGTCACCGTCTGTGTAGATAGAAATGGCTTGACCCGTTAGACGAGCCGATTTCGAAGCGCCTTGGCAACGGCTTCGGATTTGGAGTGCACTTGTAGTTTCTGATAGATGTTGCGCATGTGAAACGCAACGGTCGTGACGCTGACTTTGATTTCCGCCGCTGCGGTTTTGTAGTTATGGCCGTCGACCAGCAGCTTCAAGAGTCGCGTCTCGTGCGGGGTGAGATGGTACTCGGCTCTTTCCGGCGGGCGAATTTCGCGAAACAGTTTGATGACGCGCCCGGCAATCTCAGGTGACATGGGCGCGCCGCCTGCCATCGTTTCCCGCAGGCTTTCGATTAAGCGTGTGGGCGGGGTCTTCTTCAGCAGGTAACCATTTGCGCCGGCGCACAGCGCGTCGAAGATGTATTCGTCGTCGTCGTAAACGGTCAGCATCAAAAGCAGCATATCGGGGTAGCGTTCTTTCAGCAGACGAATGCCTTCGATGCCATTCATGCCCGGTAATCCGATATCCACGAGCGTAACATCGGGCACGGCGGCTCTTATCCGATCAAGAGCCTCTTCCATCGAGCGGTAATAGCCGATGCATTCGAAGCCCTGCGTGAAATTAAGCATCGCGGCCAACCCCTCGCGGATGTCGCGCTGGTCTTCGATTATCGCTAATCTGATAGGCTGCTCAGCGACGTGCGCACTGCCGCTCGCAGAAGCAGCTCGATTAGTCGTTGGTTGATTCATCGTCAGAAAGTCGGTTTTCCGCGCCTAGAATAAGCGACCTGACAGACATTTTCCCCGTCTACACAGACGGGAAAACAAAGGATGAGGGATGGAATAACCTTCTGCCTGAACCATCATTCATCCTTCATTCTTCATCCCTCATCCTTCACTTCCGTCGCTCTCCAAGCCTCCCGTTGTGCTCATTGATCGTCGCTTTCAGCGGCACTTCCAAACTAATCTTTGTGCCCCGTCCGTTCGCGGACTTCAGATGAAACTTCCCGCCCATCATCTCCATGCGGGCACGCATGTTCGCAAGCCCATTGCCTTCGCTAACGTCGGCAGGATTGAATCCATGACCATCATCCTTCATAGTGAGCCGCAGAAAGCCGTCTTCGACGTTCAACTCGATCTCGGCCGAACTCGAGCCTGAATGACGCACGATGTTATTGATGCATTCCTTGAATATCAGGAAGATTTGGCGGCGCACATCGGCGCTCACCTTCAACGGGTGCTCGTCGTCCGGACCCGAAAAGCGGAATTCGATGTTACGAGACGTAAAGACATCACTAGCAAAGCGCCGCATCCGCTGCGTAAGATCGTGAAGCTGATCACGCTGAGGATTGATTGCCCAGACGATGTCACTCATCGAGTCAACCAACTCGCGCGAAGCTGAAGCAATCACCGAAAGCCGATCATTGACCGTCGGCCCGCTCGCCTCATGCCGCGCCACTTCGCTCAGCACCGCAATGCGCGAGAGACCAGCGCCAATGTCATCATGAAGGTCCGTAGCAATGCGCGTGCGCACCCGTTCAAGCTCCAACAAACGAGCGACTCGATATCGATAGAGCCCATAAAAAATGAAAGTAAGCGCGATCGCCCCGAAGGTAATGGACCACCAGCGCGCCCACAACGGGGGAAGAATTCTGAAACTGATAACAGCCGGTTTCGAGCTGGCTAGACCGTCGAGGTTAACGGCCTGGACCAGGAATCGGTAACGTCCTGGCGCTAGTCTTGCGTAGTTTACCGTGCGCTGATAAGTCGGCGGGCTCCAATCCTTGTCGGCGCCTTCGAGTTTGTATTGATAGCGCAACGCTTCTCCCGGCACGAAATTCAGGCCGACAAATTCAATCTGTAGTTGATTTTGATCTGAGCGCAGCTCGGGCAGGAGAATCTCACTCTCGCCCATAGCCGAAACGAAATGTTTTGCTCCCGCGATTGACAGATCGCTGATCAAAATCGGCGGTGGCGTTTCGGCCCGCTCATCCGTCCCTGGTATGAAGTGCGATAGACCACCAGTGGTCCCAAACCAGAGTCCGCCGTTTTTGTCGCGGAACGCGGCTCTGAACAAGCCCGACGCTAATCCGTCGGCCGTAGTGAAATGCCTAAAATGTCCCGTCGTTGGATCCAGCCGATCGAGTCCTCGTGCGGTCCCGATATAGATGCGTCCCTGCAGATCCTCAACCAGCAGATCCCCTATCGGCTCGATGCTGTTGCTCGACAAGCCCTCGATCGTCGTGTAGTTAACGAATGTTGGCCGAGCACCCTTCGGCTCATCAACGCGAATCAATCCGCCGCGAGACGATGCCAGCCAGAGCCTGCCGGCGTGATCGGCATAGATGCTCGCGATCGCGCCTGCAGGCACGCCATCATTCGCTGAAAACACGGTGAAGCTTCCGTTATCGTATCGCGCGATTTCTCCGTTGAAACCGATCCAAACTTTGCCTGAACTATCCTCGCCAAACGAACGCGGGAGATCGTTGGCATGGTAAGTTGGCGCCGCCGATAAATCTCGAAGCTTTTCGCTGACATGATCCCAAAGCAAGAGTGGCCTCGTCGACCAGGAGGAGATCCAAATATCTCCCCGGGAGTCTTCAAAGAGCCGGAACACTGGATTGCCTCCAAATTCTTCTTTCGGGAAGGACGTAACCGGTTGCGCTGACTTTATCTCATCGAACCTATTGATTGCGGCGAAGCGATACAGTCCTTGCTTAGAACCAATCCACCAATCGCCGTTGCGCGCTTGCAGGGTAACGCCTTCACCGACCCAACCCAGATCTCGCGCGGCCTTAGGAATGAACCAACTAAAGCGGTGCCCGTCTAATCGTCCCAGCCTCTTGTGCAAATAATCCTGGACTGGCCCGAATGAATCCACGTTGGCGCCTTGCAACTCCCTCGCGCTCGCGTCGCCAATGATATCGCCTCTGAAGCACAACGCGCCCGATCGATCCGCGAAGATCGAATTGACAGTGTCCAGGCCATCGCGTCTATCGTAAGTAACGAACCCATTGCGTTCCATTCTCATCGCACCTGCGGCATTCGTACCCAACCAGAGATTGCCGCCGGTATCTTCATTTGCTGCAGTAACGTCGAAATAACTTAGACCGTTCCTTTCTGAGTACTGATGAAACTCTTCGCTGTGCCCCTCTGTTTCTGGCGCGAATGCAATCAGTCCACGATTCGAAGCAATCCAAAAATGCCGGTCACTCGATTCAAAGAGTTGAAATACCCAATTGGTCGGCAGTCCGTCGCGCATCGAGTACACTCGCGCGATCTTTGGTGGATTAGGTGTGTTATCGACGTTGAATCGAAAGAAACCACCATAACGAGTTCCAGCCCAGAGCTGGCCTTGATGATCTTCGAGCAAGTCGTGAAGATATTCATCCGGCAAACCATCGCGTTTCGTATAGTGAGCGAATCTGCGATCCGGCCAGCGGCGATACAATCCGCTGGGCGTCGCAATCCATAACGAACCGTAACGGTCTTGGAGCAGACGCGAAACGATTCGACCTTCGGGCCATGACAAAGGAAGACCGACGTCGACCGGACTCAGCACAAAGTGTGTGCCTTCGCGCTTAACGCGGTAAAGTCCTTGCTGCGCACCGCACCAGATTGTGCCGTCGCGATCCTCAAACAACGCGGTAACTGCCGGTGCGGAGGCTGCCTCGTCTGATGGCCGCAGGATCGCAAACATCGACGTCGCTTGCTCCAGCTTGTCGGCAAAGATGACCCGGCGATCTGGAGGAGCACCGGGATTGAATCGCACCAGGCCTCCGTAAGTACCAACCCAGTATTCGCCGGCGCGAGTCTCCAGAAAATCCGACACGACTCGATGCGGCAGCCCCTGTTCAGTGCCGTAATTCGTAAATGTGTAACCATCAAATCGAGAGAGCCCATCACCCGTGCAAAACCAAAGAAAGCCACGCGAGTCACGCACAATCTTATTGATCGAATTGTGTGGCAGCCCATCGTCAGTGGTGTAT